>CANQYW010000004.1 GCA_947628185.1 uncultured Oscillospiraceae bacterium
TATTCGCCCCCTGGGGGGACATGGAGGAGGAGATGCGCGGGGCCGGCATACCTCTCTACGCCCTGGAGAGCGGCGACCCCGTGGCGGACTTTGACGCCATAGCATTCTCCCTGGGCTATGAGATGGCCTACACAAGCGTCCTAAATATGCTGGACCTCGCGGGGCTGCCCGTCCGCTCCGAGGACAGGCCGGGGCTGACGCCCCTCGTCTTCGCCGGGGGCACATCCTGCATAAACCCCGAGCCCATGGCGGATTTTATAGACCTCTTCGTCATAGGCGAGGGGGAGGATATGGACATCGAGGTCCTGCGCCTTTTAAGGCGCGCCAAGGCGGAGGGGTGGTCCAAGGGGGAGTTCCTCTCCGAGGCGGCGAAGATCGGCGGCGTCTACGTCCCCTCGCTCTATGACGTGGACTATAATGAGGACGGCACGCTGCGCTCCATGACGCCCCGGGGCTCCGCCCCCAAGCGGGTGAGAAAGCGGATAATCGAGGACCTTGACAGGGCCTTTTACCCGGACTCGGCCATAGTCCCCTCCACCGAGATCGTCCACGACCGGGTGGTGCTGGAGCTCTTTCGGGGGTGCGTCCGGGGGTGCCGTTTCTGTCAGGCGGGTTTCGCCTACAGGCCGGTGCGCCGCCACAGCACGGAGTTTTTGCTGGAGAAGGCGAGGAAAGCCCTTGAGACCTCGGGGTACGAGGAGATAACGCTCTCCAGCCTCTCCACCAGCGACTTTAAGGGCCTCACGGAGCTCTGCGATGGGCTCCTCGACTGGTGCGAGCCGAGAAAAATAAGCCTCTCCCTACCGTCACTGAGGGCTGATAATTTCTCCATGGGCCTCATGGAGCGCGTACAGCGGGTGAGGAAGTCCGGCCTCACCTTCGCCCCGGAGGCCGGGAGCCAGAGGCTGAGGGACGTCATAAATAAGAACGTCACTGAGGAGGACCTATTCAACTCCTGCCGCATAGCCTTTGAGGGCGGCTGGAACACCCTCAAGCTCTACTTCATGCTGGGACTGCCCACGGAGACGGACGAGGATGTCCTGGCGATCGCGGACCTTGCGAACCGGGTCCTACAGCTCTGGAGGGACCACGCCAAGAATAGGGCCAGGGGCGTCAGGATAACGGTGAGCACCTCCTGCTTTGTGCCGAAACCCCACACACCCTTTGAGTGGGAGCCTCAGGTGACCCAGGAGGAGTACATAAGGCGGGTGACGCTCCTGCGGGAGAACCTCAGGGCCAAGGCCATAACATATAACTGGCACGCGCCGGACGTGAGCCTCGTGGAGGCCGCGCTGTCCCGGGGGGACAGGCGCGTGGGACGAGCCATCGAGAACGTCTGGCGCGCCGGTGGAAAGCTGGACTCCTGGGGGGAGTACTTCTCCTTTGAGCGCTGGCAGAGGGCCTTTAGCGACGCGGGACTCACCATGGAGTTCTACGCCACACGCACGCGGGGCGAGGACGAGCTCTTTCCCTGGGACTTCGTGGACCTGGGCGTTCGCAGATCATACCTTGAGAGCGAGCGCCGCGCCGCCTTTGAGGAGCGCGTGACCCCGGACTGCCGCCACGCCTGCATGGGCTGCGGCGCCAACTGCCTCCTTGAGAGGAGGAAGTGCGATGAATAGACTGCTATTTAAAAAGGCCGGCAAGGCGAAGTTCATATCCCACTTAGACCTCATGCGCACCATGCAGAGGGCCTTCATCCGCGCCGGTGTGGAGATACGCCACACCGAGGGCTTTAATCCCCACCCGTACATGAATTTCGCCCTGCCGCTCTCCGTGGGGACGGAGAGCGTGTGCGAGCTCATGGACTTTGAGCTCACCGGCGGCTGCCCCTTGGAGGAGGTGGCCGGGAGGCTCAACCGCTCTCTCCCGGAGGGATTGGAGGCAGTCTCGGCCTACTCAGCGGTGAGGAAATTTAAAGAGATCAAATGGCTTGACATCGAGGCCGCGCTCTACTATGATAACATAGTGGAGGACGCCGGCCGCATCCGGGAAATCTTCTCAAGGGATGAGCTCGTCATAGAGAAGAAGACGAAACGCTCCACCGCCGAGGTCAACATAATTCCCATGATCCGATCCGTATCTCTGGATAAGCCGGAGGGCGGGCGGATAGTTCTCCGCGCCACGGTGGCGGCCCAGGACCCGGGCCTCTCCCCGGCGCAGCTCGTCTCCGCAATCGGGGCGGGGGGACTCATTGGACCGGATTTTGCTAAATTCAAGCGCCTTGAGCTCCGGGACATCACCGGAGATATCTTCAGATAATATAAGGAGGCAATAAAAATGGAGCCAAAAGTACGTAGGATAGGTGTTCTCACGTCAGGCGGCGACGCCCCCGGCATGAACGCGGCCATAAGGGCCGTGGTCAGGACCTCCCACTCCATGGGGATTGAGTGCGTGGGCATAAAGCGGGGCTATCACGGGCTCATAGCCGGTGAGATGACCCCCATGACGCCCAACGATGTCTCCGGCATAACGAGCCAGGGCGGCACCATAATCTACACCGCCAGGAGCCCGGAGTTCACAACGCCGGAGGGGCTTAAAAGGGCCGCCGACAACTGCCGTTACTCCGGCATCCAGGGCATAGTCTGCATCGGCGGCGACGGCACCTTCAGGGGCGCCCAGGACCTCTCAAAATACGGCGTGGCCGTGGTGGGCGTACCGGCCACGATAGATAACGACATCGCCTGCACCAGCTACACCATAGGTTACGACACGGCCTGCAACACCGCCATCGACGCGGTGGATAAGTTAAACGACACCATGCGCTCCCACGAGCGCTGCTCGGTGGTGGAAGTCATGGGCCACAGGGCGGGGCACCTGGCCCTGGCCGTCGCGATATCCGTGGGCGCCACGGCGGTCGTGGTGCCGGAGAAGGACATCGACCTCATTGAGAGCGTCGTGAGGCCCATACGGGAGGGCCGTCTCCGCGGCAGGACGAATTACACCATAATCGTGGCGGAGGGCGCCTCGTCGGCGGATAAGGTGGCCGAGGTGGTCAGGACTGAGACAGGTATCGACACCCGCGTGACGGTCCTGGGGCACGTCCAGCGCGGCGGCCGTCCCCAGTCCCGGGACAGGGTCGTGGCCTCCCAGATGGGCTACGAGGCAGTGAAGATCCTCGCCTCCGGCGGCACCAACAGGGTGGTGTGCTATGACGGCAGCACATTCTTCAACATGCCCATTGACGAGGCACTGAGCATGAAGAAGGGCCTTGACGAGGAGATGTACAACCTACTGCAGTCCATACACAGCGGCGTCTGACTTTTCAAAAAGTTGAAAAAAGTTCTTGCTTTTTCCTATATATTGTGGTAGAATGGCAGAGCTTTTGCAGGGTCACCTGCTCATCGGGACGGTCCGCTGCCGCCGGAGCGCGGTATGAACGTCGTCGCGGAAGGGAGGAAAAGCAAATGAATTTAGTAGAGACTCTTAACCAGCAGTACATGAAGCCGGAGCTTCCCGAGATGAACGTGGGCGATACCGTGCGCGTCACTGTCCGCGTAAAGGAGGGCAGCAGAGAGCGCAACCAGGCTTTTGAGGGTACTATCATCGCCAAGAAACACGGCGGGATCAACGAGACCATCACCGTCCGCCGCATTTCTTACAGCGTGGGCTGCGAGAAGATATTCCCGGTCCACTCCCCCAGCATCGTCTCTGTGGAGACCGTCAGGCGCGGCAAGGTCAGGAGAGCCAAGCTCTATTATCTGCGCGACCGCGTCGGCAAGAACGCGAAGGTCAAAGAGAGAATATAAGAGAGTTTGTCAAAAAAAGGGGCGTTCGCCCCTTTTTTTGATATAGGACGCACTTTTTGTCGAGGGATGAGATATGGCAAACGACGAGGAATTTGAAAACTATCCCGATATTGACGTGTCCGGTCAAAGCGACGCGCCGTCCGCGGGGCGTGGCAGCGGGACCGGCAAGAAGGACGGAAAAAAGAAGAACAGCGCCAAGCTTGAGGCGTTCGACTGGGTGCAGTGCGCCGTCGGGGCGATAGTATTCGGCATATTCATGTTCATCTTCTTCCTGCGGGTGGTGTATGTGGACGGCGGCTCCATGCTGCCGACGCTCCAAAACTACGACCAGCTTGTGACAAGCAACCTCTTCTACACGCCGAAGGACGGGGACGTGGTGGTGGTGCGCTCCATGAGCTACGGGGACAGCCCCCTTGTGAAGAGGGTCATCGCCACTGGCGGGCAGACAGTTGATATCGACTTTGATTCGGGCGTCGTCTATGTGGACGGCGTCGCCCTGGAGGAGCCCTACACCAATAGTCCCACCACTGCCCGGGAGGACTTCTCCGGGCCCGTGACCGTGCCGGAGGGGAAACTCTTCGTCATGGGGGACAACCGCAACGCCTCAAAGGACAGCAGGAATGACGACGTCGGCATGGTGGACGAGCGGTGCGTCATCGGAAAGGTCCTGGGGATACTCATCCCCTCTGACCTGCCGGACGAGGGCCGACCCCGGGACTGGTCGAGGATCGGGAGTATCTATAACTGATGGGTGAGGAGATGAGCATCCAGTGGTTCCCTGGCCACATGGCCAAGGCCCGCCGGATGGTTACTGACAACGCCCGCCTTGTGGACGCGGTCTGCGAGGTGGTGGACGCCCGGGTGCCGCGCTCCAGCCGCAACCCGGAGATAGGCTCGATGACCGGCTCCAAGCCAAGGCTCATTGTGCTCAACAGGGTGGACCAGGCGGACCCCGCCGCTACGAGACTCTGGAGCGAGTCCTTCCGCCGTGAGGGCTGCGCCGTACTGGAGACTGACTCCATGCACGGCACTGGCACGAAGGGATTCGTCCCGGCCATAAGGAACCTCCTCCGGGACAAGATAGCCGCGAGTGCTGCCCGGGGTCAGGCCGGCAGGACGCTCCGGGTAATGGTGCTGGGGATACCTAACGTGGGCAAATCCTCATTTATCAATAGAGTGGCGGGGCGCCGGGCGGCGGAGGCCTCCGATAGGCCCGGCGTCACCCGTGGAAAACAGTGGATAAGCCTGGGGAACGGCGTGGAGATGCTGGACACCCCCGGCCTCCTCTGGCCGAAGTTCGAGGACAAGACCGTGGGGGAGAACCTGGCCTTCACCGGCGCTGTGCGGGACGAGATACTTGACGCGGAGACACTGGGGGCGCGCCTCATGGAGAGGCTTGCAGACATGTACCCACAGAATCTCACAGCCAGATTCTCCATAGAGGAGCCCCAAAATAGGACCGGCTTTGAGCTCCTGGAGCTCGCAGCAAGGAGGCGGGGATTTATCGTCTCCGGCGGTGAGCTGGACCTTGAGCGGATGAGCCGGGTACTCCTTGACGAGTTCCGGGGCGGGAAATTAGGGCGCATGACCATAGACAGGATTTAGAGGTGCGGCACTATGGATCTCTGGGAGATAGAGCGGGGATATTTTGAGAGCGGAGTCCGGCTCATCGCCGGCGTTGACGAGGCCGGCCGGGGCCCGCTGGCGGGACCGGTCTGCGCCGGAGCGGTGATACTGCCGCCGGGACTCATTATTGAGGGGCTTGACGACTCAAAAAAGCTCTCGGAGAAGACCCGGGAGCGGTTATTTGACGAGATAACCGAGAAGGCGGTGGCCTACGGCGTCGGCTGGGCAGACGTGGGGGAGATAGACGCCCTCAACATCCTAAACGCCACATACCTCGCCATGAACAGGGCGATATCCGCCCTCCGCCCGGCGCCGGAGCTATGTATGATCGACGGAAACAGGTCGTCGGGGATAGATTACCCCAACGTTACCCTGGTGAAGGGGGACTCGCTCTCGGCGAGCGTCGCGGCGGCCTCCATAATCGCCAAGGTGAGCCGGGACCGGGAGATGGTGCGCCTAAACGGCGTCTACCCCGGCTACGGTTTTGACCGCCACAAGGGTTACGGCACAAAGCTCCACTATGAGAGCCTGCGCAAGCTGGGCCCGAGCCCCATTCACCGCACCGCTTTTTTGAGGAAGATGCATTGAATACAAGGATGGTTGGCCGCTGGGGTGAGGCCGTGGCGGCGGAGTATCTGCGCAAAAAGCGCTATGAAGTGGTGGGAATGAACTACAGGACCCGCATGGGGGAGGTAGACATCATCGCCGAGAACCGCCGCTATATCGTGTTTGTGGAGGTAAAGACGAGGAAGGACGACTCCTTTGCCAAGGCCCGGGAGTACGTGGACGCGGAGAAACAAAGGCGTATCCTCTCCGCCGCCAAGAGCTACCTTGCGCACTGCGGGACGGAGAAACAGCCGAGATTCGATGTGATAGAGATCTACGCCCCCTTTGGGCCCGACACAAAAAAGCCTAAGATAATCCACATAGAGAACGCCTTTTGGGAGGAAAGATAGACTACAGTTTACCGCGCGGCGTGAGGAGGAGCGTTATGCACTACATTAGCACCAGGGACAAATCGGCGCAGGTGAGCTCCGCCGGGGCGATAGCCATGGGCCTCTCGCGGGAGGGCGGGCTCTTCGTCCCCGCCGCTCTGCCGGTACTGCCGAAGAACGCCATAGAGGAGCTTGCGGGCATGAGCTACCCTCAAAGGGCCGTCTATATTATGAGACCGTTCCTCTCGGACTACTCGGTGGGGGAGATAGCGGACTTCGCGGCGCGGGCCTACGGCCCCTCCGCCTTTGACGACCCGAATATAGCCCCAGTCCGGGAGCTCAGAGAGGGCGTCAGCGTTCTGGAGCTCTGGCACGGCCCCACATGCGCCTTTAAGGACATGGCCCTCCAGATACTGCCGAGGCTCGTGACCTCCGCGATGGCGAAGTACGGCGCCGGAAAACAGGTCTGCGTCCTCACGGCAACCAGCGGCGACACGGGCAAAGCGGCCCTCGAGGGTTTTGCCGGCGTGGAGGGCACGAAGGTCGCCGTATTTTACCCGGAGCAGGGCGTCTCGGAGATACAGAGGCTCCAGATGGTGACCCAGCGCGGCGGGAACGCGGGGGTGTTCGCCCTCCGTGGTAACTTTGACGACGCCCAGAGCGCCGTCAAGGCGATATTTTCCGATGAGAGCCTCCGGCAGGAGCTGAGCGCGCGGGGCTGGATCCTCAGTTCCGCCAACTCCATAAATTGGGGCCGGTTACTGCCGCAGATAGTCTACTACTTCTCCGCCTACTGCGACCTCCTGGCCGCGAGACGCATAGTTCCCGGCGAGCGGGTGAACTTCTGCGTGCCCACGGGAAACTTCGGGGACATCCTGGCCGGATGGTACGCCAAGAGGATGGGCCTCCCGGTGGGGCGGCTCATCTGCGCCTCCAACAGCAACAACGTGCTGACGGACTTCATTAACTCCGGCGTGTACGATAGGAACCGCCCTCTTAGAAAGACCATATCCCCCTCCATGGACATACTCGTCTCCAGCAATTTAGAGCGCCTTATCTTTGACCTCACCGGCGACCACCGGGAGACCGCGGGATACATGCGGGAGCTTGCGGAGCGGGGTAGATATGAGGTGCGCGGCGGGATAAAGTCCCGCATAGCCCGGGAGTTCTGGGCGGATTTCTGCGGGGACGGGGAGACGATGGACGTGATAGGCAGGGTCCACCGGGACTTTGGGTACCTCATGGACCCCCACACCGCCGTGGCCTGCGGCGTCTTCGAGAAGTACGCCGCCGCCACGGGGGACGGCACATACACCGTGGTGCTCTCTACCGCCAGCCCCTATAAATTCTGCGGCAGCGTGCTCACGGCGCTCTGTCACCGCCCGAGAGATGGGGGAGTGGAGCTAATAGGCGAGCTGGAGCGCGTCTCGGGGACCCGTGCCCCGGCATCAATCGCGGCCCTCGCCACCGCCGTGCTGCGTTTCACCGGGAGTTTCGATAAATCTGAACTTCGCTGCGTGGTGAGGGATTTCATATCAGATTGAAGTTATGTGAACCATAATTATGTAAACTTATATGATTATGTCAACTAAGTACTTTATGTAAACTTGAGTCCCACGCCGGACGCCCTTGCGGGCGTCCGGCAGATGGGTGTTACATGGTAGTCCTGGCCTCGAAGGTACCGCAGAAGGTCTCGGACTTTCTTATGGCGCTGTGGGACTCCACGTTGATGCACTCCGCGTGGCAGCAGTTATCCCGGCCGTGGTATTTGCAGCTTGTGACGTCGCAGCCGACTCCGGGGAGCTTGCCGCCGCAGGGCTCGTTATGCTCACTCATATCTCTACACCTCTCATCTATTTAATGACTCAAGCGCCCTATTAGTATCCGCTTTGAGCCGCCGGATATTCGCAGACGGAGGAAAAATGCTTTATACCATCGGTGATCTTCATCTCTCCTTTGAGTCCTCAAAGCCAATGGACGTGTTTGGCCCGGAGTGGGCCGGCCATGTGGAGCGCCTGCGGGAGGGTTTTTCCATAGTGGGCCCCGAGGACACCACCGTCATCTGCGGGGACCTCACCTGGGGCATGGATATGACGAGCTGCCTTGAGGACTTCAAGTTCATTGACGCCCTGCCCGGCAAAAAGATAATCCTCAAGGGCAACCACGACTTCTGGTGGACCACCGCCACCAAGGCCAAGCGCTTTTTTTCAGATAACGGGATCAAGACGATAGATATACTAAATAATAACGCCTTTTTTGTGGGGGACACGGCGGTGTGCGGCACCCGGGGGTGGATGTGTCCAAATCAGGGCGGCTCCGACCACGACAGGAAGATCTTAGCCCGTGAGACCCAGCGGCTTGAGACGTCCCTGAAGGCGGCGGGGGACGCCGGGCGGAAGATATGCTTTTTCCACTACCCGCCGATATACGGCAAGTACTACGCCGAGGGGATGATAGAGCTCATGTCATTCTACGGCGTCCGGGAGTGCTACTACGGCCACATCCACGGCGCGGGCCGCTCCGGCGCCTTTGAGGGGGTGGACCGGGGGATAGCCTACAGGCTCATCTCAGCCGACAATCTCAATTTTATTCCTGTAAAAATTATATGAATTACTCGCAAAATGTTTGCAATCTTTGAAAACTATGTTATAATGCCCAATGTGTGCAAATCAATAAATGCCGCGCATTGAACGCGCAACCATATATATGCGGCTTAAATGTACAGGAGGAAACACAAGTGAACGTCAAGGAATTTGAGAAGACAGAAAAGAACACCGCGAAACTGACCGTCGAGGTGACACCGGCAGAGTTCGACGCCGCCCTGACAAAGGCGTACCTCAAAGAGCGCGGCAAGATGAATATCCCCGGGTTCAGAAGGGGCAAGGCGCCCAGGCGCATCATAGAGAGCATGTACGGCGAGGGCGTGTTCTACGAGGACGCGGTGGAGGATCTGGCCCCGGATGCCCTTGACGCCGGTATAGCCGAGAAGGGGCTTGAGACCGTGGGCCGCCCCTCCATGCTTGATTTCGATATTGGCGAGGATAAGTCCCTGACGATGGTGTTCTCCGTATCCCTCTATCCCGAGGTGCATATCGGGGACTACAGGGGCATCACCGCCCCCAAGGTGGAGCCCACCGTCACCGACCGGGATGTGGACCGGGAGATCGAGCGCACCCGCGACCAGAACGCCCGTGTGGAGACCGTAGACCGGGCTGCCGCCAATGGCGACATCGCCGTGGTGGACTTCGAGGGCTTTATTGACGGCGCGCCCTTTGAGGGCGGCAAGGACAAGGAATATGACCTGGAGCTGGGTTCCGGTGCCTTCATCCCCGGCTTTGAGGAGCAGATAGTGGGCCACACCGCCGGTGAGAGCTTTGATGTGAACGTCACCTTCCCCGAGGCCTATGCCCCGGAGATCGCCGGCAAGGACGCCACATTCAAGGTGACTCTCCGGGAGGTGAAGGTGAAGGAGCTCCCCGCCCTTGACGACGAGTTTGCCAAGGATGTCTCCGAGTATGACACCTTGGAGGAGTATAGGGAGAGTGTCCGCCGTGAGCTCCTTGAGAAACGCGAGGCCGAGTCCCAGAGCGCCTTTGAGGAGGTCGTGATGGCCCGCCTCGTGGATCTGGTGGAGTGCGTGATACCCGACGCCATGGTGGAGGAACAGCTGGACACCATGATAAATAACATGCGTTACAGTATGTCGAGCCAGGGGTACGACCTCAGTGAGTATCTCTCCATGATAGGCATGACTGAGGAGGCCTTCCGCGCCGAGAGCCGTCCCGACGCCGAGAAACAGATAAAGCTGGACCTCGCCTTCGAGGCCATAGCCAAGGCCGAGGACTTCCCCGTGACCGACGAGGAGGTGGAGGCGGAGTACGACCGGCTGGCCCACGAGTACAGCATGGCTGTTGAGAGCGTGAAGAGCGCCATAAGCGCGGACTCCATAAAGACCGGCCTCAAGCTTGAGCGCGCCAAGGAACTGGTTCTCGAGTGCGCCAAGGTCGCCGCCCCCGAGGAGGCCCACACCGGCGAGTCCGAGTCTAATGAGCCTGCGTCTAATGAGCCTGAGTCTAATGAGTCTGGATCTAATGAGTCCGAGACAGGTGAGACTCAGGAGGCCCCCGGTGAGGACACCGGCGATAAGTCCGAGGAAACGGCCCAGTGACGCTTGTCGTCAGGCTTTGAATATTTGCCGTCTCCTTTGGCTATCATCTATCCATTGAATCTTTTGAAGGAGATGTTTTTATGAGTTTAGTACCGTATGTAGTAGAGCAGACATCCAGGGGCGAGCGTTCCTACGATATCTTTTCCCGCCTCCTCAACGACCGCATCGTCTTTTTGGGCGAGGAGGTCAATGACACGACTGCGAGCCTCGTGGTGGCGCAGTTCCTCTTCCTGGAGGCCCAGGACCCCGACAAGGATATCCAGTTCTACATTAACTCCCCCGGCGGCTCCATCACCTCCGGGATGGCCATCTATGACACGATGCAATATATAAAGTGCGACGTCTCCACCATCTGCATCGGCCTTGCCGCCAGCATGGGAGCGTTCCTCTTGAGCTCCGGCGCCAAGGGCAAGCGTTTCGCCCTGCCCAACTCCGAGATCATGATCCACCAGCCCTCCGCCGGCACCCAGGGACAGGTCACCGACATGGCCATCCACCTGCGCCGCATCGAGAAGATAAAGGACCGCATCAACGCCATAATGGCGGAGAACACCGGCAAGAGCGTGGAGGTCGTCCGGGACGCCTGTGAGCGCGACAACTTCATGAGCGCCCAGGAGGCAGTGGAGTTCGGCCTTATCGACAAGATAATTTCCAAGCGGTAAAGCATTTCTTCTGAAAGGAGTCATCTAATGGCAAACATGGATGACAAGACCCTATATTGCGACTTCTGCGGCAGACCCGAGGCCAACGGCAGGCGAATTTTCCGCGGGCAGCACGCCAGCATCTGCGAGGAGTGCATATCACTCTGCTATGACCTGGCCTTTGACGGCTACGGCAGCGGCGACTACCGCAGGGACGGGGACCAGGGCAGCCAGGACCCCTACGAGCTCGCCCAGCAGCTCCCCAAACCCCGGGAGATAAAGGAATTCCTTGACGACTATATCATCGGCCAGGAGAGGGCTAAGATCGCCCTCTCCGTGGCTGTGTACAACCACTATAAGCGCATATTCTGCGCCGTCCCCAACGACACCGAGATACAAAAGAGCAACATCCTGCTCATAGGCCCCACGGGCTCCGGCAAGACCTTCTTCGCCCAGACCCTGGCCAGGATCCTGGAGGTGCCCTTCGCCATAGCCGACGCCACCACCCTCACCGAGGCCGGTTACGTGGGCGACGACGTGGAGAATATACTCCTGCGGCTCCTGCAGGCGGCGGATTTTGACGTGCCCTTGGCTGAGCGCGGGATCATCTACATCGACGAGATAGACAAGATCGCCCGCAAGAGCGAGAATACATCCATAACGAGGGACGTGTCCGGAGAGGGCGTCCAGCAGGCGCTCCTCAAGATACTCGAGGGCACCATAGCCTCCGTCCCGCCCCAGGGGGGCCGCAAGCACCCGCACCAGGAGTTCATAACGGTGGACACCACCAATATACTCTTCATCTGCGGCGGCGCCTTTGACGGGATAGAGAAGATAATAGAGCACAGGCTCGATAAGAAGTCCATGGGTTTCGGCGCGGAGATAAAGTCCCGCAAGGAGAAGGACATTGGCGAGATCATCGCCCAGGTCCAGACCCACGACCTCTTGAAATTCGGCATAATCCCGGAGCTCATCGGGCGTATGCCGGTGCTGGTGCCCATGCGCAAGCTGGACCGCGACGACCTGGTGCGCATACTGAAGGAACCCAAGAACGCCCTGACACGCCAATATAAGGCGCTCATGAGCTACGACCGGGTGAACCTGGAGTTTGAGGACTCCGCCCTCGAGGCCATCGCCGACAAGGCGGTGGAGATGGAGATAGGCGCCAGGGGCCTCAGGAGCGTAGTCGAGGGGATAATGACGGACATAATGTTCGAGGTCCCCTCCGATGACAGGATAGACCGCGTTATCGTGACGAAAGAGTGCGTCACCCAGGGCGCCCGCCCGAAACTCGTCCGCCGCTCCCGTTCCATAGACCCGGACGCGGCGTCCAACCTATAAAATCAGCGCCGCACGGTGTATTCTGCCGTGCGGCAGTTAGTATCTTGCCTTATATAATCCATCCAGGAGGTATGCTGATGGACAATACTGAAGTTGAATATGCCCCCGTGGAGACTATGCCGCTCATCGCCATACGCGGTATGCTCGTCTTCCCGGAGATGACCATAAGTTTCGATGTGGAGCGCGAGCAGTCTGTCGCGGCCATCAACGAAGTCATATACGGTGACAGGCGCGTGCTGCTGGCCGCCCAGCGGGATATTCTGAAGGAGTACCCGGACAGGGAGGACATATACGACTACGGAGTCGTATGTGTGGTGAAACAGAACCTCCGTACGCCCGGCGGGGGACTCCGTGTGATGGTGGAGGGGGAGTACCGCGCCAAGATCATAGCCGCTCAGTTTGACGGGAAGTTCGCCGTGGCCACCATCGAGAGGATAGAGGCGCCCGCGGCGCCCATGACGCTGAAGGCCCAGGCGCTTATCAGGAGTGTCGCCTCCATGTACGAGGAGTACGTCTCCATGAGCGGCAACCCCGTCCCCGAGGTGCTTGTGAACCTGGTACTCAGCGAGAATGTGGGGTACACCGCCGACTATATAGCCCAGAACGTCTTTCTGGAAGTGGAGAAGAAAGAGGAGATACTTGAGATCCGGGACCCCATGAAGCGCCTGCACGCCGTGACAGTGATGCTCCGGCACGAGATGGAGGTCATGAGGGTCGAACAGGAGATAAATCAGAAACTCCGTGAGCAGTTGGCCAGCACCCAGCGCGACAATATACTCCGCGAGCAGCTGCGGGTGATACAGTCTGAGCTGGGCGACGACGACGCCTCCGAGCTCGGTGATTACCGGTTCAAGATAGCGAGCCTCGACCTCTCCGAGGAGATTGAGAAGAAACTCCTGCGGGAGGTGGACCGTCTGGGGAAACAGCCCTTCGGCTCCGCCGAGAGCTCTGTCATCCGCTCCTATCTCGATAACGTCCTCTCACTCCCCTGGAACAAGAGGACGAAGGAGCGATTGGACCTCGCCTCCGCCAGGAAGATACTTGACGCGGACCACTTCGGCCTTGAGAAGGTGAAGGACAGGATAATCGAGTTCATGGCCGTCCGCTGTATGGCGCCCCAGATAAAGGGCGGCATACTCTGCCTCGTGGGCCCCCCGGGCGTGGGCAAGACGTCCATCGCCATAAGCATAGCGCGGGCCATGAACCGCAAGCTCTACCGCATGAGCCTCGGCGGGGTGCACGACGAGGCCGAGATAAGGGGCCACAGGAAGACGTACGTTGGCGCCATGCCGGGGCGCATAATGAACGCCATGATACAGGCCGGCACCCAGAACCCCCTCCTGCTGCTTGATGAGATAGATAAGCTGGGGAGCGACTACCGGGGGGACCCCGCCTCCGCGCTCTTGGAGGCCCTGGACCCCGAGCAGAACACCACCTTCAGGGACCACTACCTGGAGATACCTTTTGACCTCTCCAACGTCATGTTCATAACAACCGCCAACACGACGGACACCATCCCCCGGCCCCTCCTTGATAGGATGGAGGTCATAGAGCTCTCCAGCTACACGGACGAGGAGAAACTGCGCATAGCGAAGGATCACCTCCTGCCGAAACAGCGGAAGAAGCACGGCCTCAACGCGAGGACCTTGAAGATGGGCGACGACGCCATCCGGGATGTGATATCAGGTTACACACGGGAGTCGGGCGTGCGGCAGCTTGAGCGGGAGCTTGCCGCGATATGCCGCAAGGCGGACCTCAAGATAGCCACTGGGGAGGCCAAGAGCCTCGTTGTCACCTCGTCGATGCTGGAGGAGCTCTTGGGCGTGCGGAAATTTAAGCCCGAGCGCCTTGCTGGCCGCGACATGGTGGGCGTCGTGAACGGCCTTGCCTGGACCCAGGTGGGGGGCGAGATACTTGAGGTGGAGGTGGGCGTCCTGGAGGGCTCCGGGAAACTCGAGCTCACCGGCAACCTGGGGGACGTGATGAAGGAGTCCGCCCACGCGGCCATCTCCTATATCCGCAGCCGCGCCGACATGCTTGGTATAGACCACGAGTTTTATAAAAATAGGGACATCCACATCCACTTCCCCGAGGGGGCCGTCCCGAAGGACGGACCCTCCGCCGGTATTACCATAGCCGTGGCGGTCATATCCGCCCTCACCGGGGACCCGGTGCGGCGGGACGTGGCGATGACGGGTGAGATAACCCTCACAGGCCGCATCCTCCCGATAGGCGGTCTCCGGGAGAAGACCATGGCGGCCCTCCGCCACGGCGTCAAGACCGTCGTGATCCCGGAGGGGAATAAAAGCGACCTTGAGGAGATAGACCAGACAGTGCGGCGCGCCCTCAACTTTGTGACGGCCGAGCGCCTTGACGACATCCTGGACGTGGTCCTGGTCCTGCCCGAGGGCCGAAGGGAACTCATCTCGGAGCGGAGAAAGCTCCCTGTTAAGGAGATACTGCCCTCCATCCAGCTCAGAAATTGAGAAATACGGTATGAATTACAACAAAGTAGAATTTATTAAGTCCGCGGCCTCGCCCCGGGATTTCATAAGGGACGGCCGCCCCCAGGCGGCCTTCGCCGGGCGCTCCAACGTTGGGAAGTCCTCGCTCATAAACTCCATTTTGGGCCGGAAGAACTTCGCCCGGGTGGGCTCGGAGCCGGGGAAGACCGCCCACGTGAACTACTTCCTCCTGGACGGCAAGGTGTATATAACGGACCTGCCGGGTTACGGCTACGCTAAGGTCTCCAAGGCCGAGCGCGACAGATGGGCCGTCCTCATGGAGAGCTACTTCGGGGAGCCGGACCTCATAACCCTCGGCGTGTTGATAGTGGACGCCCGCCACAAGCCCACCGCCGACGACGTCACGATGGCGGAGTGGTTCAAGGACGCCGGGCGGCCCTTCATTGTGGCGGCAAACAAGATAGATAAGTGCAAGAAGAGCGAGCTTGAGGCGAACCTCGCCTGTGTCCGCGAGACACTGGCCCTGCCGGAGCCCGCGCTCCTCATCCCCTGCAGCGCGGAGCACGGGATAGGCCGCGACGAGCTGAGATTAGAGATTGAAAAGCTTGCCGAAATATGTTAATATGATTCTATGCTGAATGTTTTAAAGAACTTGGACTGGTCGGTGCTGACGGACGCCCTCCTCTCCGTTATACCGGCGCTCATATGTATAACGCTCCACGAGTGCTCCCACGGCCTTGTGGCGCTGTGGCTGGGCGACACCACCGCCAGGGACATGGGCCGCCTCTCCCTAAACCCCCTCAAACACTTTGACATCATGGGATTCGTCATGATGGCCTTTGTGGGGTTCGGGTGGGCGAAACCGGTGCCCATCGACATGCGGAACTTCAAAAATCCCAAGCGCGGTATGGCTATATCGGCGCTGGCGGGGCCGGTGTCAAACGTCCTCATAACGGTCGTGATGCTGTTCGTCTACGGGCTCATCTTCGGTGTCACCGGGGGCGTCGTGCGGGGCGGCGCGCTCTACTATATAGTCCTGACCGTCTACCGTACGGCGTATTTGAGCCTGGCCTTCGCCGTTTTCAACATCCTCCCGGTGCCGCCGCTGGACGGCTCAAAGGTCCTCTTCTCGGCGCTGAGCCCGGAGGCGTACTATAAGCTGATGGTCTACGAGCGCTACGGTATGCTCCTCCTTGTGGTGCTGGTGGTGACGGGCGTTCTCAATGGGCCCCTCAACAGCGCCGTTGGGTTCCTCTTTGATAAATTAAGTTTCATGGCGCGGCTGGGGCTGGACCTCGGCGGGCTGTTCATCTGAGGGCCCGGGGCGGTAAACGAAGATAAGTTGAAGACAGGGTGAAGAATGGAGAATCCCACTTTTTTTCTTGAGGGCGTCGTCAGGACCCAGGACGAGATGGAGGATTTTGAGGGACCACTGACGCTGATCCTCGCGCTTTTGGCGAAGAACAAGATAGAGATACAGGATATCGAGATATCAAAGCTCCTGGACCAGTACCTGGCGTACCTTGACGAGATGAAGGCCATGGACCTGGAGATAGCCAGCGAGTTCGTCTCAATGGCGTCGCATCTCGTGTACATCAAGGCCAGGATGCTCCTCTCCGCCGGGGACGCGGACCCGGAGCTCGAGGAGCTCATGGAGTCCCTGGAGAGGCTAAAGAATAAGGACCTATATGAGAGCATCCGGGACCTGACGCCGGTGCTTGGCTCCATGTACACCCGCGGCGCCGGGACCATCGTGAAACCCCCGGAGTACCTGGAGCCCCAGAGGGAGTATAGATACACCCATGACGCCGGGGACCTATATGAGGCCATGATGAGCGTCCTCTCAAGGGAGGGACTGCCCGGGGGCGTCATCGAGGCCGGGGCATTCCGTATGCCGGAGAGGATAGTCTACTCCGTCACGGAGAAGACCCGGGAGCTCCTGACGTATCTAAGAGAGAGCGGACCCGTGGAGCTGGGGGAGATATACCGCATGAGCGAGAGCCGCACGGAGCTGGTGGCAACGTTCATAGCCCTCTTGGAGCTGTGCCGGGCCGGCAGGCTCATTATTGACGGCGACGGCCCGGAGGCCCGCGTATCGTGTTTTGAGGGGGAGCCCGATGGACTTACATGAAATAGAGGCCGCCATCGAGGGCATACTCTTCGCCTCCGGCGAGGCGGTGGCCATATCGAGGATCGCCTCGGTGCTGGCGCTGCCGGAGGACACAGTCCGGGACGTGGCCCAGAGGCTGGCGGACAGACTAAATTATGAGCGCCGGGGTGTTAGGCTTGTGCGGCTGGAGGACAAGCTGCAGCTATGCTCCGCGCCGGAGTACGGCGATATAATAAGAGCCGCCCTGGAGACGCGGCGCCCGCCGCGCCTCACGAGGACCGCCCTTGAGGTCCTGGCGGTGGTGGCGTACTTCCAGCCGGTGACCCGCGCCTATATTGATAAGGTCCGTGGGATCGACAGCTCCTACACGGTGGGGACCCTCGTGGAGAGGGGACTCATTGAGCCTGCCGGGACGCTGGACGCCCCGGGGCGGCCAACGCTTTTTCGCACCACTGGGAATTTTTTGAGGACATTCGGGATATCATCCCTGGAGGAACTGCCGGAACTCAAGACGGGTACCGGCGAGGAACAGTCGGAGCCGGAAAAATCGCCTGAGGACGGCGTACCCCAGGCTGAGTGAACAAACTGTCATGGCGGTGATAGGATGTTAGCGGTCTTGATAATTTTTCTCATACTGCTCCTTATCGCCCTTTTGAGGGTGGGCGCCGCCTTGCGGCTGGAGGAGGGCGTACTGCACCTTAAAATAATCGCGGGCCCCGTGAAATTTGAGCTCCTACCCAAAAAGGAGCGCAAGCCCCAAAAGGCCGGCGGGGAGGGCGCGCCTAAGAAGAAGGAGAAAAAGAAAAAGGTAAAAAAGAAGAAGGAAAAGGAAAAGAAGGGACCTGAGTCCCCCGAGGGCGGGAAGGAGAAGAAGAAACTTCCCATCACCTGGGATCTCATCTCCGAAATACTCACCGCCGTGGGCGAACTCCTGGGGAGGCTCCGGAGAAAACTATGTATAGATAAGCTCACCATCCACTACACCGTCTCCTCGCCGGACCCCTACAGCACGGCCATGACATTCGCCTACGCCTCCATCGCCGTGAACGCCCTGACGCCAGTCCTCGACAACACCTTCAAGATAAAGGAGCGGGACCTGGGGGCTGCGGTGGATTTTGACTCCGGTGAGAACGTCATCTTCGTGGAGGCGCAGCTCACTATAGCTATTTGGGAAATCGTATATATTGCCCTGGCGGTGGTGCCGGCCGTTAAGGCCATCATCCGAGGGTTCAAAAAAGGAAAGGTGGAAAATAATGGACAAGCATCCAATCAATGAGCTAATGGGCACAGTGCTCTCCAAGCTCCACGAGATGGTGGACGTCAGCGCCGTCATAGGACAGAGCATCACCACCCCCGATGGCATAACGATCATTCCGGTGTCCCGGGTGAGTGTCGGGTTCGGCTCCGGAGGCTCTGATTTCACCACCAAGCACCAGCAGCCGTCCCAGTCCAATCCCTTCGGCGGCGGAGGCGGCGGCGGGATGAAGATAGACCCCCTGGCGTTCGTCGTCATACGGGACGGCCAGGTCAGGGTCATGACCATCGAGCCCCCCGCGGCCACAACGGTGGACAGGCTCATCGACGGCGCGCCGGAGCTCATCGACAAAGTCACCGCCACGGTGGAGAAATTTATCAACGACCGCGCCGAGAAAAAAGCCAAGGCGGCCGAAGATAACGCGGGATCCGAGACAGTATCAGAATAACTTCCCGCGTTTTGAGGCAATAATAAGCACTGAAAAGGTGGTGCTTATTATGCGCGTTATTAAAAGGCTCCTATCGGCAACCGCCGCCATCGCTTTAGTGGCGGCGTTTACCGTGCCCGCGCGGGCGGAAGGGGAGGTCTCGGTCTCCGCTAAGTCCGCCATACTCCTGGAGGCCAACACCGGCCAGGTGCTCTACGAGAAAAACCCGGACGAGCGGATGCAGATCGCCAGCACGACGAAACTCATGACGGCCCTCGTGGCCCTGGAGAACTCCTCCCTTGACGACATAGTGGAGGTGGACCCCGCGGCCCAGGGCGTGGAGGGCTCCTCCATGTACCTGCGGGCGGGGGAGAGACTCACCATGCGCGAGCTCCTCTATGGGCTCATGCTGGAGTCCGGCAACGACGCCGCCGTGGCCGTGGCCTGCCATATAAGCGGGGGAGTCCAGGAGTTCTCAAAACTCATGAATGAGCGGGCTGAGAGCCTGGGCCTGGAGAACACACATTATGTAAACCCCCACGGCCTCACCGAGGAGGGGCACTACTCCTCCGCCCGGGACCTGGCGCTGCTGATGGCCGAGGCCATGAACAACTCCCTCTTCGCGCAGCTCGCCTCCACCAGGTCCATTAGCTTTGGGGACAGGACGTTCAAGAACCACAATAAGCTCATGTGGAGCTATGAGGGGATGCTCTCCGGCAAGACCGGCTACACCGAGGCGGCGGGGCGTACCCTTGTCACCTGCGCCGAGCGGGACGGCATGAGGCTCATATGCGTGACCCTCCGCGACGGGGACGATTGGAACGACCATGTGGCGCTGTACGACATGGCCTTCGGCCGGTGGAAACTCGTGCGTCTCGCCTCCGCCGGCGAGGTGGCGGCCCGGGTGCCTGTGGTGTCGGGTCTCGCCGATTCCGTGCCGGTGGCCGCCCGTGAGTCCGTGTGCCTCCTCGTGGATAAGGCGGCGGAGGTGGAGCTCGTCCCGGAGCTGCCTCCCTTCGTCTACGCGGACGTCACCGCCGGGGAGAGGGCCGGGAGCCTTGTGGCGCTCTTAGACGGTGAGGAGGCCGCCAGGGCAGAACTCTATTTCGCCGAGGATGTGGGGAAGGACGAGTCCGTCAAACTCTCGGGGATGGATTTTCTAAAGCGGCTCTTCGGGGCCATCTATAAAAGTGACGGGGAATGATCTCAGCCATGGAGGAGCGACTACAGAAGATAATAGCGGCGAGGGCCGGCCTCTCCCGCAGGGCGGCGGAGGAGCTCATATCCGAGGGGTGCGTGACGGTGAATGGCGTCACGGCCGCCCTCGGCTGCCGCGCCGACCCGGAGAGGGATGAGGTACGCATAAGGGGCGTACCTCTGCCGGCGGCGAGCGGGAGAAAATATTACATAATGCTCAATAAGCCCGTGGGGTACGTCACCACCATGCGCGACGAGCAGGGCCGCCGCAGCGTGGCGGAGCTGGTGGCCGATATCCCGGAGCGGGTCTACCCCGTGGGGCGGCTCGACATCAACTCCGAGGGCCTCCTCCTCATGACGAACGACGGGGACTTCGCGAACCTCATCGCGCATCCCTCCAACGAGAAGGAGAAGACGTACCGCGTGCTTGTCTCCGGCGACGCGGAGGCGGGGATGCGGAAACTCCAAGAGCCGATGGAGCTGGACGGCCATAAGATCAGGCGGCCGAGGGTGCGCCTCCTCTACGACCGGGGCGCCACGGCGGCCATGGACATAACGATACACGAGGGCCGCAACAGGCAGATCCGCCGCATGTGCGAGGCCGCCGGGCTCAGGGTACACAGGCTCACCAGGATATCCATAGGCGGCGTGAGACTCGGCGGACTCAAGAAGGGGGAGTGGCGGGAGCTCACTCCCGAGGAGCTCAGAGCCCTGCGGGGCGCCTGACTTTGCAAGTTTTTATTCAAAAAGATTCATTTTGGATAAAATAACTCTTGCTTTTTTTAACGGGTCAAATATAATATGTGTTGTCGCTATTTCGCCCCGTTAAGGCTGGCAAGGAGTTTGTTCATGGAAAAGGATGTCCTATCGGCGATCAAGAGCGTCTCTTCCGGTTTCTCGAAGGGTCAGAGGAGGATCGCCGCGTATATAAGCGAGAACTATGACAAGGCGGCCTTCATGACCGCCGGCAAGCTGGGGGACGCCGCGGGCGTTTCGGAGTCCACGGTGGTGCGTTTCGCGGCGGACCTGGGTTACAACGGCTACCCGGAGATGCGCCGGGCGCTGCAGGAGCTTGTTAAAAATAGGCTCACCACCGTCCAGCGGATAGAGGTCGCCAAGGACCTCATCGACCGGGACGACATACCCGACGCCGTGCTCAACTCCGACATGATAAAGATCCGCCACACCCTGGAGGAACTCGATAGGGACGCCTTCCGGGAGGCCGTCACCGCGATATGCTCCGCCCGGAGCATATACGTCCTGGGTCTTCGCTCCTCCGCGGCGCTGGCAGGATTCATGGGGTTCTACTTTAACCTCATCTTCCCCGACGTGCGCATAATAACCCAAAACGCCATAACGGAGATACAGGAGCAGGTTCTCCACATATCCTCCGGCGACGTGCTGGTGGCCATAAGTTTCCCCCGGTACTCAAAGCGCACAATAAAGGCCATGAGCTACGCCCGCGACAGGGGGGCCACGGTGGTTTGCATAACCGACGCGGCCTCGTCCCTGGTGGCAAATTTCGCGGACCTCAAGCTCTACGCAAGGAGCGAGATGATGTCCTTCCTTGACTCCCTTGTGGCGCCGCTGAGCCTCATCAACGCCCTGGTGGTCTCCGTGGCGGAGCGCTCCAGCTGCGACCTGGAGGCGAACTTTGAGAGTCTTGAGAAGATCTGGGCCGAGTACGATATCTATGAGAAATACGAGCAATGATGTTATAGTCGTGGGCGGCGGGGCCGCCGGGATGATGGCCGCGGGGTTCGCGGCGTCCCGGGGTCTCTCGGTCACGGTACTTGAGAAGACGGAGCACACATGCCGCAAGCTGGGCATAACAGGCAAGGGCCGCTGTAACCTCACGAACAACACAGAGAACCGGCTGGTCATAGCGAACATACCCCAGAACGGTAAGTTTTTATATAGCGCCCTCTCCCGTTTCTCTCCCCGGGATGTCATGGCCTTCTTTGAGAGCCGGGGCGTCCCCGTGAAGACAGAGCGTGGGAATAGGGTGTTCCCGGTGTCGGACAGGGCGGCGGATATAGTCTCGGCACTCCGGCACTTTTGCGCCGCCGGCGGCGTCCGGGTGGTGCACGAAAAGGCCCTGGAGATATGCGTGGAGGAGGGGGCGGTCCTGGGCGTCAGGACGCCTGACGGTATTTTTACTGCGCCCTCCGTCATACTCTCCACCGGCGGTCTCTCATATCCCGCCACGGGCTCCGACGGGGACGGGTACACTATGGCCTCCAAGCTGGGGCACAGTATCATCGAACCCCGGGCGTCCCTGGTGCCGCTGGAGGCGAGGGGCGATATCTGCCAGCGGATGCAGGGTTTCTCCCTGCGCAACGTGGGTGTGCGGGTCATAAATAGTGCGGGCCGGACCGTCTATGAGGACTTCGGCGAGCTCCTATTTACGCACTTCGGCATTTCCGGCCCCACGGTGCTCTCGGCCTCGGCGCACATGCGGGATTTTGACACCGATTCATATAAGTTCCTCATCGACCTAAAGCCCGCCCTCGACGAGCGGAAACTCGATGAGCGGTTACTCCGGGATTTTGAGAAGTACAAAAATAGGGATTTCGCCAACGCTCTCACGGATCTCGCCGGAAGGAGCATGATACCGGTGCTGGTGGAGCTCTCCGGGATACCGCCGGAGACGAAGGTCAATTCCATAACCCGGGAGCAGCGGCGGGGCCTTTTGGAGCTCTTTAAGAACTTCCCTGTGGAGATATCCGGCCCCAGGCCCATAGAGGAGGCAATAATAACCTCCGGCGGCGTGGACGTGCGGGAGGTGGACCCCAGGACTATGGAGTCGAAACTCGTCCGGGGCCTGTATTTCGCCGGTGAGATACTTGATATGGACGCATACACCGGCGGTTTCAATTTGCAGATCGCCTGGTCCACCGCCCACGCGGCGGCAATGAATGTGAAATGAACGTGAGAGGAGTGACACGATGAGTCACGTATCTGTAGCACTTGATGGCCCCTCCGGCGCGGGGAAATCGACCCTGGCCAGGATGGCGGCAAAACATTTCGGCTTTGTCTATGTGGATACCGGGGCGCTCTACAGATGCATCGGCCTATTTATGCTAAGAAACGGCGTCGGGACGGAGGACGCCCCAGCTGTGGAGTCGAAACTCAAGGATATCCATGTGGAGCTCAGTTACGACAGCGACGGCGTCCAGAGGATGATCTTAAACGGCGAGGATGTGTCCGAGGCCATACGCGAGCCCCGGGTCTCCATGGCCGCCTCCGCCGTCTCCGCCATCCCCCAGGTCCGCGCGTTCCTCCTTGAGACCCAGCGGGACATGGCAAGACGCTATGACGTGGTGATGGACGGCCGGGACATAGGCACAGTTGTACTTCCCGAGGCCCAGGTGAAGATATTTCTCACCGCCAGCGCCACCGAGAGGGCCAGGCGCCGGTATAGGGAGCTTGTGGACAAGGGCATGGACGTGAGCTTTGAGGCCACGCTCCGAGACATCGAGGCCCGGGACAAAAATGACTCCACCCGCGATATCGCCCCCCTGAGGCCCGCCGAGGACTCCGTCGTCATCGACACCACCGAGTACGGCCTGGAGGACAGCTTTGAGTTCATCTGCAAGGCCGTGGAGAGAAAACTCCAGGGGAACAGAGATAGCGAGTAAAGAGGACTATTTGACACAATGAACAGTGAGAAGTTTTGGTACGATATCCTCCGGTTCATAACCATGATAGGCATCGGTCTCGTCCGGCCCTTCAAGGTCTTTGGCCGCGAGAACATCCCGGAGGGCGCCGCCATAGTCTGCGCCAACCACTCCGGCGCGTCGGACCCGTTTTATATGGCCTACGCCCTCCCAAGGCGGGACCACCTGTGTCTCATGGCGAAAGCGGAGCTCTTTAAAAATAAGATCCTCGGCTTTCTCCTCCGGCTCATCGGCACGTTCCCGGTGAACCGGGACTCAGCGGACCTCGAGGCCATGAAGAACGCCATGCGGTGCCTAAAGGAGGGGCGGAAGCTGGGCATCTTCCCCGAGGGCACGAGGTCCGATGAGGACGGCAAGGCCAGCCCCAAAGGCGGCGCCGTGAGGCTCGCCCAGAAGATGGGCGTGCCCATCGTACCCATGTACATACCGAGAAAAAAGAAATTTTTCAGGATAAATCCCATAATAATTGGGGAACCTATAGTCATTGAGAAGGGCCGCCGCCTCACCCACGAGGAGATGGAGTCCATCGCCGGGGGCCTCATGGATAAGATACACGCGCTGGGCAGGACCCACGACGCGGTTCGGGGGTGATGGCTTGGAGATAAATACCGCCAAGACCGCCGGGTTCTGTTTCGGCGTCAAGAGGGCAGTCGGTATGGCCGAGAGGGCCGCGAAGGAGTACGGCTCCTGCGTGTGCCTGGGGCCGCTCATACACAATAGGGACGTGGTACGGGAGCTTGAAAGTCTCGGTGTCCGCACTGTGGACTCTATCGATGAGATACGTGACGGCGAGCCCGTCATAATAAGGAGCCATGGCGCAGGCCCCGAGGTCTACAGCGAGCTGGACCGCAAGGGCTGCCCCGTCATTGACGCCACCTGTCCCGATGTGGCGAGGATCCACCGGCTCGTCCGGGAGGAGTCCGCCGCTGGGCGCGAGATCCTCATCATCGGCGAGCGGGACCACCCGGAGGTCAGGGCCGTGGCGGGCTGGTGCGGGCAGTCGATAGTGCTGGAGACGCCCGAGGAGACGGAGGAGTACCTAAAAAATCACCCGGAAATGGCCGGTACGCCCCTCACTATCGTGTCCCAGACCACGGGCGAGAGAAAAAATTTTGAAATATGTGTTAATTTATTAAAAAAACAGTGTACAAACCTGAAAATATTTGATACAATATGTAATACAACGTCAAATCGACAAAGAGAGGCCGCGGAACTGGCCTCCCGGTGCGATGTGATGGTAGTAATTGGCGGGAGGCACAGTGCCAATACCCGCAAACTTGTTGAAGTATGTAAATCCCGCTGCGGGCGCGTGCTCTTCGTGGAGAACGCCTCGGAGTTGGATGTACAAGCACTCAGAGGTATGACTGTGTTCGGCGTGACTGCCGGAGCGTCTACCCCGGAGTGGATAATTAAGGAGGTCAACCGGAAGATGAGTGATGAGATCAAGACTGCGGAGGCAGTCGAAACAAGCGAGACCGTCGAGCCCCCCGTGGAGGACACCGCGGTGGAGGAGACAGCTGGGACGCCCGAGGCGGAAGCTACCTTTGAGGAGCTGCTTGAGCGTTCTATCAAAACTTTACATACGGGGGAGAAGGTGTCCGGCGTTGTGGCGTCCATAACGCAGACAGAGATCTCAGTGGATCTGGGTACTAAGCAGTCCGGCTACATCCCAGTCTCTGAGTATACCGACGAGCCCGGTGTAAACATCAACGACGTCGTCAAAGTGGGCGATGTGGTTGAGGCGTATGTCATGCGCGTCAATGACGTGGAGGGCACGGTCATGCTCTCCAAGAAACGTCTTGACTCCGTGAAGGCCTGGGACAACATAGCCGAGGCCCGCAACACCAAGGCGGTAGTCGAGGGCACGGTTGTGGAGGAGAACAAGGGCGGTGTCGTGGTGAACGTTCGCGGCATCCGTGTGTTTGTTCCCGCCTCTCAGTCCGGGCTCCCCAAGGACACCCCCATGACCGAACTCCTTCAGAAGAAGGTCCGGCTGCGCATTACCGAGGTAAACCAGCCCCGCCGCCGCGTCGTCGGCTCCATCAGGGCTGTGGCATATGAGGAGCGCCGCGCAAAAGCAGAGGCCACATGGGCGGAGATCGAGGAGGGCAAGCACTATCACGGTGTCGTCAAGTCCCTCACCTCCTACGGCGCCTTCGTGGACATCGGCGGCGTGGACGGCATGGTCCATGTCTCCGAGCTCAGCTGGAAACGCATCCATCAGCCCTCCGAGGTGCTCAGTGTGGGCGACGAGATCGACGTGTACGTCATCTCCTTCGACCGCGACAACAGGAAGATCTCCCTGGGCTATAAGGACCCCAACGAGAATCCCTGGATCAAGTTCACCTCCACCTACGGTGTCGGCAGCGTGGCCGAGGTCAGGATCGTCAAGCTCATGCCCTTCGGCGCCTTTGCGGAGATCGTCCCGGGAGTTGACGGACTTATCCACATCTCCCAGATAGCCGACCGCCGTATAGGCAAGCCCGACGACGTCCTCTCCGAGGGACAGGTCGTGAGAGCGAAGATCACCAACATCGACAACGAGAACAAGAAGGTCTCCCTTAGCATCCGCGCTCTTGGCGAGACCCCTGCTCCCGCCCCCGAGCCTGAGAGCGACGAGGAGGACGACGGCGGAGACGCCGTTGTCTATGACACGGACAACCCTCCCGCGCCTGAGGATCTCCCCGATGCGGAGTAAAAGATGAGAGATAAGCGGCAGCAATGACCTTGTTGCCGCTTATTTTTAAGTCTGCCCCAGCGCGATGTCATCATAGGAGGGATAGTTTGAACAAACTGATGTTAAAACTCCTTGGCAGAGCCGTGACCTGGAACCAGCATCCCTACGCGGTGGCCATAGTCGCCGCCGCCGGCGGTTCTGACCGCATGGAGGGCGAGGACAAACTCTTCTCCGAGCTTGAGGGGATACCCGTCATAGCCCGGTCGCTCATGGCGCTCCAGGCGTCAGATTATATCCACGAGATCATAGTCGTCACGAGGGAGGAGTCAATAGTTCCGATAGCCGATCTCTGCGCTGAGTTCGAGATAGCCAAGGCCACAAAGATGATCCGAGGCGGCGCCACGAGGGCGGAGTCCGTTATAGCCGGCCTCCAGGAGGTCCCCAAGGGCGTGGAGTATATAGCCGTCCACGACGGCGCGAGGCCCCTTGTCACCCAGGACGTGATAACCGACGCCTTCAGCAAGGCGTATAACTACAACGCCGCTGCCCCGGCGATACCGGTGAACGACACCATAAAGGTGTCCTCCGACGGGTTCATCACCGAGACGCCGGACCGCAGCGCGCTCTTCGCCGTTCAGACGCCCCAGGTATTCAAGGCCGAGATACTAAAGGCCGCCTTCACGAATGCCAAGGCCGCCGGCGGCGACGTCACCGACGACTGCTCCGCTGTGGAGCGGATAGGCGTCCGCCCGGCGCTGAGCCGCGGATCGTTTGAGAACATAAAGATAACGCGCCCCATCGACCTTGAGATGGCCGCGCTCATACTTAAAGGGAGACGCGAGGGATGAGAATAGGTCACGGTTACGATGTCCACCGCCTGACCGCGGGGCGGGACCTCTACCTCTGCGGGGTCAAGATCCCCTACGAGCTGGGGCTCCTTGGCCACTCGGACGCGGACGTGGCGGTCCACGCGCTCATGGACGCGCTCCTGGGCGCGGCGGCCCTTGGAGACATAGGCCGGCACTTTCCCGACACCGACCCCCGCTACAGCGGCATATCCTCCCTGGAACTCCTCCGGCAGGTGATGGAGCTCCTTCACGCCAAGGGATACTCCGTGGGGAATGTGGATATAACTATAGTGGCGGAGAGGCCGAAGATATCCCCGTATGTGGAGGCGATGCGCGAGAGGCTGGCCCCGTACCTCGGAGTGGATGCGGACGACGTGAACGTCAAGGGCACCACTGAGGAGAAGATGGGCTTTACGAACGACGCCATAGCCTGCCACGCCGTGGTCCTCATTGAGAGGGCCGCGTCATGATATTGGTCCTATAGAGATGGCTCCCCGGAAGGAATTCCGGGGAGTTTTCAACTTCCCTGGCCCTCCCGCATAGAATGTTCTGACTCTATCTTAGGAGGATCAGCGTGAACTATTACTATCTCACCTGCCGCTCGCTGACCTACGCGCAGAGGGTGTCAGGCGCGCTGCGGACGGCGGGTATAAGGAATATGGTGGTGAGGACGCCGCAGAAAGTATCCCGGGACGGCTGCGGCTACGCCGTGAGGATACCCGGGGACTCCCTGGGAATGGCGCTGGGCGCCCTGGCCTCTGCCAACCTGCCCCCGAAAAAGGTGCTCGTCATCCGGCGCGACGGCTCCACCGAGGAGGTGTCCTATTGATATATCTCGACAGCGCCGCCACGACAGTTCAGAAACCAAAGGCCGTCAGGGAGGCGGTGTACGCCGCCGTCTCGAACCTCGGCAGTCCCGGAAGGGGCGGCCACCGCTACGCCATGGCGGCGGCGGAGACGGCCTACCTCTGCCGGGAGAGGGCGGCTAAACTCTTCAACGTCCGGGACGCGGAGCGGATAATCTTCACGATGAACGCCACTCACGCCCTAAATATCGCCATAGGCAGCCTCGTACATGAGGGCTCCCGGGTGGTGGTCAGCGGCTATGAGCACAATAGCGTCATGCGTCCTCTGCGGGCGGCGGGGGCCCGGGTGTATGTGGCGCGCTCGCCGCTTTTTGAAGGTGAGGTGGCAGCCAGCGTCTTTGAGGATCTTTTAAGAAAACCCGCCGACGCCTGCGTTGTGAACCACGTCTCCAACGTCTTCGGGTCGATAATGCCCCTGGAGAGGATAGCGGCCATCTGCCGGGAGAGGGGAGTGCCGCTCATAATAGACGCCTCCCAGTCCGCCGGGACGATACCCATAGATAATGAGGCCCTGGGGGCCGCCTTCATCGCCATGCCCGGACATAAGGGCCTCTACGGCCCCCAGGGCACAGGCATACTCATCGCGAACCACAGCGCCGAGCCGCTCATGCAGGGCGGCAGCGGCAGTAACTCCCGCTCCCCCCTGATGCCGGATTTCCTCCCGGACAGGCTCGAGGCCGGTACCCACAACATGCCGGGCATCGCGGGCCTCTCCCAGGGGATAGCGTATGTCCTGCGGCACGGCGAGGGGAATATACTAAGTCACGAGCGGGCGCTCATCTCCGAGATGGCGGAGTCTCTGCGGCGCCTCCCGGGCGTCAAGGTCTACAGGGCGGCGGACACGGCGCAGCAGGCCGGGGTCCTCTCCTTTGAGGTGGAGGGCCGCGACGCGGAGGAGGTGGGGGAGGAGCTCTCAAACCTGGGATTCGCCCTCCGGGCGGGGCTCCACTGCGCGCCCCTGGCCCACGAGACCGCGGGGACCATAGAGCGGGGGACTATACGCGCCAGCGTCAGCGCCTTCAACACCCAGGCGGAGATAAGGAGCTTTATTCGGGCGATGGAGCGGGTGACGCGGGTGGCGAAGTAATAAAAAGGCAAATGGTGAGTTCACAAAATATTTATTGCCAATTCATAATGTTTGTACTATAATGTTAGCTTAGAGAATTGGAGCCCTGTGACTTTCAGCATTTATTCAATTTCCACACATAAAATGAGAAAGCGGTACTCGATATGGACAGGTTGAGCGACTTATTTGACATACTGAAAAACATAATGCAGATGTTGAGTGTCTGGGACATCCTGGACATGACCATAGTTGCTTTTTTGATCTACCACATGGTGCTGTTCTTCAGCAAAACGAACTCCATGAACGTGGTGAAGGGCATATTCCTGCTTCTGGCTATGATGCTCCTCACCACCATCGGCGATATGCCGGTGCTCTCGTACCTCCTGGGCAACGCCTTTGAGATGGGGCTTTTGGTGGTGGTCGTCATCTTCCAGCCCGAGATACGCAGGATGCTGGAGCAGGCCGGAGGCAGTATCAAGGACATCTTCGGCCACCCGGTGAGGACCAAGAGCATCGAGAACGCCATCGCCCAGACGGTCCTCGCCTGCACCGACATGTCCGCCAGCCGTACCGGGGCGCTGCTGGTCTTTGAGCGGACGGTAAACCTCGACTCGTACATCAAGACCGGGACCATAGTGGACGCCGCGCCGGCGGCGGAGCTCTTAAAGAACCTATTTTACGATAAAGCGCCCCTCCACGACGGGGCCGTTATAATCCGTGAGGCGCGGGTGGCCGGCGCGGCATGTATGCTGCCGCTCTCCGGCAACCAGAACATAAGCCGGGACCTGGGTATGCGCCACAGGGCCGGTATCGGCATGAGTGAGCGCTCAGACGCCGTGGTGGCGATAGTCTCCGAGGAGACGGGGGATATCTCCATCGCCATGGAGGGCATGCTCAAGCGCGGACTCACTCCGGCTACATTTGAACAGATACTGAGGAACGAGCTCATGCCGGTGGAACCCGAGAAGAAGGGCCTGCTGGGCGCTATAAAAAAACATGTCGGCGCCGCCGCCAGCAATGATCGGACAGGTGAAAAGTGATGCCAGAAAACAAAAGCAGCGGAAAGGTTAAGGTATTCTACGTCATATTCTCTGTGGTGGTATCCGTGGCACTGTGGATATACGTGGCGTATGTTGAGAATCCCACCGTCAGCGACCCCGTGGCCGTGACGGGCATACAGGTGGAGTTCGAGGGCGAGGATGAGCTGCGCTCCAACGACCTCATTGTGACGGACGTGGACGTCAGTCAGCTCACCATCTACTTCGGCGGCCGCGTGCGGGAGGTCTCCAAGCTCTCAAACACCAATGTGCGGGCTGTGGTGGACCTGGCGGATGTGTTCCAGTACACCTCCCCCACGGGCATCCACTCGCTGAACTTCAACCTCGTCTATGATAACGGCGTGGGCAAGGACGTGGTGGTGGAGCGCATGTCCCGGCCGGTCATCGAGGTGACTGTGGAGAGGCTCGTCACAGACTCCATAGCTGTGACGCCGGTATTTGAGGGCAGTATAGCCGAGAACTACATGGCCGGGGAGCTCACCCTCTCCCGCAACAACGTCATAGTGGCGGGGACCGAGGCGGCCATAAGCAAGATAGCCTCCGCCTCCGTGACACTGAGGGGCGACAATATCTCAAAGACCCTCACAAAGGAGGAGCCGATAGTCCTCTTAGATTCCGACGGCCAGGCCCTCAACATGGAGGAGGAGGGCCTCACCTTCGTGGACGACAACTCCAGCGCCTATATAACCCAGAATATCCTGATGGTCAAGGACGTGCCCCTGACAATAGACCTTGTGGAGTGCAGTACCGCCAGCGACACGAACGTGAGGATATCCATTGACCCCACCTATATAACCCTCTCGGGCAACCCCGAGGTGCTGGAGGGGTATAACTCCATAAACCTCGGCACCGTGGATCTCAAGAGTTTCGTCCAGTCCTACTCCGACACCTACAACGTGATAATCCCCAACGACACCAACAACCTCAGCGGCAGGACCTTGGCCACCGTAAATATCGAGATCCTCGGCATGGACACCCGCCGGCTCTCGGTATCCGATATCTCAGTTAAGAACGCCACCGGGAACGTGACCGTCATCACCCAGAGCCTCGACGTGACGCTCCGGGGCTCCGAGTCGGACTTGGAGGCGGTGAACCCCGAGAACGTCCGCATAGTGGCGGATCTGAGCCAATACGCCAACATGACCGGCACGTACACCGTGCAGGGCACCGTGTACGTTGACGGATTCCCCAATGTGGACGCCGTCGGGGCTTTCCCGATAAACGTCACCATAGAATAGGCGGCGGGGGATGTTCGGATATATCCGCCCCGACGCCCCGGAGCTCAAACTCCGGGAGTTTGAGCGTTTCCGCGCCTGTTACTGCGGGCTGTGCCACGAGCTGGGCCGGGAGTACGGCATAGCCGGCAGGTCCATACTAAATTATGACTTCGTGTTCCTCACCATGCTCCTGTGGCCCGGAGAGGGGAGCGGGTACTGCTTTAGGCGCTGTCTGCCAGCGTTCTTCCGCCGCCGGTGCGTCTGCACCACCAACGAGGCCCTGGAGCGCGCGGCAGGGTACAGCGTGATACTCACCTACTGGAAACTCACGGACTCCGTGGAGGACAGCCGGGGCGCAAAGCGCCTCACCGCCAGGGCCCTCCGGGCGGCCCTCAAGCGGGCCTACAGGAAGGCATCGGGCAAGTACCCGGAGTTTTCCGGGAGCGTCCGGGACCGTCTCCAGGAGCTTTCGGAGATTGAGAGGGCGGGGACGCCCTCCCTTGACGTCCCGGCGGACAAGTTCGCCCTGCTCCTATCCTCTGCGGCGGCGGGGGAGGACGCGGTGAGGCGGCCATTAGAGGTCCTTCTCTACCATGTGGGCAGGATAATCTACCTTGCCGACGCCCTCCAGGATCTACCGGAGGATATGGCGTCCGGCGCCTATAACCCGGTGGCCCGCCGTTTCGGCGTGGACTCCGGCGAAGTCCCGGAGGAGGTCAAGAGCGCCGTTTTAGATACCATGCTCACCTCCCAGGGGGTGGCCGCCAGGGCCTTTGAACTTCTGCCCAATAATTACTGGCGGCCCGTGACAGAAAATATTATCTACCTCGGTATCCCCGACATGTGCCGGCGCGGGGCCGCCGGGACATACGCCGGGAACCTCAGAAGGTCCCAGCGCCTTCCCAAGATGACTCAAAACTATATGGGCGGAACGGAGAGCTAAAGATGAACGATCCTTACAAAACCTTGGGGATATCCCCCAATGCCTCTGACGAGGAGGTAAAGAAAGCCTACAGGGACCTCGCCAAGAAGTACCACCCGGACAACTACCAGGACAACCCCCTGGCTGACCTTGCCCAGGAGAAGATGAAGGAGATAAACGAGGCGTATGACTCCATAACGAGGTCCCGCCAGAACGGCGGCAGGTCCGGCGGGTCGTCGGGCTACTCCGGCGGCTACTCAGGTTACGGCTCCTCCGGCTATTCCGGCGGGGGCTACGGTGGCAATTACGCAAATATCCGGGCGGCTATAAACTCCGGGAACCTCAAATACGCCCAGGATCTCCTGGACGCCGCCCCCACCAGGGACGCGGAGTGGAACTTCCTCATGGGCAGCCTCTACTACAAGAAGGGTTGGCTGGACGACGCCAGAAGTTTCTTCCAGCGGGCCGTCAATATGGACCCCACGAACGGCGAGTACCGCCAGGCCCTCAATATGGCCAGTGCCTCCAACACCCCCTACCGCTCCACCGGTTACGGCCCCCCCGCCCAGGGAGGGATGGATATGTGCGATATGTGTACCGCGATGATGTGCATGAACATGATGTGCGGGGGTTGCAGATAAGAGATGAGGAGCTCTAAGTCTCGCAAAGTGGCTTTTTTGGCCGTCTTCACCGCATTCTCGGCGGCGTTTTTGTACCTGGCCTCGGTGCTCCCCACGGGGCAGCTGGGATTTTTGGGGCTCGCGTCGCTCTTTGGGATCGCAGCCGTGGTGGAGTACGGGATACCCGGCGGGCTCATGGTGTTCGCGGGTACGGTCATCGTGGGGCTAATATTGGTGCCCTCCAAGTCCCTGGTCCTCATTTACGCCCTATTTTTCGGCTACTACCCGATACTCAAGTCCCTGGCGGAGAGGTCAAAGCGCCGGGTGCTGGAGTGGGCCGTGAAACTCGCCGTCTTTAACGGCGCGGCGGCTGTGATAGTTTTTTTGCTCCACGAGACGCTATTCAATTTTGAGTTTTTGAGGGGCAGCGTCCCGGCGCTCTTCGCCTTTTTGAACGTCGTCTTTATACTTTTTGACATTGGCGTCTCCAGGGTGATAGCCGTCTACATGGCGCGGCTCTACCCCAAAATGCATAGAGGATGGTGATTACGGATGATAAAGAGCATGACCGGCTACGGCAGCGCCAGCGGTTCCTCCGATAAGTTCGAGATAACCGTCGAGCTCAAGAGCGTCAACAACCGGTTCCTTGATTGCAGTGTGAAACTCCCCCGGCTCTACGTCTCCCTTGAGGAGGGCATAAAGGCCCAGGTGCAGAGGCACATCTCCCGCGGGAAGGTGGATGTATTTATCTCTGTCGACGCCTCCAACGCGGGGGACGTGCTCATAGACGTAAATGATCCCGTGGCGGACGCCTACATCGCCGCCCTGAGGGCCATATCCCAGCGCTACTCTCTGCCGCTCGGCACCACCGCCTACGACATGGCAAGGTTCCAGGACGTCCTCACCGTCAAGAAGGCGGAGACGGACATGGAGCGCCTGGGGGCGGATCTTAGCGGTATAGTGGAGCGCGCCCTGGAGGATTTTGACGCCATGCGCACCCGGGAGGGGGCCCGTATGCGGGACGACATACTCACCCGCGCCGCCGAGATCGAGCGCCTCGTCGCCGCCGCGGAGGAGCGGTCCCCCAGGACAGTGGCGGAGTACCGGGAGCGCCTCACCCGCCGGATAATGGATGTGCTGGAGAACTCAAATATCGACGAGAGCCGCATCCTCACGGAGGCCGCCATATTCGCGGACAAGGTCTCGGTGGCGGAGGAGACGGTGCGCCTCAGGAGCCATCTCTCCGCTCTGAGGGAGCTCCTTGAGAGCTCGGTGCCTGTCGGCAGGAAACTCGACTTCCTCGTCCAGGAGTTTAACCGGGAGGCCAACACCTTAGGCTCCAAGGGCAACGACGTGGAGATGGCCCGGATAACCGTGGATATGAAGTCGGAAATCGAGAAGATACGCGAGCAGATCCAGAACATAGAGTAAATTTGAGCGTGAGGTTCGTATGAGGCTTGTAAACATAGGCTTTGGCAACATGGTGGCCGTCTCGCGGATGATCGCGGCTGTGAGTCCCGATTCCGCCCCCATAAAGAGGATAATAGGCGACGCCCGGGAGCGCGGTATGCTCATTGACGCCACCTACGGCCGCCGCACGAGGGCGGTGGTTGTGATGGACAGCGGGCACATAATACTCTCGGCCCTCCAGCCGGAGACGGTATCCGGTAGGATCTCCGGCAGGCCGGAGCGGGACGAGACAGAGGAGGAGCTTGAGGAAGATGGGGAATAGGGGACTTCTTGTGATCATTTCCGGCCCCGCCGGCACCGGCAAGAGCTCGGTGATAAACGAACTATTCAGGCGGAGGGACAAGCTCTTTTTCTCCGTGTCCGCCACTACCCGCGCCCCGAGGAAGGGCGAGGTCCCGGGGGAGAGCTACCACTTCATAACCCGGGAAAAATTTGACGAGATGCTCGCAAAGGACGAGTTTTTGGAGCACGCCACATATGTGAGCAACAGTTACGGCTCCCCCCGCGCCCCCGTGGAGGAGAAACTCGCCGAGGGGTACGACGTCATAATGGACATAGAGGTCCAGGGCGCGAAACAGGTGAAGGAGAAGATGCCGGAGGCCATCACAGTATTCCTGGCGCCTCCCAGCTTTGAGGAGCTGGAGCGCCGTCTTCGGGGCCGCTCCACCGAGACGGAGGAGACGATAGTAAAGAGGCTCCAGCAGGCCCAGCGTGAACTGCCGGAACTGCGGCGCTACGACTACACCGTGGTGAACGACCAGGTGGACCGGGCCGCCGGTGAACTCTTGACCATAATCGAAAAAGCGAAAACGGAAAGGAACTGATATTATCATGATGCTTTATCCCACAATGCCGGACCTTCTCAGGAACACCAACAACAGCCGGTATCTGCTTGTGAACGTGATAGCGAAACGCGCCAGGGAGATTGCCTCCGAGGCTGAGGCCAAGGGAATTTCCCTGGAGGATAAACCCGTCTCCATCGCCATTAAGGAGATCGCCGACGGCAAGGTCACCGCTCAGAGCTGACCCCCGCCTCGGAGGCCTCTGGGTGATGAGAAATATTGCGAAAGTCGCCGTCTCAGCCGCCGTATACTCTATAGATAAACCCTACTCCTATGTGATCCCTGAGAGCCTATTGGACACCGTTTCCGCCGGTTCCCGGGTCATAGTCCCCTTTGGCCGGGGCAACAAGCGCTCCGAGGGGATAGTCTTGGCCCTGGAGGATGAGTCCCAGCGCCAGGAGCTAAAGTGCATAGAGTCCGTGATGGACCCGGAGCCCGTGTTCTCCCAGGAACAGTTGAAACTCGCCCTCTGGATGCGGGAGAGGTTCTTCTGCACCCTCTACGAGGCCGCCAGGGCCATGCTACCCGCGGGGATGTGGTACTCCTCCGACGGCCACAGGATCGGTGACAAGACCCAAAAATTCGTCACGCTGGCGGTCTCCGGCGAGGAGGCCACGCTCATTGCCGCGCAGCGCCGCATGAGGGCCCCGAGGCAGGCGGAGGTCTTGAACGTCTTGGCAGATGTGGGGGAGGCAGCCGTCGCCGACGTCTGCGCCTTCGCCTCGGTGACGTCCGCCACGGTCACCGCCCTTGAGAAACAGGGCCTTGTCACGGTCTCGGTGCGGGAGGTCTACAGGCGGCCCAATGTGCGCCGGGATGGACGCAGAGGAGGGCAGATAGAGCTGACGCGGGAGCAGGAGAGCGCCTATAGGGGCCTTCTCGCCCTCATGGAGGAGGGCGTACCCCACGCGGCTCTGCTATTCGGCGTCACAGGCAGCGGGAAGACGAGCGTCTATATAAGGCTCGTCCAGGACGCGCTATCGTCCGGGAGGACAGCCATAGTGCTGGTGCCGGAGATAGCTTTGACCCCCCAGCTCGTGGGGGTCTTCTCAAGTTACTTCGGGGACGACATAGCCTTGCTCCACAGTTCCCTCACCATGGGTGAGCGGTACGACGAGTGGAAGAGGATAAACAACGGCTCCGTGAAGGTTGTCATCGGCACCCGCTCCGCCATCTTTGCGCCGCTTAAAAATATCGGCCTCATCGTCATTGACGAGGAACAGGAACACACCTATAAATCCGAAAATTCCCCCCGCTACCACGCCAGGGACGTGGCCAAGTTCCGCTGTGTGCGGGAGAACGCCCTGCTGGTCCTGGGATCCGCCACGCCGAGTGTAGAGTCCATGTACGCCGCCCGGGCCGGGCGCTACAGCCTCTTTACTATTGCGAACCGCTTTAACGCAAACCCCCTGCCGGAGGTGCTCATCGCTGATATGCGCCGGGAGATCAAGGAGGGCAACGGCGGTGTGGTGGGCGGGCTCCTGCGGGAGGAGCTTAAAAAGAATATAGACCGCGGCGAGCAGAGCATACTCTTTTTAAACCGCCGGGGGGCCTCGGGGCTTGTCATGTGCGGTGAGTGCGGCCACGTTTTCACATGCCGTAATTGCAGCGTGTCCATGACGTACCACTCCGTCGGCAGGAGACTGCGCTGTCACTACTGCGGGTCCTCTCAGCCGCTGCCGGAGTGCTGTCCCGAGTGCGGCGGGAAACTAAAGTTCGTGGGCGCCGGTACGCAGAAATTGGAGGAGGAGCTCGCCGAGATCTTCCCGGGCGTCGGGGTCATACGCATGGACACCGACACCGTCTCAAAGGCCGGTTCCCATCAAAAGCTCCTGGACAAGTTTAAAAAGGACAACGTGCCCATACTCCTGGGCACACAGATGGTGACGAAGGGTCTCGACTTCTCCAATGTCACGCTGGCTGGGGTCATCTCCGCTGACCAGTCGCTCTACGCCGGGGACTTTAGGGCCCACGAGCGGACATTCTCCCTGATAACCCAGGTGGTGGGGCGCTCCGGTAGGGGCCAGAAGGCCGGGAGGGCCGTCATTCAGACCTTCACCCCGGAAAACCCGGTACTGCTCCTGGCCGCGAAACAGGACTACATGGGCTTTTACGAGCAGGAGATCGTCACCCGGGGACTCATCTCCGCGCCGCCGATAAGGGACATCATCACCGTCACCGTGACGGGCCTTGACGAGGCGGCGGTCCTTCGCGGCTGCGTGAGGATCGGGGAGGCCCTAAGGGCCGCATGGATAGGTCCGGGACTTGAGGTGCTGGGGCCCGCACCAGCGGGCGTCACGAAAGTCAACAACAGGTTCCGCTACAAGATGACCCTGGTGCTTAAAAATAACAGCCGCAACCGGGAGATGGTGGCGGCGGTGATCCGGGGGTTCGCCCAGGACAAGGAGAACAAAAATCTTTCGGTGTTCGCGGACGCGGACCCCGTAGAATAAAGGAGAGAACATATGGCCACGAGAAACATCCGCGAGGAGGGGGACTCCATCCTCTTAAAACACAGTAGACCGGTGACGGACTTCAATAAACGGCTCCACACCCTCTTGGACGACATGCGCGAGACGCTCCTCGGCGCCGACGGCGTCGGGCTGGCCGCCCCCCAGGTGGGCGTACTGCGCCGGGCCGTCATAGTCATGGACACAAATAAGACGGAGCTCACACCCGAGGAGCAGATCATTGAGCTCATAAACCCGGAGATCGTGGAGGCCGACGGCGAACAGACCGGCAAGGAGGGGTGTCTCTCCATCCCCGGAGTCTACGGCATAGTGTCCCGTCCGGGGCATGTCCGTGTCCGGGCCCAGGACAGGTTCGGCAACACCTTTGAGGTGGAGGGCGAAGGGCTGACCGCCAGGTGTTTCTGCCACGAGATAGACCACCTGGACGGACACCTCTTCACGGAGCGCGCCCAGCGCATACTCACCGAGGAGGAGCTTGAAGAGGAGTCAGAGACTTAAATGAGAGTAGTTTTCATGGGTACGCCGGACTTCGCGGCGGAATCACTGAGGGCCCTCCTGGACTCCGGCTTTGAGGTGGTGGGCGTATTCACCCAGCCCGATAAGCCGGTGGGGAGGAGACACACCCTGGAGGCTCCGCCGGTGAAGAGACTGGCGGAGGCCCGTGGGATAGACGTCTACCAGCCAACAAAACTTCGTGACGGCACGGCCCTGGGCCTTTTGCGGGATATGAGGCCGGACGTCATAGCCGTCGTGGCCTACGGCCGGCTGCTGCCGGTGGATATTTTGGAGCTCCCGCCCCTGGGGTGCGTCAATATCCACGGCTCCCTCCTGCCAAAATACCGCGGCGCCGCCCCGATACAGTGGGCAGTCATAAACGGCGAGAGGGAGACCGGCGTCACCGCCCAGTTCATGGCGGAGGCCATGGACGCCGGTGACATCATCGACACCCGCTCTACGTCCATCTTGCCCGGCGAGACCGCCGGTGAGCTCTTTACCCGCCTCGCCCCCATGGGGGCGGAGCTCCTCTGCTCCACACTCCGCTCAATAGAGCGGGGGACCGCCGGGAGGACTCCCCAGGACCCCGGAGAGGCCACATTCGCCCCGCCACTCACGAAGGAGCTCGCGGAGCTGGACCTCAACACCGAGGGACACCGCCTTGTGACGAAGATATTGGGCCTTGACCCCTGGCCCGTGGCGACGGTGGAGATAAACGGCGTCAAATTTAAAGTTTTCAAGGCTTTTTCAACGAAAAAGGCCGTAAAGTCCGCCCCTGGGACCCTGCTCTCGGCGGGGCCGGAGGGGATAGAGCTTGCGGTCCGGGATGGGAGCCTCACCGTCACCGAGCTCCAGGCCCCAGGCGGCAAGCGCATGAGAGCCGCGGACTATTTAAGAGGGCACCCCATATGCCCGTGACCGCGAGGGACGCCGCCCTGAGAGCCCTGGGGTCTGTGCGCCGTGGGGCGAGGCCCGACATGGTGCTCGCCAATATAGGCGGCCTTGAGCCCCGGGACATGGCCCTGGCGGCGAAGATAGTGAACGGCGTTCTGCAAAATGAGATGTTCCTCGACCACTACATCGCCCTCTACGCCCGGCGGGACACCGCCGCGCTGGAGCCGGAGATCCTCGATATACTGCGCCTCTCGTCGTACCAGCTCATCTTCCTCTCCCGCATCCCGGCCCGCGCGGCCGTGGCGGAGGGGGTGGCACTTGCGAAACGGCGCAAGCCCTGGGCGGCGGGGCTGGTGAACGCCGTCCTTCGGAGAGTGGCGGAGAATAAGGACGCGCTCCCCGCGATATCCGCCGAAAATGAGGCCCAGCGGCTCTCTATAACCTACAGTCACCCCCTCTGGCTGGTGGAGGAGCTTATCGCCCAGTTTGGTACCGAGGACGCCGCCGGTATACTGAGGGCGGACAACACCGAGCCCGCCGTCACAGCGCAGGTGAATACCCTCAAAACTTGCCCCGAGGACCTTCTTGGTAAACTCCGCTCTATTGGCCTCACAGCGCATATCTCGCCCCATTACGGCGCCGCGCTGGAGCTTGAGAACCCTGGGCCCCTCGCCGGACTTGAGCCATTTAGGGACGGCCTATTTTACGTCCAGGACCTGGCCGCCAGGATGGCGGTGAAGGCCGCCGGCGTCCGGCCCGGTATGCGCGTACTTGACATATGCAGCGCCCCCGGGGGAAAGTCCTTCGCCTGCGCCATGGACATGGAGAACAGGGGCGAGATATTGGCCTTTGACATACACGAGAAGAAACTTGGCCTCGTGCGCGAGGGCGCGAAGAGGCTGGGGATAGATATAATGAGGACTGCCCCCGGCAACGGGCGCGTGAGAGACCCGGAGCTCGTGGACTCCGCCGATACTGTCATTTGCGACGTGCCCTGCTCGGGTCTCGGCGTCATACGCAAGAAACCCGAGATAAGATATAAGGACCGGGATGAGCTTGTGGGCCTCCCGGAGGTACAGCTTGGAATACTCGCAAACGCCGCTGGGTATGTTAAGACTGGGGGCGTCCTTCTCTACTCCACCTGCACGCTCCGCCGGGCGGAGAACGAGGATGTCATCGAGTCGTTCCTTGAGGACAACGGGAGCTTTGCCCTGGAGCCCTTTGAACTCCCCGGCGCCTTTGGCGGGTGCGGGGGCATGATGACCATACTCCCGCACAAATTTGACACGGACGGGTTTTTCATATGCAAGATGAGACGCCTCAAGTGAATAAACGCGATATAAAATCACTCCTCCCCCAGGAGCTCGCCGCCGCGATGGGTGAGATGGGGGAGCCGGCCTACCGCTCGCGGCAGGTATTTAAGTGGCTCTGGAGCGGCGTTCGCAGTTTCGAGGAGATGACGGATCTCCCAAAGGCCCTGCGGTCCCGGCTGGACGGCGCCTTCTATATAACCGCCCCGCAGATCGCGAGAAAACTCGTGAGCGCGCTGGACGGCACCACGAAGTACCTCTGGCGGCTGGCGGACGGTTACTTGGTGGAGAGCGTCGTCATGCGCTACGAGCACGGGAACACCGTCTGCGTCTCCTCTCAGGTGGGCTGTGCCATGGGCTGCGCCTTCTGCGCCTCCACCATCGGCGGGAAGGTGAGGGACCTCGCCGCCTCGGAGATATTGGACCAGGTGATGTTCTCCCAGCTCGACTCGGGGCTCAAGATATCGAACATCGTCATGATGGGCATCGGGGAGCCACTGGATAACTTCGATAACGTGGTAAAATTCCTTAAAATGGTGAATTTGCCCGAATGTCTCAATATCGGCATGAGACATATATCACTTTCTACATGCGGATTAACAGAAAAAGTTGACAAACTGGCCTGTTTGGATTTACAATTAACACTATCTGTATCGCTCCACGCGCCGGACGACGAGACGCGCTCCAAGATAATGCCCGTGAACCGGGCTTACGGTGTGGACGTGGTACTGGACGCCTCAAGGAGGTACTTTGAGCGGACCGGCCGCAGGGTGTCCTTTGAGTACGCCATGATAGACGGTGTGAACGACACCGAGCGTCACGCGAGACTGCTGGCGGAGAAATTGGCGGGGGAGAACTGCCACGTGAACCTAATACCGCTCAACCACGTGGAGGAGAGTCCGCTCTCGCCCAGCACACCGGCAAATCAGAAGAAGTTCATCGGGATCCTGAGGGCGGCCGGGATAAACGTCACGGTACGCCGGAAGTTGGGACCAGATATAAACGCCTCCTGCGGTCAGCTCCGCAGGCAGGCGGAGAGCGTGAGTCCCGGCTGACATTTCGGGGGATACGGGTATTTTACTCATCCGGGGGGATCATATGAGATATTGCGCCATAACGGATAGGGGAGCAGTGAGGAAACAGAACCAGGACGCGGTGTTCGCGGAGTTTGACGAGTCAGCAGGCCGCGGGCTGCTCCTGGTGTGCGACGGCATGGGCGGTGCCAGGGCCGGGAACGTGGCAAGTGAGCTCACGAGCCGGGTATTCAGCCAGGAATTTTTAAAGCTGGTGTCCGGCAAGAGCGACCCCGCCGAGATCCGGGAGGACATGAAGGCGGCGCTCCGCACTGCCAATTCCGCTGTGTTCGAGCTGGCGAAGGCCGAGCCCGACTGTTACGGCATGGGCACCACTCTGGTGGCGGCATACGTCACGGGGGACACGGCGGAGATAATTAACGTGGGGGACAGCAGGGCGTACCTCCTTGGTCACGGGACCATCTCGCAGATAACCCAGGACCACTCCGTGGTGGAGGACATGGTCCGCCGGGGCGAGATAACCCGGGAGGAGTCCCGCACGCACCCGAGGAAGAACCTCATAACCCGGGCTGTAGGCACCCAGCCCGATGTGAAGGCTGACATGTTTAAGACGGCCCTCCACCCAGGGGACATCCTTCTCCTCTGCTCCGACGGGCTCTCTAACGTTCTGACAGATGACGAGATAAGGGCCGAGACCGACGCCTCCGACGGGGTGGAGGATGCCGGCGGGCGGCTCCTTGACAAGACGCTCCAGCGCGGCGCGCCGGACAACGTCTCGGTCGTCATCCTGGGGCTGTGAGCCCAGAAGGCAACACTCGATTGGAGGCACATTAAATGGAAGATATGTATATCGGCAAATTCTTGGATGACCGCTACGAGATACTCGAGAAGATAGGCTCCGGCGGCATGGCGGTGGTCTATAAAGCCCGGTGCCACAGGCTTAATAGGTTCGTCGCCATCAAGATATTAAAGAGCGATCTGGCCCAGGACCCCGACCTTCGCCGCCGTTTCCACGCGGAGTCCCAGGCCGTGGCCATGCTCTCACATCCAAATATCGTCTCGGTCTATGACGTGAACCACACCGACAAGGTGGACTATATCGTCATGGAGCTCATCGAGGGTATCACTCTTAAACAATACATAAATAAGAAGGGTATCCTCAACTGGAAAGAGGCCCTGCACTTCACCACCCAGATAGTGAAGGCGCTGGAGCACGCCCACTCAAGGGGCATAATCCACCGGGATATAAAGCCCCACAACATCATGATATTGAAGGACGGGAACGTGAAGGTGGCGGACTTCGGCATCGCCCGGCTCCTCACCACCCAGAACACCCTCACCCAGGAGACGCTGGGTTCCGTCCACTATATCTCCCCGGAGCAGGCGAAGGGCGGCCAGGCGGACGCCAGGTCCGACCTCTACTCCGTGGGCGTTGTGATGTACGAGATGCTGACGAGCCGCCTCCCCTTCGAGGGGGACTCCGCCGTCTCCATCGCGATACAGCACATAAGCTCCATCCCCCTCATGCCCAGGGAGATAAACCCCGATATCCCCGTGGGTCTCGAGGAGATAACCATGCACGCCATGGACCCCAACATCAACACCCGCTATCCCTCCGCCACGGCGCTCCTGGAGGACCTGGAGGACTTCCGCAAGAACCCCTCCATACGCTTTAACTACTCCTTCGCCCCCTCGATGGCGGACGACATCGACGACGACCGGGGCTCAAATTACGGCTACTCCGAACCCGTCCGCCAGCCCAGGCGCAATCACGGCAACGGGGCCACGCGGGACAGGGTCTCCAGCGATGAATATAGGGACAACCGCCGCCGGGCCGGACACAACACGATGCTCGTGGGCATATTCCTCGTCACGCTCCTCCTTGTGGCGCTCGTGGTGTTCATGTGGAAGGTGGCCCTCCGGGGCTGGCTCAAGCCAGAGGAGGATGAACGGATAGAGATTCCCAATTTTGTGGACAAGATGTACGACGACGTGGTTGTGAACCCCGACTACCGGAAGTACTTCGTCTTTGAGCGGGTCTACGACTATGAGTCCGAGGAGGAGGAGGGGCGCATAATCGACCAGGTCCCCGCGTACCCCAGGACCGTCACCGTTACGGACGACGGCATACTCGTGACGCTCACAGTCTCCGCCGGAAAGCAGGAGGAAGACCAAGTCATGCCGGACTTCTACAACAAGGAGTACCGCAGCGCCAGGAATACGCTGGAGCAGCTTGAACTCGACCTAAAGTTCGACATGGTGGAGCAGCCCAGCGACGTGATAACCGAGGGCTACATCATCGAGCAGTTGCCTGCGGCCGGCTCGCCACTGAAGCCGGGCATGACGATCACATTCATCTACAGCTCCGGCCCGGCGGATGACAAGGTCCCGGTGCCGGACCTCACGGGTCTCAGCGAGAGCAGCGCCATGTCCCGCCTCGAGGCATATGGGCTGAAGGGCAGCGTCATTGAGGAGTATAACGACACCGCCCCCAAGGGCCGGGTGTTCTTCCAGAACTACGAGAAGGACCAGGAGGTGGGCGTCGGCACCACCATCATCTTCTATGTCTCATTGGGCCCGGAGCCCCAGCAGCCCCCTGTCGACGACAACCCTCCCAGCGGCGGTGATAACCAAGGCGGCGAGGGCCAGGGCGGCGAAGGTCAAGGCGGTGACGGCCAGGGCGGTGAGGGCCAAGGCGGCGAAGGCCAAGGCGGTGACGGTCAGGGCGGCGAGGGCCAGGACGATCCTCCCCCTGATTACGGCGGCGAATTAGGCGACCCCGGTGAGGGCGGGGGCGTCGGCACGAATGGCTGACGGCACCATCTTCAAAGCGCTGAGCGGTTTCTACTACGTCAAGACCGGGGACATCGTCCTGCGCTGTAGGGCGAGGGGCCGATTTAGGTACGATAAGGAGACGCCCCTTGTGGGGGACCAGGTGTCCGTCACGGCCACCGGCTCCGGCGAGGGCGTGGTGGACGCCATCCTGCCCCGCCGTAACTCCTTCTCAAGGCCGGCTGTGGCCAACATCGACCAGATGGTCATAATAGCCTCTGGCGTCATCCCGGTGACGGAGCCCTTCCTCATCGACCGCATGGCCGCCATAGCCGAGCACGCGGGGTGCGAGGTGGTGGTGTGCGTCAATAAGTGCGACCTTGGCGGCTCGGACCAGCTCATGGGCATATACAGGAGGGCAGGTTTCAAAACCGTCCGCACCAGCGCCGTCACGGGTGAGGGGATAGCGGAGCTCGCGTCCCTCCTCAATGGCAAGGTGAGCGTATTCACCGGGAACTCGGGCGTCGGCAAGTCGAGCATTTTAAACGCCATAGACCCCCAGTTCTCGTTGAGCGTCGGGGAGGTCAGCGAGAAACTTGGCCGCGGCCGCCACACCACCCGCCACGTGGAGCTCTTTGAGACATCCGGCGGGGCCGTGATAGCGGACACCCCCGGTTTCTCGTCCTTTGACCTCGAGCGCATGGAGCTCACGGACCCCGTCGAGTTGCAATACGCCTTTCACGAGTTCGTCCCGTATATAGGCTCCTGCCGTTTCGCCGGCTGCGCCCATGTGAAGGAGAAGGGGTGCGCGGTCCTGGCGGCGGTGCGTGAGGGGAAGATCGAGCCCACGCGCCACTCGAGCTATGCGCGCCTCCATGAACAGCTCTCCAGCGTCAAGGAGTGGGAGCGCCCGCCGGCAGATAAGAAATGATTCAAGGCACAGCACTGTTTTTTGGTGCTGTGCCTATAATTTTTCCCAAACGCGGGCATAGAATAGCCTGGGGGTGGAGTTTGATGAAGAGGCATACTCGAACTATAGGCTGTATCGTCATGTGCTGCGGGGTATTCGTGATACTTTCCCTCGTGCTGCCGACGTCCTTCTGGTGGTTCATGCTGGGGGTCTTCCTATTTTGCCTGGGGATCTCCATAATGAAACGCAGATAGTTCTAATCCGGGGACAAAGGTAATAGATTTTATAGAGCCCAAGGGTGAGAATAATTATGTTAGGAGAGAGCATCGGTGAATCTTGACCTAAAAAGCGATAAAGTTGGATACATGAGGGGTTTTAGACGCCGCTTTGTTAAGGAGGAGACTATCGAGGTCATAGTGCCCGACGCCCTCCCGGACATACTGCGGATAATCGACACGGACGGCGTCGTCCTGATGCGCAGCAAGGACGCCGAGGCGGGCAGGGTCTCGGTGACGGGGGTGTCGGAGCTCTCGGTGCTGTACATACCGGAGAGCGGCGGCGGAGTGCGTAAACTCAGCGCCAGTGTGCCCTTCGCGGCCTCGGCGGAGGGTATGGAGATAACGGCGGACGCCCTCATCACAGCGACCGCCGAGCTCACCCTCGCGGACGCCAGGACCGTGAACCCAAGAAAGATCGTGGTGCGGGCGGAGGTATCCGTCGAGGCGGCGCTCTATACGCCGGAGAACTTCTATAACTCGGCCCCGGCGGAGTGCCAGGATATCTATTTTAAGACCGAGAGCCGTGAACTCACCGTCCCCGCTGCCGTGAACGAGAAGACCTTCATCTTCACCGACGAGCTGAAACTCCCGTCGGGTTCGCCGGAGATGGGCGAGATACTGAAGTCCAATGTGGAGCTGAAACTCGAGAGCGTGAAACCCGTGGGCAGCAAAGCCGTGCTGAAGGGTTTCGCTGAGACGAAACTCCTCTACGCCCTCCGGGACGGCAGCGAGCTGCGGGAGGACACATTCTCCTCGCCATACTCCATCATCGTGGAGACCGACGCCCCCACGGAGCCCTCGGACTACTGCGTGGAGCTCATGCTCACAGGAACTTATGTAAACCGAGGGTACGGCGACGACGGGGAGGTCATATCCCTCGAGATCCACGCCGTGGCGCAGTGCGTCTCATATTGCATCGTGCGGGAGAGCCACGTCACCGACATCTACAGCCCGAAGTATAAGCTTGAGGAGTCGAGCGTGCGCTACGAGCTCCCGGCCATGACGGGCACGACAGCCGTTGATGAGACGGCCCCGGTCTCTCTGCCGGTGGCGGAGCGGGCTGAGAGCGTCCGCAGTATCTACATGCGTGTCATGAGCACGAACGTGGTACCGGGCGGGGAGGGCACGGTCTTCTCGGCGGTGCTCTCCGCCACGGCGATATACACCGACAAGAGGGGGGAGGTCCTGACGGCCACCCGGAAATTCGAGGTGGAGCGCCGGCTTGAGACCACGGGCGAGGCGGAGGTCACAGTCGCGAGGGCGGGGGATATCGCCGTCAATATAACCGACGCCTCCATAGACCTGCGCGTCCCGCTGACGCTCACTGTCCGCCTGCGGGAGGACACCGTCACCGAGGAGATAGACGCCGTGGAGTACGACCCGGAGGAGACCCTGGACCTCACCGATAGGCCCAGCCTCGTGGTGGTGAGGGCCGGCAGCCGCAGTCTCTGGACCATGGCGAAGGACTATTTCTCAACGGAGACGATCATCCGGGAGGTGAACTCCCTGGAGGAGGGCGCGGAACCCGAGCCCGGGGCGGTGCTGCTGATACCCCGGTGCGTCTAATATGTAAATTACGTTGTGCCGGACGGCCAGTGCCGCCCGGCACGAACTTTCTTAGTTCTGCTGCTGATTCTGCTGGTTATTATTGTTCTGCTGGTTCTGCTGATTGTTGTTCTGCTGCTGGTTGTTGCGCTGGTTATTATTCTGCTGCTGGTTCTTCTGGTTGCTCATCAAGTATCACCTCCTGCGTTGAGACTATTCTTGCCAAAAAAATGATATTTATACATTGCCAAGAAGCAAAAATTGTGATATAGTAGAGGCGTATGCAGTGATACAAAAGCACCGGCGGAAGGGATGGATATATATGTCGGGACATTCTAAATGGCATAACATACAAAAGACAAAGGGCGCCGCGGACGCGAAACGCGCCCAGGCGTTCACCAAGATCGCCCGCGAGATGATCGTGGCGGTCAAGGAGGGCGGCGGCAGCGCCGACCCCGCCAACAACTCGCGCTTAGCCACCGTTATAGCGAAGGCCAAGGCCGCCAACATGCCTAACGACAACATAAAGCGCACGTTGGAGAAGGCCGCGGGCAGCGCCGGGGGTGAGAACTTTGAGTCCGTCACCTATGAGGGCTACGGGCCCGAGGGCGTGGCCGTCATCGTGGACGCCATGACCGATAACCGGAACCGCACAGCCAGCGATGTCCGGCACCTCTTTGATAAGTACGGCGGCAACATGGGCGCCACCGGGTGCGTCTCCTGGTCCTTCGACAAGAAGGGCGTGATCGTCATCGACAACGAGGACGAGGAGTTGGACGAGGACACCGTGATGATGGACGCCCTGGAGGCCGGCGCCGACGATATGTCCGTGGAGGAGGGCGCCTTTGAGGTCTACACGGATCCCGACAGTTTCTCCGCCGTCCTCGAGGCGCTGGAGGCGAAGAAGTACACGTTCATCTCCGCCCAGGTGGAGATGGTGCCCCAGAACTACGTGAAACTCACCGACGAGGAGAACATCAAGAAGTTCGAGAAGATGCTGGAGCTCATGGAGGACAACGACGACATCCAGAACGTCTGGCACAACTGGGAAGAATAATATACATGGACAACAAACGCCGGGATCCCATGCGGGACCCCGGCAATTTGTTTGGGTTTGTGCGGGTTTTAAAGAAAACAGCTGATAGTAACTAAATCGAGCTCATCCATATTAACACTGTTCATGTTACTCATCTAATATCTCAACGATTCGTGCATCACGCATTTCAATATCTTCCCCACCTAAGACCTGTTTAGCTATTTCTATACCTTCTAACTTTACCTTTGTGCCCATTTCAGGTATTTCCACACCATCGGCAAAGTATACTAATTTTAAGTATGGGTCCTCCCCTATTTTTGCGTTATAAGCACCTTTATAAGATTCATTCGCACTATCTAATTTGCAGATCCACTCAGTCCTTTCATTCACAATATATGCTTGCGATAAGTCAAATACATCCGGCCCAGTTTTTATCACAATCGATACTCTTTGATTTTTTTCTAAATTAATTAAGTCCTCTTCCGGCAAATAAACTGCCATTCCTTGTCCAGCATTACCGAAGTCGCCAAATAAAAAACCTTTATTCGTAATTTGTAGTGCATAGCCCTCTAAATAAAATATTTTTTCTCCATATTGTTGTGCTGCCCTTAGGCTATTGTTGTCATATGCCTCATTTATTTCGGAAAGACTTACTTCTACTGCCTCTGCCAACATTTCCTCTTTTGTCATTTTTGGTTCTTCCACTGCATCTGTCTCTGTTGCTCCGTCGGATGGAACGTCTGTCTCTGCTGAATCAGGTGTCTCGTCGGAAGACTCATCCGGCTCTGCTGGATCAGCGGTTCCGCTGGACGGCTCATCTGTCTTTGCCGAATCAGAAGTCCCGCAAGCACATAGGAGCAGTAATAGGACGAGTGCCAATGCCAATGCTGTGATTCGTTTCATTTTACATTCCTCCAATAAAAAAGTGTGTGGTCCCAAAATGGAGACCACACACTGAAAAACGCATGGCCCCATTTTGTTACCACGGCCTACGGTGTTTTGCAAGTGGAAAATGACCAAAAAAAAATACGGGGCTGACGAAACAGCCCCATTTTATTGGTTCAATAGATAGATCTCACAGTTTCTGCCCGCAGTGGGGGCAGCACGAGCCCTTGGCCACAACATTCTTCCCGCAGTTGGGACACACCCTTGAGAATCTTAAAATGATGAAACCCGCGATGGCCACGACAGCGCAGACAAGCCCGACACACGCCTCTGTGAGGATGTCAAAGTTCCTGTCAAACAGTTTAAGGCCCATCATACCCCAGTCCAGCATAAAAACGATAAGCGCGCCCACCGTGACCCAGGTCACGAGCCTTCTCTTACCGAATTTCATATCGTGTCCCTCCAAACCAAGATTTGTAAAGTCATATTTTATCTTGAGCGGGCCTATAAGCCGGGTTCTGTCGTGGACAGCCATCAATCTACGCGCACCGTTGCCGGCGCGCTTTAGCCACCTCCCGAGAACGGCCGGGCCGGCCATACGTTCTCCCACGGTGTTGCTCCGGATAGAGTTTACAGCGGAGACGTGTCTCCACGCCCCGGGTGAGCTCTTACCTCACCTTTCCACCCTTGCCGCCCCTCATGGGAGGGGTGAGGCGGTATATCTCTGTTGCACTTGTCCGAGGGTCGCCCCTGGCGGGTGTTACCCGTTATCCTTGCCCTGTGGAGCCCGGACTTTCCTCACGCACGGGCTTTCGCCCTGTGCCCGCGGCTGTCCGGCCCGCTCACGGTCATTCTACCCCAAAAAAATGTCCCTGTCAAATAAAACTACGGTGTTTACAAAAAACTTGCCTATGGAGTATAATAAGCTGACAATATTAGTTTGGGGAGATTTGCCATGACTCTTTCTGATTACGTTTCCTCCCTCAAGGGCCGGCGCGTCACGGTGCTGGGGATAGGCGTCAGCAACAGGCCCCTCATAAGGCTCCTGCTCGCGAACGGCATTGATGTCACGGCCCGGGACAGGGCTTCCCGGGAGGCCCTGGGCGATGTGGCCGGGGAATTTGAGTCCCAGGGCTGCCGCCTCATCCTGGGCGAGGGGTACCTTGAGGGCATTGAGGCGGACGTCATATTCCGCTCACCCGGGATAATGCCCACGAAACCGGAGCTTAAAAAGGCGGTGGAGGCCGGAGCGGTGCTCACCAGCGAGATGGAGGCGTTTTTTGAGGTCTGTCCCTGTCCCATCGTGGCCGTGACGGGCTCCGACGGCAAGACCACCACCACCACCATCATATCGGAGATATTGAAGGCCGACGGGCGAAAGGTCCACGTGGGGGGCAATATCGGGACGCCGCTCCTTGACAGGGCGGGGGACATGGCCCCGGAGGACGTGTGCGTACTGGAGCTCTCGTCCTTCCAGCTCATGACGCTCAAGAAATCGCCGAAGGTGGCGGTCATAACGAACGTGGCGCCAAATCACCTGGATATACACCGGGATATGGAGGAGTACATCTGGGCCAAGAAGAATATATTCCAGAACCGCCCCCAGCCGGAGGTGGTGGTGCTCAACGCCGATAACGACATAACCCTGGGATTCTCTGCTGAGGCGGGGCGCGGCGTTCGGTACTTCACCCGACGGGGTTTTGCCGAGAACGGCGCATACGTGGAGGACGGCATTATATACGTCGCCGCCGGTGGAAAACGGGAGGCGGTACTCGCCGCAAAAGAGATATTCATCCCCGGCGATCACAATGTGGAAAATTACCTCGCCGCCTTCGCCGCGCTCTACGGCATGGCAAGTGTTGAGTCCATGGCCAAGACCGCGAGATCCTTCCACGGCGTGCCCCACAGGATAGAGCTTGTGCGGGAGCTGCGGGGCGTTCGGTACTTTAACGACTCCATAGCCTCAAGTCCCTCCAGGACCCGGGCGGGGCTCAGGTCATTTAAGGAGAAGGTCATACTCATAGCCGGGGGAAAGGACAAGGGCGTGCCCTTTGATGAGCTGGGCCGGGACATCTGCGAGCACGTGAAGACACTCGTCCTCACCGGCCTCACGGCGGACAAGATAGAGAAGGCCGTGAGGGACGCCGGAGGCGATATGCCAATAATAAGAAAGGACGACTTCCGCGAGGCGGTACTGGCGGCCTCGGCTGCCGCGAAGGAGGGGGACACCGTTATACTCTCCCCGGCCTGCACGTCCTTTGACAGGTTCCGCAACTTTGAGGAGCGGGGAAATTACTTTAAGGAGATAGTGAACGGTCTTGAGTGATTTAAGTTACACTGAGAAACTCGGGATATCCCCGGAGATAATAGCCCTGGCCGAGAGGGCGGAGCGGGACATCGAGGGGAGTTTCCGCGGGGTAGACGCCGTGGCGGCGGAGAACACGGCGAAAGTCTTAGGGGCGTTCCAGCGCCGCCGGGTCTCCGCGCCCATGTTCGCCGGGACCACGGGTTACGGGTACGACGACCTGGGCCGGGACACGCTGGACCTCATCTACGCGGACGTCTTCGGCGCGGAGGCGGCCCTCGTGCGCCAGGGATTTGTGAACGGCACCCACGCCCTGACGGCGGCGCTATTCTCCGGCGTGAGGCCCGGGGACACGCTCCTTGCCGCCACCGGGGCGCCCTATGACACCCTCCAGAGCGCCATCGGCATAACGGGAGACTACCCCGGCTCATTAAAATATTACGGCGTAAATTACGCCCAGGTGTCCCTCCTCCCGGATGGGCGCCCCGATATTGATGGCATACGCCGGGCGGCGTCGGAAAATAGCGTCACGGAGGTGACGGTCCAGCGCTCCAGCGGTTACGCCACACGCCCGGCGCTCAGCGTTGAGGAGATAGGGGAGATTTGCGGTGTCATCCACGAGGTGAATCCCAAGGCCGCCGTGGTGGTGGACAACTGCTACGGGGAGTTTACGGAGCTCCGGGAGCCCTGCGAGGCCGGGGCGGACCTCACGGCAGGTTCGCTCATTAAAAATCCCGGCGGGGGTCTCGCCCCCACGGGCGGCTACATCGCCGGACGCCGGGACCTGGTGGAGGCCGCCGCCATGCGCCTCACATCCCCGGGGATCGGCGGGGAGTGCGGGTGCAGCGTCGCGGGGTCGCGGCTATATTACCAGGGGCTCTTCATGGCGCCCCACACTGTGGGCGAGGCGCTGAAAACGGCCATATTCTGCTCAAGGCTCATGGAGCTCATGGGCTTTAAGGCCCGGCCCGCCTCGGACGCTCCCCGCCACGACATAATTGAGTCCATAGACTTTGGCTCGCCGGAGCTCCTTGAGAGTTTTTGCAAGGGCATACAGGCGGGGTCGCCGGTGGACTCCTACGTCACGCCGGAGGCCTGGGACATGCCCGGATATGAGGACAAGGTAATAATGGCGGCGGGCACGTTCGTGCAGGGGGCCTCCATAGAATTGAGCTGTGACGGGCCCATGCGCCCGCCCTACACGGCGTACCTCCAGGGCGGGCTCACATATGAGTCGGGCCGGCTCGGGATAATGATCGCGGCGGATAGGCTCAAAAAATAGTCAAAAAAACATTTTTTCCGCATAGAGTTTACGGAAGGCAGGTGACTTTCCGTGAATCTCAGGTACTATAGGCGAATGATGCGGGCGCGTCTGCGGCGCGGCGGCGGGAGAAAAATAGTCGCGCTGGGGCTCATCCTCCTCTCCGTGCTCATCTGCGCCGCCGCCGCCACGATCCACTTGGGGCCCATGATAGTGGAGCTCGCTCTGGCCACCGCCACTGACGACATAACCATAGCCGTCAACGAGACCGTGGTGGAGGTGATGGAGGACGGCGGCCTGGGGTATGACTCCCTTGTGCGGCTCGAGAAGGACTCCCAGGGCTGTGTGACGGCGCTCATAACGAACACGGCGGGTATAAATCTTCTGCACGCCAAGATAACGAACGCCATAGTCGAGCGTTTCGCGAACACCGACATAACCCGGGTGAGCATCCCCCTGGGCAGCATCCTGGGCGGGGCGGTCTTCTCCGGCAGGGGGCCCAGGATACCGGTGGACATACTCTCGATAACGAACGTGGACACCAGTTTCAGAAATGAGTTTTCTTCCGCGGGGATAAACCAGACGCGGCACCAGATAATACTTGATGTAGATGTGACATTGGGCATACTTCTCCCGGGCGAGACCGGGACGGACCGGGTACTCACCGAGGTCAGCATTGCAGAGACCGTCATCGTGGGCGGCGTGCCGGGGACGTATGCGGAGTTATAGACATTAGGAGGGCAAATGGACGCAAAAGCCAGGGCCGAGGAACTTCGGCGGATATTGGAGGAGAACAGCTACAAATACTACGTCCTCGACGCGCCCGACATGAGCGACTACGAGTACGACATGCTCATGCGGGAGCTTGAGGAGATAGAGGCCGCGCACCCGGAACTCGTGACCCGCGAGTCCCCCACCCAGCGCGTGGGGGGCAAGGCCGCGGAATCTTTCGCCGCCGTCACCCACGAGGTCCCTCTGGAGAGCTTACAGGATGTCTTCTCCTTTGAGGAGCTGGAGAGCTTTGGCCAGCGCGTCTCGGCCAGCATACCACACCCGCGCTATGACGTGGAGCCGAAGATAGACGGCCTCTCCGTGGCGCTCAGGTACGAGGACGGCGTCTTCGTCCAGGGGGCCACCCGGGGCGACGGCGTAGTGGGGGAGGACGTGACGGAAAATCTGCGCACAATTAGGAGCATCCCCCTGAGGCTCGAGAACGCCCCGGAGCACCTGGTCGTCCGGGGGGAGGTCTATATGTCGAAGAAGGTCTTCCGGGCCCTCAACGAGGAGCGGGAGCGGGACGAGAAACCCCTGTTCGCGAACCCCAGGAACGCGGCGGCGGGGTCCCTCCGGCAGCTCGACCCGGCTGTGGCGGCGGAGAGGCAGCTCGATATCATAGTATTCAACGTCCAGGCGGTGACGGGGGTGGAGTTTAGGGAACACTCCGAGTCCATCGAGTACCTGAAGAGCCTCCGTTTCCGCACGGTGCCACATTTTGAGTTTGACACCATAGAGGGCTGCCAGCGCAAGATAACAGAGATTGGGGAAAATAGAGACGAGTTCGACTTTGATATCGACGGCGCCGTAATAAAGGTAAATGACCTCGCGGCGAGGGCCGCCCTGGGCAGTACCTCAAAGGCTCCCCGGTGGGCGGTGGCCTTCAAATACCCGCCGGAGAAGAAGGAGACCCGCGTCCGGGATATAATCATCCAGGTGGGGCGCACTGGCGTCCTGACGCCCAAGGCCGTACTCGACCCCGTGAGGTTGGCTGGCACCACGGTGACGAACGCCACGCTCCACAACGAGGACTTCATCGCCCAGAGGGACATAAGGATCGGCGACACCGTCTTGGTCCAGAAGGCCGGCGAGATAATCCCGGAGATCTTGAGCGTGGATCTATCAAAGCGCCCGCCTGAGGCCGTGCCCTATAAATTTCCCACGGTGTGTCCCGAGTGCGGCGCGGAGGTCACGAGGGACGAGGGCGGCGCGGCCATACGCTGTCACGGCGCCGAGTGTCCCGCCCAGAGGCTCCGGCACATCGTCCACTTCGCCTCCCGCTCCGGCATGGACATCGAGGGCCTGGGCTCCGCCGTGGCGCAGCTATTTATTGACAGCGGCCTTATAAAATCTGCGGGGGATATCTACTCCCTCGACTATGGGCGGATGGCGGAACTGCCGGGATTTGGCGCGAAGTCCGCCCAGAACCTCAAAGACGCCATTGAGCGCTCGAAGTCAAAGGATCTGGCGGACGTCATAGCGGCCCTGGGGATCCCCCAGGTGGGGCAGAGCGCCGCAAAACAGTTGGCGCGGCGTTTCGGCACGATGGACGCCCTGGAGGCGGCGGACCTGCAGGAGCTCACGGCGGTGGAGGACATCGGCCTCGTCACCGCCCAGAGCATAAGGGACTGGTTCGAGGAGCCCCAGTCAAAACACCTCCTGGGACTCCTGCGGGACGCCGGTGTAAACATGACGCACCTGGAGGACACATCAGACCAGCGGTTTGCGGGGATGACATTCGTGCTCACCGGGGCCCTCACGAAGTACACCCGGGACGAGGCCTCGGCCATCATAGAGCGCCTCGGCGGCAGATCCGCCTCGTCGGTGTCGAAGAAGACCACCTATGTCCTGGCCGGTGAGAACGCCGGTTCTAAACTCACTAAAGCCCAGTCGCTGGGGATCAAGATAATATCCGAGGATGATTTTGGGGCCATGATCAGCTGATCCTGGCCCCATTTTCATGCGACGCCAAAAAACGGGGAAAAACTTTAATGAATTTTAGGATGCTTGTTCCTTGAAAAAACGCGGAAAAGCATATATACTGTATCCTGATTCTTAGTAAGTGTATTAGGAGTGTGTCGTTTGTACATAAAGGCACTGGAGCTGCGGGGATTCAAGTCCTTCCCGGAGCTTACCACGCTCAACTTTGATAAGCCAATGACGGCCATAGTCGGCCCCAACGGGAGCGGTAAATCCAACATCGCGGACGCCCTGCAGTGGGTGATGGGCGAGCAGTCCACGAAGGCCCTTCGGGGCGGGAAGATGGAGGACGTTATCTTCGGCGGCACGGAGCGGCGTTCCCAGGTGGGATTCGCTCAAGTCTCCCTGACGCTTGATAACTCAGACCGCCGTCTCCCCGGCGACCTCGACGAGGTCCAGGTGACGCGGCGATATTACCGCTCAGGGGAGAGCGAGTACTTCATAAATAAGAAACCCGTGCGCCTCCGGGACATAAATGAGCTCTTTATGGACACCGGCCTCGGGCGGGACGGCTACAGCATAATCGGCCAGGGCAAAATAGATTCCATCCTCTCCGCCAAGAGCACCGACAGGCGGGAGATATTTGAGGAGGCCGCCGGGATATCCCGTTACCGGCACCGCAAGGAGGAGTCCGAGCACAAACTCCAACACGCGGAGGAGGATCTTACCCGGGTAAACGATAAGATATCAGAGCTCGAGCTCCAGGTGGAGCCCCTGAGGTGTCAGTCGGAGACCGCCAAACGCTACCTCATACTGAGGGACGAGCTCCGGGGGCTTGAGATATCCCTTTGGCTCTCCGACCTTGAGAACATCGGCGACCGGGAGAGGAAACTTCAGGAGGACGCCAAGTCCTCTCAGGAGGAGCTGGAGCGGGCGAGGGACGCCCTCCAACGGCTCTATGACTCCGGTGAGGAGTTCTCCCAGCGTATGCGGGAGAAGGACGTGGAGGCCGAGGCCGTCCGGGAGGACATATCCAAGACAGAACTCAAGATAGCGGAGGAGGAGTCCGCCGCCGCCGTGCTGGAGGCGAACCTGGGCCACACCCGGGAGAGCGTGCAGCGTACCCGGGAGGAGCTTGAACTTCGTGAGGGGCAGAGCAAGGGCATACTCAGTCAAATAGAGGAGCGCACACTGCGCCTTAATGAGATATACGGGGAGCGCAAGGAGCTTGAGGAGGAATACCGCAAGCTTGAGGAGAGTCTAAAGACCATCTGTGCCGACGAGGGCGAGGGCGGGGATAGGCTCACGGAGCTCTCCGAGAGGGCCGCGGCCATCCAAAAGGAACTCTCCGAGAGGCGCGTGGAGCTATCCTCCGTGAAAGCCTCCCTTGCGGAGCTCGAGGAGCGGCGCCGGGACATCGAAAATGAACTCCACACCCAGACGGAAAAACTCGGCTCCTCAAAAGCGGAGGCCGAGGGGGTAAAATCGGAGCTTGGCGAGGCGGAGGAGGCCGTCAGATCCCTCAATAACATCCTGCGGGGATATAATTTGCGGGCCGAGGGGCTCCGCCGCAGGGCGGAGGAGCGGAACCAGCGTCTCACAGCCCTACAGGTGGAGGCCGGGAATCTATCGTCCCGCCGCCAGATGCTAAGCGAGATGGAGCGGGAGTACGAGGGGTACTCAAAGGCCGTGAAGGTCGTCATGCGGGAGGCCTCCCGGGGCGTCCTCCGGGGCATACACGGCCCCGCTGGGGAGCTCATAAAGGCCGGGGATAAGTACGCCCTGGCCATAGAGACGGCCCTGGGCCCCGCCATGCAGAACATAATAGTCACCAGCGAACAGGACGGCAAAAACGCCATAAACCTCTTAAAGCGCACGGAGGCCGGGCGGGTGACGTTCCTACCCATGTCTGTCATCCACGGGAACCGCCTCAATGAGCGGGGCCTCGAGGACGAGGAGGGTTTGGAGGGCCTCGCCATCGACCTTGTGACCTTCGACAAGAAATACAGGGACATCTACTTAAACCTCTTAGGCCGGACGGCCATAGCGGAGGACCTGGACAGCGCCATAGCCATCGCGCGCCGTCACGGCCACAGGTTCAAAATTGTCACCCTCGACGGCCAGACCGTGAACGCCGGCGGCAGTATGACGGGCGGCAGTGCCTCCCGCAACACGGGCATACTCTCCCGGGCCAATGAGCTGGAGAGCCTTAAAAAGCGCGAGGCGGAGGTGCGGCTGGCCCTTGAGACGGCCCAGAAGGAGAGCGCCGAGGGTCGCCGCACACTGGAGGCGGTGGAGCGGGAGCTCACACTCTCCTCCCAGGAACTGCGGGAGGCCGAAAACAGGGCCCTCGGCCTCTCCAATGAGTGCCGCCACTACGAGCTTTTGATCTCTTCAGTTGAGGAGCGGATAGCGGAGCTCACGGCGAGCCAAAAGTCATTCTCCGTGAGGTGCGGGGAGTGCAAGTCCCGGGCGTCCGAGTTGGAGGGGGAGATATCGTCCCTCGAGGCCGGGGGCAGTGAGATCGAGGATGAGCTCTCCCGGCAGGGGGAACTTCGGGATAGGATTTCGCGGCGCCGCCTTGACGCGGAGCGCAGACAGGGCGAGATAAGAGAGCGGCGCGCCTCCTTGGAGGCCGAGAGTTTAGCGGTGAAAAACGCCATTGGTGAGCTCCAGTCCCTCCGGGAACAGTTCACCGGCGGTAGGGAGGCCCAGGAGCGGGCCATTCAGGAGCTCGAGGAGAGGTCTCGGGAGATCTGCCGCGAGATCGAGCTGCGCCGGGGACGGATCGCCGTCCTGAGGGAGGCCGCCGAGGCCGGCAAATCAAAAATCGCCGGCATAACCGAGGCGAAACTTGCAATAGAGGCTCAGCGCGCCCGTGGGGACAAGCTACTGCAGGATAAGAATAATGAGCTTTTGAATCTCGAGCGCGTGGCCTCCCGGATCGAACAGCGCATACAGGCGGCCCAGATGGAGGAGAAACAGATAATCGACAAGCTCTGGGACAACTACGAGCTCTCCCGCTCCGAGGCTATCGCCCAGCGCATGGAGCTTGCAAGCGTCCAGGAGGCAAAGCGCCGCACGGTGGAACTGAGACGCGAGATGTCCTCCCTCGGCACGCCGAATCTGGGGTCCATTGAGGAGTTTGAGCGGGTGAATACGCGGTATGAGTACCTGACGGGCCAGCGGGACGATATTGAGAAATCCCGGAGGGAACTTTTGGGTATAATAGGTGAGATAACCGGCAGTATGGAGACCATCTTCCGGGATGAGCTCACGAGGATAAACGAGAGCTTTCAGCAGACGTTCCTTGAGCTCTTCGGCGGCGGCAAGGCCGGGATCAGTCTCGAGGACCCGGAGGACGTTCTGGGCTCCGGCATTGAGATAAAAGTCCAGCCCCCGGGGAAGACGCTGAAGACCATAACGCTCCTCTCCGGCGGGGAGAAGGCGTTTGTGGCGATCGCGCTGTATTTTGCCATCTTAAAGGTCCGGCCCACGCCCTTCGTGGTGATGGACGAGATAGAGGCGGCGCTTGACGACGCGAACGTGGTGCGTGTCGCGGAATACATGCGGAAACTTTGCGGCAAGACGCAGTTTTTGATCATCACCCACCGGCGCGGCACTATGGAGGAGGCGGACGTCCTCTACGGCGTCACGATGCAGGAGAAGGGTGTCTCAAAGGTCCTGACAGTGGACCTTGAGGAGGCACAGAAGTCTATCATAAAGGAGTAGGAGGTTTCCAATGGGATTTTTTGATAAAATAAAGGCGGGTCTTGCCAGGACGAAACAGAATATGACGAACCGCCTCAATAGCACCATCGCCTCATTCACCGGGGAGAACGAGGAGTTTTACGAGGAGCTTGAGGAACTTTTAATAATGTCCGACGTGGGCGCCGAGGCCTCCATGGAGGCTGTGGATGAGCTGCGCGACGTGGTGCGCGCCCGGGGACTCCGGGGCGGCGCCGAGCTGCGGGAGGCTTTAGCTGAGATCCTCACGAACATGTTGGGGGAGAACGAGGGGCTGAAACTCGAGACGAAACCCTCCATCATCCTCATGGTGGGCGTGAACGGGGTGGGGAAGACCACCACCATCGGCAAGCTGGCCATGGCCCTTGGTAACGAGGGGAAGAAGGTCCTCCTGGCCGCCGGGGATACGTTCCGGGCGGCAGCGGCTGAACAGCTATCCGTCTGGGCACAGCGCGCGGGGGCGGACTTTGTGCGCCACGAGGAGGGTTCCGACCCGGCGGCCGTGGTGTTTGACAGCATATCCGCCGCGAAGGCCAGGGGCGCGGACGTCATAATAGTGGACACCGCCGGACGTCTTCACAATAAGTCGAACCTCATGAATGAGCTCAACAAGATAAGCCGGGTCATCGACCGGGAGCTCCCCTACGCCGACCGGGAGACACTTCTCGTCCTCGATGCCACCACCGGTCAGAACGGACTTCTCCAGGCGGAGGAGTTTAAGAAGAGCGCGGGACTCACGGGTATAGTCCTCACGAAACTGGACGGCACCGCCAAGGGCGGGATAGTCTTCGCCATCACCTCGAAACTCGGCGTGCCCGTGAAGTACGTGGGTGTGGGGGAGCAGGCGGACGACCTCATCCCCTTTGAACCAAAAGATTTTGCGGAGGAACTTCTCTCATGAGACTCATATTTGCCACGAACAACAAAGATAAACTTCGCGAGGTGCGGGAGATACTCTCCCCCCTGGGGATCGAGGTCACATCCCAGAGTGAGGCCGGGTGCAGTTTTGAGGCGGAGGAGACCGGCAGCACGTTCACCGAGAACGCGCGCATAAAGGCCCGTGCCGCCATGGAGGCCACGGGACTGCCGGCTGTGGCGGACGACTCCGGCATCGAGATAAACGCCCTGGACGGCGGCCCCGGGATATACTCCTCCCGCTACGGCTCCGGCAGGACCTACCGGGAGACGTGCCTCGAGCTCATTGACATCGTGGACACCTGCCAGGACCGGGGGGCGAGGTTCCGCTGCGCCGTGGTGTGCGTGTTCCCGGACGGCAGAGAGATAACGGCGGAGGGCGTCATAGAGGGCGAGATCGGGCACGTATATGAGGGGGAGCACGGTTTTGGCTACGACCCCATATTCGTCCCGGAGGGATTTGAGCACACCATGGCGTGCCTTGAGGACGATGAGAAGAACGCCATCTCCCATCGGGGGCGGGCATTTAGAAATTTTGCCGAAAAGCTCCATATTTTTATGGAAAATGGCGAGACAAAGGAGTAGAATATATGCTGACAAGCAAAGAGAGGGCGTATCTACGCAGTCAGGCGGCCTCGCTTGACCCGATAATCATGGTGGGCAAGGGCGGAGTCACCGAGAGCGTGGCGGCGGAGGCCGCCAACGCCCTGCGCACGAGGGAGCTCGTCAAGGGCCGGGTGCTGGAGAGTTCCCTCATGACCGCCCGAGAGGCCTGCGACGAGATAGCCGCCATGGTGGGCGCCGAGGGCGTCCAGGCCATCGGTTCAAAGTTTGTGCTGTACAAGGAAAACAGGGACCTCCCAGAGGAGAAGAGAATAAAACTAAAGAAGTAGGGATGCTATGAAGATAGGCATTTTCGGCGGCACCTTCAACCCGCCCCATTTGGGCCATGTGGGCGCCGCACAGGAGGCCATTAAGGCGCTGAATCTTGATAAACTTCTCGTTATACCCGACGCCCTCCCGCCCCACAAGGCCCTGGCGGAGTCCTCGCCCTCGGCAGAGGAGAGGCTTAATATGACGAAACTCGCTTTTTCCGGCGTCAAAAAGGCGGAGGTATCCGATATGGAGATACGCCGCGGCGGGCCCAGCTACACCGTGGAGACGCTTATTCGGGTGAAGAGCCGCTACCCCAACGCCACCCTCTACCTCCTCATGGGCACGGACATGCTGCTCATCTTTGAGGAGTGGCGGGAGTTCCGCACCATCATCTCCATCGCGACCCTCGCGGTCTTCGCCCGCAGGGGCGGGGAGGACCGGAAAATCGCCCTCGCGGCGGATGCGCTGCGGAATAAGTATAATGCCTCCGTCACCGTGATAGCGAGTCCCAAGGTCGATGTGTCCTCCTCAAAGATCCGGGAACTCCTGCCTCTGCGCCGGGGCCGGGAGGGACTATCTGACGCCGTCTACTCCGAGATAATAAAATACCGTCTCTACGGCGCGAAACCGGACTTCGTCTGGCTCAGAAAGAAGGCGTACGCCATGTTGGACGCCCGGCGGGTCCCGCATGTGGCCGGGTGCGAGGCGGAGGCCGTCAAGCTCGCCCGGCGCTGGGACGCCAACGAGGAGCAGGCCCGGGAGGCAGCAATCCTCCACGACATAACCAAGAAGGATAAATTGGAGGACCAGTTGCGGCTTTGCGATAAATATGGTATTATTCTCGATGAGATGGAGCGCGTAGAGGGAAAACTCCTGCACTCCAAGACCGGCGCCGGTATCGCCAAGTACGAGTTTGGCTGTGACGACGAGGTCTACGGAGCTATCTTCTGGCACACCACCGGCAAGGAGGACATGTCCCTGCTGGAGAAGGTGATATACATGGCGGACTATATCGAGCCCAACCGGGACTTTGAGGGCGTAGAGAAACTCCGCAAACTGGCATACACGAACTTAGATAGGGCCTTAGAGCTTGGTTTCAGAATGAGCATAGAGGATATGAGGGATAGGAACATCATCCCTCACGCCCGCACATTGGGGGCGCTAAAGTGGATCGCGAAAGGGTGATAAACCGTGAAATTATTCGGTAACAGCAAAAACGCGAAACATTCTGTGGGGCGCACTGAGCCCACGCCGTCGCGCGCTGACGATTGGCAGCCCGAGTCCGAGGACTGGGATATATCCGATATATCTATTGACTTCTCTGTCCCGGAGCCCTCAGACGGGGACCCGGAGGAGCATAGCACGTCGGAGCCCTTCTGGCATGATTTAGATGATCCCGTTCCCCCCGCCCGGCGGGAGACGCCAGCGCGGGATGTTCGGAATGATCGGGATGAGCCGGAACCCCCGGCGCGGCGCGAGACGCCGGCCCCTCAGCCCGAGGCCCCAAAACGCCGCGAGACGAGGCCGGAACCGGCGCCGCAGCCCGCAAGGCGCGAGCCTCCGGCGGAGCGGGCCCCCGAGAAACCCAAAAAGCCGAAGAAAGAGAAGCGCGGTGCCCTGCCGCTCATCGGCAAGATACTGGTAGTCATTATCTGCATACTCCTCGTCCTCATCGCCGCCTTTGCCGCCTGGTTTGTCACCCAGGTGAAACCGCCTGAGCACACAGCGGGTCCCAATGAGCCGCTGCAGGTACCGAACACCCCCACGGACACAAATGACCCCGCTCAGAATGTGGGCGACAGCACCGGCGACCCCTCCTCCACCGGCAGCAATGAGAGGCATAAATATACCTTCCTCGCCGTGGGCATGGACGACGGCAACGGCAACACCGACACCATAATGGTGGCCACCTTTGACACGGACAACTACACCCTGGACGTCCTCTCCATACCCAGGGACACCCTGGCCTACGTCAACGGGAAGTCCCGCCGCGTGAACACTCTCTATGCCCTGGGGGGCGCTGACGGGATACTTGACGGTATCGCCGATATGGTGGGTTACAGGCCGGATTTTTACGGTATAATCAATCTGAACGCCTTTATAAAGCTCATTGACGGCATTGGCGGCGTGGATTACTATGTCCAGCAGGATATGGACTACGACGACCCCGCCCAGGACCTCTCCATCCACTTCACAAAGGGTATGCACCACCTCTACGGCCAGGAGGCCATGGAGTTTTGCCGCTTTAGGAAGGGCTACGCGGACCAGGACATCGGCCGCATACACGCCCAGCAGGACTTCCTCCTCACCGCCGCCAAGCAGATACTGGAGGAGTCCGATGAGCTCACTATAACGACGCTCGTGAGCATATTCATGAACGACGTGAAGACCGACCTCACCGCCGGGGAGTGCACCTGGTTCGCCAAGGAGCTCCTGAAACTCGATTTTGAGAATATAAACTTCTACACCGTCCCCGGCAACTACAACGACTACATCGACGGCAACAACTATGTCACCATCGACGTGGACGGACTGCTGGAGATAGTGAACGAGCATCTCAACCCCTTTGACGTCGACATAACCACCAGGAACCTGGACATCCGCACCAGGGACGCGGACGGCGACGTCTATAACACCAGAGACAGATGGTGACTCTTTTTCTCAGCACGAAAGGACAAGGGATAAGGATCAATGAAACTATTCGGCAACAGCAATAAATCGACCCATCACGGCAGTTCCAGCAGTTACGGCTCCACGGGGGACCGAGCCGGCGCGTCCTCCCACAGCGGTTCCTCATCACACCGCCGCCGCAGACGCGGGGGCGGCCTCCCACTCATAGGCAAGATCTTGATCGTCCTCATCGCCATACTCGTGGCTGTTCTCGCCGCCCTCGTGGTGTGGTACACCACCCAGGTGAAACCTCCCGAGAGGGGCGGGGCGCTGAATGTCCCCACGATAACACCAAACAAACCGGCGGACACCACGCCGGAGGACAATAATATCCCCGCCGAGCCCACCGACAGTGACACAGAGGACCCCGGTGAGCAGCGGGAGAGGAGCAAGTACACCTTCCTCGCGCTTGGTATGGACGACGGCAACGGCAACACCGACACCATAATGGTGGCCACCTTTGACGCGGAGAACTACACCCTGGACGTCATATCCATCCCCAGGGACACCCTGGCGTATGTGGACGGCAAGTCAAGGCGCGTGAACACCCTCTACGCGCGCGGCGGAGCCGACGGCGCCCTTGACGGCATAGCGGACATGCTGGGCTACAGGCCGGATTTCTACGGAATAATCAAGCTCAACGCCTTTATAAAGCTCATTGACGGCATCGGCGGCGTGGATTACTACGTCCAGCAGGATATGAATTACGACGACCCCGCCCAGGACCTCTCCATCCACTTCACCAAGGGTATGCACCACCTCTACGGCCAGGAGGCCATGGAGTTTTGCCGCTTTAGGAAAGGTTACGCCGACCAGGACATCGGCCGCATACACGCCCAGCAGGACTTCCTCCTCACGGCGGCAAAACAGATCCTTGAGGAGGCCGACGAGCTCACCATCACGACGCTCGTGGATATCTTCATGAACGACGTGAACACCGACCTCACCGTCGGCGAGTGCACCTGGTTCGCCAAGGAGCTCTTGAAACTCGACTTCGAGAACATCAACTTCTACACCGTCCCCGGAAACTACAATGACTACATCGACGGCAACAACTTTGTCACCATCGACGTCGACGGGCTGCTGGAGATAGTGAATGAGCATCTAAACCCCTTCGACGTTGATATAACCATCAGGAACCTGGACATCCGCACAAGGGATGAGGACGGCTACGCCTACAACACCAGGGACAGATGGTGACCCCCGCGAAATAAAATTATACGGAGGATTGCTATGTTGACACCTAAAGAGATGACGGACATCGCGGTCAAGACGCTGGACGCCAAGAAGGCCGAGAACATCAAGGTACTTGAGACGGGGGATGTCACCGTCCTTGCGGACTACTTCGTCATATGCACCGCCACCTCCACCACCCACATCAAGACCCTCAGCGACGAGGTGGACAAGGCCCTGTCAGAGCAGGGCGAGCCGGCCATCCGCACCGAGGGCTACCGCGGAGGCGGTTGGGTGCTGGTGGATTTCGGGTGCCTTGTGGTACACATTTTCACCGACGAGACCAGGAAGTTCTACAACCTTGAGCACCTTTGGGGCGACGCGCCCGAGGTGGATATAAGCAAACTTTTGACCTGACTGGAAGTGACCTCAAATGAAGTACGATTTCACAGCGATAGAGAAGAAGTGGCATGATATCTGGGAGGAGGAGCGGCCCTTCAGGGCGGTGACCGGCGACGATAGGCCAAAGTTCTACGGCCTCGTTGAGTTCCCGTACCCCTCCGGCGACGGTCTGCACGTGGGGCACCCCAGGCCCTACACCGCCATGGATATCATCGCCCGCAAAAAGAGGATGGAGGGCTACAATGTCCTCTTCCCGATAGGCTTTGACGCCTTCGGCCTGCCCACTGAGAACTTCGCGATAAAAAATCACGTCCATCCCCACGACGTCACCAAGAAGAACATCGCCAGGTTCACGGAGCAGCTGAAGATGCTGGGCTACTCATTCGACTGGGACAGGGTGGTGGACACCACCGACCCCGAGTACTACAAGTGGACCCAGTGGATATTCCTACAGATGTTCAAGAAGGGCCTCGCCTACAAGGCCAAGATGCCCGTGAACTGGTGCACCTCCTGCAAGTGCGTCCTCGCCAACGAGGAGGTCGTAAACGGCGTCTGCGAGCGCTGCGGCAGCGAGGTCATACGCCTTGAGAAGAGCCAGTGGATGCTGAAGATCACCGCCTACGCCCAGAGGCTCTTGGATGACCTTGACGAGGTGGACTTCATCGACCGCGTCAAGACTCAGCAGCGCAACTGGATAGGCCGCTCCGTCGGCGCGGAGGCGGATTTTGACACCACCGAGGGCGACAAGCTCCGCATCTTCACCACGCGCCCTGACACCATGTTCGGCGCCACCTATATGGTGATATCGCCGGAGCACAGCATATTGGAGAAGTGGGCGCCCAAGTGCGAGAACATAGAGGAGATAAGGGCCTACCAGTTGGCCGCCTCCAAAAAATCAGACTTCGAGCGCACAGAAGTTGCGAAGGACAAGACGGGCGTTGAGATACACGGTATCCGCGCCATAAACCCCGCGACGGGCCGCGAGATACCCATCTTCATCTCCGATTACGTCCTCGCCACATACGGCACCGGCGCAATTATGGCCGTCCCCGCCCACGACGAGCGCGACTGGGATTTCGCCAAGAAGTTCTCTCTGCCGATAATTGAGGTCGTGAAGGGCGGCGACGTCCAGAAGGCCGCCTTCACCGACTGCGAGACGGGCGTCATGGTGAACTCCGGGTTCCTCGACGGGCTCAGCGTCGAGGACGCGAAGAAGAAGATCACCGCGTGGCTAACGGAGAAGGGGATAGGGCAGGAGAAGGTAAACTTCAAGCTCCGGGACTGGGTGTTCTCCCGTCAGCGCTACTGGGGCGAGCCCATACCCATCGTCCACTGCGATAAGTGCGGTTACGTCCCCGTGCCTGAGTCCGAGCTCCCCCTGACGCTCCCGGATGTGGAGAACTATGAGCCCACCGACGACGGCGAGAGCCCCATATCCAAGATGACCGACTGGGTCAACACCACCTGTCCCCACTGCGGTGGCCCCGCAAAACGGGAGACCGACACGATGCCACAGTGGGCCGGTTCCAGCTGGTACTTCCTCAGATATATGGACCCCCACAACCACGATGAGCTGGCCTCCAAGGAGGCCCTTGACTACTGGTCGCCCGTGGACTGGTACAACGGCGGCATGGAGCACACGACGCTCCACCTGCTCTACAGCCGTTTCTGGCACAAGTTCCTCTATGACATAGGCGTCGTCCCCACGAAGGAGCCCTACAAGAAACGCACCAGCCACGGCATGATACTGGGCCTCAACCCCCACTGCTACGCCAACCTCTCCGACGAGGAGCTGGAAAAACTGCTGGCGGAGCACGGCGACGAGGCGGGGGTGAAGAAGTTCCTCTATGAGAAATACGGGGAGATGTCCACCCACCCGATAGTCAAGATGTCAAAGTCGCTGGGGAACGTGGTGAATCCCGACGACGTGGTAAAGACGTACGGAGCCGACACCCTGAGGACTTACATCATGTTCCTCGGGGACTTCGAGAAGGCCGCACCCTGGCAGGATAACGCCGTCAAGGGCTGCAAGAGGTTCCTGGACCGCATCTGGAATATGGCCGAGGTCCGCAAGGACGGGGACGAGAGCTACTCCCATAAGAACGAGGCCGCCGTACACCGCACCATAAAGAAGGTGGGCGACGATATCGACGGCATGAAGTTCAACACCGCCATAGCGGCCCTCATGGCGCTGGTCAACGAATTCAGCAATAATCCCCCGTCGAGAGGGGACATAAAGGCGCTGCTCCTGATGCTCTCGCCCTTTGCCCCCCACATAGCGGAGGAACTCTGGGAGCTCCAGGGCTTTGAGGGCAGGGCGGCGTCCTCGCCGTGGCCCCAGTACGACGAGTCAAAGATGGTGGCAAACGAGAAGGAGATAGCCATCCAGGTGAACGGCAAGCTGCGCTGCACGGCCGTGGTGCCCTTCGACGCGCCGGACGACGTCGTCCTCGATATAGTCAAGTCCCAGGAGAAGATTGCCAGGGCTCTTGAGGGTATGACGCTCGTGAAGACCATCGTCGTAAAAAACAAGCTTGTCAACCTAATAATAAAGCCCCTAAAATAACAAAAGTTATTGACATTTTCGCTAAACCAAATTATAATAATCATGCTGGTTTGCTACGGCAACGTCAGTGTCACGTCTCCCAGGCGGGGGACCAAGCAGAAAGCGCAGTCAGCGTATGTCGGAGGGAGGGGAAATAGATGTCAGAAGTCCACGTGAAGGAAAATGAGTCGCTGGACAGTGCGCTGAAGAGATTCAAGCGCAACTGTGCAAAGGCGGGCGTTCTCTCCGACCTTAGGAAGAAGGAGTACTACCAGAGTCCTAGTGTCAAGCGCCGTAAGAAGTCTGAGGCTGCTCGCAAGAACAAAAACAAGAGGTATTATTGATTTCGATTCAATCCGGCTTTCTGTGTAAAGCCGGATTGAGTTATATTGGCGGGCCCCGCCAAATTTTGGCCGCTGGACGAGTAAGTCCGCGGCGAACTCCGTAGATCAAATTTTGAGTGAGGAAGAGTGTGAGCATGAAGAGAGAAAAAGTTTTAGTCATTGATTTTGGCGGTCAGTATAACCAGCTCATCGCGCGCAGGGTCCGCGAGTGCAGCGTCTACTGTGAGGTGGTGCCCTACACGACCCCCATCGAGAAGGTCGCCGCCATGGAGCCCATCGGCCTTATATTTACAGGCGGGCCGGGGAGCGTCTATGACCCCGAGTCCCCCCAGGCGGACCCAGAGTTATTCAAACTGGGAGTGCCGATACTGGGCATATGCTACGGCTGCCAGCTCCTGGCCCAGAACCTCGGCGGCTCCGTCACAGCGGCTGTGGAGGACACCGCCAGGGAGTACGGCAAGACGGTGACATACTATGACACCTCCTGCAAGCTCTTCCACGGCCTCCCCGAGAGCGGCATAAGCTGGATGAGCCACGGCGATTATATGGAGCGCACACCGGATAGTTTCAGCCTGGTGGCCCACACGGACGCCTGCCCGAATGTGGCGATATGCGATGAGACCCGGGGCTTTTACGGCGTCCAGTTCCACCCGGAGGTCAATCACACCGAGAACGGCTCTAAGATGATCAGGAACTTCCTCTATGAGGTCTGCGGAGCCCGGGGCGACTGGACCATGGGCGACTACAAGGAGATAGCGATAAACAATATCCGCGAAAAGGTGGGGGACGGCAAGGTCCTTCTGGCGCTCTCAGGCGGCGTTGACTCCTCCGTGGCGGCGGCTCTCGTGGCGGAGGCGGTGGGCAGTCAGCTGACCTGCGTGTTTGTGGACCACGGCCTCATGCGCCTAAACGAGGGCGACGAGGTTGAGGCGGCCTTCAGGAAGTGGGATATAAACTTCGTGCGCGTGAACGCGGAGGACATATTCCTTTCAAAGCTCGCGGGAGTATCCGACCCGGAAGAGAAACGTATGATAATCGGCGAGGAGTTCATCCGTGTTTTTGAGGCGGAGGCCAAAAAAATCGGCAGTGTGGACTTCCTGGTCCAGGGCACCATCTACCCGGACGTCATAGAGTCTGGTTCCGGCAAGGCCGGCGCCGCCGTCATAAAGAGCCACCACAACGTGGGCGGTCTGCCGGAGCATGTGGACTTTAGGGAGATAATCGAGCCCCTGCGTATGCTGTTTAAGGACGAAGTCCGCGCTCTCGGCCGGGAGTTGGGCCTCCCGGAGTACCTTGTCATGCGCCAGCCCTTCCCGGGCCCGGGATTGGCCATCAGGGTGATAGGGGAGATTACAAGGGAAAAGCTTGATATCCTCCGCATCGCCGATTACATATTCCGCCAGGAGATCGCAAAGGCCGGCTTGGAGAGCACGATGGACCAGTATTTTGCCGTCCTCACGAACATGCGCTCCGTGGGCGTGATGGGCGACGGCCGCACGTACGACTACACAGTCGCCCTGAGGAGCGTGACGACCTCCGACTTCATGACCGCCGACTGGACCCGCATACCCTATGAAGTCCTCGACCGCGTCAGCGTCAGGATAGTCAACGAGGTCCCCAACGTCAACCGGATAGTGTATGACATAACCAGCAAACCCCCCGCGACTATTGAGTGGGAGTGATTCTTTCGGAGTCTTCGCCGCTCATAATGATTTTGCCGTGCAATCAGAGCCCTTGCCGGAGATAGTACCGGTAAGGGCTTTCTTGGGCATAACAAGAGAAGTTGCATCTAAGCACAAAAGCAAAAAATGGGCGGCTGGTTGAGGAGATAGAGCCATGGTCTATTATGATAAAAACGGGATTGTGATTCGAGATTTGCAGCAGAGCGATGTACAAATCATCACGGATGAGGAAATCGCGCAGGGTTGGCAGGCGACAATAGAGAAATACGAAATGCGGCTGAGACACCAGGCCGAGGGCAAATCCATCTCTTTAGTCGCAGAATGGAATGGCAATATTGCCGGGTATGTGAACGTTTATCCCGATTCTAAGTGGGGCGCGTTCGCAAATCGGGGCTATGCGGAGATCGTTGACTTCGGCGTTCTGGAGAAGTACAGGCACAGGGGAATCGGCAGCAAGCTCATGGATATTGCGGAACAAATCGCGTTCTCTTATTCGGATGTGATATACCTCGGAGTGGGACTGCACAGCGGTTATGGAAACGCACAGAGAATGTACATAAAGCGGGGATACATTCCGGACGGGAGCGGCGTCTGGTATAAAGATCAGGTCTGTGAGCCGTATAGTGATTGCCGTAATGACGATGATCTTGTATTGTATCTGTCGAAGCATATAAAGTAACTTCCTGTTTATCGGGAAACAGAGAGAAAATCATAGTTTGGCGGAGGGTATCTTGTGGGAACAGGAATTATTATATGCGGATTAAATGGTGCAGGAAAAAGCACTATGGGCAAAGCTTTGGCAAAATAGTTGGGTGTCTGTTTTATTGATATTGAGGATTTGTATTTTCCAAAGACAGACCCTCATTATACTTATGTTTCTCCACGCACCCGCAAAGAAGTTGAGCAGCTTCATCATAGTGAGATTAACGCGCATAAAGATTTTGTCCTTGTTTCTGTAAAAGGCGATTACGGAGAGAATATTCGCCCGTTTTTCAGGTATGCCGTTTTAATTGATGTTCCGAAAGATATTCGATTGAAACGAGTTAAAGAACGCTCTTTTCATAAATTTGGCAATAGAATGTTGCCCGGTGGGGACTTATACGAGCAGGAAGGAAAATTTTTTAACTTTGTTAAATTCCGAGCTGAGAATACGGTTGAAGTATGGGTACAATCGCTTGCCTGTCCTGTTATACGAGTAGATGGAACGAGGCCTATTGAAGAAAATGTGAGATTGATTATAGAACGGATGCGAAACTAAAGTCCCGTTTGTTGAGAAGTGAATTGAAACTAAAAGGAGAGGGAGACACCGTGCAATGTAACTGGTTTACCGTTGAAAAAATAGACGCTCAAACATTTGTAATTAGCGAGTATAAGCATTGGGAGGAGACTCATTGTTACTTGCTCTGCGGGACAGAGAAAGCGGTTTTGATCGACACCGGTTTAGGTGTTGCAAATATCAAAGAAGTTGTCGATAATTTGACGAAATTACCCGTCACCGTTATTACGACCCATGTACATTGGGATCACATTGGCGGGCACAGGTATTTCCCGGATTTCGCCGTACACGAAGATGAAGTAACTTGGATATCCCAGCAGTTTCCCATTCCGCTGCAAGTAGTCAAGAAGAATTTAGCGCTAAAACCCTGTGATTTTCCCGCCGGTTTTTGTTTGGATGATTATCAAATTTTCAAAGGAAGCCCCTCAAGCGTGCTGCACGACGGCGACTTCATAGAATTAGGTAATCGAACGCTGCAAGTCATTCACACGCCCGGTCATTCGCCCGGACACTGTTGTTTCTATGAACAGGATAGAGGGTGGTTATATTCGGGGGATTTGATCTATCAAGGATGCTTGGATGCCTTTTATCCAACTACCGACCCGCTGGCGTTTATGCACTCCGTCCAAAGGGTGAAAGCGCTTGATCTGCAACGAATATTTCCGGCACATCATTCGCTGGATGTTCCTGTTTCGCTGGCTTGTGAAATTGCGGACGCTTTTGAATCCCTGTATCGACAGGGTAAACTGCGACAGGGCAACGGTATATTTGATTTTGGAGGATTCCAGATACATATTTAAGCCGGTAATTTGTATCGAGTTTTCACCCACTCAACCAGCGGTAGAGCCGCGAAATCAACTATCGGTTCGTGTTCATCCACATCCATTTCGGATATACTGGAGTCACGAGAGGGGGCGCCCAACATGGATCAAATCAAAATTGGAAAATTCATAGCGTCATGCAGAAAAGAACAAGGCATGACCCAAGCCGCGCTGGCCGAGAAACTTGGTGTCAGCAACAGGGCGGTCTCAAAATGGGAGACGGGAAACGCGATGCCCGATTCCGGGCTCATGCTTGAGTTATGTGACCTTCTGAAAATCAATGCCAATGAACTCTTGTCGGGCGAACACATCACTATGGAGAGCTATCGTACAAAATCCGAAGAGCTTATTCTTAACTTAAAAGCCGAGAATGAAAACTACGCAAAAAGGCTTTTGCGTACTGAAATTTATTTTTTAGTAATCGGTGTAGTTGCGAGTCTCATCATGATAATAGCCGCGGTGATCATAGCCTTGAAAAACGGCGACGGCGATCCGCTTGCCGCTGCTTTGATTGTACTCGGATGTGTGATTGTGGTGACTGCCGGTTTTATAGGGCTTGGTATTGAGGTGAAAACGGGGTATTACAAGTGCGCTGAATGCGGCCATGTATATAAGCCATCTTCTCTCTTAAAAACAGCTCTTGCAATACACATGAACAGCACACGTTACATGAAGTGTCCAAAATGCGGAAAACGAGGTTGGCAGAGAAAAGTGCTGACTAAGGGGGAGTAAATTTTTGTGGTGACACTCTGCCCGTCATGAGTTTGAAAGTCGTCTTGTATTTTTATGACCCAAGTGGTATAATTTATGTGGTCAGGGCAGTCTGTCTTACATGAGAAGGATAAAGGAGTATATCGAACATGGAAAAAGCAAAAGTTTTAATACTCTGTTCACGTGAAGATAAACCTCGAATAAAAATACTTATTGATAAGCTCATGAAATTGGGTGTTCATGCGGAAATACCTGAAGATTCTATTACCACCGGGACAGACTTCGTCGGGCAAATAACGTCGTCGATTGCCAATGCGAAGATCATAGTTCTCTTTATTTCTGATTATTCAGTAAACAGTGCACACTTTACACGAGAAATCTTATTTGCGTTTGAATGCGCACAAAATAGGGACAAAATTATGATCCCTATTGTTGAGTGGAAGGATCACACCATTAACGGTACAACATTTGAGTTTCTTTTAGCGACGCGGCAAATCATTTATCCCGAAGACGGTCTACACTCCGAACAGGATTATATTGACGTCGCCGGAAGAATATATGAGATCTGTTATAATTCCACGAGCAAAGAGCTCTTATATGAAAAGATAGTAAATTTGTCGAAAATAAATTATCGGCCTGGTCTTTCTGCAAATCTGAGTAATTTGATCATACTCCTTTGCCGTGAAATAGCAAAAGACAGGGACGCCCAATCTCGTCGCAATGGCTATAAAGAGTTGCTGCGGTGCATGGAACAACTACAATTTTGTGGTGAGTCAGGGTACACCGATGAGGATCGTAAGCTCGCCCACAAGCGATTGGACGCTCTCAACAGTGTGGACGAACTACTTAAAAATAACGATTTTCACACCGTAGATCTTTTCCTTATATCTTTCGTGCTTAAAATTATCTACATAGATCATTATGTACGAACCGACGTAATAGATACTTTATCAAATGGCGATGTACATGGCGTTGGAGCAGAAACTCTCAAAGAAAAATATCTCTCACGGCAAGATTTTTATTATAGAATATACAATAGTCAAATGGTAGCCGAAAATATATCAAAAGATGATCCCGGAAAATACACAGAGGATGAGATTACTCTGATTCTCGATGTGAAGAAATATTTGATCAATAATTCTGTCAAAGTTGTCAAAACGCGCGATGATACCGCAAGGAATGAAGTAGGGGATACGGATAATCAACTCCATGCCATAGCGGATTATATGAGGCAAAGCAACAAACTCTTTGAGCTGGCTGGCAGTAATAACTTAGCTGCTGATTTTCTCAAATGCCTAAAGACAAGCTATGAACGTCTGCGTAAATATAGCGAAATAGTGGGGTGCATGGACGTCTGCGCGGAGAGCATTGAACGGATAGCAGAAATAAATCAACAGCTTGAGTATTTCGATGAAACGAATACCGATACCGGCATCGCGGAGTCAGGATTAAAGGCGCTGCTTGGCTTTAGTTTGCCGGGTGTGGACGATTTCGATGTGTTTCTAAGTTACAAACACGAAGACAGTGACATAGCTCGAAGTATTTATCATTTCTTAAAAAGTAATATTCTGAATCCATTTTTTGATTCAATCTCGCTGCCGGAGCTGTCTCAATCGGAGTATGAGGACGCCATCATGAACGCTATCGAGCACTCAAGGCATTTCATCGTTGTCATCTCCAATTTGGATTATCTGAATTCCCACTGGGTCGAATTAGAGATGAAAACTTTTCGTCATGAGATGATTGAGGGGCGGAAAAAGGACGCCAATTTTATAATAATTGTGACTAACGATGTCTTTCAGGAGATCATTTCTACCAATAAACAGTGCTTGCCAATCAAGTACCGCTCATATGAGATCATGCGCGTGGATGATTATAAAAATTCACTGATCAATTATTTGAAATAACGTGCGCTATGGTTGATTTTTTCATAAAGCGATCCTATGCCTTGCCTGCTATAAAACCTTCGCAAATTGTCTCGCCGGATTTGATGAGAGCGGAAGGGTGTTGCTTGACGGTCTTGATGCCAATGGTCTATTCGCCTGCGCCGAGACCCGCCGCCGCTGCGGCTGAGATGATCAATAGGGGAGTCCCAAAGCCTTTTTGATAGAAATGAGGGCTTTTTTACCGCATGAAACGGCATGATTTTTGTGCAAAATTGCCTTTGTAAAAAAGCGGGATATCGTGTATAATAAATACCAGTGTGTAGCTTATACTAATATCTATTTAAAGGGAGACACCGAGCGGCGAGGATTTTTCGGGTCAGGCAAGGAAGGCGCCGCAGGGAATACTGTATGTATTTCCAAGGCGGCTGACGCAGCATGGTGCGAAAAAGACCGTCGCGAATGGCTACATTTAATTAGGTATTAGTATTAAACGGCGTAAGTCCAACTTTCGGGCTTGCGCCGTTTTTTGCGTCTATAAGGAGGGTCACTTTTGGAACAAAATCAATCTTATCTCGCCACAGAAAACATCGGAAAGCTCATGGTCAAATATGCTGTACCCTGCACCATCTCACTGCTCGTGGGTGCCCTTTACAACATCGTGGACCAGATTTTTATCGCCAACGCCAGCTATCTCGGTTCCTACGGCAACGCCGCCAACACCGTCGTATTCCCGCTGACGGTCATCGCACTGGCGGTCGCCGTGATGATTGGGGACGGCTGCTGCACATTCGTCAGCATGAATCTGGGGATGGGGGACAAAAGGGCCGCCGGAAACAGCATTGGCCTCTCTATCATGATGAGCATCGTCAGCGGAGTCGTTCTAAGCGCCGTGTATCTAATCTTTCCCGCTCCGATACTCACGGTGTTCGGCGGGACCGTCAACGATGAGACGTTCGCACTCTCAAGAGAGTACTTCTTTTATATCTCTCTCGGGATCCCATTTTACATGTTCGGCCAGGCCATGAATCCCATCATACGCGCCGACGGCAGCCCCAGATTTGCTATGGCCTCAACGCTGCTGGGGGCGATCATCAACATCATCTTGGACCCGATTTTTATCTTCTCATTTCGCTGGGGCATGATGGGCGCCGCCGTGGCGACGGTTATCGGTCAAATCGCAACGGCTCTGCTCTCTCTGGGATATCTACTCCACACAAGATCCCTGAAATTATCGAGGGTCGATTTCCGCTGGGACAGGAGGGTCGCGGGGCGAACGCTGTCCCTCGGCATATGCAGTTTCCTATCCCAGATATCACTGGTGGCAAGCATGGCGGCGGTAAACAATATGCTCCGCAAGTACGGCGCGCGGGACGCGGTATTTGGGCAGGAGATGTACGCCCAAATTCCAATGGCAGTCGTGGGGATCGTCATGAAGGTGTTTCAGATCGTGATCTCCGTCGTCATTGGCATGGCGGCGGGGTGTATCCCCATAGTGGGTTACAACATGGGCGACAACCGGCTGGGTCGGGTAAAAAAGCTTTTCACTCTGCTGCTGGCCGGCGAGACGGCCGTCGGGGCGGTCGCACTGATCGTGGTGGAGTTTCTGCCGCGTCAGCTTATAGTCATCTTCGGCTCCGCAAACGAGAGCGTCTATTACACCGAGTTCGCCGTCAAAGCATTCAGGATCTATCTCTGTATGGTCGTTTTTGCCTGCATTAACAAAGCGACGTTCATTTTCCTCCAGGCAATGGGTAAGGCGCTTGCCTCGACGATGCTCTCCATGGTCCGCGAGATATTGTTCGGAGTGGGGTTCGCGCTCATATTGCCCGTATTTTTCGGCCTCGACGGCGTGCTTTACTCCATGCCAGTGTCCGATATCCTGACGGCGACCGTCTCCGCCCTCATCATCGCGGCGACGTACAGGCAATTATCTAATGGGCGCGTCCAGCTTCAGGCGGCTTGAGACTTTAACTTGAAATTATATCAAAAACCTGATAGTATATGAGCTGAAACGGACACGCGGACTTTAAACAGGGAGGTCGGACATGATGGAAAAATACAGTCAGCTGCTCAATTCCGGCGAGCTCTACGACTGCTCCGACGAGGAGATGCTCGCGTACCAGAGCGAGTTGGTGGAGAGACTTAATGAGTTCAACCGGACCCCGGAATCACCCGAGGGGCTTAAAAAACGGGATGAGATTTTAAGGGAGCTCCTTGGGACGTACGGGGAGGGTATCTGCATCATACCGCCGGTCTACGCAAACTGGGGACTGAGGAACGTCCACGTGGGGAAAAACGTATTCCTCAACTTCAATGTATGCCTCGTGGATGACGCGGACATTTTTATAGGGGACGACTGTCTCATCGGTCCCGGGTGCCACATAGTCACCGCACAGCACCCCGTTTCCCCGGAGCTCCGGAGAAGAAAATTGCAGTACAACAAACCGGTACATCTGGGCCGCAACGTCTGGCTAGGCGCCGGGGCCATAATTCTACCCGGCGTCACTATCGGCGACAACTCCATCGTCGCCGCCGGGGGCGTCGTGACCCGTGACGTGGAGGCGAACGTCATCGTCGGCGGCGCTCCCGCCAGGGTGATAAGGAAGATCACGCCGGAGGACGACAGATTTTACGACCGAAACAGGCCCATCCCGGAGGAGATCATTCAAAAATACCTTGTGTAAAAATCGCGGCCCGGAGCTGATGCCCCGGGCCGGTTTGCGCTTATTTAAATTTTACCGCCGTTCCGTAGGCCAACACCTCCGCCGCGCCTTGCATCACGGAGGAGGACCCGAAACGGATGTTTATGATGGCGTCCGCCCCCAACTCCGTGGCCTCGTCCACCATCCGTTTTGTTGCTATCTGGCGGGCCTCGGTTATCATCTGGGTGTACCCGGTGATCTCACCGCCCACCAACGTCTTCATCCCGGCCATGAAGTCCTTGCCGAAGTTCTTGGACTGTACGACCGTCCCCTTGACGATGCCAAGGACCTCCAATTCCTTACCCGGTACGTAATCAATATTGAGCAGCAGCATGTTATTTCCTCCACTTATATTAAAATTTTTGGTATCTCAATACTTTTTTGCCTCTTCTTCCTCGCCGCGGTCTATCTCCCTGATCCTCTGGCGGGCGGCCGCTATGACCCCAGCAATTATGGCCACAAACGCCGCCGCGTAGATGATAGCTAAGGGCAGGAGCGCCTTGAAGGAGCTCGATACTACCCCCAGCGTTGTGAGCACCACGTACGCTGCCGGCAGAATGATGGCCGTCACCACCACCGCCACCACGACAGGGCCCACCTTCTTATTAGTATTTCTTTGCATCGTCGATCTCTCCTTTCCCAATCTCCTTTATTCTCTGCGCCAGCGCCAGCAATACGCCGCCGATGACGATGAGCGGCACCAGTACGAGCAGCGCGACGAGGATGAGCGGCGGCGCATCCGGCTCCTCGGTGGCCGCCCACAGCAACAGCCAGATGGTGCTGCCCATCAGCACCACCATGATAATGGCGGCGATCACGGGGGCCAGGTAACGGATCCGGACGTCCTGACGCCGCGTGTCACGGAAGGACGTACCCGACTGCTCCAGTTCCTCCATCTCGTGGAGCGTCGCCTCCGCGTCCAACTCACTGAGGGGGATCTCGCGCTCCCGGAGGATCGTACATAGCCTCATGGACTCCTCAAGGTTGCGCCTCTCCCGCTCCAGAGTCACGATGTGCCTGCGCATACCGTCGCCCAGCGTCTCGCGCCCCTCCTGCATGTACCGTATCTCCTGGATAGGCACTCCAAGTTTACGGAGAAGTTTTATGCGCCGCAGGGCGTCGATCTCCGCCTCTCCGTACTCCCGGTAGCCGTTGTCGCTGTTGCGCCCGGGGTGGAGGAGACCCTGCTCCTCATAGAAACGTATGTTCTTCTTGGTAACGCCCACAAGAGCCTCGACCTCATTTATCCGCAATCATTTCACCCCCTGACACCTATATTGTAATCCTTCCACCTGGGGGAAGGTCAAGTACTTGTCAAACTTTTTTCTTCTTTTTTCTATTCTCTTGAAATACCCGGGGCCTCATGGTAAACTATTGGACGAAAGGGGAGAGGCAGTGCCATGGGTGAGAAAAAGAAGAGAACTAATTGGGGACAGCATTTTGTCTCGTTTCTCTACTTCGTAGTGGGTATCCTGGGAGCCGTGGTGGCGATGCGGTACTCCTGGCTGCAACATCTTGACATATACGGGATAATCTTCGTGCTCCTGGGCGTCTACGCCGCGCTCTACATAGAGGTCCTGATCCATGAGGCGGGACACCTAGTATTCGGGCTCCTGTCCGGGTACAAGTTCGTATCATTCCGGGTGTTCGGGCTCCTCCTCTTAAAGCAGAAGGGGAGACTCAAACTAAAGAGGTTTTACACTCCGGGCCTCGCGGGACAGTGCCTCATGGCCCCGCCGGATATGGTGGACGGCAAAGTACCCGTCTTCCTCTACAACATGGGCGGGGCGCTCATGGACCTTATATTCGCGTCCGTGTGCCTGGCGGTATTCTTCTCCTGCGGAGACGTCTTCCTGCTTTCACCGGCACTTCTCATAATGGCGCTGGTGGGGTTACTCAATGCCCTGACCAACGGCATCCCTCTTCGTTTTGAATACGCCGACAACGACGGGCTCAACGCCATATCCCTGGGAAAGGACCCGGAGGCGATGAGGGCCTTTTGGATACAGCTCAAAGTGAACGAGAGCACCGCCAACGGCGTCCGATTAAAGGACATGCCGGAGGAGTGGTTCAAACTCCCGCCAGAGGATAGTATGCGCAACAGCCTCGTCACCACCTTAGCCGTCTTCGCGGAGTCCCGGCTCATGGATATACACGACTACGACGGGGCGAGAGAGCTGGTCTCCCGCCTCTTGGAGATGGATGAGGGCTTAGCTGGTCTTCACCAAAATCTTCTCGCCTGTGAGGCCATGTTCTTGGAGCTGATAGGGGAGAACAGAAAGGATAAACTCTTAGAGCTCAGGACTGACAAACAGCTTAAATTCATCCAGAGCATGAAAAATTCCCCGACAGTCATACGCACAGAGTACGCCTACGCTCTCCTCAAGGGACAGAACAAGACGAAGGCGAGTTCGCTCATCGAGCGTTTCAATAGACGGGCCGGGTCATACCCGTACCAAGGGGACATAGAGTCCGAGCGGGAAAACATGCGTTTCGCTTATGAGCTCTATGAGGAGCGATATGGAGGTTTTTGATGGAACTGATAGTCCGGACCTTCGATGAGCTGACTACAAGGGAACTTTATGAGATCCTGCGGTCAAGGTCGGAGATTTTTATAGTGGAGCAGAAGATACTCTGTCAGGAGATGGACTGCGTAGATTACGACAGCCTCCACTGTTTCTTCTATGAGGGCGGGCGGGTGACGGCCTACCTCCGGGCCTACAGAGTGGGGGAGGACGTGAAGATCGGGCGCGTCCTCACGCTCCGCCACGGTCAAGGACTGGGCGGCGAACTCCTGACAAAGAGCATGGACGCCATTGAGAGACACTTTGGCCGCCGCAAGCTCATTGTGGACGCCCAGAAACACGCCATAGGGTTCTATGAGAGGTACGGATTCTCCGTGACCTCCGGGGAGTTCTTGGAGGAGGGGATCGTACACGTCGCCATGGAGAGAGCCATATAAACAGAATAACTGAGATATTTGAAACGGGGCAGGCGGACGCCGGCCCCGTAATTTTACGCAGAAATATTAGTCCTCATTATCGCCGCCATCATCGTCAGCGGGGTCCTCATCGTGTTTCTCGGTCCTCGTGAACCCGGAGAGGGGTGAGAGCTGGGCCGCCTCCCGGAGGCCCTCATTTTCCACGTGCGTGTATATCTCTGTGGTGTTGAGGTGTTCGTGGCCCAACAGTTCCTGCAAGGTCCGGACATCGACGCCGCTGTGGAGCATGAGGGTGGCGGCGGTGTGGCGGAGCTTGTGGGAGGAATACTTCGTACTGTCGATCCCGGCGGCGGAGAGGTGCTTTTTGACGAGGGCGTGTACCGTGGAGGTGCTTATCCTGGTCCTGCGGGTGGAGAGGAACAGCGCCCGGGTGTCTACCGCCGCGATAGTCTTGCGCACAGCCAGGTAGTCGTTTATCGCCTCGACACAGGCGTCATTCAGGTACACCACGCGCTCCTTGTTTCCCTTGCCCAGCACCCGGAGGTGGTCAGGCCGCACATCTGATAAGTTGAGTCCCACAAGTTCCGATATACGCAGGCCGCAGTTGAGAAAAATTGTCAATATGCAGAAGTCGCGCTCCCGGTTGGCGCCCTCGACGTTATCTAAAAGCGCCATGGACTCCTCAAGGCTCAAGTATCTCGGCAGGGACTTCATTATCTTCGGCGAGTCCAGGTCCTGGATGGGGTTTGATTCCAGCTGTTTCGTCTTCACGGTGAGATACTTATAGAACGACCGTATGGTGGCGATCTTCCTCGCACGGGAGGCGGAGTTTATGCCGTACTCGGTATCATGGGCGTTTTGATTTCTGACCCGGTCCCGGGACATGAACCCGAGGTAGTCGTAGACGTCCGTTATGGTGATGGAGGAGACGAACTTGAGGTCGATATCGGAGATGGAGATATCCTCAAGCGCCGAGGACCTGGGCACGACGCCTTTTACGATCTTCATATATCTAAAAAATGTCCGCAGGTCGAGATAGTACTCATCAACTGTCTTCTTGGAGTGACCCTTGACGGTCTCGTGATAGATAAGAAAGCTCCTGATGATCTCCGGAGCCTCAGTCCTGTAGTCTGACATATTTTCACCTCATTAGTAGTAAACCAGGGAGGGGAAGGTTTTCGCAAAGGCGTTCTTTGGAAAAAGCACATGGATAATTGAACAAAATAAAAATTTTGTTCAAATCAGGGGAGGCTTAACTGGGGTTCAAACCCCAAGCAACAGGCCCATTGCCTCCCGGATACTGCGGGCCTCGAACACCTTGAGGTCCGCCGGCACGTTGAATCTATTCCTTGACGATCTTGGTATTATGACTTTTTTAAATCCGTGCCGCGCGATCTCACTAAGGCGCTGTTCTGTGTTGGCCGCCGAACGGAGCTCACCGGTGAGACCCACCTCGCCAAACGCCGCCAGGTCGTCAGGTATCGGTATGTCCCTAAAGCTGGACGCCATGGCCAGCACCGCCGCCAGGTCCGCCGCCGGTTCATTTATGTATAGTCCGCCGATGACATTTACGTAAGCGTCGCAGTTGCCGATCCTCAGGCCGCCGCGTTTCTCTAAGACCGCCAGGAGCAGCATCCCTCGGTTGTAGTCAAGCCCATTTGATGTCCTGCGCGGCACGTTGAAACTTGTGGGCGTCAGCAGCGCCTGGATCTCCGCCAAGACCGGCCTTGAGCCCTCCATGATGCAGGCCACACAGGTGCCAGGCGTATTCTGGGGCCTGCCGGAGAGCAGCATCTCCGACGGGTTCGGCACCTCGCGGAGGCCGTCCCGGACCATCTCAAAGACACCGATCTCATTGGTTGAGCCAAATCTATTTTTTGCCGCCCGCAGGACGCGGTAATTTGCGGATTGCTCGCCCTCAAAATATAGCACGCAATCGACCATATGCTCCAGCACCTTCGGGCCCGCTATGGCGCCCGCCTTGTTCACGTGACCTATCACAAATACGGTGACACCGCTGGACTTGGCGAGGCGCATGAGCGCCAGCGTACACTCCTTCACCTGTCCGACGCTGCCCGGCGCGCTGGTGAGCTCCGAGGAGTAGAGCGTCTGTATGGAGTCGATTATCAAAAGTTCCGGCTCCGCCTCCTCGGCGGCGTCAAGTATATCCGTGAGGTTTGTCTCCGACAAGACCAGAAGATTATCGGTGGTGACCGAGAGCCTGTCCGCCCGGGACTTGAGCTGGCGCTCGGACTCCTCGCCGGTGACGTAGAGTATGCTGTGGGAACTGCCGATATACTCGCAGATCTGTAAAAGCAGCGTCGATTTTCCGATGCCCGGCGCGCCGCCCACCAGCACCAGGGAGCCCCGGACAACACCGCCGCCCAGGACCCTGTCAAGTTCGCCCATACCCGTCGGGAACCTCAACTCCTGCGCGCCGCTGACCTCCCGGAGCCTCACCGGATTTTTATTGCCGCGAGGGGCCGCGGCGGAGGCGGGTTTCTGTGGGCGCTTATCCTCCTTCTGGACGGGCTGTTCCACAAGCGTGTTCCAGGACCCGCAGGCCGGACACTGGCCCATCCACCTGGGGTATTCGTTGCCGCACTCCGTGCAGTAAAATATCGACTTCGCCTTCATTCGTGCCTCCAGTTATGTAAACCACATGTATTATGTAAATTTCTAATTGGGACATTTTGAATTATGTTAACTAATTAACAATTATGTAAACCCACTTATTATGTTATGTAAATCTGCAAATTATGTCAACCTATAAACTGCATGTACCCTCCGAATATCAATGCTGCCAATTTTACCTGGTATCCCCCGTCCTCCAAAAGCGCCGCCTCCGCCGGGTTTGAGAGGAACCCGCACTCTATGAGCACCGCGGGACACTCCACGGCATTCATTAGAAATATGGTGCTGCCTATCCTTGTGGCTGTACGGCTCGATGGCGAGAGGTGCTCCTGTAGGAGTCCCTGTATCAGCGTAGCAAATTCCTCGCTGCCCTCCGTCCCCGCGAAAAACGCCTGGCTGCCGCGGGGCCCGGGGCTCGTGAAGTTGTTCTGGTGGATACTGAGGAGGACGGCGTTGTCGATGGAGGTTATGAGTTCCACCCTGGCGCGCTGGTCGGCGACCTTCTTCGCTCTGATGGTGGTGGCGCTCTCGGGGTAGTCTATGTCCTCGGTGTCCCTCGTCATCACCGGGACGACCCCATAGAGCCCGGCAATGTCCCGGAGCTTTAGGGAGATCTCGAGGTTTATGCCGCTCTCGCACCTACCTGTGACCGAAACCGCCCCGCCGTCGGCGCCGCCGTGGCCGGGGTCGATTATAAGCGTCCGGGCGTTGCGCCGGATGGCGCAGGCGGGCTCCGCCGCTGCCGGCCGGGCTTTCAGCCCCTCCGAAACACCGATAACGGCGAACGCCGCGATGATGCACCCAGTTAGCGCCAGCTTGAACCAGAAAGCGTTTTTCAAGTTACCACTCCCCTTCCGAAAAAGACTATTCGGGGAGGGGCTTTTCTATGTCTCTTCCTCAATATAACACATATTGCGTCTCTTTTCCAGTGGAAATACTATATGAGTCGATTTTTACTGTGAGGCGTCCAACCAAAATAATAACTAAAATTCGATTATATGCACCTATTTTTCGTGAGTTTTGAGTGTTTACAACAGGGGCCAATAGTCATAAAATAGTGCGGATGAAAAATAAGGGAGGCGGTTTTGTTTGTTTATACTCTTTTTCATCGTGTGGGTCGCGCTGAACTCCAAGCTCAACTGGGAGGTCGCCATCTTCGGCGTCATCATATCGGGGGCGCTCTTTGTCTTCTGCTGTAAGTTCATGCACTACAGCATAGAGCGCGATAAGTACCACATGAAGAGGCTCCTCAGGCTCGTGAGGATACTCCCGGTGCTGGTGGGTGAGATCTTCAAATCCGCCTTCGCCCTCCTCCCCTACATCTACCGGGGCAAGACGCCGCGACCGATAGTCGCGAGATTTAAGCCCGAGAACATCACCACCGAGGCCGGCCAGGCGATGCTGGCAAACTGCATCACCATGACGCCCGGTACGATAACCGGCAGCCTCAAGGACGGGGAGTACCTTGTACACTGCCTCGATGAGTCCATGGCCCAGGGGCTCGGCTCCAGCTCCTTCGTGAGGGCCATAGAGAGATGGGAGGAGAAGAAGTGAACCCTCTTGAGACGTTAGCGCCATCTGTGATGACCTGCTCCATGGTGGTGCTCTCGGCGTGCATCTTAGCTACGTTCCTTCGGACCATTATAGGCCCCAGGATGTCTGACAGGATCATCGGTGTCAACATGATAGGCACACAGGCCGTGTGCGTGATAGTTTGCCTCACGCTCAGGCTCAACGAGAACTGGCTGGCGGACATCGCCATAATATACGCCATGTTCAGTTTCCTCTCCGTGGCGGTGCTCACGAAGATGGACATCGGCGTGTACCGGGAGTGGCGGGACAACCAGAGAAAGAGCCGCGAACGGGACAGGATTAACAAGGAGAACATAGCCGCCGGCAGGAACGGCAGGCAGAGGAGGAGGAAGAAAACGTCATGATCATGAACTGGGTCCGTTTCATTCTCGGCACCGGGTGCCTCCTATTTGGGCTCTTTTTCTTTGTGAGCTCCATCGTGGGGAATTACCGCTTTAAGTTCGCCCTGAACCGTATGCACTCTGCGGCCCTGGGCGACACCCTGGGGCTCCTGGGCATAATCTCCGGCATCAGCCTCTACAACGGTTTCAACGCCGTGACGCTGAAGTTCATAATAGTTGTGGCGCTCATCTGGCTGACCAGCCCCGTCTCAAGCCACCTCATAATGCTCATGGAGATATCCAACGGGCGCTATATCAGCGAGTCGCGTCTCCCCACTGACGAGGAGGGCTTTGAGAACTACAGCGTGGACATAAAGCGCGAGGCCCTGCGGCGGCACTACCAGCAGGGACAGGGCGGAGAGGAGAACAAGAAATGACACTCTTAGAAGGTATACTCCTATCGTTCCTCATAGTCTGCGCCATATCGGTGAGCCTCACAAAGAATCTGCTGACGTCCATCGTGATCTACATGAGTTTCAGCATAGTCATGAGCGTGGTGTGGCTGACGCTTGAGGCGCCGGATCTGGCCATAACAGAGGCCGCCGTGGGCGCGGGCGTCACGAGCCTCCTCTTTTTTGCGACGCTCAAAAAGATACACGCCATAAAAGCGGAGGGCGTGGCGAAGGACGAGCCGCAGGAGGAGAAGAATGAAAAGTAACGGCATATTCGCGAAATTAAGTAGGTTCGTGGAGGGCGAGTCCCTTACCGAGGATGATCTCCGCTTGGGCGGCGATAAGCCTGAGGTCCCGGATACTGACAGCCCCGAGAACCGCTGGCTCACCTCCGTGCAGGACACCGAACTGCCTGTATACACAAGGGTCGAGCTCTGGTTCTCAAGGAAGGGCCTGGAGGTATTCAACAATGTGTACCGGGTGGCGGCTGTTATAATCTGCCTCACGCTCATCGGCGTACTGCTGTCGGTGGTGGTCTTCCTGCCGCCCTTCGGCAGCCCGGACAACCCCGCTGTAAATGAGGTTGTGGCGCGGTACATCTCGAAGGCCATAGAGGAGACGGGGACCGTCAACGCCGTCTCCGGCATGATATCCGCCTACAGGGGATTCGACACCCTGGGCGAGGCCCACGTCCTCTTCACCGCCGCCTGCAGCGTCATAATACTCCTCCGGGTGGACCCCTCCGCGAGGCGCCATGGCCGGCTCTCCGAGAATGTCGGCAAGGACATGGAGTTTGAGCCCAACGGGGATATAATCCTGCGCCAGGCGGCAAAGCTCCTGGTCCCCATGGCCTTCATCTTCGGCCTCTACGTCATACTGAACGGCACATCCTCCCCCGGCGGCGGGTTCTCCGGCGGGGCGCTCATCGGCGCGGGGCTCATCCTCAACTCCGTGGCCTTCGGTTTCCGCCGCACGGAGAGGTTCTTCAATGAGGAGGTCTACCACATCGTCAAGACCACCTGCCTCACCATCTACGCGCTCCTGATGGCGTACTTCATCTACATGGGCGCGAATGGCCTCGATAACCACATCTGGCTTGGCATACCCGGCAATATCATAAGCGGCGGCATCATCCTGCCGATAAACGTGGCGGTGGGATTTGAGGTGGCCTGCACGCTCTACTGTTTCTACACGTTATTCCGTAAGGGAGGTATGTAAATGCTCTCCAATCTATTCATAAATTACTATGAGACCGCCGCGGTGATACTCTTCGGCGTCGGGTTCACAACGCTGCTGATGCAGAGGAACCTACTGAAGAAGATAATCGGTTTTAACTTCATGGACAGCGCCATCTATCTATTCCTGGCCTCCAAGGGGTATATCGCGGGGCGCATAGCGCCTGTCATAGTGAATGGCGACACGGACCCGTCACATTATGTAAACCCCATCCCCACAGGTCTTGTGCTCACCGGCATTGTGGTGTCCGTCAGCGTGACGGCGTTTCTCCTGGCCCTGACATGCCGCCTCTACGACAGGTACCACACACTCGACATAGATGAGATAACATATCTCTCCCGAAAGGGGCGGGATTGATGGAGCTTGTACAGAATTTTCCATTTATAACCATAGTGTTCAGCCTCACCTGCGGCGTGTTCTGCGCGGTCTTTCACGGCAACGGCGCGAAGCGGCTCTGCATCGCCTGGCTCACCGCCTCGTTTTTGATGTCCGCGGCGACTCTCGCCTACACACTCCAGAGTGGGGAGTATTACATCTACTACATGGGCCGGTGGAGCGCCCCCTGGGGCAACGAGATACGGGTGGGAGTCCTGGAGGCACTGATGGCCACGTTCTTCTCCGGCGTCATGCTCTGCTCGATCCTCGGCGGCATGAGCCACATCTTTGAGGACTGCGACGCGGAGAAGACGAACCTATATTTCACCATGATCTCCCTGCTCATGAGTTCCCTGTTCGCCCTCATATACACAAACGACCTATTCACCGCCTACGTGTTCGTTGAGATAAACACTATGGCCTCCTGCGCCCTCGTCATGCTAAAGAGCTCGGGGGCGACGCTCGTGGCCACCACGAGATACCTCATAATGAGCCTCCTGGGGTCCGGCCTATTCCTTCTGGGCGTGGTCACGCTCTACGGCATAACCGGCCACCTCCTCATGGAGGACATCGGCCGTGAGGTGCGGGAAATTTTCCGCGAGGGCACCTATTCCCTGCCCCTCACCGTTATAATAGGGCTCTTCTCTGTGGGGCTGGCCGTAAAGAGCGCTCTTTTCCCCTTCCACAGCTGGCTGCCCGACGCCCACAGCAACGCCACCTCCGCCTCCAGCGCCGTGCTCTCTGGCCTTGTGCTCAAGGGCTATATCATCGTGCTCATCAAGATAATCTACAGGATATTCGGCTTTGAGATAATAGTCTCCGAGCGCATGGAGGACTTTCTCTTTGTGTTCGGCATATTGGCGATGGTCCTGGGCTCCGTCGCCGCGTTGAGGGAGCGGGACCTCAAGCGGATGCTGGCCTACTCATCAGTGGCGCAGGTGGGGTATATATATGTGGGCATTGGCCTCAACACCGAGGCCGGCATGGCCGCCGCCTGCATACAGATAATTGCCCACGCCATAACAAAACCCATGCTCTTCTGCGCCGCCGGTGGGTTCATGCAGGTGTCCGGCGGCAGCAAGGCCATGGCTGACATGCGCGGCGCCGGCCGGCGGGACCCCTTGGGGGGTGTGGCCTTCACCGTGGGCGCCATGTCCATGATCGGCATACCGTTCTTCGCCGGGTTCGTCACGAAGTTCCACCTGGCCGAGGGGGCACTCACCTCCACGACCCCCAGGATGGTCATAGCCGTGGCCGCGCTCATCATCAGCACTATCCTCAACGCCATGTACTACATCCCGGCGGTGTTCAACATCTTCTCCCCCCGCACCGACGGCAAATTTGCGGACGTGCGGATACAGCCCAGGTTTGACTACACCTTCGCGATGACGGCGTTTATCATAGCGAATATCTGCTTTGGCTCCTTCTCACGGTTCTTCGTGGACGCCATCCGCGAGGGCCTTGGGATGTTCGGGATATAGGAGGGTCATCATGGATATAAACTATCTTCTCCTGGTACCGGTCCTCTTCCCGGCGGCATGCGCTATACTCCTCACGGTCTGCCCCACGCTCAAAAACCGCGGCGCCATGGATTTCTTCGTCCCGGTTTCCCTCGCGCTGGAGCTCGTCTTCACGGTCCTGTGCGCGGCCCTCGCAAAGGACGGACTTAAAATTCTGAGCCTCACCTCCTCCCTCTCCCTCACCCTGAGGCCGGACAGATTCGGAGTGGTGATATCCGTTCTCGTCGCCGTTATGTGGCTCATGTCGGGTATCTTCTCCCACGAGTACATGGAGGACGAGGAGCACCTCACCCGCTACTACGCCTTCTTCCTCCTCACCGAGGGGGCCCTTATGGCGCTCTCCTTCGCGGCCAATTACCTCACCATGTACCTCTCCTTCGAGCTCATGACGCTCCTCAGTGTGCCGCTGGTCCTGCATAACGGCACGGACAAGGCCAGGGCCGCCGCGCTAAAGTACCTATACTACTCCATCTTCGGGGCGTGCCTCGGGCTCCTGGGTTTCTTCTTCATGGGGCACTTCGGCGTCTCCACCGAGTTCGTCCCCGGCGGGACTCTCGACCCCGTGAAGGCCGCCGGACACGAGGGGGCGCTCATCGCCGTCACGTTCCTGGCTGTACTCGGTTTTGGCGCCAAGGCCGGTATGTTCCCGCTGCAGGCGTGGCTCCCCACGGCTCACCCGGAGGCGCCCGCCGGGGCCTCGGCCCTCCTCTCCGGTATCATCACGAAGGCCGGCGTCCTCGCTATACTGAGGGTCATATACTTTGTGGTGGGGCCCGATTTGATACGCGGCACCTGGGCCCAGTATGCCCTCCTGGGGCTCGCCCTGACAACGATACTCTTAGGCTCGGTACTCGCCTATAAGGAGAAGGTCCTCAAGCGCCGTCTCGCGTATTCCACTGTGAGCCAGGTCTCCTATGTGCTGTTCGGCCTATTCCTCCTGGAGCCCACGGCCCTTCTGGGCGCCATGCTCCATGTGGTGTGCCACGCGGTCATAAAAAATGATCTCTTCCTCTCCGCCGGCGCCATAATCCATAAGACCGGCAAGACAGACGTCCGGGAGCTGCGGGGCATAGGCAAGAGCATGCCCTGGGTCATGTGGTCGTTCACCATAGCCTCCCTGGGCCTCGTGGGAATACCGCCACTTGGGGGATTTGTGAGCAAGTGGTACCTCTCCCAGGGGTCGCTTATGAGCGGTATACCGGTGATATCCTGGCTGGGCCCGGCGGTGCTTATCGTCTCCGCGTTGTTCACGGCGGGGTACCTCTTCTCGATAACCATAAAAGGTTTCTTCCCCGGCGAGGACTTCGACTACGGCTCCTTAGATAGCAGAGAGCCCACATGGTACATGCGGGCGCCCCTCGTCATTCTCGCCGCCCTCACCGTCATTATAGGGATCTATCCCACGCCGGTCATTGAATTTATCGGCCCCGCCGTATCGGCGTTATTTTGAGGAGGCGGAGATATGAACATACTTTTGCTGTTTATTGTCCTGCTGCCCATACTTGCCGGGGTCTCAGTGCCGCTGCTGAGATTCAAAAAGCGCTCTGCCCGGGAGGTATTCGTCATATCTGCGGTGACGTTAAACTCGCTCCTCGTGCTCCTGCTGCTCATCTCAAGGCCCCAGGGGGTCTTCACGCTCGTCCGGTTTGACGGGAGTCTCACAATCTCTCTGCGCTTTGACGGCCTCTCCTCCATCTTCGGAGGACTGGTGGCGGTGCTGTGGCCGCTGGCCAGTGTCTATGCCTTTGAGTATATAAAGCACGAGGGCAATGACGACAGGTTCTTCGCCCTCTACACCGCCACCTACGGCATCACCCTGGGCATAGCTTTCAGCGCAAACTTCATATCGCTCTACCTCTTCTACGAGCTCCTGACGCTGGTGACCGTCCCGCTGGTGATGCACTCCGGCGACAACCGCTCCATAAGAGCCGGGTTAAAGTACCTCGGGTACTCCATCGGCGGCGCGGCGTCCGCGCTCATGGGCCTTGCCATACTCTATAACCTGGGGAATGAGAGCCTGGAGTTCGTCTACGGCGGTTATCCCGTCAGCAGTTTCGTGAACCGGGAGCTCGTGAGAGCCGGGTATCTCCTGGCCTTCTTCGGATTTGGCGTGAAGGCCGCCATATTCCCCTTCCACGGCTGGCTGCCCTCGGCCGGCGTCGCCCCCACACCGGTGACCGCCCTGCTCCACGCGGTGGCGGTGGTCAAGGCCGGCGTATTTGCCATAATGCGTGTCACATTCTACGGTTTCGACCTAAACGTCATACGCGGCAGTTACGCCCAGGACGTGGCGATGGCCTTTGCCGCCTTCACTATCGTCTTCGGCTCCGCAATGGCCCTGCGGGAACAGCACATCAAGCGCCGCCTCGCCTACTCCACAGTCAGCAATCTCTCCTACATCATCTTTGGCGTCACCCTCATGACCCCCGCCGGGCTCTCGGCGGCCCTCTCCCACATGCTGTTCCACGGAGTTATGAAGATCACCCTATTCTTCTGCGCCGGCGCTGTGATGTACAGGGCGCACAAGGAGTACCTTCCTGAGATGCACGGCATCGGCCGGAAGATGCCCGTCACCTTCGGGGCCTTCACTGTGGGTTCAATGGCCCTCGTGGGCATACCCCTGCTGCCCGGATTTTTGAGCAAATGGGGACTTGCGGAGGCCGCCATCGCCTCCGGCGGGGTACTGCCCACCATCGGCGTCGCGGCGCTGCTCATCTCCGCCATGCTCACGGCGGCGTACCTCTTCACGCCCGTGGTGAACGCATTCTTCAGGGAGCCGGGTGACGATCTTGCCGCCGTCTCCGACCCCAACGCCTATATGAAGGCCCCGCTTATTATCCTCTGCGCCATGATGCTCATCCTGGGCATGGGCTCCTCCGGGCTCCTGGGCCTCCTGGAGCGCGTGGCTAACTGCGAATTCTGAAATGGAGGTGAAAGCCTAATGGGAAATTACGTTCTTCCGGTGCTGGTGCTCCTGCCAATGTTTGGCGCGGGCATCTCCTACCTAATAGGCCGCCGGAGCAAACCGGCCCGCGACGCCTTTGCCTCCGCCACCGGCATCGCCGAGTTCATTATTGCGGCGGCGCTGTTCGCTGCCGTCGCCGGAGGTCAGGAATTCCATATATCAATACCCCGCGTCTGCGGCCTGGGGCTCAGTTTCAGGCTTGATGGTTTCAGGGCCGTCTACGCCTCCATCGCGGCGCTCATGTGGATGATGACAACGCTCTTCTCCGGTGAGTACCTGTCCCACTACAGGAACCGCAACAGGTATTATCTCATGAACCTCCTGACGCTGGGCGCCACCGTCGGAGTGCTCATCTCCGACGACCTCTTCACCACCTTCATCTTCTTTGAGATAATGTCCTTCACCTCCTACGTCCTCGTCATCCATGACGAGAGCCCCGCCGCGATGCGGGCGGGCGAGACTTACATCGCCGTGGCTGTTATAGGCGGTATGTCGATGCTCATGGGCCTCTTCATGCTCTATAACACACTGGGGACGCTGAGTTTCGGGGAACTCAGGGACGCCGCCAGCGGCGCGGCCCTCAAATCCCTCTACCTCCCCGGAACTCTAATACTGCTGGGCTTTGGGGCCAAGGCCGGGATGTTCCCCCTGCACATCTGGCTGCCGAAGGCCCACCCCGTGGCCCCCGCCCCGGCCTCGGCGCTGCTCTCCGGCATACTGACGAAGACCGGGGTGTTTGGGATCCTCGTCATCTCCAGTAGGGTGTTCCTCCACGACGCCGCCTGGGGTCTCGCCGTGCTGGCGCTGGGCGTCGTCACCATGTTCCTGGGGGCATTCATAGCGCTATTCTCCATCGACCTCAAAAGGACACTGGCTTGCTCGTCCATGTCCCAGATCGGATTCATCCTCGTGGGCATCGGTATGCAGGGACTGCTGGGCGAGGAGAATTCCCTCGCGGTCTGGGGCACCGTGCTCCACATGGTGAACCACTCGCTAATAAAGCTCGTCCTCTTTATGTGCGCCGGTGTCGTCTATATGAATCTACACAAGCTGGACCTCAACGCCATCCGTGGGTGGGGCAGGAACAAACCATTTTTGAACGCCGCCTTTCTCATGGGTGCTCTGGCCATCACAGGCGTGCCCCTCTGGAGCGGTTATATAAGCAAGACGCTCCTGCACGAGAGCATAGTCGAATATATAGAACTGTTGGAGGGTTCCGGCTCTCCTGCCGCCCTCTTCCACGCCGTGGAGTGGATATTCCTCATAAGCGGCGGACTCACAGCGGCGTACATGACGAAACTCTACGTGGCTATCTTCATTGAGAGGCCCAGGAAACCGGAATACTCCGAAAAGAGGCCGTACTACGGCGTGAGGACCGTCGTCGCAATCGGCGTCCCATCCCTGTTACTGCCACTCTTCGGCATGGCGCCGGGCAGGTTCATGGCGGGTATAGCGGAGCTCTCCCAGAGCTTTATGGCCGGTGAGTCTCCGGCGCACACCATAGCATGGTTCAGCCTCACCAACTTAAAAGGTGCCGCGATATCCCTCGCCATCGGCGCGGCAGTCTACCTCACTCTCATACGCGGCGTCCTCATGCGGCGGGATGAGAGCGGTGACAAGATTTATGTAAACCTCTGGCCGCCTGTGCTGGACCTGGAGAATCTGCTCTTGAGGCCGATAGTGGAGAAAGTCATCCCCTTTGTCAGCGCCCTGGTGCTGAGGGTCCTTGATAAACTGACAGACGGGCTGGTGGCCCTTCTCAAATTGACGCTCCTGAGGCCCCTGCCCATCCCCGAGCGCAACGAGGAGGACTACGCCCCCGGCTCCTTCCTCCCCCACCCCCACCGCAACCGGGCGGCGCAAAGGATATCCGCCAGTGTATCCTTCAGCCTATTGCTTTTTGGCTCCGGATTTTGCGCGGCGATTATATATCTCATAGTGATCTTGCTGACATGACAAGTGCCCGGCGCGGACAGTCGCGCCGGGTATTTTTGTTCCACCATCCATTGGCACACGGCGTACCATAAACATATAATGGCATGGATACACCGATGTATCCCTGAATGGAGGAAATAAATTGGATAGTTTAAAACGCGACGTCCCCGCCGAGGGCGCCTGCGGCTACAAGTGCGGTTATCTCCCCGATTGCGCGCCTCTGGCCACCGCTTGGACGCCCATGCAGCAGGAGAACCCGCCTATGTACGAGGGCTGCGAGGCGTTGACCCGCGGGACACTCTTCCCGGGCCTCGATCTCCCTTTCAAAAACATCATCAATAAGTCCAACCCCTACGCCGGTACGCCCCTCGGGGAGCTTATGGCACTGTGGTTCATCATAAAGGAGCTGCAGCTCTACCTCGACACCCACAAGGGCGACCGCGAGGCGCTGAAAGCCCTGCAGGAGACCATAGCTCTTGAGCGCGAGGGCCACCGCAGGTATGTAAAGCTGTACGGCCCCCTGAATATCACCGATGTTGAGCTCGCAGACTGCTACAGCTGGGTCGACGGCCCCTGGCCCTGGGAATACGATGAAAGGACGGGTAAGAAATAATGTTTTCCTACGTAAAAAGTCTGCAATACCCCGTTAAAATAGCAAACCCCAATCCCGCCCTCGCGAAGTTCATCATCAGCCAGTATGGCGGTCCCGACGGCGAGTTGGCGGCGTCTCTGAGGTATCTCAGCCAGCGCTACTCCATGCCCTACCCGGAGCTGCGCGGACTGCTCACCGACATAGGCGTGGAGGAGCTGGGACATTTTGAGATAGTTGCCGCAGTCATCCACCAGCTCACGAGGGAGATGTCCATGGAGGAGATAAAGAAGTCTGGTTTTGACACCTACTTCGTGGACCACACCGCCGGTGTGTACCCGCAGTTCGCCTCCGGCACGCCCTGGACCGCCGCGACTATCGGCGTGAAGGGCGACGCCATAACCGACCTCACGGAGGACATGGGTGCGGAGCAGAAGGCCCGCACCACGTATGAGAACATTCTGAGGCTCTCCGACGACCCGGACGTCAACAACGTCATGCGGTTCCTCAGGGAGCGCGAGATCGTGCACTTCCAGCGTTTCGGCGAGGCACTTCGCAAGACCACGGAAAAACTGGACCAGCGGAATGTCTACGTTATGAACCCCTCCTTCGATAAGTAAGAGTGTAGACGCTAAATAGTTTGGGCTGTGAAAGAGACCGTAAAACATCTCTTTTCACAGCCCTTTTTTGCTAAAAAATGTCCTTCTATTCACGTCACTCGCCAAAAACCATTTTGGCGATCCTCGCCGACTCCTGGGCGTCTTTTGCGTAGAAATCGGCCCCCACGATTTTGGCGTATTCCTCATTGAGGACGGCGCCGCCCACCATGACCTTCGCCTCCACGCCGGAATCCCGCAGGAGTTTTATAGTCTCCGCCATGCCCTTTACCGTCGTGGTCATGAGCGCCGAGAGCCCAATGAGCTTTATATTCTCCCGTTTTGCCGTCTCCACCACGAGCTCCGGCGGCACGTCCTTACCGAGGTCTATCACCTCGTAGCCGTAATTTGAGAGCAGCATCTTCACGATGTTCTTGCCTATATCGTGGATATCCCCCTTTACAGTGGCGAGAAGTATCTTCCCCTTTACAAGGACCTCCCCGGTCTTCGCCGCCTCCTTTATGACATCAAAGCCCAGTTTCACAGTCTCCGCCGACGCCATGAGCTGGGGGAGGAAAAATTCACCCCTCTCGAATTTGTCCCCAGCGGCGTTTATAGCGGGGATGAGCAGACTATTTATAACATCCATGGGGCTCCGATCCCGGAGGGCCCCCCGGACCGCATCGCAAATGAGCATCTTCCGGCCTGAGAGCACAATGTCCGTTATATCCATGTCGCCAGAGATGGTCTGCGGCGGCGTCTCCTGCTTTACGGGGACGTTCGCGTGTTTTTCGATGAAACAGGCTGAGCCCTCGTCCTCTCCGGAGAGGACCCGCCAGGCGTCCACCACCTCCATGTAACGGCGGGACATGGGGTTCAATATTGGCAGCGTGAGGCCGGAGGACAGTGCCGCCGCAAGGAACGTGGAGTTCACGATCTCCCTTGCGGGGAGGCCAAAGCTAATATTGCTGACCCCCAGGACGGTGTTCACCCCCAGCCGCTCCCTCACGAGCCGTACTGCCCGAAGTGTCTCCCGGGCCATGGACTGGTTCGTGGACACAGTCAGGACCAGGCAATCTATGAGAACGTCCTCGCGGGGGACGCAGTACTCCTCCGCCGCGGCAATTATCCTCTCCGCGATCTTGAGCCGGTCCTCCGCCCGCTCCGGGATACCATCCTCATCGAGCGTGAGCCCCACAACAGCCGCCCCGTACTTCTTCGCTATCGGGAGTATCGACTCAAGCACCTCCCGCTTTCCGTTCACGGAGTTTATTATGGGTTTCCCGCAGTAGACGCGGCACGCCCGCTCTATCGCGGCGGGGTCGGAGCTGTCTATCTGCAGCGGGAGCGGCGAGACTGCCTGTATGCTCTTCGTGAGCCTCTCCAGCACCGCCGGTTCGTCTATCTCCGGGAGTCCGGCGTTTACGTCAAGGAGGTCGGCACCCGCCTCCTCCTGGGATATCGCCTCGTTTAGGATATAGTCAAAATCACCCCGGCGCAGCGACTCCTTTACTCTCTTCTTCCCGGTGGGGTTGATGCGCTCGCCGATGACGGCGATGGATTCCTTGAGAGTCACACATCGCTGGCCGCTGGTAAAAGCGGTGTACCTGGGTATCTCACGGGGTCTTGGGGTACGGCAGTCCATCTCCCTTTTTAAGAGCCTAATATGTTCCGGCGTCGTACCGCAGCAGCCGCCAGCTATCGTTACGCCCATGTCCAGCATATGTCCAAGGGAGGCGGCGAACTCCTCGGGCGTCACGTGGTAGACCGTCTCCCCGCTCGTGGCGTCCGGCAGTCCTGCGTTGGGCTGGACCATCACCGGCACCTTGGACCAGAGGAGCATCTCATGGACAAATGGCTCCGTCTCTTGGGGGCCCAAGGAGCAGTTTATCCCGACGGCGTCCGCCCCCAGCGATGAGAGGGTTATGGCGGCTATCTTGGGGCTCACCCCCAAAAACGTCCTGCCGTCCTTCGCGAACGTCATGGTGACGAAGGCCGGGAGGCCGGAGTTCTCCTTGACAGCCAGGAGCGCCGCCTTGGCCTCCAGAAGGTCGGACATTGTCTCAATGACCACGAGGTCCGCCCCGGCCCTCTCCCCGGCCAGCACGACCTCGCGGAATAGCCCATATGCTTCCTCGAAACTCATCTGTCCCATGGGCTCCAGAAGTGAGCCGGTGGGGCCGATATCAAGGGCGACCTTCCTCGCCCCGGCGGAACGGGCGATGCTGACGGCGGCGGAGACCACCTCCTCCACCCCGGCCTTCCCGCCAAGCTTTTTGGAGTTTGCGCCGAAGGTGTTGGCGGTTATGACCTCCGCCCCCGCCTCCACGTAGGCCCTGTGGACCTCCCGCACGATATCGGGTTTTGTTAAGTTAAGGAGCTCCGGTATATCGCCCCCCTTGAGTCCCCGGGCCTGGAGCTGGGTACCCATAGCCCCGTCAAAGAGCACAAATTTACTATTTTCCACAGACCTTGCCGTCCTTGTATTATAGAGTAGTAGTTTTTAATGACCCTCTCCAAGGTCGTGTGCTACAATGTAAGGGATGCTGTG
>CANQYW010000005.1 GCA_947628185.1 uncultured Oscillospiraceae bacterium
TCTGTCTGTCTGTCTGTCTGTCTGTCTGTCTGTCTGTCTGTCTGTCTGTCTGTCTGTCTGTCTGTCTGTCTGTCTGGATTGTCCCGCCAGTCTCCATGAATGTCAAGAGGGCATCACGGTAAAATTCGTATTGTTTTTTCCGGGCTTCGATTTCGGCGGGTAGACCGATATTGAGGTCGTTGCAAATAGTTTCAAAGTTATCTAAAACCCTAACCAGACGTTCCTGTATGGCCAGAGATGGTAATGGTATTTTATAGTCTAATACTTTCTGAAACTCTAACGAGTCAACTGTTCCACCTTGCTTTTTCGTTTTAGAAAGTATATCTGGTCCTTTCCCTTGAATAACATGAAAAGCATACCTCGGCAATACACCGACTCTTGGAATAAGAATCTTTATATCCTGATTCACCGTTGTTTCAAACGGAACATACGCAACTGGAAAAGTATGTTTTAATATGCCAGAGCGTGTGACAATGGCAATGCAATCAGCAGGATATAATGTCATAGACGCATCGGATAAAGCTCTCTTTGTTATATGCTCCTGCGTATCTCTAAGTGTAGATACCTTCATATCCTTTGATGAAATCCATGGTATAGTTCCCCCATTCCAAAATTCGGGTTCCGCCATAGATGGCGTTTTACCGCCTGACCACCTTCCCAGTTCTGCAAGTGACACCATTGTCGATTCAGTAGTTGTATTATCAATGATAAAGTCACGGTAATATTCATACTGTTGTTTTCTTGCCGCGAGTTCCGTCGCGAGTTCTGTCGCGAGTTCCGCCGCGAGTTCCGTAAATTTGTCCAGAATACGGACAATTTCACGCTGTACAGGGAGAGGCGGGACGGGAATTTGAATCTCGCGAATTGCAGGCACACTAGAATGTACCACCTTGCTTTTCACTTTACCTTTGCTCTTTTGCATTTGTGAATTTGTTGTTGACAAAGCATAAGCGAGATATTTAGGATTTTCATTGTGTTTTAGGACAACAATATCGCCACCGGCCAAACATTTTTCATGTCCGACATAGGCGCAACATTTTGCTATATCTTCAACGCTCTCGCCTGTAATGGCAAAAAGAATATCTCCATATTCAAAATACTTCCTATTTGGTATTTGTTTAACGTCAGTATGAGAAACGCATTTATCGAACCAAACGCCATATGTTGTGTAAATTTCACCATAGCGAACACAGGGCACTCCTTCCTCGGTAATCTGTTCGCGTGTAATCCCCGATCCGCGAAATATATCTATTGCAATATCACCTAAAGTTTTGTATTCCACCCCTTTCGGGCAAAGCTCTTGAATCAACTGCTCCAGCCTGCTCATCATCCCACCTCGATTTCCGCGATTATCTTCGCGATCTCATCCCTTAGCACCTGTTCACGGGCAACGATTTCTTCTATCTGAGCGTTCAGTTTCACAATGTCGATCTTCTCCCGCGTGTCCTCCTGCTCTACATATGTACTGACGGAGAGATTGTAGTTGTTCCCAACGATCTCATCGTAACCTGCCAAATGGGAGAAGTGTGTTTCTTCCGCCCGGCGGGTGAATGTATCCACGATGCGGGCGATATTCTCCTCTGTCAGCTTGTTGTTGTTCGTGACTTTGACGCACTCCTTGGAGGCGTCGATAAAGAGCGTGCTGTGTTCCTTTTTTGACTTTTTCAGCACCATGATGCAGGTGGCGATGCTGGTACCGAAGAACAGGTTGGCGGGAAGTTGTATCACGCAGTCGATGTAGTTGTTGTCAATGAGGTACTTGCGGATCTTCTGTTCCGCGCCGCCGCGGTACATGATACCGGGGAAACAGACAATGGCGGCTGTGCCGTTTGCCGCAAGCCAAGAGAGGCTGTGCATAATAAAGGCCATATCCGCTTTTGACTTCGGTGCCAGCACACCGGCAGGTGAAAAGCGCGGATCGTTGATCAGCAACGGATCTTCATCCCCCGCCCATTTGATGGAGTAAGGGGGATTTGAAACAATTACCTCAAACGGTTCTTCGTCCCAGTGTTGGGGCGCTGTCAAGGTGTCCTCATTGGCGATGCTGAATTTCTCATAGCCGATATCATGCAGGAACATGTTGATCCGGCAGAGATTGTAGGTGGTGAGATTGATCTCCTGTCCAAAGAACCCCTGCCGAATGTTATCCCTTCCAAGGATCTTAGCCGCTTTCAATAGCAGCGACCCGGAGCCGCACGCTGGATCGTACACCTTGTTGACCTCGGTCTTCCCCACCAGAGCGAGGCGCGTCAGCAGTTCCGACACCTCTTGAGGCGTAAAATATTCGCCGCCGGATTTCCCGGCGTTTGATGCGTACATGCCCATCAGGAATTCATAGGCGTCTCCAAAGGCGTCGATGGAGTTGTCCTTATAGCTCAATTTCATATCCGCAACGCCATTGAGCAGCTTTACAAGCCGCTCGTTGCGTCTGGGTACCGTCGCGCCCAGCTTATTGGAATTCACATCGATATCCTCAAATAGGCCCTTGAAGTCGTCCTCGCTCCCGCTGCCCTTGGCCGAGTTCTCGATATGATGAAACACACTTTCCAGCGTCTCGTTCAGGTTCTCGTCGTCGGCAGCCCTTTTCAGTACGTTGCAGAAAAGTTCAGACGGAAGGATGAAAAAGCCCTTCACCTGCACCATGTCCGCCCGGGCAGTTTCCGCGACTTCATCACTCAATTTACTGTAATCAAAATCAGCGTCACCGGCAGCATGCTCGCCCTCGTTGATATAATTTGTCAAGTTCTCGGAAATATATCGGTAAAACATGGTGCCCAGGACATATTGCTTAAAATCCCAACCGTCTACACTTCCGCGCAGATCGTCAGCAATGCTCCAGATCGCCTTGTGTAATTCTTCCCGTTCCTGTGCTCTGCTTGTATCAGCCATTTTCTTTTTCCTCCATATCATCAGGAATAAATTCTAAGATATCATCCACACCGCAACCTAAAGCGCGGCATATGCCCTCTATACTTTCTAATGAGATATACTGTTCTCTTTTCATTCGAGTCACGATGTTGGCGGAGAAACAGGCGCGTTTTTGCAGATCAGTATTGGTAATATTTTTCTCGATCATCAAATGGAACAATTTCTTGTAGCTAACCGCCATCGTCACACCCCCGCGAAGAAGTTGGCTAAAGCATATCACGAAGGCGTGATTATTTCAATAGAAAACGAACGATCTCTCCTGTCCTTTTTTAGTTCGCCAAAAACTCTACGGGAACTTTTTCACGGCGGCGCAGTCTAAATAGACGTAAAGCTTAGAAAGGAGGCCCCTAAAATGAAAAAGATATCTCTCATTCTGGTGTTCGCCCTGGTGGTGAGCATGCTTGCGGGCTGCGCCGCCTCCGGCACTGAGGGGGACGCGCCCCAGGACGATAGAGACCCCAGCGCCGGCGGGAACGTCAACACCCCCTCCGGCGGGACGGACAGCGGCGAAGATGCCGCCCAGATTGTCCTCTCGCCCGACGGTGTCTCGCTTAACGGCGAGCCCCTGGGCGAGGACCCCGCCTCCCCGGCCTATGTGGCCCGGGACATCGTCTACTACATGTCCGGCCAGGGTGCGGGCTACGGCGAGGGCTCCGAGGATGACGCCCACAGCGAGGATGAGGCCCGGTCGCATCTGGTGCTCCACATAAGCGCCCCCGGGACATACGTCATATCCGGCGAGTTCCCCCGGGGACAGATAGCCGTGGACCTGGGCGAGGACGCCCGCAGCGACCCCAACGCCGTGGTGTCCCTGGAGCTCCGGGGCGTGAACATCGCCTGCTCCGTGGCGCCGGCCATCATATTCTACAACGTCTATGAGTGCGGCCCGGAGTCCGGCGGCGGCCAGACGGTGGACACCTCAAAGGCGGGCGCCAACATCCTGATCTCCGACGGCACGGAGAACTCCGTCAGCGGCTCCTATGTCTCAAAGATCCTGGACCCCGACACCGGCGAAAAGCTCCACAAGTATGACGGGGCGGTCTACTCCAGGATGAGCATGAACGTCTCCGGCTCCGACGGCGTCCTCAACATAAGCGCCGGGAACGAGGGTCTGGACAGCGAGCTCCACCTCACCATCAACGGGGGCGTCATAAACATCGACTCCGCCAACGACGGCATAAACACCAACGCTGACGGAGTCTCCGTCACCACCGTAAACGGTGGCGAGCTCAATATCGCTGTGAACTCTGAGGGCCAGGAGGGCGACGGCATAGACTCCAACGGCTACATCGTCATAAACGGCGGCACGGTCCGCGCTTTCGCGAGAGCCGGCTCGCCGGACTCCGGCCTTGACTCGGACCTCGGCACCTACATCAACGGCGGCACCGTCATCGCCACCGGTGACATGCCCCAGGACCCCGCCGGGGGCGGCCAGGAGTGGCGGATGCTGTCCTTCCAGGACCGGGTGGAGGGGGGCGCCCTCTACTCCCTCAGAAGCGGCTCGGTGGACCTCATGGACCTGGAGGTCCCCAACGCCTTCCGGAGCCTCCTCATCTCCACGCCCACGCTCAAGGACCTCAAGGAGCTGGCGCTCTACCTACGGGACGTCTTAGTGGGCTCCTCCCCGAGCCCGGGACCGGTGGAGATCGAGGGCCCCATAACGACGGAGCCCTTCAACCCGCCCCCTGACGCCACTCTGCCCGTGGAGCCGCCTCCCCCGCTGGTGACGAAGTGACCTTCCTCAGTCCCGCCGGCTCCCGAGGTAGATCATGAGCGCCGCGGCGTCCGCGGGACTCACCCCGGAGATGCGCCCCGCCTGGCCCAGATTTACGGGTCTTATGGCGGCGAGTTTCTCCCGGGCCTCCAGCCTGAGGCCGGGGATGGCGCTGTAGTCTACGTCCTCCGGTATGCGCCTCTCCTCCAGGCGGCGGAACTCCCGTATCTCCCGCTGGGCCCGCTCAATGTACCCCGCGTATTTAAGTTCTATCTCCACCGAGCGCCGGACCTGCCATGGTAGGTCCGGCCTCGCTTTGTCAAAGGGGGCCGTCACGTCGTACCCCAGCTGGGGCCGCCTTATGAGCGCCGCCATGGAGACGCCCGTCCGCACGGCGGGCTGGCCGTTAGCGGCGAGGAACTCATTTAGCTCCGGGCCCGGCGCCGCGAAGGCGCCCTCCAGGCGGCGTATCTCCCGGGACACGGCCTCGTACTTCTCCTCCACCCGGCGGCACCGCTCCGGGGATATGAGCCCCAGGTCCCGCCCGATGGACACGAGACGCCTGTCGGCGTTGTCCTGCCGCAGCCAGAGCCTGAACTCCGACCGGGAGGTCATCATCCTGTAGGGCTCCTGGGTGCCCCGGGTCACAAGGTCGTCAATGAGCGTGCCGATGTAGGAGGTGTCCCGGCCTAAAATAAGGGGTTCCCGGCCCAGAATTTTCAGCGCCGCGTTCGCCCCCGCCACGAACCCCTGGACCGCCGCCTCCTCGTAGCCGGAACTGCCGTTGAACTGCCCCGCGCCGTAGAGGCCCCCAACGGTCTTCACCTCCAGCGTGTGCCGGAGCTGGGTGGGGTCCACGCAGTCGTACTCTATGGCGTAACCGAAACGCTGTATGACCGCCCTCTCAAGGCCGGCTATGGAGCGGACCATCTCCACCTGCACGTCCTCCGGGAGGGAGGTGGAGAGGCCCTGGACATATAGCTCCTCCGTCCCGAGACCCATGGGCTCAATAAAGAGCTGGTGCCGGGGCTTATCGGGAAAAGTCACGATCTTCGTCTCTATGGAGGGGCAGTACCTGGGCCCCACGCCATGTATGTTGCCGTTATATAGCGGTGCCCGGTGGAGGTTTCGCCGGATAATATCGTGGGTGGCGGCGTTTGTGTAGGTGAGGTAGCAGACAGCCCGGTTTTTTGGGGGCTCAGGGCCGTCAAAGGTGAAGGGCTCTGGCTCCCTGTCCCCCTCCTGGAGCTCCATCTTGGAGAAGTCCACACCCCGGGCGTTTATCCTGGGGGGCGTGCCCGTCTTAAAGCGCCGGAGACTCAGCCCCAGGGACAAAAGGCTCCCCGTGAGCTCCGAGGCCGGGCGAAGGCCGTCCGGGCCGCTCTCCTCCCGGGACTCCCCGGTTATAGTGGCGGAGCGCAAGTACGTGCCCGTGGCAATCACCGCCGCCCGGCACCGCCAGACGCCGCCTCCCCGGGTCCTGACGCCGGTGACATGGCCGTCACTCACGAGGACATCCGTCACCTCCCCCTGGATGAGCCTCAATCCCTCCTGGCGCTCCAGGACGCCCTTCATCACCCGCTGGTACTCTCGCCTGTCCGCCTGGGCCCTCAGGGAGTGCACGGCGGGGCCCTTGCCCAGATTCAGCATCCTATACTGTATGCAGGCCCTATCCGCCGCCGTGGGCATCTCCCCGCCGAGGCAGGAGAGCTCCCGCACCAGGTGCCCCTTGGCCGTGCCGCCGATGGCCGGGTTGCAGGGCATGTTCCCCACCGAGTCGAGATTTATGGCGAAACACACCGTGTCACAGCCCATCCTGGCGGCGGCCAGGGCCGCCTCTATCCCCGCGTGGCCCGCGCCGATGACGGCCACGTCGCACTTTCCGGCCTCATACTCCAAACTAAAACACCTCTCCATCACTTGTGCCTCCAGGGCCCGGCCCCGGAAATAAACATTCTATTAATTTTCCAGATTAATTCTCGGATTTAATGATATTGTAACATTTGTATGTTTTAATAGTGGAAAGACCCCTAAGGAGTGATCACTTTGAACATAGCTAAGATAATGCTGCCCCGCGCCGTGACCGTGTGCATCTCGGCGGAGTCCTCCGTTGGACACGGTCTGGATATCATGCGCGGCCACGGTTTCGCCGCGATACCCGTGATAGACAGGGAGGGGACCTTCGTGGGGTGCGTCCACGACAGGGACTTCCTCCGGTTCCTGCTGGCCACCGGCAACGACCCCCGGGCCCGGGACAGGACCCAGGTCTCCGAGATCATGCGCCGGGACTACTGCCCTCCGCTGCTCATCACCGCCACGGACGAACAGGTGGTGGACGCCACCCTCAAGCAGAACTTCGTACCCATCGTGGACGACCGTGGGTGCCTCTGCGGGATAGTGACCCGCCGGCGGGTCATAGCCTGGCTCTCCGGCAAGGAGATCCCCAACACCTTCGATGAGTTCGTGGAGACCCAGAACTGATGTGACGCGCCTCCCCGGCCGCGAATATACTGTCTTGGACCCGCCCCCGGGCCCGCCCGCGCAAAAAACCGCCCGCCGCCTCGGCGGCGCGGCGGAGGCGCGCGGGACATGCGGTATATGAAGGTCGTGGAAAAATGGAAAACATCGACACGGAGAATCTCCTGCGGGTACTGGGCCGCGTCGCCCCCGCCTCCCCAGAGCCGGAGGAGCCGAGAGCGCCGGCGGCTCTCCGCCGGGCCATTGAGGGCGTCTCCGCCGCCGGGGACGTCTACGGGCTCCTGGCCATGAAGGCCAGGGGCCGCCCCGCCGGGGATGTGCTCCGCGCCCTCTCCCGGGAGGAGCGGGAGAGCGAGCGCCGGCTCCAGGCGGAGTTCTTCCTCCTCACTGGCGACACCTGCCCCACCCTTCCCCGGCACCCCAGCGCCCCCTACTTCCTGCGGGCCCTGAGGGAGAGATACTTAATGGAGGAGCGCAGCGCCAAAGAGCTCGATGACGCCGCGAAGGGTTTGCCCGGCAGTACCGGGGAGCTCCTTCGGGAAGTCGCAAAAGTTGAGCGCTCCCACGCGGCGAGGCTCCGGGAACTCATCTCCGCCACCCTCTACTAATTAGGGGAGAGCGTGAAAATTGCGAAAATTATGTGAGCTTGGATTACGGTAAACCCACTGTTGACATAATGGCTGTGGAAAACTCGGTGGAAAATGTGGAAAACTCCTTGCGGAACGGGGGTTTCACTTTCCACCGGGTCTTTTTTAGTTGCGGATAACGGGGTATTATGGGAAACTCCTACGAACCCTGTTCCTTTTTCTTTATGCGTATGTCGGTACCGGCGAACTTGAGGACGTGGAACCCGCCCAGGAGCCGGGACAGTATGGGCGCGGAGTACCGGGCCTCCAGGTCCCGAAGGGTGAGATTTGAGTTTATGACGGTCTTCTTGCCCCCGACCAGCCTATTATTTAGGAGCGTGTAGAGGGAGCTGTTGACAAGAGCCGTGGCGAACTCGGTGCCCAGGTCGTCAATAATTAGGAGGTCGCAGCTCTCCAGCCGCCGCACCTCCCGGCGGGCCTCCTCTATGTCGCCCCGGCCGAACTTCTCCGCCTCGTACTTTGCGAATATGGAGGCGGCGGTGTCGTACACCACGGAGAAACCCCGCTCCGACACCACCTTCGCTATGCAGGTGGAGAGGAACGTCTTCCCCAGCCCCGGTCCCCCGGAGAGGAAGAGGTTGAGGGAATCCCCGGAGAACTTCCTGGCGTACTCCATGCACATCTCATAGACCGTCTCCATGACGCTCCTGGGGGAGACGCCGGTGGCGGGGTCGGGGACCGGGGAGTAGAGGGTGAGGTCGAAGCTGTCGAATGTCTCCACACCAAGCTTTAATAGTCCCGAGAGCTCCCGGCGCTGTTCCTCCCGGTAGAGCTCCCTGAGACAGTCGCACATCTCGCCATCCACGTAGCCCGTGTCGTGGCACTTGGGGCAGAGGTAGCTCTCCTCCAGGTAGTCTATGGGCAGGCCGCAGCGGGCCAGCTCCATGCCCCGGCGCTCCTGCAGCTCAAGATTCTCCTCCCTTATGGCCGTCAGCGCCTCGGAGATATCGCCCCCGCTGCACATGGCCGCCGTGACAGCGTCAATGACCGTCGCCCTGAGGCGGGCGTCTATCTCCCGCAGTTTGGGGTTGCGGGCGTAGGCCGCCTCCCGGTGGCGGCGCTGGGACTCCTCATTCATCTCCCGGCGCTGCCGAAGTCTCTCCCTGGCCCGGGCCAGGAGCTTTCCGTCTATGGACATATTTTTCCTCCCACATAAACACTGACGTGCCCGCCAGCCGCGGCGGCGTCACTGCTGTCCCTTTATCTTCCTCAGTGTGGCCCGCATCTTCTCCAGGTCCTCCGCCGTGGCGGCGGGCTCCTGGGTTGCGGGTTTTTTCCGTTCAGCGCGCTTGAACTTGGGGCTGTCCCCGGCCTCTATCTCCTCCGGCGTCTTCAGGCCCTTCTGGTGCCAGCTCTTGAGGATGGAGTCCATGTAGCGCCATGTGAGTTTCCCGGTCTTTATGACGGTCCTGTCGTAGGCCATCGCCACGGCCTCGGGGGAGAATCCCATCTCCACCCAGGAGTCCATGTACCGGCGCTCCGTGGCGGAGAGGGGCCGCCCGCTGATGCCGAGCACCGGCGCCAGCTCCCGCTCCCCGGCCCGCATGGTCTCCATCCGCTTTAGGTGGCTCTCCGCCGCCTCCAGGGAGAAGATGCCCTCCCGCTCCCAGGCGTAGGCCGCCCGCTCTATGTACCGCATGGAGGGCCGGCGGCCCGGGCCGTAGCGGGCGGCGTACTCCTCCACGCAGCTCGTCACCAATATAAGTATGACCTCCGGCGGCAAGGCCAGGTAGTCGTATATCCCAAAGAGCGTTATAAGCCCCTCGCTGGTGAGGTGAGAGCCCAGAGCCCGCTGTACCTCCTGCACCAGCTCCCGGAACACCGTGCCGTTCGATATCTCCCGCTCGATGTCCGAGGCGGAGTACTTTGGGAGTTCCTCGGGCCGCTCCAGACGGCTGGGGGCCTCCCCGTCCCGGAGTTTCACGAGCCCCAAGCGTGTCAGGACGTCCATGGCCGTCTCCAACTGCTGGGGCGTCCGGTGGAGGGTCTTCGCGGCGTCGTCGCCGTCGTACCGGCCGCCGGAGGAGAGGATGTATATGTAGAGCAGGGCGGCGTCGCCGCTGCCGCTGCCCATGAGCCGCCGCGCCGCGTCCCCGGACATGGTTATGTTCTCCACCTCCGGCAGGACGAATTCCCCGGCCATGACGCCGCCCCCTTTCAACAAGACTTCAGGGCTCTATTATAACAAAAAATGACCCCCGTTACAACATCTTTGACCGATTATCACTTGAGGTACGCCTTCAGGCGCTCGATGTTGCCGTGCTCGCTCGTTATGAGTTTCTGGGCCAGCCCCAATGTCTCCGGGGAGGCGTTGCTGTGGCCGTTTATCACCTTCGTCATGGTGATTATGCCCATGTTACTGCCCTTTATCATGAGCTCCGCAAGGTGCTCGGTGTCGTCGCACATGGCGGTGTTCATGACCACGCCCATCTTCATGCCCAGTTTCTTCATCTCGCCCACGGGCTCCGGCTCGGCGCCCAGGCCGCATATGCGGCTGGCGGCCTCCCGGCTTATATCCTCGTACTCGCTGTGCTGGGTCCTGAGGTCCGAGGCGAAGGCCGCGTCGCCGGCCTTGGGGAGCATGTCAGATATGGCCTGGGCCCCCGTCTTGGCGTTCCGGTAGACGGAGTTGAGGACCGCGATGTCCACATTCTGGTCTTCCATGATTATCACTCCTTTTCTTGTTGTATTCCGGAATAGTATGTGATAAAATACATTAAAAAATCATGATAAATAGAGGAATATTATGAAGTGGCTTGAGATCACGGCAAAAACCTCCCACGAGGATATTGACTCCCTCGCGGGGACGCTAACGAGTCTCGGCGTCCCCGGCCTCATCATTGAGGACGAGGCGGACATCGAGGAATTTTTGCGGGAGAACGAGAAATACTGGGACTACGTGGACGAGGACTTCATGCGCTCCATCCGGGGCGTCTCCCGGGTGAAATTCTACCTTGAGGACTCGGAGGACGGCCGGGCGGAGTTTCGGCGTATCTCCGCCGCTCTCCCCTCGACGGAGCTCACCTCCAGGACCGTTCAGGACGAGGACTGGGAGAACAACTGGCGGGAATACTATAAGCCCATCGAGACGGGCGAACGGCTCATAATAGTCCCCCAGTGGCTCCCCGCGCCGGAGACCAGCCGGGCGGTACTGCGCCTCGACCCGGGGCTCATCTTCGGCACCGGTGCCCACGCCACAACTAAGATGTGCCTTGCGGCCCTTGAGGACTACGCCGCCCCGGGCCGCCGCGCCCTGGATCTTGGCTGCGGCAGCGGGATACTCGCCATAGCGGCCCTCATTCTCGGGTGCGATAGCGCCGTGGGCGTGGACATTGACGACAAGGCCCCCGGGGTCGTCATGGAGAACGCCGCCTTCAACTCCATAGGCCCCGAAAAGCTCCGCGTCTTCGCCGGGGACGTGCTCTCCGACGCCTCCCTCTCCCGGCGGCTGGGGGGCGAGAGGTTCCACCTGGTGCTGGCGAACATCGTGGCGGACGTCATAATCGCCCTGGCGCCGAAGGTGGGTGGATTCCTCCTGCCGGAGGGCGTCTTCATCTGCTCCGGCATAATCGAGGGCCGGGAGGCGGAGGTGGAGTCCGCCCTCACCGGCGCGGGATTCTCCGTCGCCCGCCGCGTTACCCTCGAGGGCTGGCACGCATTTATATGCGTCCCCGGGGAGGCGCGCCCTTGAGGCCGGACTATGAGGGCCGGCGCCGGGACATCGTGGCCTCGCTCAACGGCCGGCGGCCCCGGCTCCTGCTGCACGTCTGCTGCGCCCCCTGCGCCAGTGCCGTCTTGGAGCGGCTGTGGGACGACTTTGACGTGACGCTCTATTACTTCAACCCCAACACCCACCCGGAGGAGGAGTATATAAAGCGCGGCATGGAGCTCCCGAAACTCCTCTCCCGCGCGGGGCGGGAGGACATTGAGCTCATCTGGGGCCCCTACGACCCCCAGAGGTTCTTTGAGGCCGCAAGGGGGTTAGAGGCTGCCCCCGAGGGCGGCCCCCGGTGCGTCAAATGTTTCGACCTGCGGCTCTCCGGCACGGCGGAGGCGGCCCGGGCGGGCGGCTTTGAGTTCTTCGGCACCACCCTCACCGTCAGTCCCCACAAGAACGCGGAGCTCATAAACGCCGCCGGGGAGGCCATCGGGGAGAGGTACGGCGTCCGCTGGCTGCCCGGCGACTTTAAAAAACAGGACGGCTACCTCCGCTCCATCCGGCTCTCCCGGGAGTACGGGCTGTACCGTCAATGCTACTGCGGTTGTGATTTCTCAAAATCAGCAGTTTGACGCAATAAATTGGTATTGATTTCCTCACGCTGTTGTGATAGAATACCCCCTGACAGGTTTCCACACCCTGTCCAAGCGCGCGCGGATGTTAAGAAAACCGCGTCCGTCGCGCGTTCGTTCGATGTGAAAAGTGGCCATGTTTTGCGGCTGCCGCGCAGCGGCGAGCAAAACGGCCATCGGGCCACCCGGCCACCCGGCCATTATCACACCGTTCTCTAAACAAAAAATGGAGGTAATATCACAATGCAAAAGACCGGCAATTTCCCCATCCGCAAGGTAGCCTTTGCCGCCGTGACGGCGGCGCTCTACACGGCGCTGAGTTTTGTCTCCTACGAATTCGGTTCGGCCTTCGGCCCCGTGCAGTGCAGGCTCTCGGAGGCCCTGTGCGTGCTGCCCTTTCTCTTCCCGGAGACCACCTGGGGGCTCTTTGTGGGGTGCATCCTCACGAATCTCCTGAGCATGTACGGGCCCATAGACGTGGTTTTCGGGTCTCTCGCCACGCTCATCGGCGGGCTCCTCACAGCTAAGTGCAGGACCCGGTGGCTCGCGCCCCTGCCGCCCATCCTCGCAAACGGCCTCATCGTCAGCGCCGTCATCGCCTACGCCGAGTCCGGCGCCGGAGGCGCGTTCCTCCCTGCCTGGGGGCTCAACATCCTCTCTGTTACCCTGGGGGAGGTCATAGCCTGCGGCGTCCTGGGGCTCATACTTCTGGGAGCGCTTGAGAAGAGCGGGGCTGTCAAGCGCCTCACAGTCAACTAAACTTTATTTATAAAAATATTTTCTCCAACTTTTCTCAGCAACATATATTTGGGAGGTCATGTAAAATATGAAAGTACGTAAGGCCGTAATCCCCGCAGCCGGGCTCGGGACCCGTATGCTGCCCGCCACGAAGACAGTCCCCAAGGAGATGCTGCCCCTTGTGGACAAGCCCGTCATACAGTACATAATCGAGGAGGCCGTGGCCTCCGGCATCGAGGACATCCTGGTGGTGACGAATAGGGCGAAGTCCGCCATGGACGACTACTTCGACTACTACCCCGAGCTGGAGGACAGACTGCTATCCTCAGGCAAAGAGGATCTCGCCGGTGTTGTCCGGGGCGTGGCGGATATGGCGAACATCTTCTATGTCCGTCAGAAGGCCACCCAGGGCCTGGGCCACGCCATAGGCCGCGCCCGCAGGTTCGTGGGGGACGAGCCCTTCGCGGTCCTCCTGGGCGACGACATAATGATGAGCGAGAAACCGGTGCTCCGCCAGCTCATCGAGGTCTCGGAGAAGTATAAGTCAAGCGTCGTGGGCGTGCAGCAGGTCAGCGACGAGGCCATAACGAGCTATTCCTCCGTGAGGATGACGAACGTGGAGGGGCGCGTCTACGAGGTCTCCGACGTCAACGAGAAACCCACCCAGGAGGAGAAGTTCTCCAACTTCGCCATCCTTGGCCGTTACGTACTCTCCCCCAGGATATTCGACATCCTGGACCACACCGCCCCCGGGCACAACGGCGAGATACAGCTCACCGACGGCCTGGCGGAGCTGGCCCGCACAGGCCGCATGATGGCCGTGGACTTTGAGGGCCGCCGTTACGACACCGGGAACCTGAAGGGGTTCCTGGAGGCCACCATCGACTTCGCCCTGAAGGACCCCCAGACGGGGCCGTGGCTGGGCGGATTCATCAAGGACAAGGCAAAACTGCTCTGACCTCCCAAACTCAAAAAACAAGACCCACCGGATTTGCGCGAATTCGGTGGGTCTATTTATTATTTAGATATAATTTTTAGTCCAAAAGTTCCTCAAATGGTATCCTGGCGCTCTCGTGCTTGCCGAAACTACAGCGGTACTTCTTAAAGCTGCGCTCCTCGCCGCTGCTCTTTATGACAGTATCGAGGGCTATGGAGTCCGGCTGGCGGGAGGTGAAGTTCACCATGAGCCTGTCGTATATCCGTCTGTTGGCGCCGCCGAGAATGAGGTAGTCGCAGTACTTCGCCACCTGGGTCATGGAGTCAAAGTCCGAGCCCGCCATGACGACGAATAGGAGGTTGTAGTCCATGCCGTTCTTCATCATCCAGAGGAACCAGTCGGGCAGCCGCTCCAGGATATCTATGCCGGATATCCATATGACCGTGGGGGGCAAAAAGCTCTCCCGGTCCCGCTTAAAGCGGCAGAAGTCCAGGGTGTTCTCCGCGATCTTCTCAAGGACCGTGTGGGGCTCCTCCCTCATTATGGCGGTGAGAGACTCCTCGGCGTTCTCAAATGTCACGTCCTTCAGCCGCTCGGAGATTATCGAGAGGCAGTTCTCCCGCTCCTTGCGGAGGTCGGGACGGCGGCGCACCTCCTCCTCGATGTTCCTCGTATAGTTGAGGAGGGCGAACTGCAGGGGCGCCTCGCACTGCTCAAAGAGCGGCAGGAGGAACCTCATCCTCGTGAAGCGGCGCTGGAGCTTATTGAATTCCTCCGGGTTGCGGCAGACGGATATGTACTCGTCCCCGCCCTGGAGCTCCCGGAGCTCGTTCTCCAGCTTGTACACCCCCTCCGCCGCGGCCATGAAGGAGTATATCTCGTGGCGGAAGACGCTCCCCCGGGACCTGGCGTCGCCGCAGCTGAAGTTCAGGGCCAGGAGTTTCTGGACGTAGCATATGTCCTCCAGGTTCGAGGACACGGCCATAATATTGCGGTTGCGGCCCCGCTCTATGAAGAGGGTCTGTATGTCGTACTTTAAGGGGCAGTAGGTGACGTACCGGCCAAGGGTCAGGGCGTCAAAGTACTTTAAGCGTACCTTCTCCTTGTAGGGCCTTATCTTCTCTAAAATCTCGGTGAGTCTCTCTATGGGCTCCTGGTAGTCCTCCTGGTAGAACTTGCTGTTCTTCTTGTAGCCCATGGAGGCGGCCATGCGGCTCATGCTCATGAGGTACTGGTCAAAGTAGGGCACGGCGCCGTTCCGGCGCTCCTCCTCCCGGACCTCGGTCTCCACGTAGGGCACCTGGTACTTCTTGTTCGTCTCTATGGTGTAGTCGGCGCAGTTTGCTATGACGTAGCCCTTCTCGCAGTCGGCGGCAGCCCTGTTGCCCAGCACGTCCATGGAGACGTTGGGGTCGCAGTTGAGGGCTATCCTCATCCTGAAGTTCGAGAGTGCGGACCGGGAGAGGGTCTGGCTCATCTCCTGGGAGGCGAAGACTATGTGCACGCCGGTGGCGCGGCCCTTCTTGACTATTGCCGTGAGCAGGCGGTGGATGGTCTCGCTCTCCCTGGCGGAGGCGTCCAGGAACATCTGCTGGAACTCGTCCACGATGAGGAGTATCCTGGGGAGCACCACCTGGGGGTATGCGGCGCGGAACTTTGATATCTTCTCAAAGCCCATGCGCTTGAAGAAGTCCTCCCGGGCGTTCATGCAGTCCACCAGGTGCTCGATGAGGCTCAGGACGTACCGTATCTCGCCGGTGGCGGCGCAGGCGGCCACATGGGGGGCGGGGTGGTCCTCGTCCATGTACTTGGAGAACTCCACCCGCTTGAAGTCCGCGAGGTAGAGATCTATCTCCCAGGGCGGGTACTCCGCCATGAGGTTGAATATGAGGTTATGAAGTAGTACAGATTTACCGCTGCCCGTCTGACCGGCGATGAGGCCGTGGACGGTGGTGTCCCCCAACGCTATCGCCGTGGGCTGGGTGGTGTCCTTACTTATGCCCAGGCGCAGGTTTATCTGGTCGCAGGAGGTGTTCCACCAGAGGTTGAAGGCCTTGGGTATCTTTATCCGGCGGAACCCCTTTAGTTTCTGCTCAAAGAGCCGCTTGCAGCGCTCTTTATTATTGCCCAGCTCGTTGAACTCCTGCAAGAAGAGCAGCGGTTCCGGGCACTCAATTAGGCTCTCGTACTTCCCGTAGGGGACCATGACGGTGAGCTCGTTGTTCTCCTCCGCCTTGCGCCTGTCCTCAAAGATGTACCTATTGAGGTTCTTCATGAGGAAGTCGTTGTGGAGAAGTATCGGTCTGTCGGCCACGCCAGTTCCCCCCTTAAATAAAGTCGTCGTAGTTGGGCCAGGCGAACCCGGCGTTATCCATGACCCCGCCGGTCTGGATGCTGTCAATGGTGGATATGACGCCCCTGGAGTAGAGCTCCGAGCCCTCCACCACCTTCGCTATCATGCTCCTAAAGCACCCGCACATGCTCTCGCCTGTGTTCCTGATGACGGGCGCTATGAGGAGGTAGAGCATGTTCTGCCCGGACCTTGAGTTGCACTGGGATACCGCCTCGTCCTTCACGCTCTCGGCGGTGCTCATGAGGCGGGTTATCTCCTCGTTTGTGGAGAGTATGTCCTTCTCGTCCAGCTCCGGCATGTCGGTGTCCACGCTGATGCGCTGGAACCTGGAGCGGAACATCCCCTCGAGGCTGGAGCGCAGCTCCTCCATGTAGCGCCGGCCGGTGCTGGCGGCGCCGGAGCCCGCCCCGCACCTGATGGCAAGCCTGTCGAGGCTGAAATCGCTCTCGCACCAGGAGTTGAAGGTGCGCATGACGTGGTCCCTGAATTCGCCGTTATAGAAGTCTATGACCTTGTTGGTGAAGTCCACCAGGGGCTTGTAGGAGTGCCTTCTGCACAGGGACTCCATGGAGGACAGAAACGTCTCCAGGGCCCTCACGTTCCCCTGGGCCACCTCCTCGTAGATGGGGATGATGCCCCGGTCTGTAAAGTCTATTCTCTCTGACAATTAATCCACCCCTCAATAGTCACTAAAATTCCACTCAACGCCTGAGTCGCTCAATATGGAGCCGCCAAAGCCGTTGGCCCCGGCCTCCGCCGCCCGGAGGGCGGACCTGAACTGCTCCTCCGCCGACATCACCTGGGAGCGCAGGTCGCTTATCACCCAGTCGATGCTCTGGGAGATACTGCCCGTCACACTGCTGACGGCGCTGCCGAAACGGCTGTCCCCCTCAAGGCCGGTGCTGACGTGGTACCACATATCGCTGGCCCGGGACCCGCAGGAGTCCACGGTGTTGAGCGCCCGGTCAAACTCCTCCACCCCCGCCACCGGCTGGGCGGAGGGGCTGCCGGCGTAGCCGGTGGCCGGGCATATGTCGCTGAGAGCCTCGTTTAGACTTGACTCCAACTTCGCGGCGTTGTCCTTCTCAAAACTAAGCTGCGCCGCGCCTGTGTACTGGCCCCCGAAGAGCCCGGAGCACTGCGTCTGGGCCCTGTCGGCGGCGACGCTCACCTGGCAGAGGGCCTCCAGCCCCGTGCTGCGGGAGATGTCCCCCAGGGTCCTCTTCATCTCCTCCATTGTCTGGCGGCACTCCTGGCAGACCTTCTTGAAGGACTCCTCCACGCTCTTGCAGGTCCTGTCGTCCAGGACCCTCTCGCCCTTGAAGGCGGGGCAGTCATTGAATGCGTCCTCGCAGAAACTGAGGTCCTCCTGGGTGACGCCGCGGCCCAGGCGGTTGCAGGTCCACCCGCCGGTCCATTTGCCGCTGAACATGGGACAACGCGGTTTCTCCTGCTCCGGCATGTCCTGGTCCTGGGGCAATTTGAATTCCTCAGAGCTCACTCTCCGGCCCCCTTATTTAAGCACTGCCTTCTCGTGGCTGGCGGAGAGCAGTTTGCTCCAGCTATCATGGATCTTCGTGCCGCTCTCCACCAGGAACACCGGGATGAACCCGTCGCCCAGGGACTGGAGAAGGCCGTAGAGCTCGCGGATGTCGTTGAACTGGCTGCCCATGCTGTCGCCGTCCCGGCCGGGGATGAACACCACCACCTGGTACTTGAAGGGGTCCTCTTGGCGAACAGCGTTTATGTGGCGGGTCTCCACCCTTGAGATGTCGGGGAATTTGGCGCTTATCTGGTCGAAGGAGGAGTCCACATAGCTATTTTTCATGTTCCTGTACTCCTCAAGCTCCGCCCTAAAGGACCTTATCTTGTCAAGGCCCACAAGGGACACTCTGCCCACGACCCTGGTGCCCACGCCGCCGCCGGAGTCGCGCTGGCGGGACTTCCACTTTATATTCCTATATTGACCCAGGACTCCCGTGTCGCCGCTGTTGAGGTCCACCACGGCGTAGTCTATAAGCCTCTCCGGGGCGATGTGGTCGAAAGCGGAGAACACGCGCTTGAGCGCGTCGTTTAAGGAGTCGGAGTCAAAGTAATCCCTGTCCTTGGCGGTATAGGTGACGGTGAGGCCGCCCTTGGGGCTGTGCTCCACTATGCTTACGTTGTCCCGGCCCTCGGCATTGGTGAAACATATGTAGTTGCCGAACCAGTTGTCCTTCACCCAGCCGGGCTCAGGGGTGGCGTCCCTCTGGGAGTCCCAGGTCTTTATGTCGCCGAGGCAATTCGCCAACTGTTTCACGGCCTCCTCGGCGTTCCTCTTGGCCAGGGCGATCAGGGTCTCGCGCTTTGTAAGTTCCTCTTTGAGCGCGCCCAGCTCCTTCTCCCTGTCGGCGTTGGAGGCCTCGATCTTCTTCTTTCTCCTGTCGATAAGGCTCTCCACGTTCTTGAGGGCCTCCTCGACTTTCGCTATGGAGTCGCGGATGTGGTTCTCCTCAAAGTAGTCAAAGACCTTCTCGGCGTGAACGGTGCTGTAGAGGCCCAGGCAAAACGCCTCGTCGTTCTCGCTGTCCCGGAAGAGTTTCTTTATCATCTTGTCCTTCATGAAGGGGATCTTCCTGATGGTGTTGAGGATGAACTTCTGGGAGACGATTATGGCGCTGATGACGACAGCCACCACCGCTATGACCGCCGCCACTATGATCCTCATGATCAAGGAGTCAGAGGACACGAGCCCCATGATGAAATTAACGATGAGGCCGGAGAGGAAGGGGGAGGCGAGGCCGAAGGCGAATATGGCCCCCGCCACTTTTGAGAATTTTACGTGGTCGCTCTCGGACTTCATGATGCCGTTTATGAAGGGCACCGCCAGGGAGTAGCAGAGGAAACCGATGAGGGGGTACACTATGACCCAGGTGAGGACGTTCACTATCGCCGCCACTATCTTGAGGCCCATGCCGCCCACCATGACCAGGAGGAACAGCAGTCCCGCCACCGCCAGCATGACGGTGTTCGTGGTCTTCTTTATAAACTCGTCCGTGGGGGTGCAGTTTTGTATCTGCTTGCACTCCTGACTGCTCAGGAACTTATTAAGGCAGGACACCGTGGCGTCCACGCTCTCTAATTTCTTTCCAGGGCCGCAGAGGGTGTCCACCGGGGAGTCCAGGAGGTCGCTCTCCTTCTTTGTGAGCTGCCCCGAGGTCTGGGCCTTCTTGAAGAAGTCGATGACGTCCGGATGCTTGAACTGGGGCCTATTGAACTTAAACTCCGCCTTTTCCGGGTTCTTGCGGAGGTTATCGAGCTCCGTCACGAACATCTCCCGGTTGCCCTCGTACTCCTTGAGCTCCGCCTTTATCTCGGCGACGGCCTTGTCGTATTTTGCGTTGATGGCCGCCTGTTTCTTCCTGACGCCGGCGGCCTCGGACTCCGCCCGGGCCTGAGTGGACTTGGCGTCGTCGAGGAGGCGTATGTCGTCCCCGTATGTGGCCACGGCCTTGGCGTATGCCTCGTATTCGCCCCGGTCAAAGTGGGCGCTGGCGGGCGCCTTCTTGGGTGCGGCGGGTTCCGGCTTCTTCTCGACGCCGTCGCTCTGGGGTTTCGGTTCCTCCTCGTGGGGGACGGCGCCAAAACCCTCAAACAGATCTTTCATGGGTTTCTCCTTTCGCAAATATGAAGTTATTCAACCGTAGAATAGCGCTGGGTGAGTCGCGGGTCTTTTACTTAATAAACAATATTATACACTGTATTTCGCAACTTTCAAGAATAGGAACGGACAAATACGTAAAAAAACCGAAAAAATGAAACCGCCGGCGGAGGTCCGCGCCTCTACCGGCGGATTTCGACAGTTCACGATTTCGACGCCAATTTAAAGACGTCCGAGGAGTTCCCCAGCACCATTATGTGGTCCCCCTCCCGGAAGACGTAGTTGGCGCCGGGGGCGGGGCGGACGCTCTCTCCGTGCTTTATGGCCACGATGTTCACGGCGTACTTTTTCCGCACGTCCACCCCCTGGATGGTGTTCCCCACCCAGGACTTCAGCACCGCTATCTCGTACATGGCCACGTCCGTTGTGAGGGGGATGAAGTCAAAGATGTTGTCTGAGTTATACCGGACGGCCAGGCGCTCCGCGATCTCCCGCTCGGGGTACACCACCTCCGTGGCCCCCAGCTGATTTAGTAGCTCCTCCTGGATGTCCTGCTTGGTCTTGGCCACGATGCACCTGGCGCCGTGGCGCTTTAAGAGCGCTGTTATGACGAGAGACGCCTGGAAGTCCTCGCCGATGGTGACGAAACAGACGTCGAAATTCTCCACGCCCAGGGAGGCCACCACGGGACTATTTGTGCAGTCGCCTATACTGCAATCGGTGTAGCGGCCGGAGAGGAGTTCTATGACGTGCTCGTCCTTGTCCACCACCATCACCTCGTTGCCCAGCTCCTGCATCTTTGAGGCGAGGTGCCTTCCGAATCTGCCCATGCCAATTATGAGAATAGATTTCATGTTTTTCTCCCCCGTATCCCTATTTATAAATTTTTATCGTATAAATTTTTATCCCACCATTATCCTGCCCACCGGGTGGCGCACCAGCGAGGGGTTCTGCTCCCCGGAGAGCGTCACCGCGATGGAGAGCCCGCCGATCCTGCCGGCGAACATGAAGAGCGTCAGTATGACCTTGCCCACCGTCCCCAAAAACGGCGTGACGCCGGTGGAGAGTCCGACAGTCGCGATAGCGGAGGCCACCTCAAAGAGGCTGTCCCGCAGCGTTATGCCCTCAATGGCGCAGAGGGCCCCCGTGCCCAGCAGCGTCCCCGCCACGTAGATGGTCAGTATCGCCAGGGCCTGGCGGACTGTGGCGTCGTCTATCCTGCGCTTGAAGACCGTGGGCTGTGAGCGGCTGACGGCGGAGATGGTGGATATGGCCACAACGGCGATGGTGGTGGTCTTGAGGCCGCCTGCGGTGGAGCCGGGGCTGCCGCCGATGAGCATCAGCACCACGGTGAGTATGGCGCCGGCGTCGGAGAGCTCCGCCATTGGCACCGTGGCGAACCCCGCCGTCCGGGGCGTCACCGCCTGGAAGAGCCCCAGCAGGAGTTTCTGCCCGAATCCCCGCCCCGCGAAGGCGTGGGCGTTCTCAAAGAGCATAAAGAGGCCGAAGGGCACAACTATAAGTACGCCGGTGGTGACGAGCACCACCTTGGAGTGGAACTTGAGGGGTTTAAATCTAAACTTCACCGTCACCAAATCGTCCCAGACTATAAATCCCAGGCCGCCGATTATAATAAGCGCCGAGACGGTCAGTATCACCAGGGGGTCGTAGGCGAAGGCCGAGAGGGACGCCCCGCCCCTAAAGTCCCCCAGCACGTCGAAACCGGCGTTGCAGAAGGCGGATATGGAGTGGAATATCCCGTACCAGACCCCGCGCCAGAACCCAAATAGCGGCACGAACCGCACCGACAGGAGCACCGCCCCCGCGCTCTCGAATATGACAGTCCCCAGGAGGAGCCGCCGGACAAGTTTCGCCATACCGGCGAAACTGTCGTTCCCCGCCGCCTGCATGAGGAGCTTCGTGTCGCTCAGGGAGGCACGCTTGCGGAGTATGGATATGAGCCCCGTTATTATGGTCATCGCTCCCAGGCCCCCCACCTGGATGAGCAGCAGTATGACCACCTTGCCGAAACCGCTCCAGTGGGCGGCGGTGTCCACCACCGCAAGGCCCGTGACGCAGGCGGCGCTGGTGGCGGTGAAGAGGCAGTCCACGAACCCCGTGGCGGTGCCGGCGGCGCTCGATATGGGCAGCATGAGCAGCAGCGTGCCCAGGAGTATCACACATAGGAAACTCGTCACTATGAGCTGGCTGGGGGAGAGTTTCATTTTCTTCTTCTTTTTCATGGTGAGCTCCGAATTTTAGAAATATCGCATACTATTATATCATAATAATCCCCCAGGTCAAGTTTACTTTTTTTCACAAAAGCTGTATAATCTATATGTTCAAGAATCTTTAGGTTTTAGTTCACAAAAAATTCACCGATAAATTTTAAAATTTTAGGCAAACGAAAGCTTTAAGGGGGAAGGAACATGGCCATGAACGTCCTGGTAGTTGAGGATGACGTCAACATAGCGGAACTGCTGCGGCTGTACCTTGAGAAGGAGGGTTTCGAGGTGACGATAGCCCACGACGGCGGCAAGGCGGTGACGGAGTTTGACCGCGTGGCGCCGGACATGGTGCTCCTGGACATTATGCTCCCGGTTATGGACGGCTACGGCGTCCTCAGGGAGATCCGCGCCCGGGGCAACACGCCGGTAATAATGCTAACCGCCAAGAGCGAGACATTTGACAAGATCTCCGGCCTTGAGCGGGGCGCCGACGACTACATCGTGAAACCCTTTGACGTCAAAGAGGTGGTGGCGAGGATACACGCCGTCATGCGCCGGGCCTCCTCCGATGAGAAACCTGACGCCAAGCGGCGGCTCACCTTCGATAAGCTCATCATAGACATGGACTCCTTCGTCCTCACCGTGGACGGCAAGGAGATGGACGTGCCCCCCAAGGAGATGGAACTCCTCTACCACCTGGCCCTCTCCCCAAACCGGGTCTACACGAGAAACCAGCTCTTAGACGAGGTCTGGGGCTTTGACTACTTCGGTGACTCCCGGACGGTGGACGTGCACATAAAGCGCCTCCGGGAGAAACTTGAGGGCGTCAGCGACAAGTGGAGCCTCAAGACCGTCTGGGGCGTGGGGTACAAGTTCGAGCTCAAGCAGCCCTGACGAGGTAGTGTCCCATGCGCGGTTTTAAGGGAGTATATGTAAAAAACATAATAACCGTCATGCTCCTCTTCACGCTGAGTTTCGTGATACTCGGCGCGGCCTTCGTCACCGTGAGCTACAGTTACGCCGCGGACCAGCGCTCCCAGAGCATGTTGGACTGCTGCGCCTCGGCGGGGTACATGATCCGCGCCTACAACCAGCAGTGGCAGTCGGGCCTGGACGGTTTTGACATCCGTGCCCTCCTCTCCTGGTGCTCCGACATGACGGGCTACACCATGATAGTGACGGACGGCGTCGGCGGGGTGGAGAACTGCTCCGACAGATCCGCGGACTGCGGCCACAGCGGCGGGAGCGTCCCCTCCAATATCGTCTCCGCCATAAACCGGCGGGGGAGTTACAGGGGCGTCACGCTCTTGGGCTCGCTCCTCAAGGAGCCCAAGTACGTGGTGGCGGCTCCCCTCCCCGCGGGGCCGAACCTCGGGTATATATTCATCATAGACACCTCCGGCAGCGTATCCCATCTCTGGCGGATGTTCGCGAGGATCTACTTTGCGGCGGCGTGCGTGGTGGTGCTGCTCTCCTTCGCCCTCACCGCCGTGGTGCTGCGGCGGGAGGCGCGGCCCATCCGGCAGATGAGCAACGCCGCCCGGAGCTACAGCGCCGGGGACTTCACCCCCCGGGTGGACGTCCAGGGACGGCGGGACGAGCTTGCGGAGCTGGCGGACTCATTTAACCTCATGGCGGACTCCTTAGAGCGCACGGAGCGGAGCCGCCGGGAGCTCATAGCTAACGTCTCCCATGAGCTGAAGACCCCCATGACCACCATCTCCGGCTTTGCCGACGGCATCCTGGACGGCACCATCCCGCCGGAGAGGGAGCGGGAGTACCTGCAGGTCATATCCTCGGAGACGAAGAGGCTCTCGCGCCTCGTCCGGGGTATGCTCGACATGTCCGCCCTCCAGGGCGTGACGCCCATGGAGCTCCAGAGCCGCAGTTTTGACTTCCTGGAGATAACATGTGAGACGCTATTGAGTCTCGAACAGAAGATAACCTCCCGGGGGCTCGACGTGGACGCCATCCTGCCCGAGGAGCCCATCTGGGCGGTGGGCGACGGCGACGCCATAACACAGGTGGTCCACAATCTCCTCGACAACGCCGCAAAATTTGCGGAGCCCAGTACCGCCATAACGGTGCGCCTCTGGCGGGAGGAGGGGCGCGTCTTCTTCTCCGTTGAGAACCGGGGCGAGACCATCCCCAAGGACGAGCTGCCCCTCATCTTTGACCGTTTCCACAAGACGGACCGCTCCCGCAGTATGGACCGGGAGGGCGTGGGCCTGGGGCTCTATATAGTCAAGACTATCCTCGACAGCCACAACAGCGACATCTTCGTCACCAGCCGCGACGGCGTGACGAAATTCCAGTTCAGCCTGCGCCTCGCCAAAAACGGCGGCAGGAATTCACAGAAAGTATAAATATTATTCATACACTGTCAAAGATGACACTGTAGTATAATAGGCGTAGCGTTCCTCCAATCAGCGGGGGCGACCCCTTCCCCCGCTGGCGCCAAGGCGGGTTTGACCATTTCCCGCCGAGGCGTGCGGAATAATTTCCCCCTCATTTTTGGCATGGCCCCGTGTTTTGCGGGGCCTAATTTTTTTGACCTCTTTTCTCCCCACACTCAACTATGAGCTCCGCTATCCCGTATAGTCCCGGCCCACGGCCAACGATGAACCTCGCGGCCCGGAGGGCCCCCTTCACAAAGAGTTCCGGACTCTGGGCGGTGTGGGTGAGGGTCAGGGTCTCCCCCGGCGAGGATAAAATCACCGTGTGTGTCCCGGCTATATTCCCCATGCGGAGGGAGTGGACCGTTATCTCCCGTGGGGATGGCCGCTCCCCGGGCCCCCGGCCCGCCCGAATTTCGCCGCCCCGTGCGCCCCGCAGGGCGGCGGCGAGGCCCAGGGCCGTGCCGCTGGGGGAGTCTATTTTCCTCCTGTGGTGGGCCTCCACTATCTCCGCGTCCGCCTCGGGCATGAGCTCCGCCGCTCTGGCCACGAGCTCCGTCAGCACCGCCACGCCCAGGGACATGTTGGCGGCCATGAAGATGGGTACAGCGCCGCTCATGGCTTTAATATTCTCAAGTTCCTCCCTCGTGTGCCCGGTGGTGCCCAGCACCAGGGCGCAGCCCCGACGCCGGGAGAAGTCCAGTATCCCGCCGGTGAGGCTGTGGTGGGAGAAATCTATTATCACGTCCGCCGCCTCCGTCACCTCCTCAAGAGAACTGAGGATCTTCCCCCCATGGGAGAGCACGTCCACCAGGCCGCAGACCTCCACCCCCGGCTCCGCCTCCGCCGCCCGGGCCGCCGCCGAACCCACGCGCCCCAGCGCGCCGCTTATTATGACACGAATAGTAAGCCCTCCCCAAAAAAGAAAGTACCTCACTGAATCTATGAGGTACTTTCAGAATTTAGACTATTTTTTTGAATATTTGTCTCTCTCCGCCACGGCCAGGGCGTCGCAGCGGTTATTGAGCTCATTCTCCGCGTGGCCCCGGACCCAGTGGAAGGTGACGTCGTGGATGGAGATGAGTTCGTCGAGCCTCTGCCAGAGCTCCGGATTCTTGAGCTCCCCGTCCCTCCGCCGCCAGCCCCGTTTCTTCCAGCTCACGAGCCAGCGCTTGTTTACGGCGTTCTCGATGTACTGACTGTCGGTGTAGAGCTCCACCCGGCAGGGGTGCTTTAGGGCGGAGAGGGCGGAGATGACAGCCGTCAACTCCATCCTATTGTTGGTGGTCCGCGCCTCGCCGCCGGACATCTCGCGCCTGGCCCCCCGGCACATGAGCACCGCCGCCCAGCCCCCGGGGCCCGGGTTGCCGGAACAGGCGCCGTCGGTGTATATGGTCACTTCATCCATTGTCCCCGGTATCCGACTCGCTTTCTGATATGTTATCTGACTCGTTGTCCGAGGTGTCCTTGTCCGTGGCGGCCACGGAGAGGAGCCTTGTGCCCTCCGATACCCTCATGAGTCTCACGCCCTGGGTGGCCCGGGAGAAGACGGATATTGTGTCCGCGCCCATGCGGATGAGCGTCCCGTCCTCCGCCAAGAGTAACACGTCCTCCTGGTCCCGGACTATCTTTATCCCGGCGATGGGGCCGGTCTTCTGGGTGACGTTGTAGTTCTTGACGCCCTTGCCGCCCCTGTGCTGGGCCACGCCGTCGGAGCCCCTTAGATACTCCTCCACCGGCGTCCTCTTGCCGAAACCGTTCTCCGTAATGGTGAGGAGCATGCCGTCGCTGGGGGCGTTCACCGCGCCCACCACGAAGTCCCCCTCCCGGAGGCGTATGCCCCGGACGCCCACGGCCTCCCGGCCCATGGGACGCACGTCGTTCTCGTTAAAGCAGATGGCGTAGCCGTCGTGGGTGGCGAGGAGTATGTTGTCGTTCCCCCGGGTCTCGCAGACGGCTATGAGGGTGTCCCCCTCCTCCAGCGTCAGTGCCCGGAGGCCGTTGGCGCGGATGTTCCTGAAAGCGGAGAACTCCAGGCGCTTGACTGTACCCTTGAGGGTGGTCATGAATAGATAGCGCCCCTCGCTCTCAAAGTCGCCTATGTGGACCATGGCTGTGACCTTCTCGCCGGGGTCCAGGGGCAGAACGTTCACTATGTTCGTGCCCTTGGCGGTCCTGTTGGCCTGGGGGATGTTGTAGCCCTTCTTCCTGTAGACCCTGCCGGTGCTGGTGAAGAAGAGTATATAGTCGTGGGAGGAGCAGGTGAAGACGGTGTGTACGAAGTCCTCATCCCGGAGGGTCTGGGCCTTTATGCCCTTGCCGCCCCTATTCTGGGCCTTGTACTCCTTCACGGGCATGCGCTTTATATACCCGGCGTAGGAGAGGGTGTAGGCGCTCTCCTCCTCAACTATTAGGTCCTCTATGTCTATCTCGTCCTCCACGTCCTGTATCTCGGTGAGGCGCGGGGAGCCGTACTTGTCCCTTATGGCGATGAGCTCGTCCTTCAAAACGCCCTTTATGAGCTGGGGGTCCGCCAGGAGCCCCCTATAGTAGGCTATCTTCTTCTCAAGCTCGTCGTACTCCGCCTGAAGTTTCTCCCTGTTGAGGCCCTGGAGGGCTATGAGGCGCATGTCGCAGATGGCCTGGGCCTGGACGTCGTCCAGCCCGAAACGCTCCATTAGCCGCTCCTTGGCGTTATCGTAACTTGAGCGGATTATCCTTATGACCTCGTCTATATTGTCCTGGGCTATGAGGAGCCCCTCCAAGAGGTGCGCCCGCTCCAGCGCCTTGCCGAGGTCGTACTTCGTCCTGCGGGTTATTACGTCCTCCTGGAACTCAAGATAGTCGTCAATTATGTTCCGGAGGGTCATGATCTTGGGCTGGGACTGGTCGTTCGTCAGGGCCAGCATGATTATGGAGAAACTCGACTGCAGGGCCGTCTGGGTGTAGAGCTTATTTAGCACCACCTGGGCGTTGGCGTCCCGCTTGAGCTCGATGACCATCCTCATGCCGTTCCTGTCGGACTCGTCCCGGAGGTCGGATATACCCTCTATGCGCTTGTCCTTCACCTGGTCGGCGATGTTCTTTATGAGCTGGCGCTTATTCACCTGGTATGGCAGCTCCGAGACGATTATCCTCGTCCTGTGGTCCCTGCCGTACTCCTCGAACTCGCATCTCGCCCGGACGGTTATCTTCCCCCGGCCTGTGGCGTATGCCTGGCGGATACCGCCCCGGCCCATTATTATGCCCTTCGTGGGAAAATCCGGCCCCGTTATGTGCTCCATAAGGTCGGAGAAGGTGGCCTCCGGGTTATCAAGGACGCACACGCAGGCGTCTATGACCTCCCCCAAGTTGTGGGGCGGGATATTCGTGGCCATGCCCACGGCTATGCCGGAGGAGCCGTTCACAAGGAGGTTCGGGAAACGGCTGGGCAGCACCCGGGGCTCCTTGCGGGACTCGTCAAAGTTCGGCGCCCAGTCCACGGTGTTCTTATCTATGTCCCGGAGCATCTCGTCCGCTATGCGGGACATGCGGGCCTCGGTGTACCTGTAGGCCGCCGGGGGGTCGCCGTCCACGGAGCCGAAGTTGCCGTGGCCGTCAATAAGCGGCTCCCTCATGGAGAAGTCCTGGGCCATGCGCACCAGGGCGTCATAGACGGAGGCGTCGCCGTGGGGGTGGTAGTGGCCCAGCACGTCGCCCACCGCCGTGGCGCATTTCTTGTAGGGGTTCGAGTGGGTCAAGTTCCCCTCGTACATGGAGTAGAGTATCCTGCGGTGGACGGGTTTCAGCCCGTCCCGCACGTCCGGCAGGGCGCGGCCCACAATGACGCTCATGGCGTACTGTAGGTAGCTATTTTGCATCTCGTGCACCAGCTCGGACTCCGTTATCACCTGGTTCGGGAACGCTATGTCCTCGGGCTTGTAGTCTCTATTATGTGCCATAAATGACTCCCTCAAATATCCAGATTATCGGCGTGGGGGGCGTTTACCTCTATCCAGGACTTCCTGGGCTCCACCTCCTCGCCCATGAGGACGGTGAATATCTGGTCCGCCAGCACGGCGTCCTCCAGGGTTATGCGCCGCAGGGTCCTTCTCTCCGGGTCCATGGTGGTCTCCCAGAGCTCGTGGGGGTCCATCTCGCCCAGACCCTTGAACCTGTTTATCTCCACCTTCACGTTTGGGTTGCCGCCGCGCATCTCGGCGCTTATCCTGTCCCTCTCCGGCTCGGAGTAGGCCACCCGCTGCTGCTTGCCCCGGGTGAGCTTAAATAGCGGCGGCACGGCGGAGTAGACATACCCCCGCTCTATGAGCGGCCGCATGTAGCGGAAGAAGAAGGTGAGGAGGAGCGTCCTTATGTGGGCGCCGTCCACATCCGCATCGGCCATTATGATTATCTTGTGGTAGCGGAGCTTATCAATGTTGAACTCCTCGCCTATCCCCGCGCCAAGGGCGACTATCATGGGATAGAGCTTGTCGTTGCCGTATATCTTGTCCGCCCGGGCCTTCTCCACATTCAGCATCTTGCCCCACATGGAGAGTATCGCCTGGAAACGGCTGTCCCGGCCCTGGATGGCGGAGCCGGCGGCGGAGTCGCCCTCCACGATGTATATTTCGCACAGCGCCGGGTCCCGCTCGTTGCAGTCCTGAAGCTTATCCGGCATCTGCCCGGACTCAAGGCCCGTTTTCCGCCGGACGGACTCCCTGGCGCGCCTCGCGGCCTCCCGTGCCCGGGAGGCGGTGAGGGCCTTCTCAATTATGGCCTTCCCGGCGGCGGGGTTCTCCTCAAGGAATATTTCAAGCTGCTCCGAGACTATCCCGTCCACGAGGGAGCGTATCTCCGCGTTCCCCAGTTTCGCCTTCGTTTGCCCCTCGAACTGGGCGTTCACCAGCTTTACGGATATTACCGCCGTCAAGCCCTCCCGGCAGTCCTCGCCGGAGATCTTGTCGTCATTTTTGAGCATCCCTATCTTGGCGCCGTAGGCGTTTAATACCCGGGTGAGTGCCGCCTTGAAACCCGTCTCGTGCATTCCGCCCTCGGGGGTGTGGATGTTGTTGGCGAAGGACACCAGCATCTCGTTGTAGCCGTCGTTATACTGGAAAGCCACCTCCGCTATGGAGTCGGAGCGGCCGCCGGACATGTAGATAACGTCGTCGAATACCGGCGTCTTGTTTACGTTGAGATACTCAACGAACTCCCTTATGCCGCCCTCATAGTGCATGGTGTCGGAGACGATCTCCTCGCCCCGGCGGTCCTCTATCTTGATCCTGAGGCCAGCGTTCAAGAAGGCCTGCTCCCTCATGCGCTTATGGAGGATCTCGTAATCGTAGACGGTCTCGTCGAATATCTCGGGGTCGGGCTTGAAGGTGACGGTGGTGCCGGTGCGGTCCGTCTCGCCTATGACGGTTATGCCCTCCGTTATCTCGCCCCGGCTAAACTTCATCTCGTATATCTTGCCGCCCTTGTAGACCTGCACCTCCAGCCACTCCGACAGCGCGTTCACCACCGAGGCGCCCACACCGTGGAGGCCGCCGGAGACCTTGTACCCGCCGCCGCCGAACTTGCCGCCGGCGTGGAGCACGGTGTAGACCACCTCCAGGGCGCTCTTGCCGGTCTGCTGCTGTATGTCCACCGGTATGCCCCTGCCGTTGTCTATCACCGTTATGGTGTCGCCCTTATTTATTATGACGGAGATGTCCGTGCAGTAGCCGGCCAGGGCCTCGTCTATGGCGTTGTCAACTATCTCGTAAACCAGGTGGTGGAGCCCCGAGGAGCTGGTGGAGCCTATATACATACCAGGACGCTTGCGGACGGCCTCCAGGCCCTCCAGCACCTGTATTTGACTGGCGTCGTACTCCTCAGTTATCTTCTCTGTCAGCCCCGTGACATCTACTAAATCAGGCATAAAGCTCCTCCAAATTATTTCAGATAAAATTCTCTTCAAGCGCCCGGCGGGAGAGGGCCGCGGCGCCAAGCTGGGTGAGGTACACCGTGTACCTCCCAGACTCACTTGCGAGAATGAACGCCTTCGGCAGGTCCTCTGAGACGGTCACCGCGCTGCCCCTCTCCTGAGCGCCATTTAGAAATTCCCTCGTTATCTTCGAGGACGTGGTGTTGTCGAGGTCAAATATCCCGATTATAGAACTCTCCCTTATGACCATGTCCTGGCCTATATGGATATACATGGATACACGTCCCGTCTTTAATTATTTCAAATATTATTTTTGACAAATATTCCCGTTCTCAACCGTCAGCACGGCGCCGCCGGTGCGTTTTGCTATCCTGTCGTCCTCGCAGCAGGTTATGAACACCTGTCCGCCGCCGATGCGGTTCAATATGAAGTCCTGCCGGCCCGGGTCCAGCTCCGAGAGCACATCGTCCAAGAGAAGTACAGGGTACTCCCCCAGATGGTCCCGGTGGAGCTTGAGCTCCGCCAGCTTTATGGAGAGCGCCGCCGTCCTGGCCTGCCCCTGGGAGGCGTAGGCCCTGGCGTCCGCGCCGTTTATCTTTATACTGAGGTCGTCCTTGTGCGCGCCGGAGAGGCAGAGTCTTGAGGCCAGCTCCGCGGCCCTGTGGCTCCGCTGGTGCTCAAGGAGGGCGGGCAGTATCTCGGAGGCTGGTCTCAATGGGTCCTCCACCGTCTTGACGGTCTGGTACTCTATCTCCAGCTCCTCACCGCCGGAGAACTCCGCGTGTATCCCCCGGCACTCCTCCGCCATGCGCTTTATGAAGGCGGCCCTGTAGTGTATGAGCTCCGCCCCCATCTCCGCCAGCCTGTAGTTGTACTCATCGAGGAGCTCAAGGAGGGAGGGTTTCTCATCAAGGTCCCTCAATATCCTCGTCTTGCCCTCGTAGGCCCTATTGAATTCCTGGAGCGCCTTGGCGTACCGTGGTCTCAACTGGCTTATGGCTAAATCCATGAGACGCCGCCTCTCCGCGGCCCCGCCCCGCACTATCTCCGGGTCCCTGGGGCAGAAGAGCACGGCGGCGAACATGTTAGCCAGCTCCGAGGCGGTCTTGAGTTTCACGCCGTTCACCCGTATGTCCCGGCGCCGGACCCGGGAGGAGGTCATCTCCACCCGCCTGTCCCTTCCCCCGCTCACGCAGGCGGCGGTCAGCCTGTAGCCCTCGGCGTCAAAGCCTATGAGCTCCTTATCTGACCTCGCCCTAAATGAGCGGCCTGTGGATATGAGGTACATGGCCTCCACAAGGTTCGTCTTGCCCTGGGCGTTGTCGCCCTTTATGACGTTTACGCCCCTCGTGAACTCGCCCCGGCTCAGGCGGTAATTTCTAAAGCCCTCCAGCGTTATGGAGTCAATGTACATCTTTTGGACCCGCCGTCACAAGTATCTCCTGGCCGAGGGCTGAGACCCTGTCCCCCGGGCGTATCTTCTTGCCCCGCTGGAGGGCCGTCTCGCCGTTCACCTTCACCTCGCCGGAGGCTATCATGTCCTTCGCCTCGCCGCCGGTGCCCGCGATGGCGGAGAACTTTAAAAGGGAGTCGAGCTTTATAAACTCCGTGGAGATGGGTATCTCGTTAATTTTAATTTTTTTATTTTCTGACTCAGGTTTTTTGGTCTTAGGTACGAGAGTCACTTTGACTTTCATATTAGTCTCTCACCTCCGGTCAGTTCTCGCCGGCCCTGAGCCTCACGGGGAGTATCATGTATATGAAGTTCTTGCTGCCGTCCGTGGGGACTATTACACAGGGTGAGACGCTGGTGGAGAGCTGCAGCCGCACGCTGTCCGCCGGCGCGGCCTTCAGGGCATCTAAGATGTAGCGGTTATTGAAACCTATCTCAAGTCCCTCCCCGTCGCCGGAGACGGGGCACTCGTCCGTGGCCTTGCCGAGGGTGGTGTTTGTGGAGACCCTCAAAACCCCGTTATCAAAGACGCACCGCACGGGGCTCTTGAACCTGTCGTTTATTATGAGGGACACCCTCTCCACCGTGGAGATGAGGTCCCGGCGGCTGGCCTCCACGCTGAATTTGCTCGCCGAGGGGATGGCGCTGCGGTAATTTAGGAACTCCCCCTCCAGCCTCCGGGATATGAGCATGGTGCTGCCGATGGTGAACATTATGTGCTTGGAGCCCAGAGTTATCTTCACAAGCTCCTCGCTGTCCGAGGCTATCTTCTCCACCTCAGAGAGGGCGGCGCCGGGCACCACGAAATCTATCTTCCCCACCTCGGTCTTGGCCACCCGCTCCCGCCGGAGGGCGAGGCGGAAACCGTCCACCGCCACGATGGTCAGGATGTCGTTCTCCACCTCGAAGAGAGCGCCGGTGTGGATGGGCCGCGCCTCGTTATCGGAGACGGCGAAGTTCGTCTCGCTTATCATGGACTTTATGTCCTTCTCCTGCATGTAGACGGAGTTCTGGTAGTCCACATAGGGGAGCTCCGGGTACTCATCCGCAGACATGCCCATGATGTCGAACTCGCTGAGGGAGCACCTTATGTGGATGAGGTACTTATCGTTGACGGAGATGTACACCACGTCGTCCGGCATCTTGCGGATTATGTCCCCGAAGAGCTTGGCGTTTATGACCACGTTCCCTGTCTCCGTCACGTCCGCCGGGATGGTGGAGCGTATGCCGGTCTTTAAATCGTAGCCGGAGATCACCACGTCCGAGCCGGCCTCTATCAAAAGCCCCTCCAAGGAGGGCACGGCGCTCTTGGCGGCGGCGGCGCGGGAGGCCACTGTCACCGCCGCGGCAAGCTCGCTCTTCTCACATGAAAATTTCATCTTTAGTTCCTCCTTAAAATCTCAGGACTTTGTGTGTATATAGAGAAAGACAGTATAATTTATTAGTGGTAGTCGTAGTAGTAAGAAAAAATGTGGAAAACTCCTAAAAACCCTTGTGTGGCGCGGGTTTCGGCGAGAGCGAACCTGTGGAAAGATCAGGGGAGTTTTAAACACATATTTTCTTTTTCCTGGGGAAGAGATATTTTCCACCGGGTTTCAACAGTGGAAAGTGTGAACTATGTTGAAAAATCCAAGACTCCGGCGCTCTCACTTCCGGGAGTTTATGTTGGCCGTTATATCCTTTATCATCTGGGCGAACTCAAGGTCGGAGTCTATGGCCTTCTCCACCTTCTGTATGGAGGAGAGGACCGTCGTGTGGTCGCGGCCGCCGAATATGTCGCCTATGTCCTTGAGGGAGAGATTTGTCAGGGTCCTTATCTCGTACATGGCGATCTGGCGTGCCAGGGACGTGCTCTTGTTGCGCCGCTGGCCCCGGACGTCCTCGGGGGAGAGGTTAAAGTACTTGGCGGTCTCCTCAATTATGTCGTCATGGGTGGGGATGAAGGCGCCGTTATCCCTGAACATGTCCTTTATGAGCTTCGCCACCACGGAGACGGTTATATTGGTGTCCATGAGGTCCCTGTAGGCCCTTATCTTCTTGACCGCCCCCTCTATCTGCCGCACGTTGGAGGTCATATTCTCAGCGATGTAATTTACCACATCGTCGGAGAGTATGAGCCCCAAGTTCATGGCCTTATTTCGGATTATGGCGGCGCGGGTCTCAAAATCCGGTGGCTGGATGTCCACCAAGAGCCCGGACTCGAACCTGGTGTGGAGCCTGTCAGCCAGGGTGGGCATCTCGGAGGGGGGTCTGTCGGAGGTGAAGACCATCTGCTTGTGGGCCTCGTAGAGGGTGTTGAAGGTGTGGAACATCTCGTCCTGGGTGCTCACCTTGCCGGAGACTATCTGGATGTCGTCTATCATGAATAGGTCCGCGCTCCTATATTTCTCCCGGAACTCCACGTTCTTGCCGGTCTGGATGGAGATTATGAGCTCGTTCATGAAGTCCCCGCCCCGGACGAAGACGATCTTGTACTCCGGGTGTTTCTTTGTCACCTCGTGGCGGATGGCGTAGAGGAGGTGGGTCTTCCCAAGGCCGGAGTCGCCGTAGATGAAGAGCGGGTTGAACATCTTCGTCTGCTCCTCCGCCACGGCTATGGAGGCGGCGTGGGCGAACTTGTTGGAGGGACCCACCACGAAGGTGTCAAAGGTGAACTCCTCCAGCTCCATGGGGGAGGGCCTAACCTGGGCGGGACTCTGGGGCACGTCCGCCTCGCCCACCAGCTCCACCTCCATGTCGCAGGCGAATATCTCCCTCAGCGCCTCCTTTATGGAGACGACAAAGCGCGTGGCTATGACGCCCCGCCTAAAATCGGAGGGTACGCACAGCGTCATGCGCGTTTCGTCCACCCTCAGAACGCGGCAGTCGGAGAACCAGGTGTTTATCGCCACGGGCGAGAGCTGTCCCTTCAGGATATCCAGCACGCCGGACCAAATATCTTCCACAGAATCCATCATTTTGCGCCCCCCTCTTTTGCAGTCTCAGACAATCTATTTTATCAAAAAACCGGCGAAATTTCAAGCTATACATTATAAAAAAGAAATACCACAGGGATGTTTTTTTACCCCTGTGGTACCGTCAAAATGACTAATTCTTCAAACTGTTCAGCGGGGCGGGTATCCGGCCCCCCCGGGCGATGAATTTTTCCGGCGAAGCGGTGTTCACACGCATTATCGGGGCGGAGCCCAAAAGCCCCCCGAAGTCCACCCGGTCGCCCACGTCCTTGCCGGGGACGGGGATTATCCTGACGGCGGTGGTCTTATTATTTATCATGCCTATGGCCGCCTCGTCCGCGATGATGGCGGAGATGGTCTCCGCCGTCGTGTCCCCGGGGACGGCTATCATGTCAAGCCCCACGGAGCAGACGCACGTCATGGCCTCAAGTTTCTCTATGGTCATCATCCCGGAGGCGGCGGCCCTTATCATGCCGGCGTCCTCTGAGACGGGTATGAAGGCCCCAGAGAGGCCGCCCACGTTTGAGGAGGCCATGACGCCCCCCTTCTTCACCGCGTCATTTAGGAGCGCCAGGGCCGCCGTGGTGCCGGGGGCGCCCACGCTCTCAAGGCCCATCTCCTCCAAGATATCCGCCACGGAGTCGCCGATGGCCGGCGTGGGGGCGAGGGAGAGGTCGACTATCCCGAAGGGCACGCCCAGGCGCTTTGAGGCCTCCTGGGCCACCAGCTCGCCCATTCTCGTTATGCGGAATGCGGTCTTCTTAATAGTCTCCGCCACCACGTCCATGCTCTCGCCCTTGCAGCGCTGGAGGGCGTGGTGCACCACGCCCGGCCCCGAGACGCCCACATTTATCACGCACTCCGGCTCCCCCACCCCGTGGAATGCCCCCGCCATGAAGGGGTTGTCCTCCACGGCGTTTGAGAAGGCCACAAGTTTCGCGCAGCCCTGGCCGCCGCTCATGTCCGCCGTGCGCTTTATTATCCTCCCCATGAGGGCCACGGCGTCCATGTTTATACCAGCCCTCGTGGAGGCGAGATTCACGCTGGAGCAGACCCGCTCCGTCCCGCACAGGGCCTCCGGGATGGAGTTTATGAGGCGTGTGTCCCCGGTGGTGCAGCCCTTCTGCACAAGGGCCGAGAAACCGCCGATGAAATTGACCCCCACCTCCCTCGCGGCGTCGTCCAGGGCCCTGGCGAAGATGGAGTAGTCCTGGGTCTCGGAGCACTCGCAGGCGATGGCTATGGGCGTCACGGATATGCGCTTATTTACGATCGGTATGCCGAACTCCCGCTCGATGTCCTCCCCCACCGCCACAAGTCTCTCGGCGCGGCGGGTCACCTTGTCGTATATCCTGCCGGCGCAGACCTTGGGGTCCGGGTGCCCGCAGTCCCTTATGGATATGCCCATGGTTATGGTGCGGATATCCAGGTGCTGGTGGCTTATCATCTCGATGGTCTCAATGACCTCGTTGGTGTTTAATTTCATCATATGCGGTGCATAGCCTCAAAAATGTCCTCCCGCTGGATGCGCACATCCACCGAGAGATCCCTCCCCAGCGCCGAGAGCGCCTCGGAGAGGCCCTTGAAGTCCACGCTACACCCGGAGGTGTCCACCATCATTATCATGGTGAAGTAGGACTGCATGACAGTCTGGCTTATGTCCAGCACATTTACCCCGTAGGAGGCCAGCAGCGAGCACAGCGAGGCTATTATGCCCACGGTGTCCTTGCCGATGGCCGTCACGATCGCGCGCACGGTCACCACCCCTTTTTACTAAAAATAATATTCTCAGGTATCACTGAGCTCGTCTATCGTCATCTCGAATGACGTTATGAAGTTCTTTATGAAGTACTCCACCTCCGGCAGACCCATGGCGTGGAGTTTCATGAGTGTTGAGCTGGCGGCGGAGCGGAACTCCTTGTTGCCGGCCTTCAGCTCCTCGATGCACTTTATGTAGGCGGAGAGGGTGTCCGCGGCCTTCACAAGTTTCCGCTCCTCCCCGGACTCGTGGAAGAGAGACTCGTACTCCCCCCGCAGGGGTTCCGGCAGGGTGGAGAGGAGCTTATTCTCCGCCGCCTCCTCCACCCGCTTGTAGGCGGAGGTCATGTCGCCGTCGTGGTACTTAACGGGCGTTGGCATGTCGCCGGTGTATATCTCAGATACGTCGTGAAATAGCGCCGCCGCCGCCACCCTGTCAGGGGAGCAGGGGACGTTCAGCACGTCCCTGCGTATGACAGCCAGTGCGTGTGCCAAGAGCGCCACCATGTAGGAGTGCTCCATCACGTTCTCGCTGTCCGCGTTTCGCATGAGGGACCACCTTGTTATGTTCTTCATCCTTGAGGCCAGCGCGTAAAATGCGTAGTCCATAGAATCCTCCGTTTTTCTTTATCTTTTGCGCCGTCACTTGGCACGGGTGTCGCAGTAGATACAGCGGTAGACCTTCTTCTCCCTGTCCGTGAGGCGGAAGACGTGCTCCAGCTCCTGCTCTACCTGGGTTATACATCTGGGGTTCTTACAGTGTATTACGCCCCTTATGACCTCCGGCAGTTCCGGGTGAAGTTTCTCCACCCGCTTGCCGCCCCGGATGATGTCCACCGTTATGCCCGGGTCCACGTACCCCAGGAGGTCGAAGTTTAAGTCTATTATGTCGTTTATCTTGAGAATGTCCTTCTTGCCCCGCTTCTCGCTGGGGGCGTTCTTTATGAGAGCCACCTCGCAGGAGAGCTTGTCGAGCTCCAAGTACTTATAGAGCTCCATCCCCCGCCCCGCGGGGATGTGGTCTATGACTATCCCGTCAACTATCGTACCGATAAGCATCACTTCACCCCCAGCAGCATAAGGATGAGGGCCATCCTTATGTATTTTCCATTGAGGACCTGCCTGAAGTAGCAGGCCCGCGGGTCCTTGTCCACCGCCACGGATATCTCATTGACCCGGGGCAGCGGGTGCAGGATGGAAAGCGTCTCCTTGGCGTCCATTAATTTGTCCGGCGTCATGATGTAGGTGTCCTTTAGCCGCACGTAGTCCGCCTCGCTTATGAACCGCTCCCGCTGGACCCTCGTCATGTAGAGGATGTCGAGGTCCGGCATGGCCTCAAGCAGGGACTCAGTCTCCCTGTAGGGTATGTTGTTGGCCTTCAAGATGTCGTTCCGCACGTTCTCAGGGACACGCAGCTCCTCCGGGGAGATGAGCACGAAGTCCACGCCCTCGTAGCGGCTCATGGCGGCGATGAGTGAGTGGACCGTCCGGCCAAACTTGAGGTCGCCGCAGCAGCCCACGGTCATGTGCCCGAGGCGCCCCTTCTCCCGGTAGATGGTGAGCAGATCCGTCAGGGTCTGGGTGGGGTGGTTGTGGCCGCCGTCCCCGGCGTTTATGACGGGTATGGAGGCGTTCAAAGCCGCCACCATGGGCGCCCCCTCCAGGGGGTGGCGCATGGCGATGATGTCCGCGAAACAGCTTATGACCTTCGCCGTGTCGGCGACGCTCTCGCCCTTGGAGGCGGAGCTCGACTGGGCCTCGGAGAAACCGATGACGCTCCCCCCCAGCTCCAGCATGGCGGACTCAAAACTCAGCCGCGTCCTGGTGGAGGGCTCGTAGAAGAGGGTGGCAAGCTTTTTGCCCCGGCACTTCTCGGAGTACTTGGCGGGGTTTTCTATTATGTCGAGGGCCGTCTTAATTAGGGCGTCTATCTCCTCAACAGTGAGGGTGGATATGTCGATCAGATGTCGGATGTCACTCATCTTTAGCTCCATTCACGGAGAGGTACCGTTCTATCCTCTCCACGTTCTCGTTATTTTTGGGGTCCTCCCGGAGGTAACTCACGATGTCGTGGACGTTCACCACGGAGTAGACGGGGAACCCGAATTCCTCGGTTATCTCCCGCATGGCGGACTTCTCCGTCCGTCCCTTCTCGCCCCGGTCCACCATTATGAGGCACGCCGCCACCTTCACGCCCTCGAGGGCGGAGAGGATGTCCATGCTCTCCCGGATGGCCGTGCCGGCGGTGATGACGTCCTCGACTATCACTATCTCCTCCCCGGCCTTGGGCACGTACCCCACGAGGGACCCGCCCTCGCCGTGGTCCTTGGCCTCCTTGCGGTTGAAGACGAAGGGGAGATCCACTCCCGCCCTCGCAAGGGCGGCGGCGGCGGAGACGGCTATTGGTATCCCCTTGTAGGCGGGGCCGAAGAGGACGGTCTTCTTATCCCCCAGGTGCTCAAGGTAGGCTCTGGCGTAAAACTCACCCAGGCGCATTATCTGGGAGCCGGTCTTTATGTCACCGGCGTTTATGAAGTAGGGTATCTTCCTGCCTGATTTGGCGGTGAAGTCCCCGAATTTGAGGACGCCCGCGCCCTCCAAGAACTTTATAAATTCCCTTTTGTAGTCTTCCATCTCTATTCCCCCATTTGATCCACAAATTCCCGGACGCACCGCCTGTAGGCGGCCACCGGGTCAGCCGATGCCGTTATGGGCCGCCCCACCACGATGTAGTCGGAACCCACTTTTTTGGCCTCCGAGGGCGTCATGACTCTCTTTTGGTCGCCGACCTCGCCATCCGCGAAACGCACGCCGGGCGTGACGGTGAGGAAACTCTCCCCACAGGCCCCGTGTACGGCGCCCGCCTCACGGGGTGAGCAGACGACGCCGTCAAGGCCGGCGGCCTTGGCGTTCTTGGCGTAGCGCATGACAGTTTCCTGGAGTGCGCCGGAGACGCCCAGCTCCTCTTTTAATATCTCCTCAGATATGCTGGTGAGGATCGTCACGGCTATGAGGTATGGCCTTGTGCCGTCGGGGCGGGTCAGCCCCTCGAGGGCGGCACGCATCATCTCCGTGCCGCCGCCGGCGTGGAGGTTCACCATGTCCACGTCGAGGCCGGAGAGCACGGCCATGCTCTTCTTAACTGTGTTTGGTATGTCGTGGAGCTTGAGGTCCAAGAATATCTTGTGGCCCCGCTCCTTGAGGGCCCGGACTATGGCCGGCCCCTCGGCGTAAAAGAGCTCCATGCCTATCTTCACGAATGGCCTCTCACCGCCGAATTTCGAGAGGAAGTCCAGTGTCTCCCGCCCGCTCTTGAAATCGCACGCTATGATCACATCTTTACCCATTGTGTGCTCCTCCTATAATATCGGAAAGTCTCGTTATGCCAAGGCGCTCCATAAGCTCCGGCAGCGCCTCAACTATCCTCTTGGAGGCGTAGGGGTCCTTCAGGTTCGCCGCCCCCACCTCCACCGCCGTGGCGCCGGCCAGCATCATCTCCACCACGTCCTCCGCCGAGGAGACGCCGCCCATGCCGATTATGGGGATCTTCACCGCCTCGTAGACCTCATAGACCATCCTCACCGCCACCGGGAGGACGCAGGGGCCGGAGAGGCCGCCTGTCTTATTCGCGATTATGGGGCGGCGGCGCTTAATGTCTATCCGCATGGCTAATAGCGTATTTATCATGCTTATCCCGTCGGCGCCGGCGTCCTCGCATGCTTTGGCGATGGCGGATATGCTCGTGACATTGGGGGTGAGTTTCATATACACCGGCTTTGATGTGGCGGACTTCACGGCCCGCGTCACCTCGTAGGCGCTCCTGGGGTCCGTGCCGAAACTCATGCCCCCCGCGTGGACGTTGGGACAGCTTATATTGACCTCCACTATCGCCACGCCCTGGGCCTCATCCATCCTCCCGGCGAGGTAGGTGTACTCATCTATGGAGAAACCGGATATGTTGGCAACGATGGGCTTGTGAAAGACGCTCCGCAGTTTCGGGAGCTCCTCATCTATCACCTTCTCCACGCCGGGGTTCTGGAGCCCCACGGCGTTGAGGAGGCCCATATCCGCCTCGGCTATCCTGGGTGTGGGGTTGCCGAACCTGGGGTCCCTCGTGGTGCCCTTGAAGGAGAGGGAGCCGAGGCAGTTTATGTCGTAGAGCTCCGCGAACTCGTAGCCGTAGCCGAATGTGCCGCTGGCGGGGATGACGGGGTTATCGAGCCTCACCCCGGAGAGGCTGACGGAGGTGTCTACCATATGATCTCCTCTCTTTTAAGGACGGGCCCATCCTTGCATATCCGCTTACTGCCGTCCTTCGTCTCTATGGAGCAGCCCATGCAGGCGCCGAAACCGCAGCCCATGCGCTCCTCAAAGCTAAATTGCCCGGAGGTGGACATCTTTTCATAGACCGCCCGGAGCATGGGCATGGGCCCGCAGGTGTAGACGTAGGAGTAATTTAGTCCCTCCATGGCGTCGGTGACGAAACCCCGGATGCCGAGACTCCCGTCCGCCGTGGCGACGCGCGTCTCCACCCCGAGGGCGGAGAATTCCTCGGTATAAAAAACCTCCTCACGGGTGTTGAAACCCAGGATGGCGGTGGGGGACTTCCCCTCCCCTTTTAGTACCTTCGCCAGGGCGTAGAGCGGCGGCACACCGGCGCCGCCCCCGATGAGAAGGGGTCTCCCGCCGGACTCCGCGGTGTCGTACCCGTTGCCGAGGCCCGTTAAAATGTCGAGCTCCTCGCCTATTTTTAGTCCCGCCATGAGGGCGGTGCCCCGGCCCACCACCTTGTATATGAGGGTGAGGGAGCCCTCCCCCCAGTCGCAGACCGAGATGGGTCTTCTGAGGTAGAGCCCCGGGAGCTCTATATTCACAAACTGCCCCGGCCTCACTATGCCGGAGGTGTCCCCGGTGAGATGGAGTTCCCAGGTGTTCAGGGCTATCTCCCGGCTCGCCCTCACGGTAAACTTCGTTTTAAGCATCGTCGCGCCTCCAAACTATCTCGCCGCTGGACACCGTCATGAGGCACCTGCCCCGGACGCGCCAGCCCTCAAAGGGCGTGGAGCGCCCCTTGGAGAGGAAACCGGCGCTATCTATGGTGAACTCATTTTCAAGGTCGAAAACGGCCAAGTCCGCCCTGCCGCCGGGCCTTATCTCCCCATCGCCCAGGCCGAACCGCCGGGCCGGGGCCGCGGCCATCAGCTCAATTAGCCGCTCAAGGCTCGTTACGCGCCCCAGCACCAATTTTGTGTAAAGCACCGGGAAGGCGCACTCAAGACCCACTATGCCGTTTAGACTCCCGGCGAGACCCCGTGACTTCTCCTCCGCTGAGTGGGGGGCGTGGTCCGTGGCTATCATGTCAACTGTGCCGTCGCATAGGCCCTCAATTAGTGCCTCCCGGTCCTCCCGGGAGCGTATGGGCGGGTTCATGCGGAAACTGCCGCTGTCCTCCAGGTCCTCGTCGGTCAGAGTCAAATAGTGGGGGGCGGTCTCACAGGTGACGTCCAGCCCCTCGAACTTCGCGAGGCGGACGAGCGCCAACGTCTCCTTGGTGGAGACGTGGCAGACGTGGTAGCTGGCGCCCGTCTCCCGGACGAGCTCCAGGTCCCGCTCCACCTGACGCCACTCGCTCTCAGGGGAGTTCCCTACGAGCCCGTGTTCCTTTGCGTAGGCGCACTCATTGACGCTCCAGCCCTTTTTGAGGAGTGACTCATCCTCCGCGTGGGCCACTATCGGGCGGTGTAGGTCCCGAGCCAGCTCCATGGCCCGCCGCATGAGGCCGCCGTCCTGTACGCCCCTGCCGTCGTCGGAAAATCCCGCAACGAAGGGGGCGAGGGCAGGGAGGTCCGCAAGCTCCTCCCCCCTCTCCCCACGGGTTATGGAGCCGTAGGGGGAGACGCGCAGGGCGGCGTCCCTCGCTATGATGTCAAGCTGCACGTTGAGGGAGTCAAGGCGATCCGGCACCGGTGAGAGGTTCGGCATGGAGCAGAGAGCCGTGTACCCGCCCCTCGCGGCGGCCAGAGTGCCGGTTTTTATTGTCTCCTTGTAGGCGAAACCCGGCTCTCGCAAGTGGACGTGGGGGTCCGTGAGGCCGGGGATGATGTGGGCGCCGGAGAAGTCAAAAACGGCGGCGTCACCCGTGGCTGCGAGCCCCTGACCTATTACGGCTACGACGCCGCCGTCGATCAGGAGGTCGGCACCGCGGAAGGCGCCGTCCAAAAATACCTGCGCGTTCTTTAAAAGAAACTTCATGTGTCCTCCATGACTTTCCCGGAAAGGGGCGCGTGCCCCCTCCCGGAATTTTATATTTCAGGAGTGGCGTTCTTTAATAACGGAAAACGCCTCGTCGGCTATCTCCACCGTCTCCTCGATGTCCTCGTCGGTGAGGGCGGCGTTTATAAAGTGGTTGTGGTGGTTCGTAAAGAACACGCCCCTCTTGACGCACTCCGCTATCCACTCCTGGTGGAGCATGAGGCTGGGGTCGTCAGCAAGCCTTAGATAGAATAGGCTGGGCACGCCGGAGACGTGCAGGTCGTAGCCGTACTTCAGGGCCGTCATGATGAGGCCCGCCCGGAGCTTTGTGCCCTTGTCGATGAGGAGCTGGGGGCAGCCGAGCCTCTTCATCTTCTGTATGCAGGCGATGCCCGCGGCGAAGGGCACGGCGCTCATCCAGTAACTGCCGGTGAAACTCAGGGATGAGACGGAATTTTTGAGGAACTCCCGCCCGCAGAGGGCCGAGACGTTGTAGCCGTTAGCCAGCGCCTTGCAGAAACATATAAGATCCGCCTTAAAGCCGAAGTAGTGGTCGGAGCCGGCCATGTCGAGCCGGAAACCGGCACGGACGTCGTCTATTATGAGGACTGTCCCTGTGTCGTCACAGAGCTTGCGGACTTTCTGCCAGAACCCGGCGGCGGGGAGCTCGTTGTCGGCGAAGTTCCCGTGCATGTAGGGCTGGGCGATTATGGCGGCGATCTCGCCCTTGTTGTCCTCAAAGGCCTGCTGGAGCTCGTCGAAGTCGTTCCAGGTGACGTAGATGTTGTTGGCCACGTCCTCCTCTAAGATCCCCGCGTAGTCCACCTTCTGGGTCCAGGGGGAGACGCCGTGGTAGTAGCCCTTGAAGAAGACTATCTTCTTGCGGTGGGTGTAGGCACGGGCCGTCATGACGGCGCAGGTGGTGACGTCGTTGCCGTTCTTCGCGAAGAAGGCCCAGTCGGCGCTGGCCACCGTCTCCACCAACAGATCCGCGAAGTCCACCATCACGGGGTTCGGCAGGGTGGTGCAGTCGGAGATGGCCCTCTGCCGGGCCGCCGCCTCGTCCACATCAGGGTCGTTGTAGCCTAAGATGTTGGGGCCGTAGGCGCTCATATAGTCGATGAACTTGTTGCCGTCCAGATCCCAGAGGTATGTGCCCTGGGCCCTGGAGGAGTAGAGGGGGAATGCCTCCACCGGCACGTAACAGCCCTCCGCCGGGCCCTGGTGGCCGTAGATGCCGGAGGGTATGAGCTTGCACGCCCGCTCGAAGGCGGCGCGGCTCTTGGGATACTCGTAAACTTTTCTCATGTTCTCACCTCACGCAAGATAGAGCGCGACCCTGTCAAGGATCCTGTTGACGTTGTCCACCTGGGATATCATGCCGCCTATACGCACGAGCCCCAGTCCCACGCAGACCACCGCGTTCACCTTCCCGTCAAAGAGGTCCCGGGCGGTGTGGATGTCCGTGAAGGTCATGTAGCTCATGGGCCCCTCGGGGGCGGTGTGGAAGGCGGTGAGCTTGTGGTCCCGGGCGTGGATGTAGCCGCAGGGGCCGCCCTCAATGGATATCTTTATGTCCCCGTCCACGATGTAGGAGGCGCTGGCCCGGCCAACGCTGTCCTCGTTGCCTATCTGGGCTATGGCGTCAACTATGAGGTGGAACATGATGTTCGTGCTGATGTTAAAGAAATTGGGGTCCTCCAGCGCGCCCTCCGCCGGCCGCAGGTAGGCCGTGAGCTTGTCCGTGAGGGCGGTGAATTCCTTGAGCAAAAACCCTATCTTCCCGAACCCCTTGGAGGGGATGGGAGTCACGGTGCCGTCAATTAGGCCGTTGAATTTTTCGGGTGAGGAGAAGGGGAGCTTTATATCGCAGCCCTCTGTGCCCTCCCTGTGTGAGCAGACGCCGTCCTTGAAGGCTATGGTGCCCTCCGGCCCGCCCTTCACCGAGAAACCGATGGACACGTTCTTGCCGGCTATGAGTTCCCGGCACTCCTCATCCAACTCGCAGAGCTTAACAAGGCCCTTCAGCACGGCGTTGAGGTTTATATAAGCCAGTGTTTTCTGATCCATGCTCCTCCTCCTTCGAGAGTGTTGTTATCTCAAGTATTATAAGGCATAGAGCGTCATATTGCAAGCTAAATGACGCCCGTGAGGTCAAAATCGGGGGTATATTCCTCCTTAGCGGAACTGAGCTCCTGAAAAAAGCCGTCCTCTATGCCCCGGGCGCTCATGTAATCCATGGCGGCGGCGTACTCCTCCGGCGTGAGGCGGCGGTTTATCTCCGGGAACTCCCCGGCCCGCCCCGCTGGGGTGTATTGGCTCATGAGGGAGAATAGCACCTCCCCGGGCTTAAATGTGTCCGCCACCCAGTCTATGACGCCCCTGGTGTTCTCAATCCCGCCGGGGAGGACGAGATGCCTTATTATCACGCCCCGGCGCATGATCCCCTCATCGTCCAGCTCATAGGGGCCCGTGAGGGCGAACATCTCCCGGATGGCCGCCTTGGCCGTCTCCGGGTAGTCCGGGGCGGAGGAGTATCTGGCGGCGAGGGCGGGGTCTGAGTACTTCATGTCCGGGAGGAATATATCCACATGCCCGCAGAGGCGCCGTATCGTCTCCGCGCTCTCGTACCCGCCGGAGTTCCACACCACCGGCACCGGCAGGGGGTCTTTGAGGGACTCAAGTATCCCGTCCACGAAGTGCCCGCCGGTCACAAGGTTAATATTGTGTACGCCCTTATCGATGAGCTCAAAGTAAATTTCCCTCAGCCTCTCAGGTGAGACTGTGACGCCTACGTCCCCTGAGGATATGGCGCTATTTTGGCAGTAGACGCACCCGAGGGCGCAGCCGGAGAAGAACACCGTCCCGCTGCCCCTCTCCCCTGAGATGGGGGGCTCCTCCCAGAAGTGGGGGGCGGCACGCGCTATTTTGGGCTCCAGGCCCTGGCCGCAGCGGCCGAGACCCCAGTCCCGCAACCTCTCGGCGCCGCAGCGCCGGGGACATTCCGAACACAGCATATCCAATTCTTGACCTCCGTCCAAATTAAGACTATAATATTAGCAATCAAGAGGAATGTCAAGGAGGCGAACTATGGATATAGTTATTTTGGACGGCCACACCGAGAACCCGGGGGATCTGAGCTGGTCCGGCTTTGAGGAGCTGGGGCAGGTGACGGTCTACGAGCGCACACCAAAGGGCGACACCCGGGAGATAATCCGCCGCATAGGCTCCGCCCAAGCGGTCATAACGAACAAGACCCCGGTGACGGCGGAGATCTTGGACGCCTGTCCCGGGATAAGGTATATCGGCCTCCTCTCCACCGGGGCGGACGTGTGCGACTGCGCCGCGGCGGCATCAAGGGGGATACCGGTGACGAACATCCCCGCCTACTCCACCCAGGCCGTGGCCCAGCACGCCATAGCCCTCCTTTTGGAGATATGCTCCTGCGTTGGCCTCCACAGCACGGCCGTCCACGCGGGGGCATGGGAGAACTGCCAGGACTTCACCTTCTGGGAGAGCCCGGTAATTGAGCTTGCCGGCAGGACCATGGGGATAATAGGTTTCGGCAAGATAGGCCGCGCCACGGGCCGCATCGCGAGAGCTCTCGGAATGCGCGTACTGGCCACGGGCAGCCGGGAGACGCCGGAGGGCCTGGAGATCGGCGAGTACACCGACCTTGACACGCTCCTCCGGGAGTCGGACGTGGTGTCCCTCCACTGCCCCCTCAAGGAGGAGACGCGCAAGATAATAAACCAGGACACCATAGCCAAGATGCGCGCCGGCGCGATACTAATAAATACCGGCCGAGGCGGTCTGGTGGACGAGGAGGCATTGGCGGCCGCCCTTCGCTGCGGCAAGCTCTACGCCGCCGGGGTGGACGTGGTCTCCCAGGAGCCCATAACGCCGGACAACCCCCTTTTGGGGCTCAAAAACGCCTTCATAACGCCCCACATCGCCTGGACGCCCGTCACCTGCCGGCGGAGGATAATGGACATAGCCCTGGGGAACCTCAAGAATTTCCTCGAGGGCCACGTCACAAATAGGGTGAACTGAGGGCTGGGTAGATGTCAGAACTTCTTTCTGTGGTGATACCGGCCTACAACGAGGAGGCCATGGTGGAGGCCGCGGCGGAGGCCGTCTCCCGGGTGCTCACCGGCGCCGGGGTGGAGTACGAGCTCATATTCGTGGACGACGGCTCCAGGGACTCCACCTGGCGGAGGATAGAGGCCCTGGCCGGGGCGGACAGCCGCGTCCGGGGGATATCCTTCTCCCGGAACTTCGGCAAGGACAGGGCCGTCTTCGCGGGGCTCTCCCGTGCCGCCGGCGGCGCCGTGGCGGTGATGGACTGCGACCTCCAGCACCCGCCGGAGCTCCTGACGGACATGCTCTCCCTCTGGCGGGAGGGCTACGAGGTGGTGGAGGGCGTGAAGACCGCCCGGGGGCGGGAGTCAATTTTCCACCGGGCCGCCGCCGGGATATTTAACGCGGTGATGAGCGCCGGAGCGGGTGTCGACATGCGCCGGGCCTCGGACTTCATGCTCCTTGACCGCCGGGTGGTGGAGGCGCTGCTCTCCCTCCCGGAGGAGGAGGTCTTCTTCAGGGGCCTTGTGTCCTTCGTTGGTTTCCGCCGCCGGGAGATAGGTTTCTCCGTGGCGGAGCGGCAGGCCGGGGAGTCAAAGTGGAGTTTCCGCTCCCTCTCAAAATACGCGGTCTCCAGCATAACGTCCTTCAGCACGGCGCCGCTGATGGCGGCAGTGTACCTTGGGGTGCTCATGGGTATCGCCGCCGTCGTGCTGACATTGGGCCTCGTCTTCTCTGAGGCCTCCCGGGGGTGGGTGACGGCGTCATTGGCGGCGCTCCTCTTCGCCGCGGCGCTCATACTATTGTGCCTCGGCGTGGCGGGGTATTATATCGCCAGGATCTACCGCCGGAGCCTCGGGAGACCGAGATTCATAATCGCCCGCGAGTGCGGGAAAAAATAAAAGACTCCGGGCCGGGATGAGTTCACCGCTCATCCCGGCCCGGTTTAAATTATTTAAGAGTTGCGGCGCTTTTTTGCGATTTTAAAGGGCCAGTCCGCCGCGCGCACGCCTAAGAAACCAAAAATTATGCCCAGGACTATCCCGGCCAGCACGTCGGTGGGGTAGTGGATGTAGAGGTAGAGCCTGGAGGCCGCGATTATCGTTGCCAGCGCCGCCGCCGGGATCCAGAGCTTGGAGCGCCTGAAGTAGAGCGCCCCCACCACGGTGAAGGAGGCCGCCGAGTGGCCGGAGGGGAAGGAGTAGTCGCTTGGTTTCGGCACCAGGAGTACAATGGCGGTATTGACGTCGTATGGCCGGGTCCTCGCCACCAATGGCTTTATTATCCCGTTGCATATGACGACGTCGATGAGGAGCGCCGCGGCGCAGGCGGCGCCAAGCCGCCGGGTTTTTGGGAAGATGAGGAAAAGGAGCGTCAGGAGTATCCAGAATATCCCCCCGTCGCCCAGCCTTGTCACCAGGGACATGAAGGTGTCCAGCGCCGGTGCGCGGAGGTTTTGTATGGCGTTCAGTATGCCAATTTCAAAAGCGTTCAATTAAGGCACCTCAATAAATCTAAGTCTATCAGCCCCAGGGGTTCTCACCGGGGTAGAGGAGGCCGGCGGGGCGGTTGTAGGATATATCGCTGACGCCCAGGTGCTTAAAGACCTCAAAGAGCGCCCTGCCGTGGTGGCCGAAGGCCACGGCCCCGTGGTGGGGGAAGTGCTTGCCGATGAGCACGTGGCGGTAGAAACGGCCCATCTCGGGTATGGCGAATATGCCTATGCCGCCGAAACTCCGGGTTTTGACTGGCAGTACCTCGCCATGGGCGGCGTAGGCCGCGAGATGTCCATTGGCACCGCACTGGAGGCGGTAGAACGTTATGTCCCCGGGGGCTATGTCCCCCTCAAGAGTTCCCCGGGTGAAATCGGGCTCCGAGCCCGCGGGCTCTAATAGACGGTGCTGGATGAGCTGGAACTTCAGCGCCCTATCCCCGCAGAGGCGGCACTCCGGCGTGTTGCCGCAGTGGAAACCCATGAAGGTGTCCCGGAGGCGGTAGTCGTAGCGCCCGGCTATCTCCTTGTCGTAGATGTAGCCGGGGACGGTGTTATTAATGTCGAGGAGCGTCACCGGTCCCCCTGAGACGCAGGCGCCTATGTACTCCGAGAGGGCACCGTAGATATCCACCTCGCAGGAGACGGGTATCCCACGGGAGGCGAGACGGGAGTTCACGTAGCAGGGCTCGAAACCGAACTCCTGGGGGAAGGCCGGCCAGCACTTGTTGGCGAAGGCCACGTAGCGCCTCGCCCCTTTGTGGGCGTCGGCCCAGTCAAGGAGCGTCAGTTCAAATTGGGCGAGCCTCGCGGAGAGCTCCGGGTAGTAGCGGCCATCACCCAGCTCTCTCGCCATATCCTCGCAGAGGGCGGGTATCCGTGGGTCGCCGGCGTGGGCCCGGTAACTCACCAGGAGATCGAGCTCCGAGTTCTCCTCTATCTCCACCCCCAGCTCGTAGAGCCCGCTTATGGGGGCGTTGCAGGCGAAGAAGTCCTGGGGCCTGGGACCAAAACTTATTATCTTGAGGTCCTTGAGGCCCAGTATGGCCCTGGCTATTGGCACGAACCCCGCCACCAGCTCCGCCAGTTCCCCGGCAGTGCCCACCGGGTACTCCGGGATGTATGCCCGGAGGCCGCGAAGGTCAAGATTATACGAGCAGTTGAGCATACCGCAGTATGCGTCGCCCCGGCCGTTTATGAGGTCCCCGTCGCCCTCGGCGGCGGCGCAGAACATGCAGGGACCCTCAAAATATTTGGCGAGCAGCGTCTCCGGCGTCTCGGGGCCGAAGTTCCCCAGGAACACCACAAGGGCGTTGCAGCCGGCGGCCCGGACCTCCTCAAGGGCCCGGAGGGCGTCGGCCTCGTTCTCCACCGTGACGGCGGCCTCGTAGACAGGCGTCCCCAGCTTAGCGCAGGCGGCGCAGAGGGCCCTCCGGCGGCTCTGGGAGAGCGTTATGGGGAAACAGTCCCGGGAGACGGCGACGACGCCCAGTTTCACCTCTGGGATATTCGTGAGCATAGAGTCAGCTCCTCTCTTGTATCTTGATCAGTTTATTGCGGCGTCAACGCCCTCGGACTTGAGATACACCGTGAAGATTTTGGATATCTGGGCCCGGGTGGCGCCGCCGAAGGGGTCGATGGTGTTATCCGAGTGGCCCTCGATTATCCCCAGGGCCACGGCCCACTCCATGGCGTCGGCGTACTCATCGGTGATGAGGCCCGCGTCCGAGAAACGGCTCAGGTCCGCCGAGGCGGAGACGTCGAGTTTAAGGACGTTCTTCGTGAAGAGATACAGCATCTCCACGGCCTCCTGCCGGGAGCAGTCGCCGAAACCATCGATGCCCGGCTCCGCCACGCCGTTCTCCTCCGCCCACCTGAGGACGTCCGAGAACCAGTAGGGGCCGGCGGCGGTGTCGGGCTCCTGGCCGGTGAGGCGCATGAGCATCGTGAGGACGTGGGCGCGGCTGGTGCGGACCTCCGGGTCGAAGGTGCCGTCTGTCATGCCCTTGACGACTCCCCGCTCCGCCACGAACTCCACGAACTCCTTGTACCAGGCACCGGGGACGATATCCAGAAATTGCATATAAATGTCGCTCTCGGGGAATACATACCAGGTGTAGTTAAACTCCCCGTCCGCCGAGTAGGCGGAGGGTATCTCCGCCGTGTAGACGGCCCTGGCGTCCTCGGTGCAGAAGTAGCGGGCGTTATATTTAACGTAGGAGCCGCTCTTCACCTTGGACCCGGTGGAGACGTCGATGACATCGCCCGAGAGCACGTTCACCTTCATGACGCCCCGGAGCAGCGTGAAACTCCCGCCGGGCTCCACCGTTATGGCCGCCGTGCGCAGGCACCTGTAGAACTCCTGGCCCACGGTCTTCACGTGGCCGCGCACCTCGCCGTAGTCGTGTATGCCGCCCCATTCGCCGGCGGCGCCGGCCACGTGGTCCCGGAGCGCCTGGAGGGCGGAGTCATAGACCTCATTTAGCGCCGCCTCGGAGTCCCCGACTCCGGCGGCCACGAGACTATCAGAGTATTTGCCCTCCGCGTAGGAGCGGGTCACCAGCGGATCCCCCGCCGAGCCCGCGCTGACGGAGCCCATAGCCACTAAGAGTGCGAGGGCCAGGCACATCGTCACTATCTTCTTCATAGTCAACCTCCAATTTGCCGCCCTCTCTGGTCGCCCCGGCCCCTGAGGTAGTAGCCCAGGTTAAGGAGGCTGTCCGAGAGGTGTACGTCCTCGATTATGGTGTCCCCAAGGTCCACGTCCAGGTCTATGCTGGTGAAGTTCCATATCCCCCGGACGCCGTGCTCCGCCGCGAGTTTCGCGGACTCGGGGGCGTACTTCTTCGTGAGGGTCAGCACCGCCACGTCCACCCGGTGGGAGGCGAGGTACGGGCCCAGCTCCGCGGCGTCTAAGACCTTCACGCCGTTTATCTCCGCCCCGATGAGGGCCGGGGAGGTGTCAAAGGCCGCCGCCAGGCGGAACCCGCACTCATCAAAATGGAAATTCGACATCAGCGCCCGGCCCAGATTTCCGGCTCCGATGACGACGGCAGTCAGCGTGTCCCCCACGCCCAGCACGTCCGATATGCCGGCCTTGAGCTGGCGGACGTTGTAGCCGTAGCCCTGCTGGCCGAAACCGCCGAAACAGTTGAAGTCCTGACGTATCTGGGAGGCCGTCAGGCCCATGAGCGTACCCAGCTCCCGGGAGGAGACCTTCTCCACCTGCTGCTTTTCCAGCCACAAGAGCCGCCGCAGATACCTGGGGAGCCGCCTTATAACATTTGCTGAGATCCTGTAATTCATCTTTTCCAATCCTCTTCCATGCGTTTCCACGATACTATTTTAACATATGTTTCACTCAATTACAACCTTATGATATTGACAAAGTGGCTCCGGGGGTGTAAATTTATTGTAGGTTTAACTAACGCTAACCGACTAAATGAATGACTGGAGCGACCTTTATGTCAACCAAATTTGTTTACGCAGATAACGCCGCCACCACGGCCATGAGCGCCGCCGCAGTGGAGGCCATGCGGCCATATATGACCGAGAACTACGGCAACCCCTCGAGTCTCTACAGCGTGGGTCGGAGGGCGCGCCGGGGCCTTGACGAGGCCAGGGCGAAGGTGGCCGCCGCCATCGGCGCCGAGCCGGACGAAATATACTTCACCGGCTGCGGCACGGAGTCCGACAACTGGGCCCTCAAGGGGATAGCGGAGGCCAAGGCCAAGAAGGGCAAGCACATCATAACCTCCTCCATCGAGCACCACGCCATAACCCACACCCTCGACTACCTAAAGCGCAAGGGTTACGAGGTCACCTACCTCAAGGCCGACTCCAACGGCGGCATTGACCTTGAGGAGCTGAAGTCCGCCATCCGGGAGGACACCATCCTCATCACCGTCATGATGGCGAATAACGAGATCGGCACCATCCTGCCGGTAAAGGAGATCGGCGCCATAGCCCGGGAGCACGGCATAACCTTCCACACCGACGCCGTCCAGGCGGCGGGGCACATCCCCATAGACGTGAAGGATATGAACATCGACCTCCTCTCCATCTCCGCCCACAAGTTCCACGGCCCCAAGGGCGTGGGAGCGCTCTATATAAGGCGCGGCGTCCGGGTCCCCCAGCTCCTGCACGGCGGCGGACAGGAGCGCAACCAGCGCTCCGGCACCGAGAACGTCCCCGGCATCGTGGCTATGGCCGCGGCGCTGGAGGAGGCCGTCAAGAATCTTGAGGAGAACGGAAAGCGCGTCTCCGCCATGCGGGATAGGCTCATCGCGGCCTTCAAGGACATCCCCTACTCCCGTCTCACCGGCGACCCGGTGAACCGGCTGCCGGGCATCGCCTCCTTCGTCTTTGAGTGCGTGGAGGGCGAGTCCCTGGTGCTCTCACTGGACGCCAAGGGTATATGCGCCTCCTCCGGCTCCGCCTGTTCCTCCGCCTCCCTGGACCCCTCCCACGTGCTGCTGGCCATCGGCCTCCCCCACGAGGTGGCCCACGGGTCCCTCCGGCTCTCCATCACCGACACCACCACCGACGAGGACATAGATTATATAATCGAGACTCTACCGCCGATAGTCGAGAGGCTGCGCGGCATGTCTCCCCTCTGGGAGGACAGATTAAATGGACGATTTTAATGACCTTCAAAAGCGCGTCATAGAGCTCAAGCGGGCGAAGAACGCCCTGGTGCTGGCCCACTACTACGTGCCGCTGGAGGTCCAGGACGTGGCGGACGCGGTGTGCGACTCCTTCGCTATGGCCAAGAAAGCCGCGGCGGCCAAGGAGGACCTCATAGTCATCTGCGGGGTGCGGTTCATGGGCGAGGGGGCGAAGGTCCTCTCCCCGGAGAAGACGGTGCTCCTCCCGGCTCTCGACGCCGGCTGCCCCATGGCGAACATGGTGACGCCGGAGGACGTCCAGGAGCTCCGGGCCCTGCACCCGGAGGCCACCGTCATGTGCTACGTAAACTCCCCCACGGAGGTGAAGGCCGTCAGCGACGTGTGCTGCACCAGCTCCTCGGCCCTGCGAATCGCCGGGAGCATCCCGGGGGACGAGGTGATATTCGTCCCGGATAAGCACCTGGGGGCGTATGTGGCCAGCAAGGTGCCGGAGAAGAAGTTCTACCTCCACGAGGGCTACTGTCCCACCCACCACCGGGTCCGGGAGGAGGACGTGCTGGCCGCGAAGCGGGCCCACCCGGAGGCGGTATTCGCCGTCCACCCGGAGTGCGACGAGTCCGTGGTGCGCCACGCGGACTTCGTTGGGAGCACCGCCGAGATACTGGACTTCGCCCGGAACACCCCGGCCCGGGAGATACTCATCGGCACCGAGAGCGAGATCGTGCGGCGTCTCCAGCGGGAGTTCCCCGAGAAACGGATATACAGCGTGACGGGGGCCTTCACCTGCGTCAACATGAAGAAGATAACCCTGGAGGCGCTCCGCGACTGCCTCGAACTTGAGCAGTACAAGGTGGAGCTCACCGGGGAGCAGATATCCGCGGCGAGGCGCAGTCTCGACCGGATGATAAGCATCTGAGCAAAATTCTTTGAATGGAGGACAATATGTATTCCGAGAAAGTAATGGACCATTTCACCAACCCCCGCAACGTGGGGGAGCTGCCGGACGCCAACGCCATAGGCCAGGTGGGGAACCCGGTCTGCGGCGATATCATGAAGATATACATGAGGATCGAGGACGGCATCATCGAGAAGGTGAGCTTTAAGACCTTCGGCTGCGGCGCGGCCATCGCAACGAGCTCTATGGCCACGGAGCTGGTGAAGGGCAAGAGCGTGGAGGAGGCGCTGAAACTCACGAACCAGGCGGTGGCGGAGGCCCTTGATGGTCTGCCCCCCCAGAAACTCCACTGCTCCGTGCTGGCGGAGGAGGGAATCCGGGCCTGCATAGCCGACTACTACAAGCGCAACGGCATTGAGCCGCCCTTTGAGATAGAGAGCTGCACCGGCCACTGCGAGACCTGCGCCAAGAACGGCACGGAACACTAAATTTAACATCGTATAGTAAAGCTCCAGAAAGTTCCGCGGACTTTTTGGGGCTTTACTTTTGAAAAATTGTCGATAACGGAGGTATATAGATGAAAATAGAGACCATTGAGACGCCGCGGCTATATCTGCGGAGCTTTGAAAAAGAGGACGCGCGTTTTGCCATAAGCATTTGGAACGACCCCGAGATGGGCGAGTATCTGCCCGACGAGGCCATGGAGGAGCCGGACGAGGACTATATCAGGGAAATTGAGGCGCTCTCCGAGGACGAGGAGTGCTGCTATCTCATCTCCGAACTGAAGGACATGCATGTGCGGATCGGGACATGCAGCTTTATGGTCAGCGACAACGGCAGGACTTACGATATCGCCTACTGCGTCCACAGGGACTACTGGGGAAGGGGATATGCCACAGAGGCCGCGAAGGGCATGATCGACTATGCGGTGAAACAGGGAGCTAAGAAGATCACCGTGAGGGTCAATAAGGAGAATACCGCCTCGAATAGGGTCGTGGAAAAACTGGGCTTTCAGGTGACGGGAGAGTGTACCTACAAAAAACGCGGCACGGAGAGAGTGTTTACGGATTATTTATGTGAATTGCAGGTGTAGTTCCTTTCTTTCGGCTTATTTTATTATTTGCAAATAGGTGTCAGATTTATCTGAAAAAGTTGTGTATATAGGTGAGAGGGGGGAGCGGCGTGGAGGATGGAGAGATCGTCCGGCTCTACTGGGACAGGGATGAACAGGCCATAAAAGCGACGTCAGATAAATACGGCCACTACTGCAAAGCCATAGCAAATAACATACTAAACTGTGAGGAGGACGCGGAGGAGTGTGTGAATGATACATACCTGAGGGCCTGGAACTCCATGCCGGTACAATGGCCCGCGCAGTTGGCGACATTCCTCGGCAAGATCACACGGAACCTGTCCTTCAATAGGTACAGGCGCCAGCACGCCCAAAAACGGGGCGGCGGCGAGATAGCGCTTGTTTTGGACGAATTGACCGACTGCGTCTCGGACGTTGACGACGTGGAGGGGACGATCGACAGGCAGGAGCTCATAAAGGCCATTGACTCATTTGTCAGGAGCCTCCCGGAGAGCGGGAGGCGTATATTTGTGCGCCGCTATTGGTACGCGGACTCGGTGGCCCAGATCGCAAAGGACAGCGGCATGATGCCGGGAACGGTGTCAAAGTCGTTGGAGCGGACGAGAAAACATCTGAGAGTGTATCTGACAGAGATGGGTTTTGAGATATGAAAAAGGAAGACTTCTTTGAGCTCCTGGGCGAGCTGGACGATGACATCGTAAGAGACGCAAAATCAACTACGAATAAAAACAAATTGCCCGCCTGGGTCAAGTGGGGGACTATCGCGGCTTGCCTTGCGCTTATCGCGGTACTGGCGGTCCCGCGCGCCGCGTCCGCTCCTAAGGGGATGTATAAGATCGGGACGGTATGGGAGACGGACCAATTTGCTTTTTGCGTGACGAGCGCGGCATTTTGTGATAAGTATGAGACCGAGGTCGGGGATATTATTACCCCAGACGAGGGTTGCAGATTTATCGCCGTTGAGTACAGCGCCGCCTACGCGCAAGATATGACGCTCTCAGAATGTGTGCTGGAAAAAGGCGACGTATATTCTGAGCCCCATACCGCCTATATGGGACCCATCAAATTAACGAGCAATACTGCGGAAGACGGCAACGACTATGTTCTCCTATTCTCGATCCCGCTGTCGGAATCAGACGCGGACACCCCCTCGCAAAACTCCTATTCGCTCACCGTAGAGCTCGGCACCGGCGAGAGAACCTATTCCCAGGATTTTTCGCTCGTTGAGTGAGCGGTGTTTCCTCATCAGAGCTGATTTGTCGGACAAAGGCATTTAGCCCTTGTCCGACATTTTGGGTTACATGCAAAATCGATGCTTACCTATGGTAACTATAAGCGGGCGGGACCAGATCCAGGAGCTGGTGGCCGTGGCGGGGTTGAAGTAATATATGGCCCCGCCGGAGGGGTCCCACCCGTTGAGGGCGTCCCTGGCGGCCCGGTAGGCGGATTCAGCCACCGGCTCGTTGAACTGGCCGTCGTCGAGGCAGGAGAAGGCCCCACGCTGGTATATGACGCCCGAGAGGGTGGAGGGGAAGGAGGGGTGCTCCATGCGGTTGAGGACCACCGCCCCCACCGCCACCTGGCCGGAGTAGGGCTCCCCACGGGCCTCAGCGGAGATGAGCCGCGCCAAGAGGTTGACGTCGCTTGAGGACCCGGAGCCCCCGGAGCCCCCGGAGGAGCCCGAGGCGCCGGAGGGCAGTCCTATGGCCGCGAGAGTCGCGGGGCCGGCCACGCCGTCCGCCGTGAGGCCGTTTTTCTTCTGGAAACGCCGCACGGCCTCCTCGGTGCGGCTGCCGTACACGCCGTCCACCTCGCCTGAGTAGTAGCCCCAGTCCCTGAGACGCCGCTGTATCTTCTCAACGGTGTCGCCGCTGGAGCCGCGCCTGTAGCTCTCCGCCCCGGCGGGGATGAGGTTGAAGGCGCTGATGAGCGCTATATTCACGGCGAAGACCAGGGCTATCGCCAGATATCTTTTCTTCTTGTCCATTTTTGCCTCCTAATACTTTTTCCTTATCTTCCCGACGGCCAGCGCCGCCGGTATGAGCACAACGGTGAACACGATGTTCGTTATTGGGATTATGAAGTCCGACCACTTCTGGAGCTCGAAAGCGTTGCCGGCTATGAGGAACGCCGCCGCCCCCGAGAGGACCGCCGTGGGGACGGAGAAGACCGCGTGGCGGGTGGCCCCGGTCACGGTCCGCCATATCTCCCCCACTATCATGAGGAGCGCCGAGAGGAAGATGAAGTCCGTAACTATCCATATGGCCACCACCACCGCCTCTACGCGCTCCACCAGCCCGAAGACGCTTATATTTCGCACCACCATAAAAAAGGCGTTGTCCATGGTCTCCGCGAGACTGTCCCCCAGGGTGCCCAGCGTCACCACCGTTATGGCGAAGGCCATGAGGGACAGGGCCGCAAGCCAGGGGAAGTGGTTTGGGCGTATCCCACGGGGACGGGAGACGAACCCCCGCAGGAAGAGGAAGTAACAGAACCCGGTCAAAACGTCGAAAATTGGCGCGGCGCCGTAGAGTACGCGGGCGCAGTCCCGGTACGTCACCGGCAGGAGGCGGTCCACCGACATCTCCGGCGCGGCGGAGAGGATGACCAGCACCGCCACGCCCAGGATTATGGGCATCAGCACCTCCGCCGCCCGGGAGAGGGTCTTTGCCATCCCGGAGGCAGTGAATGCCGCCCCTAAGAGGAGCGCCACGATGAACACCGCGTTCGTGCCGTTGGGATATACGGTGGCGAGTAACCTCTCCGCCGCAGAGCGGGCCACGAATCCCGCGTAAAACGTGAGCCACAGCCCGCAGACGATGCAAAATACCCTGCCCGCCACGGGCCCCAGGGCGGAGACGCACATGCCGGCGGCGCCCTGACCCTCCGGCGCGGAGCCGGTGAGGAGGTTCAGAGTTTTCACATACAGGAGCCCCAGGAGGAACGCCGGCACCGGTGAGATCCAGGCCGGAAGTCCCGCGAACATCACGGCGGCGGAGGGGAGTATGCGGATCATGGGGGAGAGGAGGCAGAGGAAGGTGAGGACCCTCAACTGTCTCTCAGTGACTCTATCAGATTTTCCCAAGGGTTCTTCACCTCCTTGTCCTTCGCGGTCTGGGGCGGGTCCATGATGTCATAGGTGCGGCGGATGGAGCTCTCCGCCGTCACCTCCACCTCAAGGTCCGGGAGGGCCTCCTCAAAGCTCCCGGGCATGTCCTGGAGTTTGATGGGCTCCGCCCTCGCGGCGAAGCCCCGGAGATCGAGGAAGTCTATCCCCATCTCCTGGGACCGCCCCACGGCGGCCTCTATGGCCTCCCGGAGCTCCCGGGAGAGCTCGTCCTGCGCTCTCTCGCGGTAATCCCGGCGGGAGACCTCCGCCGTGCCGCTGAGATTTATTATATTGGCGGAGACGTGGAGCTTTATTTTCATCCCTCGAAGCGCACCCTCCCGGTCAAAGACCGGTCTCACCTGGGTCTCGAAACCGTCGAGATCCAGCGTCACCACCGTGTCCCCCACGGGGATGTCCATGTCCTTCGACCTATATTTTGAGAGGACCAGCAGCGCGCCGGTGGTCTCCTCATCATCGAGGAAACCGGATATGCCCTCTGCCGTGAGGACGGCGAGGCCCCGGGGGCGGATGTCCAGCTCCCCGCGGCTCTCAAAGAGCTTGTCCTCCGCCTTCTCCCCGGCCACGCACATGGCAAGGGCGTAGCCGTTCTCGCAGAGGGAGGCTATTATCTCCCGGCAGGAGAAGACGTAACCCTGGCCCGCCCGGGAAATATTGTCCGCGAAACCCTTTATTACGTCGCTGGAGGGGGCGTCCGGTCCGGAGAGGCCCGACACCAGCTCCCGGGCGGTACCCTCCCGGACTATCATGAGGCCGGTGTCCAGGCGCATCTCGGAGTAGCGCTCCACGTAGTCAAGGCACTCCCCCAGGGACTCGGCGGCCAGCTCCTCCCCGATGAGCATGTTCTCCGTGTGGGAGAGGAGCGCCACCCGCCCCAGGGCCATGAGCTGTAGTTCCCCCAGGGCCACGCCGATGGAACTGGCGGTGCGCTGGTACATCCTGGGGTCGGACTCCTTGCCGGCGTCACTGTAGACTGTGGCGGTGATGTCCCCGCCCTCGGCGTCGGCGGTGACGGTCCGCACGAGCTCAATGTTCTCAAGGCGGCGGTAGTTTGAGAAGATGGTGAGCCCGCTGCCGCACCCATTAAGGCCCAGGGCAAGGGATAGCGCGAGCATTATTGCGGCGGCTCTTTTCATAACTTTGCCTCCCCTCCGGGGCCGGTACGAAGGGCGGGCTCCCTGTCCCGCTTCACCTGGAAACTCCGCCTCAGGAGCGCCCGGGAGAACTCCCGGCCCTCGGAGCCGGCGAAGGGCGTCATATATGGGACGCCGTAGCTCTCAAGCCCCGCCAGGTGGTAGACGAGGAGCGCGCAGCCCAGGGATATGCCGAACATCCCCAGAGCTATGGCCATCAGCACCAGGATAAAGCGGCATATCCTCAGCGCCGCCCCCAGGTCCTGGTTCGGCATGGTGTAGCCCGCTATGCCCGCGAGGGCTATGACGACGACCACCACCGGTGAGACGACGCTGGCCTCCACCGCCGACTGCCCCACGATCAGCGCCCCGATTATGGAGACTGTCTCCCCTATGGGGCTGGGGAGCCTTATGCCCGCCTCCTGCAGGAGCTCGAAGGCCAGCAGCATCATCAGGGCCTCCATGGCGGTGGGGAATGGCACCTGCTGCTTTGCCTCTATCATGGAGAGCATGAGCCGCGTGGGTATCATCTCCTGGTGGTACATGGCCACCGCCACGTAGAAGGCCGGGGCCAGGAGCGTCAGCGCCACGGAGAAGTACCTAAGGAGCGTGAGGGCCGAGGCCACAAGGAAGTGCTGGGTGTGATCCTCCGGCACCTTCAAAAACTGGGAGAAGGTCCCGGGGGCCAGGAACCCAAAGGGTATCCCGTCCACCAAGACGCCGAAACGCCCCTCTAAGAGATTTAAGCAGAACTTATCCACCCGCTCGGTGTGTAATACCTGGGGGAAGGGCGAGCGGGGGTTATCCACGAGGCCGGACTCTATGATGCCGGAGTTGAGAGCCCCCTCGCACTCTATGGCGCTTATGCGTTTCGCGGCCTCCTCCACCATCTCGGGGTTCGTGAAACCTTCGATATATATGAGCGTCAGGGCCGTTTTAGACTTCTCCCCCACGGAAAAATCGCGTATTTTCAGGTGCGGGTTGTGGAGCTTGCGGCGCACGAGGGAGGTGTTGGTCTTCATGGTCTCCACGAAGGCGTCCTTGGACCCCTTCACCACCTTCTCCTCCTTGGGGGCCTCCACGGAGCGGCGCTGGTCGGTCTTCACCTCAAAGGTGACGGCCACGCCCTCGCCGTCAAATATGACGGCGCAGTAGCCGTTTAGTATGTCGTCCACGGCCTCCTCTAAGTTTTGCCGCTTTTTTGCGGTGTAGGCGTAGACGGACCCGGAGAGCATGGACTCCATCGCCCCCTGGGCCGTGGTACCGGCGGGGAACCGCCGGGCCTCGGTGAGGGGACGTATCACCTGTTCGGATATGTCGCCGCCGGAGACGAGGCCGTCGACGAACGCCAAGGCCACCTCAAGGCCCTCGCCCCCGAGACGCAGTTTCCTCAGCTCGAAATCGTAACAGTCCCGGAAGACCCCGGCTATCCCGGCGGCGGACACGGTCCCGGCGCCCCCCGGCCCCGGCGTCCGGGGTTTCTCTGTGTTTTTGCGAAACATGGGACACCTCACAAAAAAATAATCCGAAAAGAAACTCTTTCCGGATTATTTTAAGCCGTGAGGCCCTATTTTAATTTTGTAATTTTTTGAAGTTTCTACTGGCCCTGGTAGGCCCGCACGAATGACACGGCGGCGCTCAGCGCCTGTTCGCCGGGCCGGAGCGTCAGGGAGACGGCGGGCCGCTGCCCGGCCTCCACCTTCAACCGGCCCCGGTACTGGGAGGTGCTGTAAAGCTTGGATATTTTTTCCATGTCGAAATCCCGGAGGCAGAATATTATCCTGCCGTTCTTCTGGGATATCTCCGAGATGCCGGCGCTGGCGGCCTCGCCCCGGAGGAGGGCAATCCTGATTAGGCTCTCCACGGAGGGCGGCGGGTCCCCGAAACGGTCCATCAGCTCATCCATCATGTCGTCGGCGTCCTCCGCGGTGCGGATGTGGGCCATACGGCGATAGAGGTCCATGCGCTGCTCCGTGGAGCTGACGTAGCTCTCCGGGATACTGGCGGAGACCGCGAGGTCCGCCGAGCACTCCGCTCTCACCTCCGGTTTCTCGCCCCGCTCCTCCTGCACCGCCTCCTCCAAGAGCTTGAGGTACAGATCGTACCCCACGCTCATCATGTGGCCGGACTGCTCCGCCCCCAGGATATTCCCCGCGCCCCGGATCTCCAGGTCGCGCATTGCTATCTTGAAACCGGAGTTAAATTCCGCGAACTCCCTTATGGCGGAGAGGCGTTTCTCCGCCACCTCGGAGAGCAACTTGTCCCGCTTGAAGGTAAAGTAGGCGTAGGCCCTGCGGCTGGAGCGGCCCACCCGGCCCCTTATCTGGTGGAGCTGGGCGAGGCCCATCTTGTCCGCGTCCTCGATTATGAGGGTGTTGACGTTTGGTATATCAATGCCGGTCTCGATTATTGTGGTGCAGACAAGCACCTGTATCTGGCCGTTCTCCACCGCCTCCATGACAGTGCGAAGCTCGTCCTCGTCCATCCTGCCGTGGGCCACCCCCACGGTGACGTCCCCCAGCATGTCCCGGATCTTCACCGCCGTGCGCTCTATGTTCTCCACCCTGTTGTGGAGGTAGTAGACCTGGCCGCCCCGGGAGACCTCCCGGCGGATGGCGTCCAAGAGTATGCCCCAGTCGTGCTCCATGACGTACGTCTGCACCGGCTGGCGGTCGGAGGGGGGCTCCTCGATGGTTGACATGTCCCGGACGCCCGAGAGCGCCATATTGAGGGTCCTGGGTATGGGCGTGGCGGAGAGCGTCAGCACGTCCACCTTCCGGGAGAGCTCCTTTAGCCGCTCCTTGTGGGTGACGCCGAAACGCTGCTCCTCGTCCACAACTAAGAGCCCCAGGCGCTTAAAGCGCACGTCCTTTTGAAGGAGCTTGTGGGTGCCGATGACGATGTCCACGGACCCGTCCGCCATGCCCCGGAGGGCCCGGCGGATCTCCGAGGTGGACCTAAAGCGGCTCAGCACCTCTATACGCACGGGGAACCCGTCAAAGCGCCTGGCGGCGGTCTGGTAGTGCTGCTGGGCGAGGACGGTGGTGGGCACGAGTATGGCCGCCTGCATACCGTCCATGACGCACTTCATGACGGCCCGCATGGCCACCTCAGTCTTGCCGTAGCCCACGTCCCCGCAGAGGAGCCGGTCCATGGGGACCGGGCTCTCCATGTCCGCCTTTATTTCCCTTATGGCCCGGAGCTGGTCGTCGGTCTCCTGGTACTCAAAATTGTCCTCAAACTCCCTCTGCCAGGGAGTGTCCGGCGGGAAGGCGTGGCCCGTGGCCTTCTGCCGCTCCGCCTGGAGCTTTATTAGCCCGTCGGCCAGCTCCTTCACGGCGGCCTTGGCGCGGGTCTTGGCCCGGCCCCAGTCCGCGCCGCCCAGCTTTGAGAGTTTCACCGGCGTGTCCTCGCCGGCGCCTATATACTTCGTCACGGCGTCAAGCTGCGTCGCCGGGATGAGGAGGTTATCGGACCCCGCGTAGGCTATCTTTATATAGTCCTTGAGGACCCCGTCCACCTCCCACTTCACCATGCCCACAAAGCGCCCTATGCCGTACTGCTCGTGGACCACCAGGTCCCCGGGGGAGAGGTCGGTGAAACTGTCGAGTTTCTGCCTATTTGAGGGGAGTTTCTTCTTTGCCTTCCTGCGGAAGAGTTTCTGCATTATCTGTCCCTCGGTTATTATGGCGAGCTTGATCGAGGGGTACTCCAACCCCGCCGAGAGGCCGCCGAGGGATATGCGGCACTCGCCGGGTCTTGGCAGGGCCGTGAGGGCGAAGTCGAAATTCGCGCCTATGCCCTGGCGCTCCAAGAACTCCTTTAGTATCTCGCCCCGGCGCTTATCCCGTACCAGCACCAGCACGCGGCTGCCGGTGTTTTTATAGTGGGCTATGTCGCTGGCGGCGGTCTCGAGACTGCCGCCGTAGCTGGGGAGCTGTTTGGAGGCTATGGAGGCTATGGTCTTGGGGGGCAGGGGGTAGGAACTGGCGGTGAAGTTCGCCATCATGACGACGCCGAACCCCCCGGCCCTGGAGACTAAGGACTCCCAGTCCTCAATTAGCCTCTCCGGCCCGCCGTAAAAGACGTTGGCCTCGGTGAGCGCCAATATGTCCTGGGAGAGCTGCCAGGTGAAGTTCTTGGCCCGCTCCTTGAGCCGCCCCGGCTCGCTCATGACGATGATGGTCTCCCTGGGGAGGTAGTCGAGGGCCGTGGCGGGGCTGTAGATGAGGTCGAGGTACCTGTCGGCGGCGGGCAGTTCCCGGCCGTCCTGCACCCGCTTGAGGTCCGCGAGGACGTTCTCCAGTAGTTCCCGGCTCACCCGCTTTTTCTTCATGAGGCTCTTGCCGAAACTATCGAGCCGCTTTATAAATTCCTCCCGGCCCCCCTCCGTGGCGCTCACGGACACCTCCCTTGAGGGGAGAATAAGATACTCCTCCGCGTTCTCGGTCCTGCGCTGGGAGGAGACGTCAAAATACCCCATGGAGTCTATCTCGTCCCCGAAGAACTCGCACCGCACCGGGTACTCCTGGGCGGGGGAGAAGACGTCCAATATGCCGCCCCGAACGGCGAACTGCCCCGGGCCCTCCACCTGGGTGGTCCTCTCGTACCCGGCGGAGACGAGGGCGGGGGCGAGGCCCTCAAAGGCGTACTCCCCGCCCATCTTGAGTTTCAATGTGCGCCCAGATAGCGCTTTCGGCGGCATGGTGCGGAGCATGAGGGCGTCCGGCGTCGTGACGGCGCAGAAGTCCCCCGCGGAGCTCAGCTCGTTGAGGCGCCGGAGCCGCGCCCGCTCCCCCTCCCGGGAGACGCCCTCGGCGTTATAGAATACGAAGTCCCGGCCAAAGAGCCGGGGGACCTCCAGCCCCGTGAAGGCCGCCAGGTCCTCCGCCATCCTCCCGGCCTCGCCCTCGTCGGCGCATATCGCAAGGAGCGGCCGGCCCGTCAGGAGCTTTATCGCCGCCGCCCCGTGGGCACGGGACAGCGCCCCCGCGCCGGATATGAGCGCGGGGGTCCTTCCGGAGGTTATGTCCGAAATTATTCTCTTAAAGTTTTCGTCCTCCATTAAGGATGTGGTCAAAAGTTCCATATATGCCTTCTCACAGGGGTTTCTTGACTATTTTACCATACCGCCTGGGGTATTTCTTGCCGGTGGGCGCGGTTTTCCTTATTATCACCGCCCGGCGAACTATATCCGTCCCCGGTATCGCGTACTCCCGCGTCTCCGCAAGCTCCCCGCCGAGGGCCGCGATGGCTCCCTCGGCCTCCCGGACCTCCTCGCCGGAGGCGGCGCTCTTCATTGCGATGAAGACGCCCCCCACGCGCACGAAGGGCAGGCAGAGCTCCGAGAGCACATTTAGTTTCGCCACCGCCCGGGACACCGCCGCGTCGTAGCGTTCCCGGTGCTCCGGCTCCAAGGCCAGCTCCTCAGCCCTACCGCAGAGGGACTCGGCCTCAAAGCCCAGCTCCCGGCAGACCTCCCGGGTGAACCCCACCTTCTTCTCCGTGGAGTCCAGCATCGTGAGGTTTACCGTGGGCTCACATATCAAAATGGGGATCCCTGGGAACCCGCCGCCGGAGCCCACGTCTATGACGCTCTTGCCCTTGAAGTCCCAAAGGGCGGTCAGCGCCGCGCAGTCCAGGAAGTGGAGTTTTGCCGCCGCGTCCTCGCCCTCTATGGCGGTTATGTTGAACTCCCGGTTCCGGGCGGTCAGCAGTTCGTAATACCGGCGAAAGGCGCCGGGGGCTGGGCCCGGAAGTACGAGACCCATCTCCCCTGCGCCTTTTGTGATTATCTCCTCCAGCATTACTTGCCTTCTTTGAGGAGGTCCCTGATCTCAGTGAGCAGTTTCTCCTCCGCGGAGGGCTCGGGAGGCACCGCCGGGGCGGGCTCCTCCTCCTTCTTCCGTCTAAGTTTATTCAGGATCTTCACGAGGCAGAACACCACGAACGCCAGGACCACAAAGTTGAATACGGCCTGGATAAAGTTGCCTATCATTATCTGGGCGTCCCCTATGTAGAAATAGAGGTTCGCGAAGGTGGTCTCCCCCACGAATAGCCCGATGAAGGGCATGATCACGTCGTTAATGAGGGAGTTTGTGATGTTGCTGAATGCTCCGCCGACGATGACGCCCACGGCCAGGTCCATCACGTTGCCCCTCATGGCGAATTCCTTAAATTCGCTCAGGAACTTCTTCATTACTCCTCCGTCTTCTCCTCCGCCTCGCAGGGCTCCTCGGGCTCCTCTGCCTCATCGGGCTCCTCCTCAGGGGCGGGCTCCTCCTCGGCCTCCTCAGCCGGCTCCTCGCAAGTCTCCTCTGCGGTCTCCTCACAGGTCTCCTCAGCAGTCTCCTCGGCGGCGGGCTCCTCATCCACGTTCACCACGGTCTCGCCCTCGGGGGCCTCCTCCTCCGCGCACTCCTCGCAGCAGCACTCCTCTCTGTGGCCCTTGAGGCGCTCGCTGAGAGCCGGCAGGAGCTTCACGTCCACGTTCTTGCCGTTCTCGTCCTTCTTGAAGGTGGCGTTGTAGAGGACGGCCTTTACCTTGACGGCCCCGGTCTCCTCGTCCTTTGCCACGCTGTAGGGCGCGACGGCCGTCACCGCGGCAACACCCATGAGGACTTTCCAAATTGATTTCATCTTTTTTACCTCCTGTTTTTATACTTTTTTGCTTTTTTCCAGTTTATCTTTACCGCCCATGTAGGGGCGGAGGACATCGGGTATGCGCACAGATCCGTCGGCGGCGAGATTATTCTCAAGCAGCGCTATCAGCATCCTGGGGGGCGCGACGCATGTATTATTTAGGGTGTGGGCGAGGTAGATATTGCCCTTCTCGTCCTTTATCCTTATCTTGAGGCGCCTCGCCTGGGCGTCGCCCAGGTTCGAGCAGGAGCAGACCTCAAAATACTTCTTCTGCCGGGGGCTCCAGGCCTCGATGTCGCAGGACTTCACCTTGAGGTCCGCCAGATCCCCGGAGCAGCACTCCAGCTGCCGCACGGGTATGTCCATGGACCTAAAGAGCTCCACGGAGTTCTGCCAGAGCTTATCGTACCAGTATGGCGACTCCTCCGGCTTGCAGACCACGATCATCTCCTGCTTCTCAAACTGGTGTATCCTGTAGACGCCCCTCTCTTCGAGACCATGGGCCCCCTTCTCCTTGCGGAAACAGGGTGAGTAGCTGGTGAGGGTGTGGGGAAGTGAGGTCTCCGGGATTATCCTGTCGATATACCGACCGATCATGGAGTGCTCGGAGGTGCCGATGAGATATAGATCCTCCCCCTCTATCTTGTACATCATGGCGTCCATGTCGGACTGGCTCATGACGCCCTCCGCCACGGCCCCGTGCATCATAAATGGCGGGATGACGTATGTGAACCCCTTGTTTATCATAAAGTCCCTGGCGTAGGCGAGGACCGCCTCGTGGAGTCTCGCTATGTCGCCCATGAGGAAGTAGAACCCGTTCCCGGCCACGCGCCTTGCGCCGTCTAAGTCTATCCCGTTGTAACTCTCCATTATGTCGGTGTGGTAGGGTATCTCAAAGTCCGGCACTACCGGCTCGCCGAAACGCTGCACCTCTACGTTGGCGCTGTCGTCGGGGCCTATGGGGACGCTGGGGTCTATTATCTGGGGTATCTGCATCATGACGGCCCTGAGCTCCTGGGCGTACTGGGCCTCTAACTTCTCAAGCTCCGCTAATCTCTCCGCGTCGGCCCGGACCCGCTCCTTCACCTCCTCGGCCTCGGCGGCCTTGGATGGATCCTTCTTCGCTTGGCCCATGAGCATGCCTATCTTCTTTGAGAGCTGGTTCCGCTCCGCTCTTAAATCGCTTGCCTCGTTTATGGCCTTCCTATTTAGGGCGTCCAGCCGCGCCGCCTCGTCCACCAGGGGAAGTTTGGCGTCCTGGAATTTCTTTCGTATGTTCTCCCTGACCCGCTCCGGGTCCTCGCGAATTAGCTTTATGTCTATCATTGCTCACCCGTCCCTTCGGTTATGTATTTCCCGTATATCGCAGCGGCCTCGCCGGTCAAGGCGTCCGCCACTGTCTTTAGCTCATCTAATATCTCTGCTCTCTTCTCGGCGTCCTCCTCGTCGAGGAATTTTGCGAGGAGCGTCAACGCTTCAAGCTCCTTCGACTGCCCCTGGAGGTCCCCTTGCAGCCGCTCTATCTCGCTCTCAAGGGATGCTCTCTCGGTCTCCGCCTCTGCGGCGGCCTTCTCAGTCTCCTCGCTTGCCCGCTTGAGCTCCGTTATCTCCGCGTTGGCGTCCTTCAGCTCCTGATCTAAGGTGATGTTCCTATTTTGCAGGTCCTCTATGTTCTTCATGGCCTGGATGGAGAACTCCCCGTGCTGGGCGGACATGTCGCTCATTGTCTCGTTCGCCCGGCGCTGTACGAGGTACGATAGGGCTATCAGCGTCAGTGCCGCTATGAAGAGTATCGTGGCGTATTTTAGCGCCGACTCCTCACGCCCCCTCTTTTCCTTTTTGTCCTCCGGGGGAGGACCCCCGTCTGCCGGCGTGTCGCGGCGTTCAAGTTTCATTCTTCTCTCCTCTTACCGACTTCAGCGCCCTGTATAGCGCCTCAAAATCCTCCTGTCCGTAGTACTCTATCTCGAACCGGCCTCGCTTGGCGCCGGCCTCTATGCGTACCTTCCGGCCCATGGAGCCTGTGAGCTCCGCCTCTATCTCCGACATGTAGTCCACGCCGTCGGCGGATATCCGGTGGTTCACCTTCGGGCGCTCCGGCGTCTTCCCGGCGGCCTTCTTAACTAATGTCGTTGTCTCCCGCACGGAGAGCCCCTTCTCCGCCGTCTGTCTCGCGCACTCTATCTGCCTCTCCGGGTCCTCAAGCTCCAGGATGGCTCTCGCGTGACTGAGTGTCAGCTTGTCCTCCTTTAATAGCTCCAAGACCTCCTCCGGGAGTTTTAGGAGCCGGAGGGCGTTTGCTATCACCGGCCTTGACTTGCCCACTCGCTTTGATACGCTCTCCTGGGTGAGCCCGAACTCCTCCATAAGCGCCTCATAGCCTCTTGCCTCCTCGACTATATTGAGGTCCTCCCGCTGTAAGTTCTCAATGAGCGCCAGCTCCGCGGTCTGCTGTTCGTCGGCATCTATGACTCTCACCGGCACCTCGGTGAGTCCCGCCATCCTGGCGGCCCTCCACCGGCGCTCACCAGCGATTATCTGATAATACCCGTCCCTCAAAGGACGCACTATCACGGGCTGTATGACCCCGTGCTGGGATATGGAGTCCGAGAGCTCAAGTAAGCTCTCCTCGTCAAAGTCTATTCTGGGCTGTCTTGCCCGGGGCTCTATCTTCGATATGGGCAGCGAGCTCACTTCCTGCTCGCCGAATACGCTGTCCTCCCCCAAGAGCGCCCCAAGGCCCGCTCCCAGTCCTTTTGCCATTCCTCTACCTCCCCCTCTCGTTCCGCTCTATTATCTCCCCGGCGAGACTTAAATATGCCTGCGAGCCCTTGGACGAGGGGTCGTAGGCTATCACGGGCTTTCCGTGGCTTGGCGCCTCGGAGAGCCGGACATTCCTCGGTATGACCGTCTTGAATACCTTATCTTTGAAAAACTTCTTTACCTCCGCGCCCACCTGCATGGAGAGGTTCGTGCGGCCGTCGTACATCGTGAGGAGTACGCCCTCAATCTCCAGCGACGTGTTGAGCTTTCGCTTTATGAGCCGGATGGTGTACATGAGGTCCGATAGTCCCTCCAGCGCGAAGTACTCGCATTGGACAGGTATGAGCACCGTGTCCGCCGCCACGATGGCGTTGAGCGTCAGGAGCTCCAGGGAGGGCGGGCAGTCGATGATTATGTAGTCGTAGTTATCTCTGATGCTGTCGGCGGCTTTTTTAAGTATGTACTCCCGGGACTCCATGCCGACGAGCTCCACCATCGCGCCTGATAGGGCCTTGTTCCCCGCCACTATGTCACCGTACTTCGTCTTGGTGACGGCGGCGGATATCTCGGCGTTGCCGATGAGCACGTCGTAGGTGCCGGACTTCACTTTATTCTTGTCCGCCCCCATGGCGGAGGTTGCGTTGCCCTGGGGGTCGGAGTCAATGAGAAGTACACGCTTGCCGGACTTCACGAGGCCGTAGGCCAGGTTCACGCTGGTGGTGGTCTTGCCCACCCCGCCTTTTTGGTTTGTCACAGCGATGACCTTTGACATCTGACCGACCTCACTTCCCGCCTCGTTTGCCGCCTGTATATTATAGACCATGTTTTCCGGTGTTTCAATAGTTTTTTGATGTTTCACGTGAAACAATCTGTGAACGCGCTGTTTTCCGCCGAGCAAATGTTTCACGTGAAACAATCCTCACCCAAGAAACACGTCGATGTCCTGGACGGTGAGCCCCGGATGCAGGGCCAGGTCTATGCCGTAGCCGATGAGCCGGGAGATATTGGTGACGCTGGAGTCTATATCCTTGGGCGTGACTATCATAGTTCCCTGGTGGCGGCGGAGAGCGGACTCCTGGATGTCAACGCCCGCCTCCCGGGCCATATCGAGGGCCAGGGTCGCGGCGTCCACAACAGTGGGCACGCCGAGAGCTATGACGGGGACGCCCAGCGTCTCCCGATTGAGGGCGCCCCGGGTGTTGCCAACGCCGGAACCGGGGACGATGCCGGTGTCCGCTATCTGAACGGTTGTGCAGACCCGGTCCATGGCGCGGGAGGCCAGTGCGTCCACGGCGATGACGGCGGCGGGGCGGATCTCCCGCACAACAGCCCCAACGATGTCCACGCTCTCGACCCCCGTGGTACCCAGCACCCCCGGTTCCAGTGCGGCGACGCTCCCGAAGTCCCGGAACTCCTCCGGCATACGCTCCCGAAGGTGCCGGGTGATGAGTGTATTGCGCAGCGTCAAGTGGCCAAGGGCGTCCGGCGTGATGGAGGGGTTCCCAAGGCCCGCCACCAGCACCGTGCCCAGGGTGTCCCCCAGCATCTCCCCCAGCGCCTCGCCGATGACGGCGGCGCCGTCGGAGAAGGAGTCGTCCTCCCGCCGGAGGAACCGCCCCAGCTCAACGGTGACGTACCGGCCCTTTGGTTTACATAATTCCACAGAGGCGTCGTCCCCGGTGATGTCCACCGTCACCACCCGGAACCCCCGTTTAAGGGCCTCCGTCTCGCTGACGCCCTGGAGCTCCCTGAGATTATCCTCCCGCCAGATCTTTTTGGCCTCCATAGCCAGGTCCGAACGCCTCGAAAGCATAGTCTATCCCCCATATGTTGTATTTCGGCTCTATTATTCCCACAATTAGAGAAAAATACCGCCGAAACGCCCCGCCCCGCGAAAAAACTATAATTATTTTTGAAAAAACTATTGAAATTTCAAATAAAGAATGGTAAAATATCTTTCCGCACGGAAAACGTGACTTTATAGGAGGAGGTGGCCAGTTAATGCCCAACATTAAATCAGCTAAGAAGCGCGTGGAGATCGGCAAGGTCCGCAATGCAAGGAACAAGGCTGACAAGTCTGAACTCAAGACTGTCCTTAAGAAGTTTGACGCGGCGGTAGCCGGTGGTAACCGCGAAGAGGCCGAGAGCGCCTATAAAGTTGCCGTTAAGACTGTCGATAAGGCGGCCGCGAAGGGCCTTATTCACAAGAATAACGCCGCGCACAAGAAGAGCAGCATCGACGCCAAGTTCAGCGCTGTCCGGTAAGTGACGCGCCCGAACGCCGGAAACAAAATTTAATAATTTCACCCCGCGAAACGCCGGAAGGACCGGTATTTCGCGGGGTGAGCTCTTTTTTGCGTTTTTTAAGGCTACTTCCCGCCCCGGCGGCCGGCTATGAGGAAGAGTTTGTTCGGGAGCTCGAAGACCAGCACAATGCCAAGAACTATCGCCACCGCCGCCCGTATGGCGGCGAAACCGTTGCTGAGAGCGAGGGACGTGTCCCCCATGACGAGGTAGTAGGCGGTCCAGTATATCCCGGCCCCGGGCACTAAGGGGATTATCCCCGCCACCAGGAAGACCGTCACGGGGCAGCGCATAAAGACGGCGGCGAAACGGGACGTGAGCATGACGAGGGCCGTGGCGAAGAACGTGGCCTCGGTGACGGAGAGGTCAAGCGTCGCCAGGTACTCACTGAGGAAGAACCCGGAGCCGCCGATGAGGGCGCAGAGGGGGAAGTACTTTGCGGGGACGTCGAATATGAGGGCGAAGGCCACAGTCCCCAGGGCCGCCGCCACGAAGTGCAGGAGAAAACCGCTCATAGAAGTGTCCCTCCCCAGATGTGTCTATAGATTGTGAGCACCAGGCCCACGCCGATGGCTATGGAGAGAAAGACGAGTATGGCGTCCAGCAGACGGACGGACCCGGATATGTAGTCGCCGTCCGCTATGTCCCTTATGCCGTTGGTGAAGTTGAGCCCCGGCACCAGGGGGATGATGGAGCCGATTATCATGTGGCTGAGACTGTGCCCGAAACCCGCCTTGTAGCAGATGATGGACACCACCGTGACGATGGCCGCGCCGAACAGGTTGCCCGTTATCTTTGTGAGGTGCCGCTCCGCCACAAAGAGCATGAAGACGTACAGTATGAGCCCCGCGAAAAAGGCCGCCGCGGCGTCCAGGAACCCGCCGCCGAACATGCAGGAGAAGGCCGCCGCGCCCACCCCGGCGGAGAATATCTTGAGCGCCGGGGTGAAACCGCCCATGCGTTTTATCTCCCGGAGCCGTTCCCGGACCTCCGGCAAGGTGTACTCCCCCTGCTCTATCTCCCGGGAGAGCTGGTTTATGGCCTCCACCCGGTTTAAGTGCGCGCTGCGCACGGGACTTGGCCGGACCGTGGCGTACTTCGCGTCCCCCGCCCCGCCTGTGGCGAAGATGGCGGTGGTCAGGACAAAGAAGTCCTTGTGCCCCTCGTCCACGCCGAAGTGGCGGGATATTCGTTTCATCGTCTCCTCCACCCGGAAGATCTCGGCACCGTTCTCCAGGAGGATGTGCCCGGCCTCCACCGCCGTCTCCAGGACCTCGTCAGCCCCGTACTCCATACCGCCACCCCTTTCTCAAGATAAGATATCACAGCGGCGGGGTAAATTCAAGATAGAAAAAACTCAGGAGCAGTTTTTTACCACTCCTGAGTTTTATTTAGTTACATTAGCGGTGACGGTCAGCTTATACGGCCAGGAAGAACTTCACCAGGAACAGGGCGGAGATGACATAGGTGAGGACGGAGATGTCCTTCGTCTTGCCGGTGAAGACCTTGATGACGGTGTAGGCGATGAGGGCGATACCGATGCCGTGGCCGATGGAGCCGGAGATGGGCATGGCGATGAGCATCAGGGCCACGGGCACCACCTGGGACATGTCGTCAAAGTTTATGTTGCGCAGGCCCCCCACCATGAGTATGCCCACGTAGATGAGGGCGGCGGAGGTGGCGGCGGCGGGGATGAGGGCCGCGATGGGGGCTATGAATATGCAGGCCAGGAACAGGATACCGGTGGTGAGGGCCGTGAGGCCGGTGCGGCCGCCCGCCTCAACGCCGGCGGCGGACTCCACGAAGGTGGTGACAGTGGAGGTGCCGGTGCAGGCGCCGGCCACGGTGCCGATGGCGTCAGAGAGAAGGGCCTCCTTCATGTTGGGCATGTTGCCCTTCTTGTCTATCATGCCGGCGCGGCTGGCGGTGCCCACCAGGGTGCCTATCGTGTCGAACATGTCTATCATGCAGAAGGTGATGACGAGGGTAATTACGGTGAAGAGGCCCACATCCAGGAACCCTCTGAAGTTGAACTTAAAGAGGGTGGTGGAGGCCATGTCCTGGAAGGGGGGCATGAAACTCGCGGACTTCAGGGAGGCGAAGGGGTTCACGTTGAGGAATATCGCCTCACCGGCCCAGTACACCACGGACGCCGCCAGCATACCGATGAGCACGGAGCCCTTCACGTTCTTGTGGGCCAGGATGATGATGACGAAGAGGCCGATGAACATGGTGACCACCGTTAGGACCATGGTGGAGTACTCGGGGCCCATGTTGTCCCGGATGACGCTGGGGGTCAGCGCGCCGAAGAAGTCCCGCATCACATAGAAGGGGGTGGCGAAGTTGTTGCCGGAGGCGTAGACGCCCACGTTGGAGCCGAGGCCAATGTTCATGAGCATGAGGCCGATGCCGGGGGCTATGCCCAGACGCACGCCAAGAGGTATGGCGGAGACTATCTTCTCCCGGACGTTGAGCACGGAGAGCACTACGAAGACGACGCCCTCAATGAGGATTATGACCAGCGCCGACTGGAAGGACTCGGTGTAGCTCATCCCGGTGAGCGCGGCGATGTTCGACACGACCACGGCAAAGAAACTGTTAAGTCCCATGCCGGGGGCCATGGCGAAGGGCTTGTTGGCCATAAAGGCCATGCACAGCATGCCCACGAAGGAGGCGATGCAGGTGGCCATAAACACGCCGTTCCAAAGAGCCGAGCCGGTGTCGAAGTTCGTCAGCAGGTTCGGGTTCAGGGCGATGATATAGGCCATTGTCATGAATGTGGTAAGACCGGCTACTATCTCAGTGCGCACGGTGGTACCGTTTTGCTTGAGCTTGAATAGTTTCTCCATGAATTTCCCTCCGTTTAAAATTTCGTCTGGGGGACGCGCGTCACCGGCGCCCGATCCCCTTGTAACAGCCAAACTATACCACATTCTATTGCAAAATTCTACATATTTTTCAAAAAATGTGAATTAATTATTAATCAATTGGAGACTTGTACAATACCGAGATTCATTTTGATTAAGAAATTGACTAAATAGACATGTAGTGATATTATATGTGAGGAGTCCAAAATTTTCTTTCGGGAGTGAAGATACTTATGACTTATGAAATGACCGTAGCTGGCGTCACCCGCCAGCTGCCCCTGTGCCCGCTGAATGACGACCTGATGATAGCGGGGTTCGTCATATTCGGCGACGTGGAGCTCACCTGCGCCTGCGCCAAGGCGCTGCTTGAGAAGGCGCCGGAGTTCGACTACATGGTGGCCCCGGAGGCCAAGGCCATACCGCTCATCCACGAGATGGCCCGTCAGAGCGGCCGGAACGACTACTTCCTGGTGCGGAAGAAACAGAAGGCCTACATGAACGGCGTGTTCAAGGTGGAGGACCACTCCATCACCACCGAGGGCACCCAGTACCTCTACATGGACGGCGCCGACGCGGAGAAGATGCGCGGCAAGCGGGTCATCGTGATAGACGACGTCATATCCACCGGCGGGTCCATCGCGGCGGTGGAGGAGCTGGTCCACCAGGCGGGGGGCGTCGTCGTGGGGAAGATGGCGGTGCTGGCCGAGGGGCCGGCGGCGGAGCGCAAGGATATAATCTTCCTTGAGAAACTGCCGCTCTTCAATGGCCGCGGCGAACCCAAGGAATAAAACTACACGCAGATACACCGAGAGAGCTGCCATAAAAAGCCGGCAGCTCTCTCGGTTTTTTGGGGTTATATGAGCAAATGAAATGGGGTCAGCAAGTTTAGTGGTTGCGGTAGTAATTTATGAGGCAGCCGTCCACAATTATC
>CANQYW010000006.1 GCA_947628185.1 uncultured Oscillospiraceae bacterium
CACAATGCGCAAGTGCCGGATAGGAACGGCAAAATTTTTTACACTTCTATTACTTCTTTATCGCACATAAGCAAATTTGCGCGGTATTCCGCGTTGATCTCGGAGATCTCCTTTTTTCCGTCGATATAGTCCTGGTACATATCATAGGGGTCTCCGCCGCCGAGACAGCAGGAGGAGCAGTTTTCGCAGCCGCCTCCGCCGCAGTCCAGCGACCGGCGGATGATCTCTTCCCGCTCTTCCCGTGTTGTATCTTTTATCAAAATCTTCATAGTTTACCTCTTTCTGAAAATTCCGATCACACCGACGCCCCGCTCACAGCGTTTCGTTCATGCTGCCGGTGCGGTAGCCCATAAGGTCAAGGGTGACATAGGTAAAACCGAACGATCGAAACTGCCGGCAGACATCTTCCCGTACATTGAACAGTTTCTCGAATTCATTCGGAAGGATCTCGATTCGCGCCATCATTCCGTGGATCCGCACCCGTACCTGATGAAATCCCAAATCGAGCAAAAGCTGTTCCGCCCGGTCCACCATGGACAGCTTTTCCTCGCTGATGGTCTCGCCGTAAACAAAGCGGGAGGACAGGCAGGCAAAGGACTGTTTGTTCCAAGTCGGCAGACCAAGCTCTTGCGATAGTTCGCGGATCTCCGCTTTTGTCAGTTCTGCCTCCCGCAGCGGACTTTTGACTCCAAGCTCCTTAACGGCGATCAGCCCCGGACGATAATCTCCGTTGTCATCCATGTTGGAGCCCTCCGCCACCGCGTTTACTCCATTTTGCTTTGCGATTTCCCATATCTTTTCAAATAGTTCGTGCTTGCAGAGATAACAGCGGTTTTTGGGATTCTGACGGAACCCCTCAATATCCAGTTCCTCGGATCTACAGATGAAATGGGTGATCCCGTGGGACTCACAAAAGCCTTTTGCCTCGTCAAGCTCCCGCTTTGGAAAAGAACAGGACTGCGCCGTGACCGCAATTGCACGCTCCTTTAGCACCTGATGGGCGACGTAGAGCAAAAAGGTAGAATCCACGCCGCCGGAAAAGGCCACGCAGACGCCTCCCAGTGAGAGAAGATCGTCTTGTAATTTTTTGTATTTCTCAGATAGTTCCATCCTATGAGTCAATCTCCTTTTAAACCTATCGGTATAATAAGAATTATATGCAATTTCATCCCGCCTGTCAATAGCACTTAAATTAAAAGTCATTACATTTTGCGGATAGGGGGTTGACAAGTGAAGAATTGGTGATATAATACCTACATAACCGATAGGTTAAATGAGTCATGCTGTTACATGGAGCAATAAGTGGAAAGGAGCAAAAAATTACATGAGGACATATGACAGGATCACCGACCTTATCGGCGGGACTCCGCTGCTCAGACTGACAAATTACATCAAGGAGCAGGAACTCGGCGCCACCATTTACGGAAAGCTTGAGTACCTCAACCCCGCCGGCAGTGTGAAGGACAGGATCGCCAAGGCGATGCTGGACGACGCGGAGGCGAAGGGCCTGCTGAAGCCGGATTCGGTGATCATTGAGCCCACCAGCGGCAACACGGGCATCGGGCTCTCGGCTGTGGCGGCCGCCAGGGGATACCGCATAATACTGACCATGCCCGAGACCATGAGCGTGGAGCGGAGAAACCTTTTGAAGGCGTATGGGGCCGAACTGGTGCTGACCGACGGCGCTAAGGGGATGAAGGGCGCGATAGCCAAGGCCCAGGAGCTGGCGGAGCAGACGCCCCACAGCTTTATTCCCAGCCAGTTTACAAACCCCGCGAACCCGGAGATCCACCGGAAGACCACCGGTCCCGAGATCTGGGAGGACACCGACGGAAAGGTGGACATCTTTGTGGCGGGCGTCGGCACCGGCGGCACCGTGACGGGCGTGGGCGAATATCTCAAGTCCAAGAATCCGAATATCAAGGTCGTCGCCGTTGAACCGGCGGGCTCACCCGTCCTCTCCAAGGGTGTATCCGGGCCCCACAAGATCCAGGGTATCGGCGCAGGCTTTGTGCCGGAGACGCTGAACACCGCCATCTATGATGAGATCATAGCCGTGGAGAATGAGGACGCCTTTGCCACGGGCCGCGCCCTGGCCCGGAAGGAGGGTCTTCTGGTGGGCATTTCATCGGGCGCCGCGGTGTTCGCGGCGACGGAGCTGGCCAAGAGGCCGGAGAACAGGGGGAAAGTGATAGTTGCCCTTCTCCCCGACACCGGCGACAGGTACCTCTCCACACCGATGTTTTCTGAATAAAAGTGACTCCGCCGTATCTGTGCTGTGCACTGGTACGGCGGAGTTCCTTCATTAAATCACATAGTTGTCCGCGCCGCGGGCCTGGTGGCTATCTAAAATGTCCTGCAGCGTGATCCCGTCGAGATACTCGTTGATGACCCTGTATAGCCCCTGCCAGACGGGGAGTGTGGGACAGTCGGCGCTCCTCACACAATCAATGGGACTTTGCTCGACGCACGCCACCGGGGCGAGACTGCCCTCGGTCAGCCGGAGAATGTCCCCCACCGTATATTGGGCCGGGTCTTTCGCCAGCATATACCCGCCCTGATACCCTCGGTTTGTTTTCAGAAAATCGGTCCTATTGAGAATGGGAATGATCTGCTCCAGATATTTTTTGGAGATGCCCTGGCGCTCCGCTATGTCCTTTAGGGCAATGTACCCCTCGCCGCGGTGTTCCGCCAGATCCAAGAGCATACGCAGCGCGTAGCGCCCCTTTGTGGAGATCTTCACTTTTTTCTCCCCCCTCTGATAGCTTATCCCAATAATATCATATATTTAGTAGGTTTTCAAGTGACGCGAAAACATTCTCAAAAGAGGGACGATATTATGGCCTCCGCCGTGAGCATACCGTCGATGGCGGCGGAGGTTATGCCCCCGGCGTAACCCGCGCCCTCCCCGCAGGGGTAGAGACCGGCTATGACGGACTCCCGGCCCTCGCCCCGGAGTATGCGGACGGGGGAGGAGCTGCGGGTCTCCGGGGCGGTGAGGAGCGCGCCGGGGGCGTCAAAGCCCCGGAGTTTGCGGCCCAGCTCCGGTATGGCCTCCGCGAGGGCCCCGGCGATCTTCCGGGGCAGCAGGGCGCGGAGCGAGACCTCGGAGACGCCGGGCCTGTAGGTGGGTGTGACGGCGGGGGAGGCGGACCTACCGAGGAAACTCCCCACGGTCTCGGCTGGGGCGCGGTAATTCCAGCCCCCGGCGGCGAAGGCGGACTCCTCTATGTCCCTCTGCCAGCGGACACCCCCTAAGGGGCCGGGGTAGGGGAAGTCCTCCGGGGAGAGCCCCACTAAAAGGGCGCTGTTGGCGTTCTCACCGGCCCTGCCGGAGTAACTCATGCCGTTTGTGACGACGCCCCCCTCCTCCGACGACGCCGCCACCACGTATCCCCCGGGACACATGCAGAAGGTGTACACGCCGCCGGAGGAGGTGCGGCAGTTTAGTTTGTAGTCTGCGGGGCCCAGCGATGGGAGGCCGGCGAAAGCGCCAAATTGGGCGGCGTCGATGTCCCACTGCGGGTGCTCTATCCGCACGCCCATGGCGAAGGGCTTGGGCTCCATGGGGACGCCCATGGCTGAGAGCCAGCCCAGGGTGTCCCTCGCGCTGTGACCGATGGCCAGCACAAGATGGCGGCAGGGGATGGTGTACTCACCGTTGACCACGGCCCCCGCGAGACGGCCGTCCCGGAGCTCCAGGCCCGTGAGGGCGCTCTCAAAGCGCACCTCACCGCCAAGAGCGATGACGCGCTCCCGCAGGTTCTTCACCACCGTCCGAAGTCTGTCGGTGCCCACGTGGGGCTTCGCGTCGTAGGCCACGGACTCCGGCGCGCCGAACTCCACGAAACGGCGGAGTATCCAGTCGATCCGGGGGTTCTTGACGCCGGTATTTAGTTTCCCGTCGGAGAAGGCCCCGGCGCCGCCCTCGCCGAACTGCACGTTGGCCCGGGGATCCAGCTCCCCGGTGAGCCAGAAACGCTCCACCGCCTGGGCCCGCCGCTCCACGTCCGGGCCCCGCTCCAGGACTATTGGCCTGAGACCGGCCATGGCGAGGATGAGGGCGGTGAACATCCCGGCGGGGCCGAAACCCACCACCACCGGCCGCTCCTCCGGGAGAGCGCGGGGGAGGGGAGGCTCATACGCGGCCTCCGGGACCCTCGCGACCCGGCTGTCCCGGGCGGCGGAGAGGACGGCGTTCTCACCATCACGAAGGGTTGCGTCCACGGTGAATATCACCCGCACGTCGGACTTTTTCCGGGCGTCCACGCTCCTGCGGCGGAGCTCCAGGGAGGATATGTCGCTATCCCGCACACCCAGAATGTTTGAGACAGCCTTTTTGAGCTCCCGCGCCCCCGAGTGCCTGGCGGGGAGGGATATGTCACGCACTCTTATCATAGTATGTTATCACCTCAGTTCGCCGGCCAGATGGCCGCTGCTCCAGGCCCACTGGAGGTTGTAGCCGCCGCAGTCGCCGTCCACGTCGAGGACCTCCCCGCAGGCGTAGAGGCCGGGGACTATCCGGCTCTCCAATGTCTCCGGGCGGAACTCACGGGTGTCAGCGCCGCCGGCTGTCACCTGCGCGCCATCAAAGCCCAGGTTGCCGGTGACGTTGATCACCGTGTCCTTTATCCGGCGGAGGATGAGCTCCACATCACCATCTCTCAGGGAGGAGGCGGGGGCCGTGAGCGAAAGGCCGCAGCTCGTCAGCACCGTGCGCCCCAGCTTGTTGTGGAGGAGGCCCGTCAAAAGGTTCTCCAGCGTCACCGGGGAGGAGACGCGGCTCATTATGAGCTCCCGGAGCTCCCGGGGACTCACCTCCCGCAGGAGGTCGAGATGCACCTGGGACCCGGCGGCGGCCTCCCGGGAGACCTCAAATATGGCGGGCCCGCTGAGGCCGTACTCCGTAAACTGTACCTCCCCGGCGCTCTCCGCCGCGATAGCGCCGCGGTCCGTCACCCTGACGCCGGCGTCCGCCCGGACGCCCTTCAGCGGGCGGGTGAAGGAGTTCTCGGTCTTCAACTGCACAAGGGCGGGACGCAGCGGCGTGACGCTGTGTCCCAGGGAGGAGAGTATGTCGTACCCCAGGCCCACGCCCCCGGCCCTCGTCCCGGCGGCGCCGCCGCAGGCCACGATGAGCTTATGGGCGCGGAGAGAGTTATCTTTTGAGCGGAGCACAAAGCCCGAGGGGCCAGCATCCACCCGGGACACCTCAAAGTCCGTCCGTATCTCCACCCCGGCGGCGGCTACGGCCAGGCGCAGCACGTCCACCACGCTCCCGGCCTGGTCGGAGTGGGGGTAGACCCTGCCGGAGGGCTCCTTGACAGTCAAGAGCCCGAGCCGCCGAAAGTAGGATAGCGTCTCCCCGGGACCAAAACGCGCTATGACAGCGGCGGCGAAGTCCCGGCCCCCGTGGTAGTGCTCCGGGGCCATATTCACGTTCGTCAAGTTACAGCGGCCGTTGCCGGTGAGAGCTAATTTCTTGCCGAGCCTGGGGTTGCGCTCCAGGAGTGTCACCTGGCCGCGGGCGGAGGCGGTGAGCGCCGCCATCATGCCGGAGGCCCCGCCGCCGATTATAGCTATTCTCAACTTTCTCACCTCAGGTAGATTATAAACATAAAGTCCCGGAATGTAAATAAAAAAAATACCGGCCCGCTTTTCGCGAGCCGGTATGTGAAGTCTTAAATTAATCCGCGACGCGCTTGGCTCCCCACCACACGCTCTGGTAATAGTTGCTGTTGAGGTCGGAGATTATGACTCCGGTGGTGGAGGTGGAGGCGTGAACGAAGTGGCCGTTGCCTATGTAGATGCCCACGTGGGTGACGCCGTAGCCGTCGGAGGAGAAGAACACCAAATCGCCCTGACGGAGCTCGGACTTGGAGACGGAGTAGCCGTTGTTCCTGTACTGCTGGGAGGCGGTACGGGAGACGTTGTAGCCGAAGTGACGGAACACGTAGTAGACGAGGCCGGAGCAGTCAAAGCCCTCGGAGGGGGACTCGGCGCCGTAGACGTAGCTGTAACCCACGAACTGGAGGGCGAAGTTCGCTATCTGCTGGCCGATGTCGCTGCTGGAGTCATCATCGGTGGGGGCGGGGGCGGTGGCGCCGTCGCTCACATCAAGGAGGTCCTCCCTTATGTATCCCTCGCCGTGATTGCCGGAGACCTTGTACCAACCCTGCTCGTTGCCCAGGACCGTGAGGGTGTCGCCGGTGTAGTAGGAGGTGATGATCTTGTAGTCGGTGGAGGGGCCGGTGCGCATCCGGACGCCGTCGTTATTGACTACGCCCACGGTGTCGCTCTTGGTGTTCGAGCTGGGGGAGGAGCCGGAGGACTTGGTGGCCGCGCCGGTGACATCCATGAGGTCGGAGCGGACATAACCCGTGCCCTTGCTGCCGGAGACCTTGTACCAGCCCTTGTTGATGCCCACGATATCCAGGGTGTCGCCCCGGTTGTAGGTGGTGACTATGCTGTCGTCCGTGGAGGGGCCGCTCCTCATGCGGACGCTGTTATCATTGACGGTGCCCTTTGCGGAGAAGTTCTCAACATTCGTTATATCCACAAGGTACTCTGTGGAGACGTAACCCACGGTACCGTTATAATTTATCTTATACCAGTCAGAACTGGAACGCTCCAGAACAACTATCTTCGTACCGCCGCTGACGATCCCGACGCGGTTGTAGCTGGTGCCCATGCCGGCGCGGATGTTGAGGGCGGAGGCGTCAACCGTGGCGGCGCCGTAGGCCATCTCATCCTCATCGGCATATACTGCGATGGCTGAGAGACTGGCGCACATGCAGATGACAAGTACGATTACCAATGACTTCTTTAGCTTGTTCATTTAAGAGGCTTCCTTTCTGATCTTACGTTGCTGATTTCACGCTGATTTTTGATTTCCCGCTTTCTTACTTAGATGCCAGGGCCCTCTCGAGCCACACGGATGCCACGTCCATGGCGGCGTAGAGACCGCCCTTCTCTGTTTTCTTTATCACACGGTCCCGGGATTTGAGGTCCGGGTCCGTGAGCTGTAACTGGACCGATACCCTGGTGGCGACATCCAGGTCCTCGACCTTCTTGGTGTCAGTCACCTGCATCATTATGATGTATTTATCGGACATGCTGCCGTAGTAGAGGATGTTGTCCTTACGGCGGAGGGGACGGCCCCTGTAGACCAGCATCTCCTGAGATTTAGCGTCCTTTGCCATGATTGACCTCCAGTGGAATATCGTAACCAAATTGTAACACATTGTATCCTGATTGTCAACCACAAGTGACAAAAAACTTTCTTAAAAATTTTGTTGTCCCAAATCCACAATATTTTGATAAAAATCGTTTTATATGCCCCAAATATTGAAGAAAATCGGGATAGTGGACCCTACAGACGGTTAATTTGCCCAGGAACGTCCCTCCAAAAAGGGTTACAAGTTTGTAACTCTTTTTACCGAATATTTTTATTGACATCGTTATAGCGCGGTGCTATAATCATGCCATAAGGAACACATGAACACATGCTCATATGAAAGGATGAACATCAATGAATAATCAGGACGATGCTCTTGAGCTCCTTTGCGACGTGCCGGAGACCCACGGGGATGTTATTGACAGTGTGCGCCGGGACATGCCGGAGGAGGACGTCCTCTACGAGCTGGCGGACCTATTCAAGATGTTCGGCGATTCCACGAGGCTGAAGATAATGTCGGCCCTCTCGGAGTCGGAGATGTGCGTCTGCGACATCGCGGAGCTCCTGGGGATAAGCCAGTCGGCCATATCCCACCAGCTGAGGATACTAAAGCAGAGCAAGCTCGTTTCCAGCCGCCGGGAGGGGAAGAACATCGTCTGTTTCCTGGCGGACGAGCACGTGCGTTCCATAATCGCCATCGGCCTCTCCCACGTCACAGAGTGATCGGGGGAGAACACACTACATAATTTTAGGAGGTACATAGTATGAGAAAGTCATTTAGATTGAAGGACCTTGACTGCGCCAACTGCGCCGCGAAGATGGAGAGAAACATTAAGAAACTCCCCGGCGTCCGGGACGCGGTGGTGAGTTTTATGACGTCCAAACTCACCGTGGAGGCGGAGGACAGCGAGTTCGAGGCGGTCTTAGGCGAGGTGGAGCGGGTGATCCGCAAGGTGGAGCCCGACTGCGCCATAGTCAGGTGACGATATGAACTCAAGACAGAAAAAGACACTGGCACGCATAATTGCCGCCGCGGTACTCCTTATCGCGGCGGTCCTGCTGCCGCTGGGGGGCCCTTGGAAACTCATAGCGTTCCTGGCGCCCTATCTCCTGGTTGGCGGAGACGTGCTGTGGCGCTCCGTGGTGAACATATCCCACGGGGAGGTATTTGACGAGAACTTCCTCATGTCCATAGCCACGGTGGGCGCCATGTTCACGGCGGAGTACTCCGAGGGCGTGGCGGTGATGCTCCTCTACCAGATAGGCGAGCTCTTCCAGAGCGTGGCGGTGGGCAAGAGCCGCAAGTCCATAGCGGAGCTCATGGACATAAGGCCGGACCACGCAAACGTCCTGCGGGGCGGGGAGATAGTGTCCGTCACCCCGGACGAGGTGGAGCTGGGGGAGACGCTCATTATAAAGCCCGGCGAGCGGGTACCCCTGGACGCCGTCATATTGGAGGGCTCCGGCAGTGTTGACACCGCCGCCCTGACGGGTGAGTCCATGCCGGTGGACGTGGCGGCGGGTGACGAGGTGATGAGCGGCTCCATAAACTTAACTGGGCTCCTCCGGGCGCAAGTCAAGAGCGTCTACGCGGAGTCAACAGTCTCAAGGATACTGGAGCTCGCTGAGAACGCCGCCGACAGGAAGGCGAAGACCGAGGACTTCATAACGAAGTTCGCGAAATACTATACCCCCGCCGTGGTCCTGGGGGCGGCGCTTTTGGGCGTACTGCCGCCGCTCCTCCTCTCGGAGCCCTGGACGAAGTGGATACACAGGGCCCTCATATTCCTCGTGGTGTCCTGCCCCTGCGCCCTCGTTATATCGGTGCCGTTGAGTTTCTTCGGCGGGATAGGCGGCGCCTCAAAGCGGGGTATTTTGGTGAAGGGCTCCAACTACTTAGAGGCCCTATCAAAGGTGAAGACGGTGGTGTTTGATAAGACCGGCACTCTCACCCGTGGGACCTTCACCGTCTCGGCTGTCCACCCGGAGGGGATGGAGAGCGGGACGCTCATGGCCCTCGCGGCCTCGGCGGAGAGGTTCTCCACCCACCCCATAGCGAGAGCCGTTGTCCAGGGCGTCCCGGAGTGCCGGGAGCCGGAGGAGGCGGAGGAGGTAGCCGGCTGCGGCGTGAGGGCTGTCATTGGCGGCCTCGAGGTTTTAGCCGGAAATGGGCGGCTCATGGAGAGCCGGGGAGTGAAGTTCACGCCCTGCCGGGAGCCGGGCTCCGTAATATATGTGGCCGCCGGAGGCAAGTTCGCGGGCTCCATCGTGGTGACGGACGAGGTGAAACCGGACGCCCGGGAGGCGGTGGAGCGCCTGCACGCTATGGGCGTCAGCCACATAGCGATGCTCACCGGCGACACGGTGGAGAGCGCCGAGGCCGTGGGCCGGAAACTCGGCATAGACGAGATCTTGGGTAAGCTCCTGCCCGCCGGGAAGGTGGAGGCCGTGGAACGGCTGATACACGAGCGGGAGGGCGCCCTCGCCTTCGTGGGTGACGGAATAAACGACGCGCCGGTCCTCTCCCGGGCGGACGTGGGCATAGCCATGGGAGCCCTGGGCTCCGACGCCGCCATAGAGGCCGCGGACGTGGTGCTGATGGACGACGCCCCCTCCCGGGTGGCGGAGGCGATAGCCATATCGAAACGCACAGTGGGCATAGTCTGGCAGAACATAATCTTCGCGCTGGCGGTGAAGGCCGTCATACTCGTCCTCAGCGCCGTGGGTTACGCCGGTATGTGGCTGGCGGTGTTCGCGGACGTGGGCGTCGCGATGCTGGCCATCCTCAACGCCATGAGAACGATAAAATAAACTAAATATCCACACACCAAGAGCCCCGGAGACCGTCAAACGTCTCCGGGGCCCTCGGCTTTTAGGAGGAAAAACAGGAAGAATGAGTTGGAATAAGTTAAGTTAAGTCTCCGGTGGCGCACCCAGACTTGCGAGGGTGTAGGCCAGGGTGCCGAGACCCGGCACGTACTTCTGGTATACGACACCCTTGCGCCCCTCTTTCACCGAGACGCAGTTGTGGGTGGGGTCGGAGAGGGCCGCGTCGCAGGCGGAGAGCATACCCAGGACTGCGGAGGACTCAAGGTCCGTCACGAAGTGGCCTGGGAAGAGGTGGTCGAACTCCCCGAGGCGCTCCGCGAGCCGCGCCACGTTGCGGCGGAAGGCGGCGACGGTGGCAAACTCCTGGTAGGGGAGATAGGGCCGGGCGCCCGTTATGCCCACGCGCATACTTATGAAGTCGTCCCCGCAGAATAGGTTCCTGGAGCGCTTATCGAGGAACGCCGCGTGGCCGGGGGTGTGGCCCCCCAGGTGGATGAGCTCAATTTCATACCCGCCGCCCAGGTCCCAGGTGTACCCGTCCGGCACGCCGACTATCTCGTAGGGCTTAAATTTCACAATGTCGTCCCTGTCAAATTCGGACCAGATGGGGGTGCCGTCGTCCTGGAAGAGGTAGTCCCATATGCGGCTGTCCTGACTCTGGAGGCTGGCGGCCTCGTACTCGTGGCAGTAGACCCTATCAAACTGGCAGTTGCCGTAGGAGTGGTCGTAGTGGCCGTGGGTGTTCACCACCAGGAGCTCCTTGTCCCCCACGAGCTCCCGGCAGAGGCCCCTGAGGTTGCCTATGCCGAAACTTGTGTCGATGAGCATGGCCCGCTCCGGGCCCTCGATGAGGTACATCCAGGAGTCGCCCATGCCGTCGGCGCTCTCGGTGAATATGGCGTAGAGGTTATCCCGGAAACGGTAGACCTCCGCGTAGGGGTCCACGGCGTAGGTGGACTTTATCCCGCTGCTCTCCCGGAGGAGTTTCATGTAGGCCCAGCAGGTTTCGTCTATGGGCTCCGCCATATAGACGCGGCTGGACTTCACCTGGGAGCGGATGGGGAAGTTCTGGCGGGCCCGGGCGCTCTCCGGCAGCCTGACCCGCTCCTTTGAGAAAGCGCCGGTGTTGGCTTTGTTCATATCTGCCTCCATTTCTAAGACTCAAAGCGTGGAGGTGTTGTAGACCACGCAGCAGTTGCCGTGGTAGTGCATCTTTATGTTGGGGTTGTGGAAAGCGCCTATGTGCTGCTGAATGGCCTCGCCCTGGGGGTCCCCGTAGGTCTGGCCGCTGGCTATCTCAAGGCAGGCGGCCTGGATATTTCTGGGCACGCGCATGGCGTGGGGGCGGTTCAGGTGGGCTGAGAAGGTGACGGTGTCCGGGGCGACACGGTTAATGAAACGCTCGATCATGTCAACGTACTCCACGAGCCCCTTGCGGCTCATGGACTTTAAGTGCGTGTCCACGTTCATGGCGTCGCCGGTGAAACAGACCTTCTCCTGGGCGCAGTAGTAGGCCATATGACCGGCGGAGTGGCCGGGGGTGAATATGCACTCCACGTCGAGCCCGCCCAGATGGAAGACGTCGCCGTCGGTTATCTCCTTCACGTCCTCGGGGTAGAGGGGATCCAGCATGTTCTGGACGGTGTACTCGGCAAATTCGGTGCTGTAGTTGGAGAAGGGCTGGGCGTCGATGTACCGTTTCTCACGGGACATGGGGAGCTTGGCCCGGTCGTTCTTGTGCATGTACACCTCGTCAAAGAGTGTGGCCGCGCCGCCGTGGTCGATGCCTATGTGGGTCATGGCGCAGAGCATCGGCTTGCCGGTACCGGCGAAACTTTCGATGTACCGGCGGAGCTTGTTGTCGATGCCGTGGCCGGAGTCTATGACGAGTATCTTCTCGTCCCCGATGAACACCATGAGCGTTATGCGGTTGACGGTGGAGTAGTTTATGGTGACGGTGTAGACCCGGGGGCTCCACTGCTCGTGGCTGTAGTAGCAGACGTCGTTCACCGCCACGGGTGTGTTCTTCCCGTCCAGGAGACTGCGGTTATAGACGATGCAGGTGTTGTTTACATAGTGGCCGCGGATGTTGCGGTCGTTCTTCCGGGAGTGGAATATACCCTCCGCCGGGGGGTCGTGGTCCACGTCGCCTGCTATGAGGTCGTCGCATACTTTAACGAGGTTCTTCGCCACGTCTATAGTCATGGGCATGGGCAGATGGGCGGGGTAGAGGGTGACGCCCGGGTCCACCCGGGATATGAAGTTCTCCATCACCTTCTTGTAGGCGCGGAAACCCTCGGTGGTGAGGCGCTTTAAGTGTACGTCGGTGTTTATGGCGTCGCCGGTGAAACAGTAGTTCTCCTCCCGGTTGTAGAAGGCCATGGAGCCCTCGGAGTGGCCGGGCACGGCTATGGCCTCTATCTTCACGCCGCCCAGATCAAAGATGTCCCCGTCCTTTATGTCCCGAAACTCCACCCGGTTGTCCTTTATCATGTGCTCCTTGCAGTAGTTGGAGACCAGGTTGCTCTCAAGGCTGAAGTCCACCACGTCGCAGTAGCGGCGGATGGGGTCAAAGGGGTCCATCTTGCCGGGGCCGAAGTCCTTCAGACTGCAATATGCCTCGTCAAAGAGGCAGGCGCTGCCCACGTGGTCGAGATGTCCGTGGGTGCAGACGCATATGATGGGCTTGTCCGTCCCCACGAGCCCCTCTATGTACCGGCGCAGCTCGCCGTGCATCCCGAGGCCCGAGTCTATGACCATCACCTTCTCGTCCCCGATGACGCACCCGATGGTGAACCTGTGGACCATTGAGTAGCCCTCTGTGAGGATGAAGAGCCTATCGGAGAACTGCTCGTGACTGAGAAAACTCATGTATGCCATAATAGACGCTCCTTATCTATAAAATTACGGATAAATGTTGAATTACTGGGCCCTCTCAGGGGAGTTTAGTGCGAAACGCGGCGCCTTGCCGCCGTAAAAGTCCAGAATATTCGTAAGGCAGTCCCGCTGGGTGCGGAGCCGGGCGTCCTGGGTGTTGCCGGCGCAGTGGGGCGTCGCCACCACGTTCTCCAGGAGCATCAGGGGGTTGTGGGGCCGTATGGGCTCCTCCTCAAATACGTCTATGCCCGCCCCGGCTATGGTCCCGTCCCTGAGGGCGGCAAATAGTGCCGCCTCGTCCACGACGGAGCCTCTCGCGACATTTATTAGTATGGCGGTGGGTTTCATGAGGGCGAGCTCCCCCGCGCCTATCATGTGCCGGGTGGAGTCGCCACCGGCCACGTGGAGCGTTATTATATCGGCCTTTCCCAGAAGGTCCTCAAGAGAGCTCTCGAGTTTCACATATGGGGGAAGTCTCCCGGGGTCCGCGTAGGGGTCAAAGCCGGCTATCTCCATGCCGAAGGCGCGGGCCAGCTCCGCCACCCGGCGGCCTATGTTGCCCAGCCCCACGACGCCCAGCACCTTCCCGTAGAGCTCACTGCCCTCGTACCGCTCCCGGCACCAGAAGTCCGGGTACTCGTGCCTTAAATAGAGGGATATGGGGTAGACCTTCTTCGAGACGGCCAGCATAAGCATCAGCGCGTGCTCGGCCACGGATATGTAGTTCGTCATGGGGGTGTTGGCCACATAGATCCCGCGCCGGGTACACTCCGGCACGTCTATGCGGTCGTACCCCACGCCGGACTTCACTATGAGGCGCAGCTCCGGCGCTTTGTCCAGGAGCGCGCTGTCCACCGTCACCTTGCCGCCGGGCAGAAGTACCCGGCACCGGGAGAGATGTTCCTCCCGGGGAGTGCCGTCGCCCACGGTGACGTCAAAACCCTGCTCCTCCAGGCCGCGCCTCAGGAGCTCGCCGTGGTCCCGGACTATGTACACAGTCTTTTCCATGAGATCTCACCCCAAACTTTAACTTGGTACCATTATATCACATTTGTAACTATGTTGCAACAAAAAGATATAAGAATAACAAAAGAAATTTTTCAGAAAAAAGCGGACCGGCCGCCCCATGTTCAGGGGCGCCGGTCCGCGCAGGTATATTATTTAGGTGACTCACTGGTAGTCCACGACGCTGACCCAGCTCAAAAGGAGTTCCCGCTCCTTCTCGTTGCCCTTCACGGACTGGGAGGCCGCCACGATGGGCATCCACTTTTGGACGTACTGTTTCTTGGTGTCGCTCTTGCGGCAGAAGAGGTCAAGGTACTTCTCGGCGCTCTCGGTGTCGCCCTGGAGCCAGAAGAGGAGGTAGGTCCTTGCGGCGTCGGCGCTGGCGTTGCCCTGGGTGACGTGGGACCAGTCGAGGATATAGGCCCGGCCATCGGGGGTTATCACGATGTTGGAGGGGCAGAAGTCGCCGTGGCAGACGTGGGTGTGGTTGGGCATGGCCTCCAGGCGCGTGTGGAGGTCATAGCGGGTGGTGGCGTCGAGTTTCGTGGCGCTGATCTTCCTGTTCATCTTCTCCTTCAGGCGGTTGAGCATGGGGCAGGTCTTGGCCTGGACCTGGAGCTGGAGGTCCACCATGAGGGAGAGGTATTCGTCCTTCCGGCTGGGGTCCTCCCGCATGAGCTGGGAGAGCGTCTTCCCCTCCACGTACTCGTAGACTATCGCCCACTCGCCCTCCACCATGGTGACGGCCAGGAGTTTGGGGACGGGGAGACCCGTCTCCTCCACCCGGGCGAGATTCAGGGCCTCATTCAGGATGTCCGCCTTGGAGAAACCCTCATGGAAGACCTTTATGCACTTATCGCCGTCCCGGTAGACGGTCTTATTGGTCCTGACGGCTATCACGTTTGAAAGATCCATAGTTCTCCTCCTTATTCTCAGTTGTCCTCATGCCGGAGCTGTGAGTCGTCCGGCACGGCGGTCTCGGTGAATTTGTCGCCGTAGTAGGCGTCAAGGTACATCTGGCGTATCTCCCGCATGAGGGGGTAGCGGGGGTTCGCGCCGGTGCACTGGTCGTCGAACGCCTGCTCGGTCATGTCGTCCAGGCGCGCCAGGAAGTCGGCCTCGTCGGGGACGTAGTCGCGGATGGTGGGCTTTATGCCGATCTTCACTTTCAGCTCGTCGATGGCGGCGATGAGGTTCTCAAGTTTCTCCTGATCGCTCTCCCCGCCAAGTCCCAGGTAGTCCGCGATCTCCGCGTAGCGGGCGAGGGTGTGGGGGTGGCCGTACTGGGGGAATGTGCCCATCTTGGCGGGCGTCTCGGCGGCGTTAAAGCGGAGGACCTCGTCTATCATGAGGGCGTTGGCGACGCCGTGGGGCAGGTGGTGGAAGGCGCCCAATTTGTGGGCCATGGAGTGGCAGACGCCAAGGAAGGCGTTGGCAAAGGCCATACCGGCCATTGTGGCGGCGTTTGCCATCTTCTCCCGGGCCTCGGGGTCGCCCTCACCGTTCTCATATGCCCTGGGCAGGTACTCAAATATCACCTTGAGGGCCCGGAGGGCCAGGCCGTCGGTGTAGTCCGTGGCCATCATGGAGGCGTATGCCTCCAGCGCGTGGGTGACGGCGTCAATGCCGGAGGCCGCCGTGAGGCCCCGGGGGGCGGTCATGTGGAGGTCGGTATCAACTATTGCCATGTCCGGCAGGAGCTCGTAGTCCGCCAGAGGATACTTCACGCCGGTGCGCTCGTCTGTTATGACGGCGAAGGGCGTCACCTCGCTGCCAGTCCCGGCGGAGGTGGGGATGGCGATGAAGTACGCCTTCTCGCCCATCTTGGGGAAGGTGTAGATGCGCTTGCGGATGTCGGAGAAACGCATGGCCATATCCATGAAGTCCGCCTCGGGGTGCTCGTAGAGGACCCACATTATCTTGCCGGCGTCCATGGCGGAGCCGCCGCCCAGGGCGATTATGACGTCCGGCTCAAAGAGCCGCATCTGCTCCGCCCCGGCAACGGCGCAGCTCAGGGTGGGGTCGGGGGCCACGTCAAAGAATGTGGCGTGCTGTATGCCCAGCTCGTCGAGTTTATCAGTTATCGCTTTTGTATAGCCGCTGTGGTAGAGGAAGGAATCCGTCACGATGAACGCCCGGCGCTTGCCCATGACGGTTTTAAGCTCATTGAGAGCCACCGGGAGGCAGCCCCTCTTTAAATATATCTTCTCAGGCGCGCGGAACCAGAGCATGTTCTCTCTCCTCTCTGCAACGGTCTTGATGTTCAAAAGGTGCTTGACGCCCACGTTCTCCGAGACGGAGTTCCCGCCCCAGGAGCCGCAGCCCAGGGTGAGGGAGGGGGTGAGCTTGAAGTTGTAGAGGTCACCTATGCCGCCCTGGGAGGAGGGGGTGTTCACAAGTATCCGGCAGGTCTTCATCCGGGAGGCGAACTCGGCAAGCTTCTTCTCCTCCGTGAGGGCGTTTAGATATATGGAGGAGGTGTGCCCGTAGCCGCCGTCGGCAATCAGCCGCTCCGCCTTCGTAAAGGCGTCCTCGATGTCCCGGGCTTTGTACATAGCGAGCACCGGCGAGAGTTTCTCGTGGGCGAACTCCTCGGAGAGCTCCACGCTCTCCACCTCGCCAATTAGTATCTTCGTGCCCTCGGGGACCGAGACGCCCGCCAGCTCCGCTATCCTGTGGGCGCTCTGGCCCACGATCTTTGAGTTGAGGCCGCCGTTTATGATGATGGTCTTTCGCACAAGGTCCCTCTCCCGGGGGTCCAGGAAGTAACAGCCACGGCGGGCGAACTCCCGTTTCACCGCCTCGTAGACTCCCTCCAGCACTATGACAGACTGCTCGGAGGCGCATATCATGCCGTTATCGAAGGTCTTGGAGTGGATTATGGAGTTCACGGCGAGGAGAATGTCCGCCGTGTCGTCAATTATCGCCGGGGTGTTCCCGGCGCCCACGCCCAGGGCAGGTTTCCCGGAGGAGTAGGCCGCCTTAACCATCCCGGGGCCGCCGGTGGCGAGGATGAGGTCGGACTCGCGCATGAGGGTGTTCGTCATCTCAAGGCTCGGCACGTCTATCCAGCCGATTATGCCCTCCGGCGCTCCGGCCTCCACCGCCGCCTCCAGGACCACCCGCGCCGCCGCGATGGTGGACATCTTCGCCCTGGGGTGGGGGCTTATTATCATGCCGTTTCTCGTCTTGAGGGCGATGAGTGTCTTAAAAATTGCGGTGGAGGTGGGGTTCGTGGTGGGTATCACCGCCCCCACAAGGCCGATGGGCTCCGCTATCCGCTTTATGCCGTAGGCCCGGTCCTCCTCTATTACGCCGCAGGTCTTCGTGTCCCGGTAGGCGTTGTAGATGTACTCGGCGGCGTAGTGGTTCTTGATGACCTTGTCCTCCACCACGCCCATGCCCGTCTCCTCCACCGCCAGTTTCGCCAGGGGTATCCTCGCCTTATCGGCGGCGGTGGCGGCGGCCAGGAATATCCTGTCCACCTGCTCCTGGGTGTAGGTGGCGTACTCCCGCTGCGCCACCCTCACGCGGGCTATGGCCGCCTCCAGCGCCGGTACGCTGTCTACAGTCTCGTACTCTATCATGGTCTGTCCTCCTTGAATGGATGTCAGCATTATTAGTATCTCCCGTTTGCGTTAATATTTTAACAAATCTGGGCCGGGATGTGAATGATCAAAAAGTAAAAAATATATTGGCAATAGCTGAAACGATGTATCATACCGCACAAAACGCGCCGGAGAATAGTTTATGCCCCCGCCCGGAGGGGACGGCGCGCCGCCGCCCATCGCGGGGGGAGCATAGGGACAGTTTGATTTCACTTCCCGTTCTTCTCGAGGTAGCTCACCACCAGCTCGTGCAGGAGCTCATCCCGGTCTATACGGCATATGAGGCTCCGGGCGTTATTGTAGTTCGTTATATAGGTGGGGTCCTCGGAGAGGATATACCCGACTATCTGATTTATCGGGTCGTAGCCCTTGAGTTTCAGGGAGTCATATACCGAGGAAAGTATCTCCCTTGTGCCAAGTTTCCTGTCAACGACGCTGAATTTCCTGGTGAGATCCAAATCATCCATCCGCTAACCCTCCCTTGCTATGATTTGCCGCGGACTCGGGTATTATTCCCACAAGATCCGAGGCCGCCGGATAGAACCATTATATCAGAAATTTCCGCGATGTAAAGCAAAAATTACATTTATTACAATTATGTAATCAATTTAACTCCTGGGTCCATACTATCTAAAAATCATACCACCCGGCCCTCACGGACTCTGAAGACGATGTAGTCCGCCCTGTTGATCACCGCGGCGGCCCCCAGGCGAAAGGCGGGAATGAGGGGGAAGGGCTTGGAGGGGGAGTAGGGGAAGGCTAAGAGCGTGTCCCCGCCCTCCCGGCGGCAGAGGACATCCGCCGCTCCCGCGGAGCACTCCCGGAGCACCGGGTCCTCAAAGTGGCGCCCCGGGTCCGGCTCCGGCGCCCACTCGCCGGGAACGGGCGGGGCTGGTTTATCCTCCGGCTCGGGGGCGGGCTCCTCCTCGGGCTCAGGGGCCGGCGCCGGCTCCTCTGTGTGGGCCGGTTCCATCACCGGCGCAGCCTCCGGCTCCGGCTCGGGCTCCGTCTCCGGGGGCGTCTCCGGCGGCGCCTCTTTGGGGACGGGCTCGGAACTTTTGAGGGACAGGGCGGAGTAGTCCTCCGAGACATCCGTGAGGACGAATTTTATCTCCCCCGTGAGGTCCGCCCCGCCCATGGCGGCCCGGGAGAGCCGCCGGTAGAGGTACGCCTCACCGTCCCTGGGGGCCGGTATGCCCACGGACAGCGCGCCCGCCGGGCGGAGCATCAAGAGGCGCATGGGCGAGGTACACATGGGGCCGATGTACTCGAATGCGGTCACGAGGCCGCTCCTGCGTGCCGTCACCGTCCCCCGGCTCTCGCCGGAGAGGAGGGTGACTTCAAATTTCATCTCGTTATCCAAATGATCACTCCCAATGATTTATGGTGTCAGGGCGGCGCGCCGGAGAATAGAAAATGCCCGGACAGTTAAGCCTATGTCCGGGCATCGTCGTTTATTCGGGAATTATTTGCAAGAGGTTCAGGCCACGGTGTAGCTCCCGCGGATGAGCACCTTGACGGTGGAGGCGTTGGCCGTTATGCCGTTGCCCTCGATGGTCACCATGTACATGTGGTTCGTGGTGAGGGAGACGCCGGAGGCCGTGACGCTCCCGCCGCCGGTCTCGTCAATGAGCCTGGGGCTGTTGGAGCCGTAGGAGGAGGCGGAGCCCACCCGGAGCATTATCTCGGTGCCCACGGAGCAGGTTACGGTCTGCCCACGGGAGAGTGTCACCACCTTGAACTCCGCCGGGGTGACGGTGGAGACGTCCGTGTCCACATCGTCTATGGCCTCGTCGAATTTGTCCTCCAGCTCCCGGGCCTTGGCGTCGATGGCGGCGGAGACCTTGCCCTCGATCTGGGGCGATAGCGTCTCGTTTAAGTAGCTGAGAGTCACCAGCGGGTCGGACTCCGTGCCGTAGTTCGTGACGGCCAGGGTCGTGAGCCCGGAGATCAGCGCGACTGCCACCAGCACCGCGAGAGCTATGACGAACTTCTTGCCTTTTGTCATTTGTATGTACCTCCTCGTATGTACGTGCCGGCGGCCCCGGGGGACTCCGCGCCGGGCGGCGCGATCCCCGGGGCCATGACCCGCTTTAGAGCGGCGGCTAATTATTGAGGCCAAAGCTCACGGCTATGGCGTTGTCCACCTTTGTCATGAGCTCGTCGTCCACCCGGCCCATGCGCTCCTTGAGGCGCTTTTTGTCGATGGTGCGTATTTGCTCCAAGAGCACCACGGAGTCCTTGGTGAGACCGAAGGACCTGGCGGAAAGTTCGATGTGGGTCGGCAGACGGGCCTTGCCTATCTGCGAGGTTATAGCCGCCGCTATGACTGTCGGGCTGTGCTTATTTCCGGTGTCGTTCTGGACGATCAGCACCGGACGCATGCCTCCCTGTTCGCTCCCGACTACGGGGCTCAGGTCGGCGTAATAGATGTCTCCACGTTTCACTGGCGCAGGCACAAAACTTCACTCTCCGACGAATTATTCGTCCGGCAACTTCATATGTAACCGGGCTGATATAATTCTCTCACAAAGCGGCGCAAATTATACCGGGGGGAAGAAATTCACGCCCCCAGTCCAGTTTATGCCGGGTCAGCGCTGGCCGTCACTTGATTTTTGACGGGGCGTAGACCCTGGGGACACGTTTTGAGACGGAGCAGAGGAGTTCATAGGGTATCGTGCCGGCGGTGCGGGCGAGCTCCTCGACGCTGGCGTGTTCGCCGAAGATCTCGATAAGGCTCTCAAGATTTACATCCGGCAGATCAGTTAAGTCGATCATGCACATGTCCATGCAGATCCTGCCCCGCTGGGGGGCCATCCCAGAGGCGGTGGCGAAGGAACAGCGGTTGGAGAGGGAGCGCATGAGCCCGTCGGCGTAGCCTATAGGTATGACGCCCATCCTGGTGCGGCGGGGCGTTGTGAACACGCCGCCGTAGCTCACGGGCAGGCCCTCGTCGATGTACTTTATGGTGCTGACATGGGTCATGAGGCTCATGCAGGGCCGGAGGCCCAGCTTGCCGCCGTCCCCGTAGCCGTAGAGGAGGAGTCCCGGTCGAACCATGTCGAGACACATCCCCTCATAGTTTACCACAGCGCCGGAATTTGCGCAATGGCGTATTTTAAAATTTACGCCGCCTTTTTTTGACACACACTCAATTACCCTCATAAAGAGCTCAAACTGCCCCAGGGTGAAGGCTCTGGCGTCCTCGCCCTCCTCGTCGGAGAGGGCGAAGTGGGTGTAGATCCCCTCGGGGTCGAGGCCGGGGAGGGTGCAGGCGCTTATTATGTTCTCCACCCCCAGGTCGAAGTGGCCCCCGGCGCAGAGGAACCCCAGCCGCGACATGCCGGTGTCCACCTTTATGTGGACCCGCAGCGTGCCGCCCAGGGCCGCGGCCACCTTGGAGTACTCCCGGGCCTTGGCCTCGCAGGTGACGGTCTGGGTGAGGTCCCGGGCTATGAGCTCCCCGGTGTACTCCCAGGGGGTGTGGCCCAGGATGAGTATAGGCGTTCCTATTCCCGCCTCCCGGAGCTCCACCGCCTCATCTAAGCAGGACACCGCCAGATACTCCGCCCCCAGGGCCTCCAGCCGTTTTGAGACGGCCACCGCCCCGTGGCCGTAGGCGTCCGCTTTCACGACGCCCAGGAACTTGCAGCCCTCCGGCAGCCGCGCCCGGATGGCCCTATAATTGTGCTCAATGTTCTCAAGGCTTATCTCAGCCCATGTCCTCTTTCGCAGATCCATTATATTTACCTCAATCTATCTTAAAGTCGTAAAAGTCGCACATTATTACGGCCGCGCCGTCAAAATATATTTCCGCTCTCAGCGGCAGGGCGGACTTCTCCGAGAACCAGGTCCGCAGGTCCACCTCGTCGCTGACCCGAAAGCGGGCGGCGACGCACTCCTCGCCGTCAAAGCTCTCCCGCACCGCCTCGGTGATGGACCCGTCGCTCCAGGCACCCAGGAGCACCGGCAGGGCGTCCACGGGGGATAATCCCTCCGGCAGTATCTCGCCGGTGAAGACCTCCACGCCGTCGTACTCAAGGCTGGCGGCACCGTCTCTCAGCATTATCCGCACGCCGGAGATGGAGTCCGGCGAGTCCACGGTCATGACGCCGCTCTGGGCGTCCCCCTCGTACCTCAGGGAGTAGTCGTAGACCCTCTCGCCGTAGTCGGCGGTCATATCGAGTGTGAAGGCCATCCCGGCGGCGCTTTTAAAGTCCTCCTCTATGGCCCTGGCCCGCTCCAGGGGCGTGGGCCCGCCGGAGCAGGAGGAGAGCGCCAATAGCGCCGCGGAGGCGGCAATTATCCCCGAAAATCGCATTATTTCCCGTCACCTCATGATAGATTTAAGAGCGTCTATCATGTCCGTGGGTGTCATGGCGTACTGCCCGAAACGCTCCGCGCAGAGGTCCCCCGCCGCGCCGTGGAGACACACCGCCCAGGGTACAGCCTCCTCGAGGGGCAGTCCCTGGCCCAGAAGAGAGAGGATCATCCCCGCCAGCACGTCCCCGCTGCCGCCGGTGGCCATCCCCGGGTTGCCGGTGGTGTTCACGAAAGTCCTGCCGCCGGGCATGGCGGTCACCGTCCGGTGGCCCTTTAGGACCAGCGTCACATTGTGCTGGGAGGCGAAGTCCGCCGCCGCCCGGAGCCGGCCCTTTGCGGGCAGATCCCCTGAGAGCCGGGCAAACTCCCCCTCGTGGGGCGTCATCACCACGGGACACGATAGCTTATCCAATATATCTATATGACGGGCGACGTGGGTTATGCCGTCGGCGTCTATTATTGTTGGCGCCCGGGAGGCAGCGAGCACCGAGAGGGTCAGCTCCTCCGCAAAGGGCGTGAGCCCGAGGCCGGGACCCAGAAGCAGGACATCGCACCCCCGCAGCCGCTCCAATGCCGCCACGGCGGCGGCCTTGGCGTCACCGGGGAGGGGGAACACCATGGCCTCGTCATTTTTGACGGCCTCTATGGCGTAGATGTCCTCCGGCACCATGAGGAACACAAGGCCCGCGCCGGATCTGACGGCGGCCCTCGCCGCGAATGTTGGCGCGCCGGTGAACCCCACCGACCCCGCGAGGATGAGCACCCGGCCAAAGTCGCCCTTGTGGGCCTCCTCCCGGCGGCGCGGGAGACGCACATCCTGAAGACGGACCTCCGAAACCACCCCATCACCCCCGATCTACAAAATACCACGTTAATATTATCACATTTTGCACTTTAGGTAAATATATTTTGGCTTTTCCGACGCCGTCTCCTAAAATATTTCAAAAACCCCTTGACAGGAGCGGGAAAGTATGTTAAATTATTAACACAAACAGGGAGTAGTCGTCCGGGGGGACCCGGATGCGCGTCGCCGTCAGGACGGCCTTTGGCCCGGCGGCGCGGGATCTGACGATCAGACGAGACGTTTGCGGCGTTTTGCCGTGAGCGTCTTTTTTATTCCCTGGGAGTGAAAAAATATTTTTGAGGAGGAAAAGTCATGCCAAACATCAACATCCCAATAGGGGCCATCGTCTCCGCGGTGGCGGCGGCGCTGGTCATCGTACTTCTGGTGATGGGGTACTTGAAAGCGCCCCCGGACACGGCCTACATAATCTCGGGCCTTGGCAAGAAACGCATACTCATCGGCAGGGCGGGGTGGAGGATACCCTTCTTTGAGAGGGTGGATAAGCTCTCCCTTCGGGTGATGCAGGTGGACGTTAAGACGAGCGAGGCCGTCCCCACCAACGAGTTCATTAACGTCACCGTGGACGGCGTGGCGAACATCAAGATATCCTCGGACCCCGAGCTCTTAAAGAAGGCCTCGGAGTCGCTCCTCGGCATGAGCCGCCAGGAGCTCATATCCCTTGTCACCCAGGTGCTGGAGGGCAACATGCGGGAGATCGTGGGCTCCGTGGGCCTTAAAGAGATGGTCCAGGACCGCCAGGGCGTGGCCAAGAAGATCACCGAGAACGTGGTGCCCGACATGCAGAAACTGGGTATCGAGGTGGTGAACTTCAACATCCAGAACTTCAAGGACGGCGCCGGGACCATCGAGAACATGGGCATAGACAACGTGGAGCAGATACGCAAGAACGCCCAGATCGCCAAGGCCAACGCCCAGAGGGACATCGCCATCGCCAACTCCAACGCGGAGCAGGAGGCCAACGCCGTCAAGGTCCAGGCGGAGAAGATGATAGCGGAGCAGAACGCGGAGCTGGCCGTCCAGCAGGCGGAGATGCGCGTCCGGGCCGACACCAAGCGCGCGGAGGCCGACGCCGCCTACTCCATCCAGCAGGAGGAACAGCGCAAGACCATCGAGGTCACCCGCGCCAACGCCGACATCGCCCGCCGCGAGAAGGAGGCGGAGCTGGCGGAGAAGGAGATCGCCCTCAAGGAGCGCAAACTCGACGCGGACATCCGCAAACAGGCCGACGCCATGAAGTACGAGGCGGAGAAGAAGGCGGAGGCGGAGCTCATACGCCGCCAGCGTGAGGCGGACGCCCAGCGCTATGAGGCGGAGCAGCAGGCGGAGGCCAGGCGCGCCGAGGCGGAGGCCCTTCGCTACGCCATGGAGCAGGAGGCCGAGGGTATCCGCGCCAAGGGCATAGCGGAGGCGGAGGCCATAGAGAAGAAGGCGGAGGCCCAGCGGAAGATGGGCGAGGCGTCCATACTTGAGATGTACCTCAACGCCCTCCCCCTGGTGGTGGGCAACGCCGCAGCGCCTCTGGCGCAGACGGACAAGATCGTCATGTACGGCGACGGCAACTCCACAAAGCTCGTCCGGGACGTGATGGCCAGCGCCAACCAGATAATCGACGGCGTGAAGGAGTCCACCGGCATAGACCTCCAGGCGCTCCTGGCGGGCATAATAGGCGGCCGCGCCGCGGCAGCCGAGGAAAGCAAAGCAGAATGAGCATATATGAGACGGAGCCGTGTTTGCCGCGGCTCCGTTTCAGTGCGACGCGGCTCCGTCTCAGTGCGACAGTTGCTCCGTCTCAGTGCGACAGTTAGCTTGACTTTGTTGGGGTATAGTGGTATGCTAAGATGTCACAGTATGTAAGCGGGGTATTTTTTATGTGGGTTGCTGACAAGTGGAAGGACTACGAGCTCATCGACGCCTCCGGCGGGGAGCGGCTTGAGCGGTGGGGACGGGAGATACTCATCCGCCCCGACCCCCAGGTCATATGGGACACCCCCCGGCGGGACCCCAGGTGGAGAGGGGCCGACGCCCGTTACCGCCGTTCCTCCACAGGCGGGGGCGGCTGGGACAAGCGGGACGTGCCGGAGAGTTGGCAGATCCGCTACGGCTCTATGACCTTCAACGTGAAACCCATGAACTTCAAGCACACCGGGATATTCCCGGAGCAGGCGGCCAACTGGGACTACGCCATGGCGAAGATCCGGGGGGCCGGGAGGCCCATCTCGCTCCTGAACCTCTTCGCCTACACCGGCGCCGCCACGGTGGCGGCGCTGACCGCCGGCGCCAGCGTCTGCCATGTGGACGCCGCCCGGGGGATGGTGCAGTGGGCCAAGGAGAACGCGGAGAGCTCCGGCGTCGCCGGGCGCCCCGTGCGGTGGATAGTTGACGACTGCGCCAAGTTCGTAGAGCGGGAGATACGCCGTGGACACAAGTACGACGCCATAATAATGGACCCGCCCAGCTATGGCAGGGGCCCCTCGGGCGAGGTCTGGAAACTTGAGACGAACCTCATGCCCTTCCTGCGGCTTTGCGCCGGGGTCCTCGGCGAAAGGCCCCTTTTCGTCATAATAAACTCCTACACCACTGGCCTTTCGGCCTCCACGCTCACCTACGTGGCGGAGACGGCCTTCGGGGGCCGGGGGGGACGGGCGGAGAGCCAGGAGCTGGGCATACCGGTGGCCGCCACGGGCCTCCCGCTGCCCTGCGGGGCCGCCTGTAGGATGGAGTTTTGACACCAGATATCACAATGATTGGAACTTCGATATGAGCGATATAGCAATAAAAATAGACGGCCTCACCTACTTCTACCCCGCCGACGAGGGCACGGCCCCGGTGGACGTGCTCCGGGGACTCACCCTGGAGCTGGAGTCCGGCTCCTTTACGGCGGTGCTGGGGCATAACGGCTCCGGGAAGTCCACCCTCGCCCGGCACCTCAACGCCCTCCTCCTGCCAAAGGGCGGTTCGGTTTACGTCTTCGGCATGGACACCCGCATGGAGGAGCTGGTGCTGGAGATACGCCGCCGGGTGGGGATGGTGTTCCAGAACCCGGATAACCAGATAGTCTCCAACGTGGTGGAGGAGGACGTGGCCTTCGCGCCGGAGAATTTGGGCGTCCCCTCGCCGGAGATCCGGGAGCGGGTGGACGAGGCATTGAAGATGGTGGGTATGTACGAGTTCCGCAATCACGCCCCGCACCTCCTCTCCGGCGGTCAGCGGCAGAGGATAGCCATAGCCGGGGTGCTGGCTATGCGGCCAAAGTGCGTTGTCTTTGACGAGCCCACGGCTATGCTTGACCCCCGTGGCCGTGAGGAGGTCATGGGGATAATATATAAGCTCCGCCGGGAGTACGGCTCCACCGTCATACTCATAACCCACCACATGGAGGAGGCCGCCAGGGCCGACCGGGTGATAGTCATGGACAGCGGCCTTGTGGCGATGGACGGCTCGCCCCGGGAGGTCTTCTCAAATGTGGAGGAGCTCTCCGCCCTGGGGCTCGACGTCCCGGAGGAGACGCGCCTTCTCTATGAGCTCCGCCGGGAGGGCCTTAATGTGCCCCTCTGCGCCCTGGACGCCCGGGAGTGCGCCGGGGCTTTAGCTAAATACTTTAAAAAAACGGGCGACATCCCCTCCGGGAGCCGCACCGAAAGGAACGCCGATGGAAAGTAACCCTATACTAAGGACAGAAAATCTCTGCCACGTCTACTCCGCCGGGACGCCCTTCGAGCTGACGGCGGTGCGGGACGTGAACATCGAGGTCCACGCCGGTGAGGTCCTGGCCATAATCGGCCACACCGGTTCCGGGAAATCGACACTAATCCAGCACCTCAACGCGCTCATCAAGCCCACCTCCGGGAGAGTGCTCTACGAGGGGCGGGACATAAACGAGTCAAAGGACTCCATAAGGGCTGTCCGGGGGAACGTGGGACTTGTGTTCCAGTACCCGGAGTACCAGCTCTTTGAGGAGACGGTATATAAAGATATTGCCTTCGGGCCCAAGAACATGAAACTCGGCGCCCAGGAGATAGACAGGCGCGTCCGCGAGGCCGCCGGTTTCGCCGGTGTCCCGGAGGAGCTCTTGGAGCGCTCGCCCTTCGAGCTCTCCGGCGGGCAGAAGAGGCGCGTGGCGATAGCGGGCGTAATAGCAATGATGCCCCGGGTGCTGGTTCTCGACGAGCCCATGGCGGGTCTCGACCCCGCCGGACGCCGGGATATAATGGAGAACATCATGGGCTACCACCGGGAGACCGGCGCCGCTGTCGTGATAGTCACCCACTCCATGGAGGAGGCCGCCCGTTACGCCGGGAGGATGATAGTGATGGACCGGGGGTCCGTCGCCATGGACGGCGCGCCGGAGGAGGTCTTCTCCCACGGGGAGGAGCTCCGGGCCATGGGCCTCGAGATACCCGAGATGACGAAATTACAGATAGAGCTCCAGAAACTGGGAATAGAGCTCCGGGGGACCGTCTACACCCTGGAGCGTATGCGGGATGAACTGCTCCGCCTTGAGAGGGGGCGCCGCCGTGCTTAAAGACATAACTCTCGGGCAGTACTTCCCAGGGGACACCGTTATACACCGCTTAGACCCCAGGACGAAGATCCTGGTGCTCATAGTCTATATTACGGCGCTCTTCTTCGCGGAGACGCCCGTCACCTACGCCCTGATGGCCCTCTGCCTCGCCGCCGCCATATGGATCTCGCGGATAAAGCTCTCCGTCATGGTACGGGGACTAAAGCCCCTGGTGCTGGTCATAGTTCTCACAAGCATATTAAATATCCTCTATACCAAGGGTGAGCCGCTTTTTAGTTTCTGGATAATAACCGTGACCCGCGAGGGCGTCATGAACGCCGTCAAGATATCCGTGAGGATAATAATGCTCGTCATGGGGACGTTCATGCTGACGTACACCACCTCGCCCATCATGCTCACCTACGGGCTGGAGCTTCTGATGGGGCCACTAAAGAAATTGAAGGTCCCCGTCCACGAGCTTGCCATGATGATGAGCATGGCCCTGCGGCTCATACCGACGCTCATAGAGGAGACGGACAAGATAATCTCCGCCCAGAAGGCAAGAGGCGCGGAGTTTGACACGGGCAATCTATTTGAGAAGGCCCGGGCGATGCTGCCGATATTGGTGCCGCTTTTTATCTCCGCCTTCCGCCGCGCGGACGAGCTGGCCACGGCCATGGAGGCCCGCTGTTACCACGGCGGTGAGAACCGCACGAGGCTCAATGTGCTGAAACTGCGCCTCCGGGACGGCATGGCCCTGGGGCTCAGCGCCGCGGTCCTGGGCGGGGTCATCGTGCTTGTGAACATGGGCATTTGAGGTGCGAAAATGAGAAATATAGCCATTCGCCTCACATACGACGGCACCGCCTACCACGGCTGGCAGATCCAGAGGGACGACGTCACCGTGGCGGGGGAGGTGGAGCGGGCGCTCCGGCGGCTGACGGGCCGGGAGACCCGGGTCACCGGCTGCGGGAGGACCGACGCCGGAGTCCACGCCCTCAGGTACTGCGCGAACTTCCGCTCCGACTCCACCATCCCCATGGAGAGGTTCCCCCTGGCGCTAAATCCCTACCTCCCCGAGGATATCGTTTGCACAGCGGCGGTGGAGGCCCCGGAGGACTTCAACGCCATACTCTCCTGCCGCCGGAAGGAGTACACCTACAGGATACTAAACTCCCGTTTCCGGGACCCGCTGGAGAGGAACAGGGCGTACTTTTATCCGATCCCACTGAAACTTGACGTCATGGAGCGGGCCGCCTCCATGTTCGTGGGCACCCACGACTTCGCGGCAGTGCGGTCCGTGGGCACCGAGACCAAGACCACCGTGAGGACCATATATTACTGCGACATCGCGCGCGACGGCGACATCGTCACCATGCGGGTCTGCGCCGACGGTTTCCTATATAATATGGTCCGGGCGATAATGGGCACTGTCATTTACTGCTCGGAGGGCAAGCTCCGGCCTGAGGACATCCCGGCGCTCCTTGAGACCCGGGACCGGCGGCTCACCGGCCCCACCGTGCCGCCCCAGGGGCTATATTTGAGCGGAGTTGTGTATGACGGCGGCGTGGGGCGCATGATGGAGCCCTGAGACCGCGGTATTTTATCAAAAAATATCTTTTGGCGGCCATCAAAATAATATCTTAATTTGCAAATTATTAACTAATGTGATAAAATGGTATGATACAATAAGTGTGGAGAGATATCTCCCTTGGAGCATTGTATGGACGAGAGGCGACAGAAAAAAAGAGGGTTCCTCCGGGCGGCGGCGGTCGCTCTGCTTGTGGCGGCGGCGGTGCTGGCAGTGGCGCTGGCGGTGAAGAGCCAGCAGCAGGGCGGCATCGACGGGGTGTGGGACTCCATAACGGGCGTTGAGCGGGCCGAGGCGTTTTTCTATGATAACGCCGCCGGGGGCTCCTTCGCGTGGTTTGACGGCGGCCTCGCCGTCATGAGCAACGCGGGGCTGTACGTGTACGACAAGGCCGGGGAGCTCGACTTCTCCCGGCTCTTCACCTACTCCTCCCCGGCGATGAGCGTGGATGGGGGTTACGGCGCGGCCTACGACACCGGCGGCAACTCCGTCATATTCTTCGGCGAGGACGGCGTAATTGAGGACGTGGTCACCGAGGAGCGGGTGGTCTCCGCCACGGTGAACTCCAGCGGATACCTGGCGGTGTCCACGGAGGAGAGCGGGTACTTCGGCTCGGTGACAGTCTACAACTCCGCCGGGACGGCCATCTACAGGTGGATGGCGGGCGCCGGGCGGGTGCTCTTAGCGCGGGTCAGGGGTTCAGACAGGATGCTGGCGGTGACCATCGGCGACGGCGGAAGCCGGATAGTTGAGTACACCTTTGATAGCACAGATCTGGCGCACGAGTACACCGTGGATGAACTCGTCATTGACGCCCTCTACACCGACGACGGCGTGACCCTCGTCACCACCGGCGGGCTCATCGGCCTCGACGATAAGCTCGCGGAGGAGTGGCGGTACGATTTTGAGGGCCGGTACTTAAAGGCATACGTTCTGAGCCGCAAGGGCGCCACCCTCGCCCTGGCAGACTTCCAGGTGGGCGGCGGCGGGGAGATAGTCTCGGTCTCCGACTCCGGCAAGGCCGGAGGCAGTGCCCCGTACGTCGGAGAGCTCGACTCCCTGGACGCCGTGTCCTCAGGCGCGGTGGCCCTCGTCTCCGGGCGGGTGACGCGGTACGACGGGGATCTTAGGGGAGTGGCTGAGTTTGAGGCCGATCCCGGGACGGAGCGGGTGCTCATGTGGACGGACGGCGTCCTCTGCGCGGGACCCTTTTCCGCGTACCTGCACGGCAACTAAGCGGCCGGTTTTGGCTAATTCGCAATAATATTGCAATAATATTCGCTATATTATCTGCAAATATATTTAACATAGGCGATACTTATCCGGCGGCAATAATTTACGAATTTTGAAGGAGAAGGACTATGGGCTATGTCATAGATGTGGCGCTCGTAGCTATCGTTTTGCTTTGCGCCTGGCGGGGTTTCCGCACGGGGATAATAAACGGAGTCATATGGATAGCGGCGATTGCGGTATCGGTGTACGGCGCGAACTTAGCCGCCAACGCCTACTACGCCGAGTTCACGGACATGCTGGAGCCCTTCGCCGTGGGCGTTGTGGAGAATACCCTCCGGGGCGACGAGGAGGAGCCGGAGGACGGTACCGCCAACAGCGGCGAGGCCGGTGTCCCCTCGGCGGTGAGTTTCGTCACCGTGCCGAACTCCACCAAGGACCTCAGCTCCTACGACGCCTCCATGCTCGTTCTGACGAAACTTGGCTTTATCGAGGGCGTGGCCTCGCCCATAGCGGAGGAGATATCCGCTCGCCACAGGAGCGTTGACAACGACATGATAAACGACCTCACGGACATCATATGCGACCGGGTGGCGTTCGTGGCAATTTTCGGAATAGCCTTTGCCCTCATATCTATAATATTTATGGTGATAGGCAACATCCTGGACTTCTCTTTCGGCATACCGGGGCATGAGAACCTGAACCACGTGACAGGCGCGGCGCTGGGGATAATTCGGGGTCTCATGATAGTCATGGTGCTGGGGTGTCTGGGCCGGTACCTGGGCATACTCATCCCCAAGGCGGCGGAGGAGGGCAACGCCCTCTGGAGGCACGTGGTGGAGGTGAACCGGGTGGCGGAGATACTTCACCTCTAATAGAAGTCCGGGCCGGCGCGGGATGAGAACAGCGAAAGGAAGAGAGTGCGTATGAAAAACGTCCCGAACATCATATCGTCATTTAGGATAGCCCTGACGCCCGTCTTCGTGGCGGCGTTCGTCTGGGGCGGGGAGCAGGGCGGTATTTTGGCGGCGCTGGTGTTTCTGCTGGCGGCGCTGTCGGATTTTCTCGATGGGTACCTGGCAAGGCGGTTCCAGTGCACATCGGAGCTGGGCAAGATCCTGGACCCCGCCGGCGACAAGCTCATGACTCTGGCGCTGGTGGCGTGCCTGGCCCACCGGCAGATAATACCCGAGTGGGTGCTCTGGTTCTTTTTGGCGAAGGAACTGCTGACCACCGTCGGGAGCCTGTTCCTCCGTGGCAGGGTGGTGAAGGAGGTGCCGGCCTCCAATATCTTCGGCAAGGTGACCACCTTCTCGCTGTTCACCGTGGGGCTGGTGCTGATGATCTTTGACGTGTCCCGCTCTGTCGCCACGGCGCTCATGGTGATGACTGTCCTTTTGGCCACGGCGGCGCTCCTCAGCTACGCCCTGACCTTCGCGGGGATATGGAAAAAACATAGGAGCAACTAATAAGTATTTCTTGAGGAGAGATTATGCAGCCTACACTTTGTTCCCACTGCCACAAGAATGTGGCGGTGATATTCATAACTAAGATAGAGAACGGCAAGACCACGAACGAGGGCCTGTGCCTCAAGTGCGCCCGGGAGCTGAACATCAAGCCCGTGGACGACATAATGAAGAAGATGGGCATAACCGACGAGGACCTTGACACCATAGCCGGGGAGATGATGGAGGCATTCGGCGGCGTGGAGGAGCTGCCCGAGGTCTCCGACGGCGAGGACGAGGAGGACGAAGCCGGCAAGACCGCCACCTTCCCCTTTTTAAGTAAGCTCTTCGGCAACAACTCCCCCCCGGACCCGGGACCCAGCCCCGCCCCCGACCGGGGACAGGATAAGCGCCAGCCCCGGGACAACCGGGACCGGGACAGAAAGCGCAAGTACCTCGACACCTACTGCATATCCCTGACGGCCCGGGCCCGGGAGGGCAAGCTCGACCGCCTCATAGGCCGCGAGGAGGAGATGGAGCGGGTCATACAGATACTCAACCGCCGCCAGAAGAATAACCCCTGCCTCATCGGCGAGCCGGGCGTGGGCAAGACGGCCATCGCGGAGGGCTTAGCCCAGAGGATAGAGGCGGGTGATGTGCCCTACAAGCTCCGGGACAAGGAGGTATACCTCCTGGACCTCACGTCCCTCGTGGCGGGGACCCAATTTAGGGGTCAGTTCGAGTCCAGAATGAAGGGACTCATAGAGGAGATAAAGCGCGTCGGCAACATAATCCTCGTCATCGACGAGGTCCACAACTTGGTGGGCGCCGGCGACGCGGAGGGCTCCATGAACGCCGCCAATATCCTAAAACCCGCCCTCTCCCGGGGCGAGATACAGGTCATCGGCGCCACCACCTTCACGGAGTACCGCAAGCACATTGAGAAGGACACGGCCCTGGAGCGGCGTTTCCAGCCGGTGACTGTAACCGAGCCCTCCGTGGAGGACGCCATTGAGATAATAAAGGGCATATCCCACTACTACGAGACGTTCCACGGCGTCAGGATCTCGGACGCCATGTGCCGCCAGGCGGTGATACTCTCCGAGAGGTATATAACCGACCGGTTCCTGCCGGATAAGGCTATCGACCTCATAGACGAGGCGTGTTCGGACGTGAACCTGCGCTCAAAGAATTACGCCCGCCTTGCGGAGATAGAGAAGGAGCTGGCGGACATCGCCAAGGAGCGGGAGATGCTTTTGGAGCGCCCGGAGGGCGACAAGGGCATGTACGGCGAGGAGGATTACGCGCGTCTCGCGCGGCTCCGTGGCCGGGAGATAACGATCTCAGATGAGAAACTGCGGCTCCAGTCCGAGGGTATGCCGGAGCTGGGGCTCGACAATTTTGCCAGGATCATAGAGCTCTGGACCAAGATACCCGCCTCCAGCATAAGGGAGGATGAGCACAAGAAACTGGCCCACTTAGGTGACCGGCTGCGGGAGCACATCGTGGGCCAGGACGAGGCGATAGACGCCGTCTGCGCCGCCATTAAGCGGAACCGCGTGGGCATATCGCTGAAACATAAGCCGGTGAGTTTCATCTTCGTGGGCTCCACGGGCGTGGGCAAGACGGAGCTTGTGAAACGCCTGGCGGAGGATATGTTCCACGCGCCGGAGTCGCTCATAAGGCTCGATATGTCGGAGTTCATGGAGAAGTTCTCCGTCTCGCGCCTCATAGGTTCGCCCCCGGGGTATGTGGGCTACGACGAGGCCGGACAGTTGACGGAGAAGATCCGCCGCAAGCCCTACTCCGTGGTGCTCTTCGACGAGATCGAGAAGGCACACCCGGACGTCATGAACATACTCCTCCAGATCCTGGACGACGGCCGCATCACCGACGCCCAGGGCCGGACGGTGAACTTCGAGAACACCATCATCATTATGACCACAAACGCCGGCAGCGAGAGACGCGGCGGCGGGACCGTGGGTTTCGGCGGCTCGGTGAACGACATGGACCGGGAGAGGACCATGCGGGCCCTCAGGGAGTTCCTGCGCCCCGAGTTCATAAACCGTGTGGATGAGGTGGTGTACTTCAACCACCTGTCGGAGGAGAACTTCCGCGGCATCGCAAGACTAATGCTCGACGAGCTCAAGACAGGCATGGCGGAGCGGGCCATGAGACTTGAGTACGACGAGAGCGTTGTGGACTACCTGGTGCGCAAGTCCTACTCCCTTGAGTACGGCGCCAGGAACCTCCGCCGCACCATCCAGAAGGACATAGAGGATAAGATCGCCAGCGAGCTCATAGATAACTACGACCGGGAGCTCACCCGCGTGGGTGTCACTGCCCAGGACGGCGGCATAACGGTCATCGTGGCGTGAGCGCAAGGCGTCACGCGAATTAACATCATATGAAAGGATAAAGCCGAGGCCGTACCTCGGCTTTATTTGAATAGATGGCAGAGATAGTAAAAAATGGAATATTGTCCCTCCGTTGTGAGGGGTACACCTCCGACGGCTCCGGCGTCGCCCGGGCGGATGGGCGGGTTGTGTTCGTGCCGCGGTTTATTAAAGGTGAGTTGGCCCGGGTGAAAATTTTGAAGGCGGGCAAGAACGTCTCCTACGGCGCGGTCCAGGAGCTCCTGGAGCCCTCCCCCCACAGGCTGACGCCCGACTGCCCGGTCTTTGGCCGCTGCGGCGGCTGCGGACTGCGCCACATGGACTACGGGGAGGAACTGCGCTTTAAACTCGGGAAGGTGAACGACTGCCTCCGGCGGATAGGCGGCGCGGAGATCGGGGCGGAGGAGATAGTCCCCTCCCCGTCGGTGGACTTTTACCGAAATAAGACCATCTACACGGTGAGCCGGGAGGACGGCCGGGCAGTCACCGGCTTTTACCGGCCCAGGAGCCACGACGTGGTGGCGGTGGAGCGGTGCCGCGTCGAGTCGGAGTACGCCTCCCGTGCCGCCGGGGCCGTGCGGGAGTGGATGGACAGATACGGCGTGCCGGAATTTGACGCCGCCACAGGCCGGGGCGTGCGGCGGGTATTCTGCCGTTTCGGCGAGGCCACGGGTCAGGGCCAGGTGACGCTGGTGACGGGCCGGGGAAACCTCCCCAACTCAGCGGAGCTCGTGGAGGCGGTACTCAGGGCCTGCCCGGAGACGGTTGGCATACTTCGCAATATAAATCCCGCCCCCGGCGACACGGTGCTGGGGCGGGAGTTCACGCTCATGTGGGGCCGGGAGGAGTTGGAGGACAGGCTCTCGGGCCTCGCTTTCAGCATATCCCCTGGGGCGTTCTACCAGGTGAATAGGGGCGGCGCGGAGCGGCTCTACGAGCGGGCCATCGAGCTCGCCGGCCTCACGGGCCGGGAGAGGGTGCTGGACCTCTACTGCGGCACAGGCACGATAACGCTGCTCCTGGCGAGGTCCGCCGCCGAGGCCGTGGGCGTGGAGATAGTGGAGAGTGCCGTCAAGAGCGCCAGGGCCAACGCCGCAAAAAACGGCGCGGGGAACGTGCGTTTCCTCTGCGGCGACGCCGGTGAGGTGACGGGGGAGCTCCTGTCCCAGGGTTTCAGGCCGGATGTGGTGACGGTGGACCCGCCGAGGAAGGGCCTCCTGCCCGACGCGGCGGGCGTCATAGCGTCGATGGCGCCGGAGCGGATAGTCTACATCTCCTGCGACCCCGCCACCCTCGCCCGGGACATAAAGGAGCTCACCGCCCTCGGCTACACCCCCAAAAAGGCCGTGGCCGTAGACATGTTCCCCCGCACCCCGCATGTGGAGACGGTGGTGATGGTGTCACGGGTCAAGGACTGACCGCTGCGGTATCAAAACTGCCTGAGATAAGGGAGGTCATGACATGGTCGGGAAGTATAAAGTTATCACCCTTTGCGGCAGCACCCGTTTCAAGGATGCCTTTATGGAGGCGCAGAAACGCATGACGCTGGAGGGCAACATCGTGATCAGCGTGGGACTCTTCGGTCACTCCGGCGATGATGAGGTCTGGGCCGAGGGCGCCAAGGAAATGCTGGATGATATGCATAAGCGGAAGATCGACATGGCGGACGAGATCTTCGTGATCAACGTTGGCGGTTATATTGGGTCCAGCACCCGGTCCGAAATTGAGTACGCGACAGTCACTGGAAAGACCGTGAGATATCTGGAGTAAACAGGGATAACGAGTGATGGCAACTAATTCGTTGCTGATATTATTACAAATAGGTATTCAAGTTATGCTCCAAAGGGTTGAACGACGTTAAGGCGGCAGAAAAAGTGAACATTGGGAGTCAAAAAGCGAACATTGAAAGAGAAAAAGCGAACATTGAAAGCTCGTTTACGGCTAAAACGGCCTCGCTGCTCAAAGAGATGGCTGAGAAAGGTTTTGTCGAACAGGTAGCCGGACTCGGGAAAGGGAAATACAGATTCATATCGCATATGAGACATTATGGAGGTGGATTATGTTGAATACGGAAAATCCTGCTGTCAATGCGGCACTGAGGAGGATGAAACTCAAGCATCGTGTATGTCATTATTTGTTTTATGGGGATGAATGCGGAGATATAAAGTGCAAACCAGTGGCTCAATTTCCCGGGATCACCAATCTTTTAGAGTTATTTGCGGTATTAGAGCAGTGCTGGGCGAAAGAGACCGCTTATCCATCCTGCCAGAAAGACTGGGTGCCCGACGACCCCTCCTACGGCCAGTGCGCCATCACTGCCACGCTCGTCTATGATATGTTTGGCGGCACCATACATAAAATCAAAGTGGACGGCGGCGGTACGCATTATTTCAATAAGCTGAATGGAAAATATGTTGACCTCACGCGGGAGCAGTTTGACCTTTATAATATCCCGGTGACCTACGTCCCAAATCAGGAGGTCGCAAGGGAGTATTGCGGAAAAAACAAGAACACCTTGGAACGCTACCGTCAGCTCCAAAGGAATATCATTAGATATTTGCATAGTGAACTTGGATAAAACTACAGATTTAGTGTATTAGCGGTTATATTGGGTCCAGCACCCGGTCCGAAATTGAGTACGCTACAGTCACAGGGAAGACCGCGAGATATCTGGAGTAAACGTCGAGGGCATGGTTGAGACTGTGATGGAGGGTGAGACTTCGGCGTTCAGATGGGTCACCAAGGATGAGCTGCTTTCTATGAAGAAAGGTGGACTGTTAACAGAACGTATGCAGAGATTTGTAAATGATATGAAATATTTTATGATAGGAGGAAAAAAGTGAGACCATCAGAAAGATTTACTGAGCTTACTTGCCGGACAGGTCTCTATAATATTCAGGCAATCGATAATATTCCATCTGTTATGCAAAGAGGTTTGTTATCTAACGAAAGGGCAAGTAAAATTAATCATGTATCTATTGCAATGAATGAGATTCAAATTCGGAGAGACCAGGTAAGAATTCCAAATGGTTTGAAATTACACCAGTACGCTAATTTGTATTTTGATTCATGGAATCCAATGTTGTCAAAAAAACGAAACCAAAATGAAGAAATCTGTATATTGAAATTTGATAGAACTGTTTTAGATTTGGAGGGAGTTGTTCTATCGGATAGAAATGCCTCTAGTGCTTATGCGGCCTTTTATGGAGCGAAAGCTGGATTGGAGAAAATAGATTTTGATTTAGTTTATGCCAGATATTGGACGGACGGTGATTATTACGAACAGTGCAGAAAAAATCTATCAAATGTGCAGAAGTTTTGGTACCATATTTTATATCATTCGATTATGTTGTGTGTGCAGCAGTTGTAAATGAAGATTCGAAAAGTAGATTGAGAGCAACAGGGTTTAATAGAGATGTATTCATTATGCCAAGAGTGTTTTTTTAGGAGATGATAGCACGAAAGTAATGATAGGGAATATTTTCAAGAGCAGATGCTTAACTCTCGTTAATACTGTGAATTGTGTAGGTGTTATGGGAAAGGGAATTGCTCTTGAGTTCAAAAGAAGGTATCCAGAGATGTTCTTAGACTATGTGAAAAAATGCAATTCTGGTCAAGTTAAAACTGGAATACCTTATGTTTTTGACAATGGTGATGGTACGAAAATTCTAATTTTTCCAACAAAAGATCATTGGAGATCACCTTCCAGATTGTCTTTTATTATAGAAGGTTTAGATTGGTTTGTTAAGAACTACAATAAGTATGGAATTACAAGTATAGCGTTCCCACCGCTGGGATGCGGAAATGGAGGACTAACATGGGAAACAGTAGGTCCAATTATGTATCAGAAATTACGTTGCCTACCAATAGAAATTGAAATTTATGCACCGTTTGGCGTGAGCACAAATGAAATTACTGGTGATTTTTTGTCAAAAACAGTTATCCGGAGTGATGCTTTTGGAAAAAACAATTTAACAATTAATCCCAAATGGTATTTGATTTTGGAGGCTGTGCGAGAACTTAATGAAAGAACCTATTCTTTGAAAGTTGGCAGGACAATCTACCAAAAGATATGCTATGTGATAACAAGAAATGGAGTGAATACGGGATTTGTTTTTACAAAAGGGAATTATGGACCATATTCTACTGGTGTTAAAGATTCAATTACAGCATTAGCAAATGCAAATTTGATTATAGAGCAAACTTTGGGGAAAATGGTTTCGCTGAGTGTATCAGATAATGTGGTTATACACAAAGAAAAGTTTAGCCAAGAAGAGTGGATTGCTATGAAAAAAACAGTAGATTTGTTCGGAAGAGTTAAAAGCACTGATCAAGCAGGAGTGATATCAACAGTTTTATATGCTTATGATGAGTTAAAGAAAAGAAAACAAGAAATTAGTGATAATGATGTATATGATTTTGTTATGACCTGGAAACCCTATTGGAAACGAGAAAAAAATTATGAGGTATGCGATACAATTCACAACCTTGCAATGCTTTCACTTATTTCGGTATCCCACAGTGATTTGTTGTTAGATACTATGGAAGTCTGAAGGGAGTAAATGGAAGTGTGAAGAGGGTAAATATCTTACCAACCACAGCGAACAGACTTAGGAACGCTGTCAACGCATTATCTTGCAGATTCCCATAGCTGGAGGTGTGGAAGAGAATTTAGTACACCGTTCACAATGTAAAAAGGCTCAGGCCATGAGTAGAGTCTATATCTAGTTAGAGAAATTGTCAGGAGTGAGATAATTAATGTGCGATGAGACTTGTACATTCGGCTGTAATTGTTACCACGAACGTTGCATCAAAACGAATGTATCAAGCCATGTGAATACGATGGTTTCATTGCCCTTATATTTAAATATCGAACACTCAACGGATAAATTTTTAGATAATCCGAGGTGAGTCATGTCGAATACGGAAAACCCTGCTGTCAATGTGGCACTGAGGAAAATGGAGCTCAAACATCGTGCGTGTCATTATTTTTTTGGCGCATGAACACAAGTACAGACAAAAGTGTGATGCCATATAGAAAAGAATTGTGCATGGAAGATTCACGTTTCCTGACCCCCAGAATATAACTTTGGAGGACAGAAATGGAGAACAATTTCAGGAAGACCATCTGGAGAAGGAGAATAAGATGGAAGTATATGAAAAGTCCGCCCCCTTCGAGTGGAGCGGGGGAGAAAAGCTCATGCCGCTCACTGAAGAAACAGCCGCGGAAATAGGCGGCTGGAGGTATGAAAGTCCGTATGACGCCTATAGTTTCAGGGGAGACGCTGACGGCTGGCTTATGGATAGGTCCACATGGGGAACAGAACAGTTCTGCCTGGTGGATGGCGGCCTGGTGATTGGTCAGGTGGCCTGTCAGACAGATGGCGATGATCTGTGGGTCGGCTGGTCAATGGCTCCGCAACTGTGCGGAAAAGGCGGTGGGACCGCGTTTGTAAAGAAGTGCGTCGCGGAATTGCGCCGCGTGACGGGGCATAAAGGCCGCATGATGCTGCGGGTGGCAGCTTGGAATCAAAGAGCTATTCGCGCTTATCAAAATGCGGGTTTTACATACGTGGAAACGATTCAAGATGAGATCGCCTATTCCGATCATATGGAGGATTTTTGGGTGATGGAGCTGAACGCCAATTCATAATTTTAAGGGAGGCCGGTGAGCCTCCCTTGTTTGATAGTTTATGCGTCATATACCATGAACTCCGCGCCGGAGAGCGTCCTCCAGGAGAAATGCGTCCCCTCCAGCGTCATGTACCCGCACTCGGAGCCCGCCTTGGGTATGGAGACGGAACCGGGGTTCATGTAGACGATGCCGCCGCAGTCCCGGCACACCGGGACGTGGGTGTGGCCGTGGAGGAGTATGTCGCCCTCCCTGATGGGCGGAAGACTCTCCGTGTTGAACTCGTGCCCGTGGGTGAGGAAAACGAGCCGTTCACCCAGAGACATGAGGGCGTAATCCGCCATTATGGGGAACTCCAGCAGCACCTGATCGACCTCCGCGTCGCAGTTCCCGCGCACGCACATTATATCCCGCTTTAGCCCGTTTAGCATCGCGGCCACCTTCTTGGGGGCGTAATCCCGGGGAAGGTCGTTGCGCGGCCCGTGATAGAGTATGTCCCCCAAAAGAACGAGCCTTTCCGCCCGCTCCCTCCTATACGCCTCAATGAGCCTCTCGCACCAGTATGCCGAGCCGTGTATGTCCGACGCTATGAGCCACTTCATGTTGATGACCTCCGAGGTTAAGTTGGTTTTTGTGACATTTTACTACCCGGGCGGCGCAAAGTCAACGCCCGGTGTACTCTTTTTGCTAAAACAGCCTTTGCGGATTGACGGATGTTCGCGGATTCGCTATAATTTGATTGGGGGTAAGCGAATATAAAGATACTACGATACGGGGTGACAGTATGACAGATAACGAGCAGAAACAGGCGGCCAGAAAGTTTGCGGCGTTCTGGAAGGATAAGGGTTATGAGAAGGGGCAGAGCCAGCTCTTCTGGATCTCGCTCCTGCGGGACGTCTTCGGCGTGGAGCACCCGGAGGAATTTATCGTCTTTGAGGAACAAGTGCATTTAGACCACACCAGTTTCATTGACGGGACGATACCGGCCACAAGAGTTTTGATCGAGCAAAAGGGGCTGGGCAAGGATCTTAACAAGCCCATCCGGCAGTCGGACGGCTCCCTGCTCAACCCGTTCCAGCAGGCTAAGCGGTACATCACCGAACTGCCGCTCTCCCAGCACCCCCGCTGGGTGGTGACCTGCAATTTCGCTGAGTTTTACGTCTACGACATGGAGCGTCCGGGCGGCGAGCCGGAGAAGATACTGCTGGCCGACCTGGAAAAAGAGTATTACCGGCTCCAATTCCTCGTCGATACCGGCAGCGACCACCTAAAGCGGGAGATGGAGGTCTCCATAGCCGCCGGCGAGATCGTGGGACTTCTGTACGACGCATTTCTCAAGCAGTACAAGGACCCCACCAGCGAGAGCACGCTCCGCAGTCTCAATATTCTCTGCGTCCGGCTGGTATTTTGCCTTTACGCCGAGGACGCGGGGATCTTCGGCAAGCACGGTATGTTCCATGACTACATGGCGGGATTCCCCGCCAGGCAGATGCGCCGGGCGCTCACGGACCTATTCAAGATCCTTGACACAAAGCCCGAGGACCGTGACCCGTATCTAAAGGAAGATTCCCCGGAGTTGGCCACGTTTCCCTATGTCAACGGCGGACTATTCCAAAATGAGGATATCGAGATACCGCCTTTCACCGACGAGATCCGCGATCTCCTGCTCACAAAGGCCAGCGGGGATTTTGACTGGTCTGAGATCAGCCCCACGATCTTCGGCGCGGTCTTTGAGAGTACACTGAACCCGGAGACCCGGCGCTCCGGCGGTATGCACTATACTTCTATTGAGAACATCCACAAGGTCATCGACCCGCTGTTCCTTGACGGACTTAAACGGGAGTTCGAGGAGATAAAGGCTATACCTATCCAGACTACCCGCCAGCAGGAACTGGAGAGATTTCAGAAGAAACTGGGGACGCTGGCGTTTTTGGACCCCGCTTGCGGGAGCGGTAACTTCCTGACGGAGACATACCTGAGCCTTAGGCGTCTGGAGAATGACGTCCTGCGGCTCCTATCCGACGGGCAGATCGTGTTCGGCGCTCTGGTGCGCAGCCCGATAAAGGTCTCCATAAGCCAATTTTACGGCATCGAGATAAACGATTTTGCCGTGACGGTTGCCAAGACAGCCCTCTGGATCGCGGAGAGCCAGATGTTGAAGGAAACGGAAGATATTATTCTGATGAATCTGGACTTCCTGCCGCTGAAAACCAATGCGTACATCGTTGAGGGCAACGCCCTGCGGATAGATTGGGAGAGCGTGGTGCCGAAACAGGAATTGAACTACATCATGGGTAACCCGCCGTTTGTAGGACATCAGTGGAGGACTAAAGAACAAGCAGAGGATTTAGGGATGGTATGCGCTGATATACCCAAAAGCGGAAAACTAGATTATGTTTGTGGGTGGTATGTCAAGGCGGTTGAATATATGCAAGGGACAGCAATTCACACAGCGTTTGTCTCTACAAATTCCATTTGCCAAGGCGAATCCGTAGGAATCCTGTGGAGGCCGCTCTTGACTAAGGGGATAAATATTGAATTTGCTTATAGACCATTTGTGTGGTCAAGTGAGGCTAAGGACCAAGCGGCAGTTCATTGTGTAATCGTGGGATTTATATGTGGAATTTCCCATAAACAAAAACTTTTATTTGAGGCATCGCGGCCTACATACGTGGAACATATCAACGGTTATCTTATTGATGCACCCGATATATTCATTCAATCCAGAGGAAAACCATTGATAGCTAGACTTCCCGAAATGAGTAAGGGAAGTCAACCAACTGATGGAGGATATTTATTATTATCAGAAACAGAGCGGGAAGAACTGATTACTGCTTATCCTTCTTCAACTTCCTTTATTAAGCGCTTTGTGGGGTCACGAGATCTAATCAACAATGAAATTCGTTACTGCTTATGGCTTAAGGGAGTGTCTCCTTCTCAATACCGCCATATTCCACCAATCATGGAACGCCTGAAAAGGGTTGCCGAGTCAAGGGCCAAAAGCCCGACAACGTCTGTCAGGCAAGATGCTGAAAAACCAATGCTTTTTACCCAGATCAGGCAGCCAGAGACAAACTATTTAGCTGTCCCTGAGGTGTCCTCTCAGAATAGACGTTATATTCCAATCAGTTATCTCTCACCAGACTATATTGGGAGTAACAAATTGTATCTCGTCCCCAATGCAAGCCTATATATGTTTGGTGTGCTCATTTCAAATGTTCATATGGCATGGATGCGAGTTGTGTGTGGTAGGCTGAAGAGCGATTACAGTTATTCTCCGGCTGTTTACAACAACTTTCCCTGGCCCACGCCCACCGACGAGCAGAGGGCGAAGATCGAGCAGACCGCCCAGGCGATCCTCGACGCCCGCGCACTCTATCCCGACTGTAGTCTCGCGGACCTCTACGACGAGCTGACAATGCCGCCGGAGCTGCGGAAGGCCCATCAGGAGAACGACCGGGCCGTCATGCAGGCGTATGGGTTCTCGGTGAAAGAAATGACCGAGAGCAAGTGCGTGGCGGAGCTCATGAAGATGTACCAGAAACTTGTGGAGGGCGCCAATTAATTCACCCTCATATCGACCTCGCCAAGGTCGAATTTAGGTACCTCTCGTCGCCGGTGACGTCTTTTATTACCCGGATCTCCTTCGGGAAGACCACCTGGTCGGACTCATCCCGGAGCTCGATCTCCGCGATGGCCCGGTCCTGCCAGAAGGGGTAGACGTCTATCTCAATGTACTGGTTCTCGTAGGTGAGGCAGTAGCGGGTCTTCCTTATCTGGCGGCGGGTGGTGTCGGCCTCCATCAGGAGGCGGAGGTACTGGTCCTTCGTCAGGCGGCGCTCTATCTCCACCCGCTTGAGGGCCGTCACCTTGCGTTTCGTGGTCTGGAAGTACACATAGCTGCCGTCCTCGCCGCGCTGGCGCAGGCGTGTCTCGCCGCCCTCCGGGGATTTAAGGTAGGTCTGGATGATCTCCACCCGGCGGCAGTTCGGGAGACTCTCGAGCCACGCGATGTCCGGGTACTCGATTAGGAACTTGCGCTCGATCTCGTAGGGCTCCGGCTCCCCCAGGAAGGCCGTTATCTCCGCCACGAGCCGGCGCATCTTCGCCTCGAAATCGGTGGAGTTGTCTACGACGCGCAGGTGCGGATGGCCGGTCCAGGCGGCGATGAGCCTGTCGTCCAGGGCGGCGGCCTCCTCCGGCGTCTCCCGGCGGGCGTTGTTGTTGTCGGTGGTGTAGTAGTCCACCGCGCCCTTGGCGGCGGAGACGAGGTGGAAGACGGCGTCGTAGCTGTCCCGGAGCTCCACCTGGGACTTCCCGAGCTCCGTGAGGACCTCGGCGAACTCCTCGTCGGTCATGTAGGCGCGGTTATCCATGGTCCCCCGGTCGCAGACTATGAGTATCTTCTCTGCCGCCATGGTGGCCGCCGCCTGCTCAAACACGGACTCCTTCTCCAGCTGCAGGCGCATCTGGCACTTCTGATACTCCACATTCGACCCGCAGGTCCAGGGCGCCACGCCCCCGGTGATGAGCTCCGTGGCCGTCTCGGGGACGAAGAGGACGGCGTAGCCCATGGCGGTGAGGGCGTTCTGCACCCAGCTCATGGCGGTGGACTTCCCGGCGCAGGGGCCGCCGGTTATTACTATTTTTGTGACTCCCATTTTGGCGCCAACTCGCTTTCTTGATTGATTTGTGGGGCCCCGGGCAAATTGGGCCGCCGGCACTGAGATAATTATACGGAAAATGGTCCCGCGTGTCAATGTTGGGCGGCGGGGGCCAAAATTAGAGAAAGGCGGTTTTGTGACATGACTGACGTTGTAGCGGCGCTCATATGGCGGGATGGTAAATTCCTGGCCTGTCAGCGCCCGCCGCAGAAGACAAGGGGTCTCCTCTGGGAGTTCGTGGGCGGCAAGGTGGAGCCCGGCGAGACCCGGGAGGAGGCCCTCCGGCGGGAGGTCCGGGAGGAACTGGACATGGAGATAGAGGTCCACGACATCTTCATGGAGCTCTGCCATAAGTACCCGGACATGGACGTGCACCTCACCCTCTTCAACGCCTCCATCGTGAGGGGTGAGCCCAAGATGCTGGAACACGCGGACATCCGCTGGATAACACCCGCGGAGATACCGGGCTACAGTTTCTGCCCCGCGGACAAGGAGATACTGCGGAAACTTATGTCCCTGGGGAAGTGATGGAGCAAAATTACCACTTGAATTTTTTGTTAAAAGTAGTAAAATAAGAGGAAAGAGCTTGCGCGATCAAAGTGTTTCGCGGGCTCTTTTCCTTTATAGGAGCGTGGGAGAATGTTTGAGAGAAAGTACTGGGAGGGGTTCCCCAAGGAGATACTGGGGAGCGTGCTGTACGCCGTGGGGACGTATAACTTCGCCATAGCGGCGGATCTGCCGCTGGTGGGGTTCTCCGGGGTGGCCTTTATAATGAATATGCTCCTCCACATACCGGTGGGCTGGGCGATAATACTGCTGAACATCCCAGTGGCTATTCTGTGCTTTAGGGTGCTGGGGCGCGGGTTCTTCTTCAGGTCCCTTAGGTGTACGTTCATCTCCTCGCTGATGATCGACTATCTGGCGCCGCTGCTGCCGGAGTACGGCGGCGACAGGCTCCTGGCGGCCCTGGGCACGGGCGTCATCGCGGGGCTGGGGCTGGCGCTCATCTACACTGCGGACTCCTCCACCGGGGGCATGGATTTCGTGACCGTCTCAGTGAAGACCCTGCGCCCGCACCTCCAGCTGGGACAGATAAACCTCGTCTATGACATAGGCGTCATAGCCATCGAGAGCATCCTCCTGCGGGACATCGACGGGTTCATTTACGGCATAATCGTGAGTTTTATAATGTCCGTGGTGGTGGACAAGACAATATTCGGCATAAACTCCGGTCGAATGGCCGTGATCGTCACGGAGAACGGGAAGATGGTCAGCGACGTCATAGAGGACACCTGCCACCGGGGCAGCACCATAGTGCCGGCCTTCGGCGGCTACCGGGAGGACAAGAAGGACATCGTAATCAGCGCCTGCACCACAAAACAGATGGTGGATATCATGAACGCCGTGAAGAAGGCGGACCCCATGGCCTTCAGCATGATCGTGGAATCCCAGGAGGTCCACGGCGACGGGTTCAGAACGGTGAGTTTCGGGGATAACGATAAGAAGAGTTGATTTTGGCACTCTCAACCCGAGAGTGCTAAAATTCATTTTTATTTCATAATTATTCCATTTAAAATTCATAAACCGGGGGTAATATATAGGCAAATCGAAGGACGAGAGTCCGGGAGCCGGTCCCGGTCCACCCCACCGGCCAGATTGACCCCCGCCATTGGCGGCGGGGAGAATAATGAGCGGAGGGCGGGCATAATAAATTTATTTGGAGGTTTTATTATGTTTGAACTCAGACCTTTCCACAGGAACAACCAGGATCTCACCTACAACCCCTTCAAGGCGATGGAGGAATTTGAGAAGCGTTTCTTTGAGGACCCCTTCACCGGGTTCTTCCAGAGCGGCGACATAGCGGAGTTCAAGACGGACATCTCCGACCAGGGCGACAGCTATCTGCTCGAGGCGGACTTGCCTGGGTTTGAGAAGAAGGACATCGAGCTCGACGTGTCCGGTGACGTGCTGACCATCAGCGCACGCCGCCACTCCAAGCACGAGGAGCAGGACAAGAAGGGCAGCTATGTGCGTCTTGAGCGCTCCTACGGCCAGTACACCCGTCAGTTTGACATCTCGGGCATCGACGCCGACGGCATTGAGGCGAAGTACGAGAACGGCGTCCTCAAGCTGACGATGCCGAAGAAACAGTCCGTACTGCCGGAGTCGAGGAAGTTGAAGATAGAGTAAGCGAACGCACATTAAGGTGTGGGTATAGCGCGGGGGCCGGAGCGATTCGACCCCCGCGTTTTTTCTTTCCAGAGAGTTCTGTCTATTTTTGTTGAAATTGGCCGGGGTTTACTATATAATAATGTGGTCAATAAAAGAGCCGAGGGGGCGGGGCGATGAACGAACTGCTGGGGAGGAAACTTGAGGAGCTGCGGGGCGCCAGGGAGTATGAGTGCTGGTACCTCGTGAAACAGCCCACGGAGATGGGCAAGCTCTGCTACCTCGTCTCCGCTCTTGAGTCCTACAAGGAGCGGGGGAGCGGGGAGGTCCTGAGTTCCTACATATCCCGGTGGGTTAGAGAGCGGGCGGAGGCCGAGCCGGGGCTCGACCTCACGGACAACTACCGGGCGCTGCGGGTGGCGGCCTTCTTCGGCCTCATCACCATGCGGGGCGCGGGGTACAAGGACGCCGCCGTCACGCCCGCATATAGGGAGATACTTCTTCGCTGCGGCGGGCGGTTCGAGGACACATCAAGTTACCAGGACATCATAGACCGGCAGATCGAGAAGGTCTATTTGAGCTCCGAGATAGACGAGGAATTTAACGGCGTCCGGCGCGGATTTAGGCTCTACCCCGTGATGCTCCTATATAAATTGCTCCTGGAGCTGGGGCGGACCACGGGGAACTACGCCGTCTCCATCACCGAATATAAGCTCCTGGCCGCCACAACGAAGAGATACCAGGACTATCTAAGGACGCTGACGCTCATCTCCCTCATGAGGGAGGACGACTCCGCCGTGCCGGAGTTCGAGGCGCTGTCATATAAGTTCGATAATAGGATGCTCCAGGCCCTAAAACAGCTCAGCACCCTTCGCGTGGACGCCGCCTCCATCACGATAGCCCCCGAGTGCCTTGAGACGGTGGCGGAGAGGGTACACATATTTGAAAACCGCCCGGAGCTCATGGAGCCTACGGATTACGTATCGTTTCTCGGCTCCACCGCCTCCCTCACGGAGACACCGCTCACGGAGCCGGAGACCCTTGAGGCGAGGGAGACCCGGGAGTGGGGCTTTGACTCGGCGCCCGGCGGGGAGAACCTTGTCATATACGGCACTCCCGGCTGCGGGAAGTCCTACTATCTGCAAAATACCCTCCTCCCGGCCCTGGGCGTGCCGGAGGAGCGGCGTGTCAGGACAACGTTTCACCCGGACTACTCAAACGCCGACTTCATAGGGCAGATAATCCCCAGGGTCCACAGGGACGGCTCTGTGAGTTACGAGTTTGACCCCGGCCCCTTCACCATAGCCCTCCGTATGGCAATTGAGCGCCCGGAGAGCCCCGCGGCGCTTGTGATAGAGGAGCTCAACCGGGGCAGCGCCCCCGGAATATTTGGGGACATATTTCAGCTTTTGGATAGGGACGCCAATGGCCGGAGCCTCTACCCCGTGGCGAACACCGGGATATGCGGGTACCTCTCAAAATATTTTGAGGGGGAGGGGATAGAGTTTCACAGCGTACGCATACCGGGGAACCTGACCATAGCCGCCACAATGAACACCAGCGACCAGAACGTATTCACGCTGGACACGGCCTTCAAGCGTCGGTGGAGATTCCTTAAACTTCCCAATTCCTTCGAGGACTCCCATCCCTACAGGGGGTATTTCGTCCCTGGTATGCCGGGAATCACCTGGCAGGAGCTGGCCGAGGACATAAATGACTTTATCGTCCGCGTCTCCGGGGACCTGAACTCCGAGGACAAGCAGCTGGGGGTGTACTTCATGGAGCCCGCCGCCCTCTGCGGGGACCAGAGTGAGTGCGGGGACCGGGACAAGAAACTCCGTTTCGCCCACAAACTTCTGGAGTACCTGTGGGACGACGTGGCCAAGTTCAACCGGCCCGACTGGTTCCGGGGGGATATTAGGACGCTGGACGGCCTCATCGAGGCGTACATGAGAGACGGGGAGAGGGTTTTTGCCGATGGCGTCATCAGGGGGCATAAGTGACAGGTTCCGACCCCACGCCGCTACCGGCGGCAGCGGCGACAGCTTTGTGGGGATAAAGCTCCTGGGGAACGAGGTGCACTTCTACTACCCGGAGGCATACCGGCTGGAGCCCGGCTGCCGAAACGACGTGCTGGACATTTTGCGCACCGTCGCCGCCGCGAAGGCCGCCACCCGGGAGAGCTCGGGGGCGGACGACGCCCGGCGCGGCGAGGGGGAGTTCGCGCTCCTATCGTACCTCTGGCTCATATCCGATTTCTTGAGGAACGGATTTTACACCCCGCGGGAGCGGCGCTTGGCGGTGAACCGGCCCGGCAGGATAGACTGGCGCAGGACCATCGAGGGAAGGCCCGTGGTCTCCCGGGGGAACATCATCTACCCTGAGATACGCGCCTGGGTCAGGAGCCCTGCCGAGAGCATGATAACTGAGATACACAGGTACGCCGTCAGGACGAGCATAGACCTCATCGGCTGGCTCTTTGGACTGGAGCCGGACTTCATAGAGGTGAGGCGGGTGACGCCGGAGGTGAAGAGGCGCTACCTCGCCGCCATAGACGGCGAGCTCCGCCGGACATTTGACGACGTGAAGAGACAGCGCCTCCGCCACATGGAGAGCGTCCTCCTGGGGCTCAACGCCCGGGAGGGCCGGGAGGAGCTGGCCTACGGCGTGGACTCCTACGCCTACTGCTTTGAGCGCATGGTGGACAGCGTCTTTGGGAGCGTCCGGGACCTGAGGGAGTTTTACCCCAGGGGCGTCTGGCACCTCACTCGGGAGGGGTACCGGCCGGCGCTCAGTACGGAGCTCCGGCCAGACACGGTGCTCATCCGGGGCGGCGACGCCTTTGTCATTGACGCCAAGTTCTATAGATTTGGCGTCACGGGCCGGGTGGAGGACCTGCCGGAGACGAGCTCCATCCAGAAACAGGTGACATACGGGGACTTCCTCAGGCGCAACGCCGTGAAGTTCGGAATAGAGAGGGTCTACAGCGCCTTCATACTGCCCTTCAACAAGGAGGGCGAGGTATTCAAAACTGATGAGGACCTTGTCTATATTGGCGCCGCCCGCCCAAACTGGCGCGGCGCCGAGGCGGGCCACGAGGTCATACATACCTTCCTCGTGGACCTAAAGAGCCTTATTAAGTCCTCCCGCCGTGGCGGGGACCGGGAGGCGGAGAGTCTGGCGCGGGAGATCGAGGCGCGTCAGGCGGAGATCAGTAATTTTATCTGACGCCGCGACAATTTTAGAATCAGACGGGCAAGGGGGAGACGCGCATGAGGGCAGCCGTGGTCACGGCCGCGCTGACTGCCCTGCTGGCGCTTATCATCCCCGCGCCGGTGAGGGCGGCGGACTATGGCGACTATGGGGATTTTGGACTGGTGGCCGCCCTTGACAGCTCCGGCGAGGTTCTTGGGGTGGAGGCGGCCGTGGTGGCGGTCTACAACTCCGAGAGCGGGGACAGTCTGACGCTGGCGGAGACCGGCCTTGACATAGTAAATGGGGACGCGGCGGAGTACCGCCTGACGTTTGAGGGGCAGGAGCTGGAGGCCGCGCTCCGGCTGACGAACGACGAACTGGGGCTCGCCACATTCAGCGTGGAGAACCCCGGCAACCTTCTGAATGCCGACGGGGCCTACTACCCCGCCGCCGGGGAGGTGGAGCTCCACTACCTGCGCGTCACCGAGGACGGGATAACGAATGGGAGCCGCGAGGCGCGGCTAATTGGCGCCTCCCAGATGGGGGACAGCCTATTTATTTACGAGCTGGACCCGGAGCCAGAGCTCACGGAGGACATGGTGACGCCCATGGCGGTGCTGAACTCTGAGCACGTGGTGGTGGGCATAGTCACGCCGAACCTCCAGGTGGTGTCCCGAATATTTGATGAGGAGACCTTCGGCGCGCCGCTCTCCGGGGACGAGGATGAGCCAGGCGTTGACCCGCCGGAGGGGGATATAGGGCCCGACACCCCGCCGGAGGAGGAACCGCCCCGGGATAGCGGCCCTGTGACTGCCGGGGACGGCGGGGCAAGCCCCTGGATCTACGTTGCCATAGTGGTCCTCGCCCTCATCATAGCGGCGGGGGTGCTCGTAACCGACCGCCGGCGCGCCGCCGAGAGGACCCAGGCCACGGCGGAGGAGCCAAAGAGCCCGGAGCGCCGGACGGAGAGACAGAAACCCGCAAAAAGCGGCCCGGATGAGCCCCGGCCATCGGAGGAGAGTCCAAACGAGAGTCCGAACGAGAGCTCAAACGAGAGTCCAAACGCGGACTCAATTGAGAGCGCCCGGCCCATTATAGTGGGCGTGGGCGGCGTCATGGACGGGAAAAGCTTTGAGCTCACGGAGCGGGGACTCAGGATAGGCCGGGACGAGGAGTGCGCCGTGAGGTACGGCCCGGAGGCCGCCGGGATAGGCCGCCGCCACTGTGTACTTCTACTCCGCGACGGGGCGGTAGCCTTGGTGGACGAGGGCTCCTCCTACGGCACATTCATACAGGGGAGCGGACGGGTGGAGGCGAAGACCCCGGTGCCGCTCCATGACGGCGATATTTTCTACCTCGGGGATAGTAAGAACGCCTTCAGACTCACCTTCCGGTGAGCGGGCGAGCGGGCGGAGACCCGCAGGAGGGCACATATGAGAACGAGAGTATCCTATAAGGTGATCCTGGCCGCGCTTGCGGCAGTTATGCTCATATTCTGCGCCGTGGGCGCCGGTGACGGCGAGCGGGGGGCGGTGCTGGGGCTGGAGTCCGGCAGTCTGGAGCTCCGGGAGGGGGAGGCCGTCCCTACTGACGGCGGCCCCAAGCTCTACGTTGAGCTCCGAGACCTCACCTTCGCCAATGTCCTGACGCCGGAGGGGTTTGAGCTCTCGAACCTCCCCACAGGTGTGGCGGTGGCGAACGTCATCCGGGAGAGCGACACCCGGTGCGTGCTCTTGCTCTCCGGCACGCCCTCGGAGGGATTGAACCCGGTGAGACTGGGCCTCACGGTCCGCGCCTCCCAGTTCTCCGGGGAGGGCGTAGGCGACGTGACGGCGGAGTCCGCCCTCACGGTGAGGGTGGAGCCCGCCGCAAGCGACATCGACGAGCCGGGCGGCGGTGACGAGGATGCACCGGCCCAAAATAACAGCGGCGGGGGATGGAAGAAGTTCCTCTATGTGGCGGCGGGTGTCCTCATATTTGCCGCCGCGGCCTTCGCGGCCCTCGTCATACTGATGAAGACCACCCCCAAGGGGAAGAAGAGAGTGACCGCCGGGAGCGCCCCGGAGGAGAACCTGGAGGAGGACATGCCCGCCGGCGAGAACGAGAACGCCGCGCCTCTTGAGAGCGTGGAGGATACTGCCAGTGTGTCGAGTCTCACCATAGGGAAATTCCGCAATATCGGCGGCAGGAAGAGCCAGCAGGACAGCATCGGGGCGTATCCGCTGGACGGCGGCGCGGGGGTCCTGGCGGTGGTGGCCGACGGCATGGGCGGTCTCACCGGCGGGGACGAGGTGAGCCGCGGGATAGTCATGTCCATGCTGCGCCAGGCCGGGCGGCTGAGGCCGGAACACATGGACGGCGTACTCCCGGCCATGATAGGCGCTGTGAACGGGGAGATAAACAGGGAGATCGGCCCGGAGGGCATATACCGCCGGGGCAGTACCGTCGTGGCGGCGCTGGTGCGGAACGGGGCCTTCAACTGGGTGTCCGTGGGGGACAGCCGGATATATCTCTATAGGGGCGGCGGCGTAATACAGTTAAATCAGGAGCACACCTACGGCGCGGAGCTCATGCGCCGGGTGATAAACGGCGAGATGTCCGCCTCCGAGGCCGCCACGGACCCCCACAGGGGGAGCCTCACCAGCTTTATCGGCATGGGGAAACTAAAGTACGTGGACGCCTCCGCCCGGCGCATAGCCCTTGAGCCGGGGGATAGACTGCTCCTCATGACGGACGGCGTCTTCAGCGGCCTCTCCGACGTGGATATCGGCCGCGTCATCGCTGCCTCCGGCGACGCTCGCCAGTGCGCCGAGGCCCTGGAGAGGGCGGTGCTGGAGCTCCGGGACCCCGCCCAGGACAATTTCTCCGCCATAATCATAGGCTACGAGGGCTGATTTTTGCCTCTCAATAATTCTCTATTTTGACATGGAATTTTTACTTTACAGGTAATGAGGTATGTCATATAATAGTCGCGAGAGAGGCGCACTGGGGACAGCCCCGTCGCCGTTGAAGGGAGTTATAGACATGGATCTTGACAGAGAGGAAATAATGGAGCGGGTCGTAGAGGCGGTCGCGGAGTATAAGGATGTGGGCACGGAGGACGTGGACACCGGCGCGCTGTTCTCCCGTATGGACCTGGAGCCCGTGGACGTGCTGAGCATCGGCCGGGAGGTCTGCCAGCAGTTTGAGATGGACCCGCCCGACGGGGTGGAGTTCAGCCAGACCATCGAGGAACTTGTGGACCTTATCTGCCAATAAATGAGATTTTCAATGAAAAAGCTGTCAATTTTACCCGCGGTGTGCCTGGTTCTCGCCTTGCTCATCGCGGGTTGTGCTAAGGGCGCCCCGGCGGCGCCGACGGAGCCGGAGGACGGGGAGCCAATTTTGAGCGGTGACGCCGGGAACACACCGGCGGAGCCCGCCCAGGGGACTCCCGACAAAACTGTGCCCGAGGACGCCGGCACGGGAGACCCGGCGGACGCCGCGCCATCCGAGGGGACTGGGGACGTTGGGGACAACAATGATAATGACAATGGCGGCGACGCCGAAAACACGGGAAACACCGGCGACACCGGGAACGCCGTAGATGCCGAAAACACCGGCAGCACCGGCGGTTCAGGCAGCACCGGCGGCGCGGGGACGCCGAACGCCCAGACGCCCCCCTCCGTCTCCACCAGCGGCGGCGGGGCCAGGCCCTCAAAGAACGGGGCCCTGGCGGTGTCAGGCACGCGCCTCGTGGGGTCCGGCGGCGAGAGTGTCCAGCTCCGGGGCGTCAGCACCCACGGCCTCGCTTGGTTCCCGGGGTATGTGAACGACGAGTGTTTCCGGGAGATATCCGAGGACTGGGGCGCGAACGTGGTGCGCCTTGCCATGTACACGGCGGAGTACGGCGGCTACTGCTCCGGCGGGGACCGGGAGGACCTTCGGGACCTCGTTCTCCGGGGCGTTGATTACGCCACGCGCCACGACATGTACGTCATCGTGGACTGGCACATCCTCTCCGACGGCGACCCCAACACCCACAAGGACGAGGCAATAGACTTCTTCACCGACATCTCCGCCCGCCTCTCGGATTACGACAACGTGCTCTACGAGATATGCAACGAGCCCAACGGCGGGACAAGCTGGAGCTCCATAAAGTCCTACGCCCTGGAGGTCATACCCGCCATAAGGGGGAACGACCCAGACGCCGTGATCCTTGTGGGCACGCCCAACTGGAGCCAGTACGTGGGGGACGCCGCCCGGGACCCGATAACGGAGTACGGCAACATAATGTACACCCTCCACTTCTACGCCGCCACCCACAGGGGGTCGCTGCGGGACGCCATGACCTCCGCCCTCGACGCGGGACTCCCCATATTCTGCTCGGAGTTCGGCATTTGCGACGCCAGCGGGAACGGCGCCCTCGATATCCCCGAGGCGGACGAGTGGGTGAGCGCCATGGAGAAACGCGGCGTGAGCTACGTCATGTGGAGCCTCTCAAATAAGGCGGAGTCGGCATCTATAATCTCCAGCTCCTGCCAAAAGACCAGCGGATTTTCCGAGAGCGACCTCACGGAGACCGGGAAGTGGCTCATAGAGACATTGGGCGGCGCGGCGGAGTCCGGCAGCGGGACGGAGCCCGATCCCGCGCCGATCCCGGAGCCGTCGCCGGAACCAGAACCGAAACCTGAGCCCAAGCCCGAACCCGAGCCCGCGCCGCCGGCGGGGGACGGCGTCACCTGGAGGGCGAGCCTTGTGAACTCCTGGGAGTCCGGCGGGGCGAAGTTCTACCAGTATAGCCTCACCGTCACAAATTCCGGCGCGGCCGCCGTCACCTCCTGGAGGATAGAGCTGGAGTTTACCGGGGATATCGCCCTGCAGAGCGGGTGGAACGGCAGCTACAGCGCCTCCGGCGCGGGGCTCACCATCACGAGCCTTGACTACAACGGCGCACTGTCTCCCGGCGCCAGCACGGGGGACGTGGGTTTCATCGTCTCCGGCGGCAAACTAATAGAGTGATATTACAGGAATGCCCCCGGCCTTTCCGGCCGGGGGCGTCTTGCGCTAAATTGACTTAGCTGATGGTCACTCCGAGTCTGCCATATCTCTATACTCATCCGCGCCGCAGACGGAGTCCGGGGGGAAGAACTCGTTCACCGGGAAACTTATCCGAGAGAACATGGCGCAGGGGTCCTCGCCGCCGGTGCCGACGCACTCCTTCTCCGGCATGCAGTAGTCATAGACGGGGATGAGGAGCTGTGAATCGCGCTCTAAGCGGACTATGGTGAACTGGCCGAGAGTCACGACTATGCGCCTTCCGGCCCCCTCGGAGACGATGGGGCTGTCGAACATATCGAGTATGTACTGCGGGAGGTCAAGTTCCTCGCTGGGGAGGTCGGAGCAGGTGTCCACCACCGAGAGGTCGAGTATGAGCGGGTCCACCGCCTCCACAACTGTCCCTTAATAGGCAGGCCCGGAGTCCTCAAGCTCCCTAAAGACCACCGTCACCGCGCCGGATCTATTGACGCTAATGCGCTCTATTATGCGCCGGAGGTCGCGATTTGTCACAGTCTCCAGCGCCAGGAAACGCTCGACCTCCCGTCTGTATGCCTCGATGTCCCCGCCGCTCACGGCCTCTTGGGGGCGATCTGAGTCAATGTCCATCTCCCGGAGCTCACGGGTGATGATGTCAGTCCTCTGCTTTAGCTCCGTCATGGTGATGAGGTCATTTGCGTACATCTCCTGATAGCGCTCTTTTTTCGCCAGGAGCTTTTTTCGCCTCTGCTCCACGGCCCCCACGTCCGCTTTTTTCGCGGCGGGGCCATTGAATTTGCGAAAGTCCGAGAGGACGCCCTCAATAAAGCGCTCCCTGTCGGGGATGAGGGAGGCGAAAAAGCGCCTCAACTCCTCCACGAGTTCCGGCTCGTTGATGGTCACGGCGTTTTCGCACCTGACGGCGGTGAACTGGTCGTTGGTACTGCACTTCCAGTAGACCCGGGTGTTTACGTAGGTGTAGTGTTTCTGGTAGAAGGACTGTCCGCAGTGTTCGCATTTTATGAGCGTGCTGAAAAGGTGCCTGGCGCTGAGACGGGTGCCGGCATGTTGAGGCCCGGAGTCGTATTGCTTGCGCCTTGTGTTCATGAGCTCCTGGGCCGCGTCAAACTCCTCCGGCGTCACGATGGCCCACTCGGGCCGCTCATGGTGGTAGTGCTGTTCCTCCGGGAGGAGGACCTGTCTCCCCGTGAGGTAGTCCTCGATCTCGTACTTATTGTTGACGTATCTGCCGCAATAGATGGAGTTTGTGAGGACCCGCCGCACGCCCCTGGGGTTCCACTCGCAGTCAAATTTGGTCTTTGCGCCCTGGGTGTTGAGCTGGAGGCTTATGGCGCGGCAGCCAAGACCCTCCTCAAGGTAGAGCCGGAAGATCTCCCGCACCACCCGGGCCTCAGAGTAATTTATCTCCAGGGTGAAATTGTCTATGCGGTCGTAGCCGTAAATGCGCTGGGGGACGCGGCCCCTCTGGGCGTTCAATTTCTTGCCGAACTTTACCCGGCGGCTCAAGTTCGCGCTCTCCTCCTGGGCCATCGCCCCGAAGAGGGTGAGGACAAATTCCGACTCCCCCAGGCTGTCCATATTCGCCGTGATGAAGAGGGTGTTCACGCCGCAGCTCTTCAGTGTGCGGATGCTCTGGAGGAAGTCAACGGTGTTCCTCGCGAGCCGGGAGACGTCCTTCACCACCACCATCTCAAAGAGTCCGGCCCTCGCGTCCTCGATGAGCCGGAGGAAATCGTCCCTCTTTTTAAGGCTCGTCCCGGAGATGCCCTCGTCGGCGTAGAGCCGGACCAGGGTGTGGCCGTATCTTTGGGCGTACTCCTCAAAGAACTCCTTCTGGTGCCTTAAACTGTCCTGCTGCTCCTCCTTCTCTGTGGATACGCGGCAGTACGCTGCGATCCTCACGCGCTCGCCGCCCCCTTCCGGCAGCATAGGCGGAGGGCGCCGTCACTGGGGCGGAGGGCCATTCCTTTGGAGCTTAATAAGTTTCTCCAGGGCCAACTGGCGCAGAAGTTTCTCGGACTTTTTTGGGCTGTTGGGGTTAATGAAGATGAATTTAATTTTTTGCTTTTCGGCACTTATCAAGACCACCTCATTTCACCATCAGTATATTTTTCGCATGATGGAAAAATGACCGGAGGATATTTTTGATGTGATTCCGCTGCAACGGCAGACGGGGGAGAGTTTACTTTCTCCCTTTTGATTTCGTCAAAAGGGAGGAAAGTAACAAAGAGGGAAAAACGACCAGAGGGGGGATTTCGATTTCCCCCCTCTGGACTCCCCCTTGGAAACGACCAGGGCCCCCGGGCCCTGGACCCATAGGGGACGGAGACGAGGGGTCGCTTTCTCCCGGTCTCACAGCAACACACATGCAGCGCGGCGCTGAGTCGAAGTGCCAAGCCTTTTTGACTGCCAGGGTGAGCGGCTAAGCGGGTTAGACGCAGAAACAACTCAAGGTCCCCACGCGCGGATATGGTTCCTCCCGTGTGTCTCGACTACTGCCCAAAAGCGTTTTTCTTCCTTTGCTTCTTTCCATTCTTTTTTCGCCAAAAAAGAATGGAAAGAAGACCTCCCCGGGACTGCCAGACCCGATAAAACGGTAAGATCACACACTTGAAACATGATCAAGACATAGTAAAGAGCACAGCCGGACAAACTGCCGACTGTGCTCTTTCGCGTTCATGGTAACGCTCACCGCGCTCTCCGGTTGACCAGGAGCTTTCCCGTGTTATAATACTCCAATTTCACGGGGCATGTGGTCTCCACGGCGCGGATGCGTTTCTCGGTGTAGTACATAAAGAGCTTATCCCGGGGCGGCCATTTGAGCATCATCTCAAAACGCTCCTGGTCGCTCATCTTCACGGGGGAGAAGTAGATGTAGAGCTCGCCCGTCCTGTCGGAGTCCTGTTTTTTCAGGACCTTCGTCCCGGCAACGCCCGCCTCGGCCACCTGGTCCCATGTCATGGCCTTTGACGCCCGGCCCAAAAAACGGCGGCTGACGCCCTTCCCGTCCACCGTGACGCGGGCGGCGAAGACGGGCAGGATCCCAAGGAAGATGAGGGCGATGGCGAGATTCAATACCCCAGCCAGGATCCTCCCGGCAGAGAACGCGAAGATGGAGAGGGCCAGCGTCACCGCCGCCGTGGCGATACTCGCTGCCATCTTGAGGGGATGGACGATAAAGCTCATTTTTCGGCTCAGCCTCCTGTGGGTCTCATTCGATGTATGTCTCCAGGTCGTTCCGGACGGCTATGGCAGCGCCCCCCAGGGCGCCGCTGAAGGGGTCGGGCATGATGAACTCAAAGTGGGTGTCAAGATTGGTGCCGGTGTAAAGGTTCCTGTGGACCACCTCTAACAGGCTCTCCCGGTTCTCCTGGGAGGTGAAGAGTCCTGCCTCGATGAGTATGAGGTCCGGCCAGGCGAAGTTCTCGATGTTCGCTATGACCACGCCCAGGGAGTTTATGGCGGTGCGGATGACGTGGGCGATGCCCGTCTCGCCCCGCTCCTGGGCCTCCACTATCTGAGAGATGGTGGGCGTCCTGCCGCCGCAGATCTCCCGCAGTATGGGGGCCTCCCCCAGGTGCATGGCCTCCTCGCACCGGGCGATTACGGTCCTGTCGCTGGAGTACGCCTCCAGGCACCCGTGGTTGCCGCAGATGCACTCGGGACCCGAGGGGTCCAATACCATGTGGCCCGCCTCGCCCCGGCCCACCAGGACCCCGTAGTCCTGGACAAAGTTATATATGAGCGGGCAGGCGATACCGGCGGAGACGAACATGTAGGCGAAGGAGGGGACCTGGTTCAGGAGCTCCCGCCTAAAAAGCTGTGCGGCGAAGGCCCTGGCGCAGGCGTTGTTCTCCACAAGGATGGGGCCCGCGTAGCCCGAGAGACGGCGCAGATCCCCGGCCACGTCCCGGTCGGCCCAGCCGTAGCCCGGGTGTTTCACCAGGACCCCCCGGGATGAGTCCACAAGGCCCGGCAGGCACACCCCCAGGCCCATGACCTTCTCCAGGGGGACGCCGCACTGGCCGATGGCCTCCCGGACGATCTCAGCCGTGGAGGCGATGTTCTCCTCGTACTCGTGGAAGGGGGTGTCGTCCAGCTTTGACCAGACGATGTTCCCCCGGTAGTCCGTCACGCAGAGGCTCCTGAGTGTCCCGCGCATCTCCACCCCCAGGAAGTACCGGGACTCCGGCACGATGTCCAGCAGACGGACCCGGCGGCCCAGAGCGCCGCCCTCCTCCGCGAAACCCACCTCCCGGATGATGTCCCCGGTGATCATGCTGTTGATGTTCGTGGTGATGGTGGGCATCGTGAGACCCAGGTTCTCCGAGAGGGCGCCCCTGGTGATGGGCCCGTAGTGGTAGACCATCCGGCGGATAGCCGCCTGGTTGGAAATCTTGATTCGTGGAAGGTTATTTCCCTGCGCAGTCCCCATAGCTATGTACCTCGTCCCTAATAAGCGATTTGACATAGATTTTGCTGATATCATAATGATTCCAGTATACTTTGTTTATGGGGATTTGTCAAAATAAATCGTTCCTTTCGGCCAGAGTTTCGAGAAAAAATTGCGAGGGGCTCTTATGGCGGGGTCCGGGACCGCGTTGGCGATCCCGGACCCCAGGAATGAAGGAAAGAAACGCCCTCCGGAAGGGACTTAGTTGACCTCCCGAATGCGGCAGCACCGGACGAAGTGACCGGGGCTGACCTCCTCCTGGACTTGGGGCTGTTCGCAAGCCTCCGTGGCGAAGGGGCAACGGGCGGCGAAACGGCAGCCGGGCTTGGGGTTTATGGGGGAGGTGAGCTCGCCCTTCAGGATCTCCCGCTTTGTGGGGTTGTCGATATCCGTGGAGGGGATGGCGGAGAGCAGGGCCTTGGTGTAGGGGTGCAGGGGCATGGCGAAGAGCTCCTTGGAGGGGCACTTCTCCACCACCTGGCCCAGGTACATGACGCATATGTCGTCGGAGATGTGGCGCACCACGGACATGTCGTGGGTGACGAACATGTAGGTGAGGCCCTTGTCCTGCTGGAGTTTCTTGAGCAGGTTCAGCACCTGCGCCTGGATGGAGACGTCGAGGGCGGAGACGGGCTCGTCGCAGACCACGAACTTGGGGTCCAGGGCCAGTGCCCGGGCGATGCCCACGCGCTGGCGGCGGCCGCCGTCCAGCTCATGGGGGTAGGCGAGGCGCAGGCGCTCGTCGATGCCCACGAGGCTCATGAGTTCCGCAGTCTTGTCGGCGATCTCCTTGCGGCTATAGCGGCCGGAGACCTTCAGGGGCTCCATGACGGTGCTGCTGATGGTCTTCCGGGGGTCGATGGAGGAGTAGGGGTCCTGGAAGATGATCTGCATCTTCTCGCGGGCCTGACGGAGCTCCTTGCCCTTCAGGCGGGTAATGTCGCGGCCATCCAGGAAGATCTTGCCGTCGGTGCTCTCGTGGAGGTGGATGATGGTGCGGCCCAGCGTGGACTTGCCGCAGCCGGACTCACCCACGACGCCGAGGGTCTTTCCGGCCTCGATGGAGAAGGTCACGTCGTCCACCGCGTGGAGGGGCCCGCCGGGGGTGGCAAAATATTTCTTGAGATGTTCAACTCGGATAACAGGCTCCATCTTCAACCCTCCTTCTTGGCTATGGCGCCCATGCGGCAGCAGCGGCAGTCGTGGCCGTCGGGCGTCTTATATATCTTGATGGGCTCCTTGCGGCACTCGTCGGTGGCGTAGGGGCACCGGGGGCTGAAGGCGCAGCCCTTGGGGAGGTTCGTGGGGTCGGGGGGCAGGCCGTCGATGGGGTGAAGCCACTCCTCGTCCTCGTTCATGTCCGGGATGGCCCCGAAGAGGCCGATGGTGTAGGGGTGGGTGGGGTGCTTGAAGACCTGGCGCTTTGTGCCGTACTCCAGGATGGTGCCGGCGTATATGACGGCCACGTCGTCGCAGACCTGGGCCACGACGCCCATGTCATGGGTGATGAGGAGCATGGCGGTGTTGTATTTCTTACGGAGGTCCCCTATGAGGTCCAGCACCTGGGCCTGGATGGTGACGTCAAGGGCCGTGGTGGGCTCGTCAGCCAGCAGGAGGTCCGGGTTGCACGCCAGAGCTATGGCTATGACCACGCGCTGTTTCATGCCGCCGGAGAACTGATGGGGGTACTCGTGGTAGCGCTCCGCGGGGATGCCAACTATCTCCAGCATCTCCTTGGCGCGGGCCACGGGGTCCGTGTGGTCGCCGTGCTCCAAGTGCAGGTGCACCACCTCGGCTATCTGGTCGCCCACGGTCTGGACCGGGTTGAGGGCCGTCATGGGGTCCTGGAATATCATCGAGATCTTGTTGCCGCGGATCTTCCGCATATCCACCTCCTGGAGCTCCAGGAGGTTTTCGCCGTCCAGGTGGACCTGACCGCCGCATATCTTGGCGCCCACGTCCGGCAGGATCCGGAGGATGGATTTAGCTATGGTGGTCTTACCTGCGCCGGTCTCACCCACGAGGCCCAGGGTCTTGCCCCGCTCCAAGTGCAGGTCAACGCCGTTCACCGCGTGGACTATCTCGCCGTCGGAGACGTACTCCACCACCAGGTCCTTTATGTCCAGGAAGGGCAGTTGGGTCTTATTGTTATCAGGCATAATTGCTCCTCCCTTCTCAGTTCTTCAGTTTCGGATCCAGGGCGTCCCGCAGGCCGTCTCCCAGGAAGTTGAGTGCCAAGACCGTGATGGCGATGGCGAGACCCGGGAAGATGATGAGGTGCGGCGCCTGGTCCATGAACTGGCGGGCATCGGAGAGCATGGCGCCCCACTCAGGCGTGGGGGGCTGAATGCCGAGACCGATGAAGGAGAGGCCGGCGGCCATGGTGATGGTCTGGGCCACGCCCATGGTGGAGCTGACGATCATGGGGGACATGCAGTTGGGCAGCAGATGGCTGAAGATGATGCGGAATTTGCTGCAGTTTATGGACTGGGCGGCCTCGATGTACTCGTTCTCACGCTCCTTCAGCATCTGTGCCCGGAGCATACGGGCGGAGCCGGGGATGCTGCTGATGGAGAGGGCGATGATGGTGTTGAAGAAACCGGGGCCGAGCACTGAGGCTATGACTATCATGAGCAGCATACCGGGTATGGCCTGGATGATGTCCAGGATACGCATGATGATGTTGTCCACCTGTCCGCCGAAGTAACCGGCGATGGCGCCGATGACTATGCCGGGGACGAGGGAGATGAGCACCGCCAGGATGCCGGTGGTGATGGAGTACCTTCCGCCGTAGAGGACGCGGCTGAAGATGTCGCGGCCGGTGTCGTCAGTGCCGAAGAGGTGCGCGGCGGAGGGGGTCTGGAAGGCGTTGACCACGTCCATCTTGGCGTAGTCGTAGGGGATGATGTAGGGGGCGAGGAGCGCCAGAAGGATCTCTATTATGAGAATGGCGAGGCCCACCATGGCAAGCTTATTCTTGCTGAGCTGGCGCATGACGCGCATGAACTCGCTCTTTTTCTTCGCCTTCTGCTGGACAGGGGCGGCGGCGGTCTTCGTCTCAGGCATTTGCCTTCACCTTCTTTCTTTTCTTTCCGGCGTACTGGGCCTTGATGCGGGGGTCAACGGCCGCGTACAGAAGGTCAACAAGGAGCATCAGGAGGCTGAACGCCAGGGCCAGGAATATGGTGCCGCCCTGGACGACGGGGTAGTCCCGGTTATTGAGGGAGCCGATGATGTAGGTGCCCATGCCGGGGATGTTGAAGATGGTCTCGATTATCATCGCGCCGCCCAGGAGATGTCCGAAAGCGCCGCCGGCGGCGGTGATAATGGGGATCATGGCGTTCTTGAGGGCGTGCTTGTAGATGACGGAGCGCTCGGGGACGCCCTTGGAGCGGGCGGTGGTGATGTAGTCGGCCCGGATGACGTCCAGCATGGAGGAACGGGTCTGCCGGGCGCAGTTGGCGAGAGCGCCGGTGCAGTTGGAGAGGGCCGGCAGGATGTAGCTAACAAGGCCCATCTCAATGCCCATGGGGGGCAGCCAGGCGAGTTTCACGGAGAATAGGGAGATGAGCAGCAGCGCCAGCCAGAAGTTGGGGATGGCCACGCCTATCATGGCGAGAACCATTGCGATGCTGTCCTGCCACTTATTTTGGTGGGTGGCGGCCATAACGCCTAATGGTATGCCCAGGCCGAAGGCTATGATCAGCGTCACTATCGTGAGAACGAGGGTGCGGGGCATACGGACGGCGATGGTGTCCATTATGTCCACGCTCGTGACCCAGGAGGCCCCCAGGTCAAACTTGATGAAAACGTTCGTGAGGTAGTCCCCCAGCCGGACAAAATAGGGGTCGTTGAGTCCCAGCTCCTCCCGCTTTGCCGCAAGGTCCGTCTCGGTGGCGGTGGCCCCCAGGAGCGTCTGGGCCGGGTCGCCGGGGGTAGCGGTCATGAGGGTGAAGACCAGAATCGCCACGCCTAAGGCTATGGGGATCATCCATAGCAGGCGTTTGATGACGTATCTTACCATATAACTCCTCCTAACAGATTCCGGGCGGGCACGGGGCCCGCCCGGGCAGTGGGCTTAAGCGTTGATGTCAGGCGTTGGTGTATGTAGTGGAGGCGACAGAGGGCCATCCTTCGTAGGCGTAGACGGTGTTCTCATCTCCCAGGTCGGAGCGCCAGATGGTGAAACGCTGGGGGTTGAAGAGGCCGTAGGCTATGGCGTTGTCGCGGAGGTAGCAGTGGACTTCCTCAATGTTCTCCTCGGTGTAGCCGTCCAGGGCCCAGGTCTTGTAGAGCATGTCGCCCAGGGTGTAGTCGTGGCGGCTGGTGCCGTCGCCGGTGGAGTAGGCGTTGGGGTCGTAGCGGATGGACCAGTGGTTGGCGAGGGTGGTGGCGCCGATGGTGTTGATGAACATGTCGTACTGGGTGCCGTCGAGACGGATGGCGGTGAGCTGGGCCATATCGAGGGCCAGGATCTCCATGTTGATGCCGGCCTGCTGCAGGTCGCTCTGTACGACGGTGGCCATGCGCTGGTTGCCGCTGCCGGTGAGGAGCACCAGGGACTGGCCTTCGTAGTCGGACTCGGCCAACAGGGCCTTGGCCTTCTCCACGTCATAGGGGTAGTACTCCTCGCTGTCCCACTTGGGGTTGTAGCCGATGGCGGTGGGCGGGCAGACATCGTACATGGGGCTGCCGTGGCCGGCGGCGATGGCGGTGATCAGGTTGTCGGGGTTGATGGCGTAGCAGATGGCCTGGCGGAGCTTGAGGTCATTGGCCACGGGCCGGCTGTCGGCGCCGGAGAAGAAGAGGGTCCAGCCCTGCATGTTGGGGGACTCCCAGATGGTGAAGTTGGAGTCGCCCTCCAGCTGAACGGCGTTGGCGGAAGCCATGTCGATGACCATGTCGACAGTGCCGGTCTTCAGGGCGCTGGTCATCTGAGAAGCCTCAGTGATGAACTTGAAGTTGATCTTCGGGGTGTTGGCGACAACGCAGGGGGGAACCAGGGAGGCGTCCTGCCAGTAGTCGTCACGTTTCTCGAAGTTTATGTAGGAGCTGGCCTCAAAACCGGTGACCTTGTAGGCGGAGGTGGTGACGCACTCAGTGGCGAAACCGTCCTTGCTGGCCTCATAGGCGGCCTTGGAGATGACGAAGGTGTGTTTCATGAGGCTCTCAAAGAGGCCGTACATGTTGTCGGAGAGTTTCACCTGGAAGGTGTAGTCGCCGGTCTTGGTGACGGACTCGATCTTGGAGAAGTCGGGCTTGAGAGCGGCCTTGATGGTCTCCTCAAGGAACCACACGATGTCGTCGGCGGTGATGTGGTTGCCGGCGGAGTCGGTGATGTTGTCGTAGATCTCCACGTCATAGGTGAAACCGTTGTCCGTGGTGTTCCAGTCCTTGGCGGCCCACTTCAGGTAATCGCCGTTGTTATCGAGGACGGCGAGGGACTCGAAGAGGAGGGTCATGTAGGGGGCGTCCTGCCCGGTGTTGGAGCGGAAGGGGGTCATGGAGTCGATGACGGTGCCGTAGCCGACGGTCAGGACGCCGTCGCCGGTCTTGCCGCCGGAGCCGCTGCCGCCGTTGCCCTCATTACCGCTGGGGGTGTTGCCGTCGTTGTCGCTGGGGGTCTTGTTGCTGTCCCCGGAGCCGCCGCAGCCGGCGAGAAGGGAGACGAGCATGAGAGCCGCCAGGAGCAGGGAGAGTGCTTTTCTGAGTTTCATTGTGATCTTCCTTTCATTCCTCTTTTAAGATTTTTTATTTACGCGGAGTTGGTCGCGTCTCCGCGCAATAAACGGAGGTGAGTCTTGCCTGGACCCTTGGGATCCGCGGCGCCGGGGTTTGGATATCGGTTTTTTATTTAATTTAATTATAATGCTTTCCGAACAAATTGCAAGATGGTATTTTCGCCAAATTGGAGAATCTATTTTTGTATATTACGCCATTTTTCTCGGAATCCCCAAAATTGCCCTTGACAACTTGACTAATAGCATGTAAAGTATATACTAAATTAATTTAAAAAATGAGAATGGTGGTGTTCACTATGAGCTCTATTGAATCAGTTGAGACCAGAACCGCCCTGCGCGTGACGCTCTGTGACCCCTCGGGGCTCGTGCCAGATGTCAACTCCGATGAGATAGCCGCCGGGCTCCGGATGCTGGAGAAGGTCCGGGAGGGCCACGGTGAGTTCGCCCAGAGCCTGGGCTGGCACAAGGTCAGCGAGTGGGCCGGGGAGGACTGGCTGGGCCGGTACGAGGCACTGGCGGCGGAGATCCGCCGGGAGGCCGACGCCTTCGTTGTGGTGGGCATCGGCGGCTCCAACCAGGCCGCCCGGGCCGTGGCGGAGGCCCTGGAGCCCCGGGAGGGGGCCCCGGAGATCCTCTGGGCCGGAAACTCCCTCTCGCCACACAGCCTCAACCGGGTGCTGGGCAAGCTCCGGGGGAAGAAGAACATCTATATTGATGTTATAGCCAAGAATTTTGAGACCCTTGAGCCCGGGGCGGCATTCCGTGCCCTGCGGGCCCTCCTCCGGGAGCAATACGGCGAGGGCTGGCAGAGACACGTCATCACCACCGGCACCCGGGGCAGTCATTTTGAGGACATATCCCGTGAGCACGGTTTCACCTTCCTCCCCTTCCCCGAGGACGTGGGGGGACGTTTCACGGCCCTGACGCCGGTGGGGCTCCTGCCCCTGGCCGTGGCCGGGTACGACATCCGGGCCCTCGCCCGGGGCGCCGCGGACACGGAGGCGGCTCTTAAAGGGGACATGACGGAGTCTAACCCCGCCCTACGCTACGCCCTCACCCGCACCGCCCTCTACCGGGCCGGGTACAGGATGGAGATGCTCTCCTTCTTCGAGCCCCGTTTCCGCCGTTTCGCCAAGTGGTGGGTCCAGCTCTTCGGTGAGAGCGAGGGCAAGGACGGCCTGGGCCTCTATCCCGTCTCCGGCTGTTTCTCCGAGGATCTGCACTCCATCGGTCAGTTCCTCCAGGACGGCACCCACTGCATAACAGAGACATTTATAGATGTCCGCCAGCAGGACAGCTCCCTTGTGCTGGAGGCCGACCAGGTGGACGACCGTTTCGGGTATCTTGACGGCATGGACTACCACCAGATGAACAAGGCCGCCTTCACCGCCACACTGGAGGCCCACAGCCGCGTGATGCCCTGCCACGTTGTAGAGGTGGAGCGGATGGACGAGTACGCCTTCGGTGAGCTTTTCTACTTCTTCATGTTCTCCTGCTACCTCTCCGGGATGCTATTGGGGGTCAACCCCTTCGACCAGCCCGGCGTGGAGGCGTATAAGCGGGGAATGTTCAAGATTTTGGGTAAATAAGGAGGAAAAGGAATATGAAACTTGATTTTGAGTACGGCAACGGCCTCATGTCCGCCGAGCTGCCCGACAGCACGGAGGTCTTTGTCCCCGGCGAGACCGTCCCGGATCCCCCCTGCCTGCCCCAGGATTGGGACAGCCTCTATAACGCGACCCTCGAGAGCATACGCCACCCACTGGGTATGACGGCCCTCCGGGAGCTCGCGGGCCCCGGCAAGACGGTGGTGTTCGTCATCCCGGACATCGTGAAGGGCGGCACCCAGCCCACGAGCCACAGGAAGGTCGCCATCCGGGCATGCCTCGACGAGCTCTACGCCGCGGGCGTGGAGAAGAAGGACATTTTGCTCATGATCTCAAATGGTCTCCACCCCCGGGCGACAGTGGCGGAGATGAAGAAGATCTTGGGCGAGGAATTATTTAATGAGTTCTACCCCACTGGCCAGCTCACGAGCCACGACAGCGAGGACCCGGAGCACATGGTGGACCTGGGTGTCACCGCCGTCCACGGGGCCCCGGTGCTCATGAACAGGTACGTCTACGAGTGCGACATCCCCATCCTCATCGGCCACACCCAGGGCAACCCCTACGGCGGTTACTCCGGCGGCTACAAGCACTGCGCCACGGGCATAACCCACTGGCGGAGCATAGCCAGCCACCACGTCCCCAAGGTGATGCACCGGCAGGACTTCGTGCCCGTCTCCGGCCACAGCATGATGCGTACACTCTTTGACGAGATCGGTATGCACATGGAGGAGAAGATGGGCCACCCCTTCTTCTGCTGCGACGCGGTCCTGGACACCAAGAGCCGTCAGATCGCCATATTCTCCGGCTACGCCGCCGTGATGCAGCCCGAGAGCTGGAAAGTCGCCAACAAGCGAACCTACGTGCCCTTCGCCCGTGAGAAGTACGACGTGATGGTCTTCGGTATGCCCCAGGACTTCCACTACGGCAACGGCATGGGCACGAACCCCATCCAGATGATGCAGGCCCTCTCCGCCCAGGTCATACGGCACAAGCGTGTCATGAAGGAGAACTGCGTCATCATCTGCTCCTCCATCTGCAACGGCTACTTCCATGACGAGCGCTGGCCCTACCTCCGGGAGCTCTACGATATGTTCCAGCACGACTACATGAATACTCTCGCCGATATGGACCGCTACGGCGAGTATTTCGCCACCAACGCCGAGTACATTAGGAAATACCGTTTCTGCAACGCCTTCCACCCCTTCCACGGTTTCTCCATGATGTCCTGCGGGCACATCGCCGAGATGAACACCGCCGCCATCTACATCGTGGGGGCCCAGGAGCCGGGGATAGCCCGCGGCATGGGCCTCAAGACCCGGGCCACATTTGAGGAGGCGCTGGAGGACGCGAAGCGGAAATTCGTGGGCCCCGACCCCCATATCCTGGCGCTGCCGAGGACATTTAAGACCGCCGCCGTTCACCTCTGCATGGCGGACGACGACCTCTCTAACGTGTAATAATCATTAATAAAATTTTTAATTGGAGGAGAAATGGACATGGAACTTTACAAGGACAGCACCCAACCCATCCCGGCCCGGGTGGAGGACCTACTCTCCCGGATGACTTTGGAGGAGAAGGCCGCGCAGCTTTGCGGGGACCTTGCCACCTCCTTCCTGGTGGACGGCGAGGCCAGCGTGGAGGCCCTTCGGGAGAAGTTCCCCAACGGCCACGGGCGTTTCACCCAGTACTCCCTGGTGGGGCTCTCGGACCCGGTGAAGATCGCGGAGATCTCCAATAAGGTCCAGGATTACTTTGTGAATGAGACCCGGCTTGGCATCCCCGTGGCCCTCCAGACGGAGAACCTCTGCGGCTATCCCGCCGCCGGCGGCACCCTCTTCCCGGCTATGATAAACATGGGCTGCACCTGGGAGCCGGAGCTCGCGGAAAAGATGAGCCACCACATCGGCCAGGAGTCCAGGGCCGTGGGTATCACCTCCGCCATGAGCCCCGTCATCGACGTCTCCCGTGACCCCCGCTGGGGCCGCACATATGAGTGTTTCGGCGAGGACCCCTATGTGGTGTCCCAGTTCGGCATAAACTACATCCGCGGCATGCAGGCGGAGGGCGTCAGCTGCATCGCCAAGCACTTCCTGGGCTACGCCGAGACCCAGGGGGGTCTCAACACCGCCGCCGCCCGGATAGGCGACCGGGAGCTCTACGAGACCTTCGCCACCCCCTTTGAGGCCGCGGACAAGGTGGCCCACGTGGGCGGCCTGATGGCCAACTACGGCGAGATCGACGGCCAGCCCGTCATAACAAATAAGAAGATCGCGAGAAAACTCCTGAGAGACACCATGGGTTTCAAGGGGATGCTCACCTCCGACGGCGCCGCGGTGCTCAAGCTCTATAACTACTATAAGCTCTCAAAGACCTACGAGGAGGCCGGACTTTTGGCCAAGAAGGGCGGCTGCGACACCGAGATCCCCGTGGGCGCCGCCTTCAAGCACCTGCCGGAGTACGTCCGCAGCGGCGAGATCACCGAGGCGGACCTTGACGAGTCCGTCCGCCGTATCCTCACCATAAAGTTCGAGATGGGCCTCTTTGAGAACCCCTACTGCGACGTGGAGAAGGTCCGCGAGGCTATGGGCGGCGCCGAGAAGGAGGCTCTGAGCCGTGAGATCGCCGGGAAGTCCCTGGTCCTCCTCAAAAACGACGGCGCCCTCCCCCTCAAGAAGGGCGTGAAACTCGCCGTCATCGGCCCCCACGCCGACAGCCTCCGCTATCCCGTCAGCGGTTACACCTACCCCGCCTACATAGAGATGCTTCAGGCCGGCGCCAGCGGCCAGCAGACCACCTTCAACGGCATAGCCGACGAGCAGGCCAAGGCCGACGCCGCCACCACCGGCGAGAAGCCCCCCGAGGGGCCCTTCGCCTCCTTCTTCAAGGCCCTCACCGATGAGGATAGGAAGAACCTGGGCGACATGAACTCTGTCCTCCGTAAGATGGGCGCCAGGAGCCTACGGGAGGTCCTTGCTGACCGGGGCGAGATCGTCTACGCCCAGGGGTGCGAGATAATCGGCGAGGACCGGAGCGGCATCCCGGAGGCCGTGAAGGCCGCCGAGAGCGCGGACGTGGTCGTCATGGCCCTGGGCGGCAACAGCGGCTGGGTCAACGTCACCGGCGGCGAGGGCAAGGACAGGCAGAGCCTCGACCTCCCCGGCGTCCAGCAGGAGCTCTTGGAGGCCGTGACTGCCGTTGGCAAGCCCGTGGTGGTCATCCTCTACGGCCCCGGCGTCTTCGCCGTGAATTGGGCCGACGAGCACTGCGGGGCCATCATAGAGGCATTCATGCCCGGCCAGTACGCCGGCGTGGCGCTGGCGGACGCCCTCTACGGAGACCTTAACCCCGGCGGGAAACTCACCATGTCCGTACCCAGGACCACCGGCCAGATACCCATCTACTATAACCACAAGAACGGCTCCGGCTACCAGAGCGGCGGCGACACCGGCTCCGGCTCCAGCATCTTCTCCGGCGGCTACGTGGACGGCCCGGCGGATCCCCTATATAAGTTCGGCCACGGCCTGAGCTACACAAAGTTCCAGGTCTCCGGCCTCACCGTTGAGAGCGCGGAGGTCCCCACCGACGGCACTGTCGAGGCCAGCGTCCAGGTGAAGAACGTGGGCGATGTTGCCGGCGACGAGGTGGTCCAGCTCTACACCAATTTCTTCGGCGCGCACGTGACCCGTCCCGCCATGCAAATAGTGGGCTTTAAGCGCCTGACATTGGCCCCCGGCGAGAGCGCCACGGTGAAGTTCCACCTCTCCACGAGGGAGCTCGGCTACTACAACGAGGACATGGAGTTCGTGGTGGAGCCCGGCAGGCTCACTCTCATGGCCGGAGACGCCTCCGACAACCTGCCCGAGCGGGCTGTCGTCACCCTCACCGGGCCCAAGACGGACGTCATGGGCCGGAGAGTCTACACCTGCCCCGTGGAAGTCGTGAGATAAGAGGACTGCGCACAAATTTTGATCTATGATCGGAGAAAGGACGGAAAAAGCATGAAACTCTTCATTGATACCGCCAACATCGAGCAGATCCGGGACATGAACGATCTGGGCGTGATCTGCGGCGTCACCACGAACCCCACCCTCATCGCCCGCGAGGGCCGCGACTTCCAGGAGGTCATCCGGGAGATCACGAGCATAGTGGACGGCCCCATCTCCGGCGAGGTGAAGGCAACCACCACCAAGGCCGAGGACATGATAAAGGAGGGCCGGGAGATAGCCGCCATCCACCCCAACATGGTGGTTAAGATCCCTATGACCAAGGAGGGGCTGAAGGCCGTCAAGGTCCTCACAGCCGAGGGCATAAAGACGAACGTCACCCTCATATTCACCCCCAACCAGGCGCTGCTGGCCGCCCGGGCCGGAGCCACATATGTGAGCCCCTTCCTCGCGCGCCTCAACAACATCGACACCCCGGGTATCGACCTCATTGAGAACATCGTCACCATCTTCCGCAACTACGACATAAAGACCGAGATCATCGCCGCCTCCATCCAGAGCCCCATCCACGTCACCCAGTGCGCCCTGGCGGGAGCCGACATCTGCACCATCCCCTACAACATCCTGTGCCAGATGATAGACCACCCCCTGACGGACATAGGCATCGAGCTCTTCAGGCGCGACTACGTGGCCGTCTTCGGCGAGTAAAACCATCCTACCTCCCCTCCACGCCCCGGTTTATGGGACGTGGAGGGACAGTTTGTCAGGATTTGTTGACAGTCTAAAATAAGGAGTATCATAAGTGAAGGATATTCTCCTCTACATGTCGGACCAGCACTCCTACCGGCTCCAGGGCAACGCCGGGGACCGGGTGGTGCGGACGCCGATGATGGACTACCTCGCGGAGCACGGCACGGTGATGACCGCCGCCCAGACGGCCTGTCCCCTGTGCGTCCCGGCCCGGGCGGCCATGATATCAGGACAGCTCCCCAGCAACAACGGGGTGCTCTTCAATTTCAACGCCATAAGCTCCGACAAGGCCACATTCCTCCACAGCCTCTCCGCCTCCGGGTACGAGACGGTGCTGTGCGGGCGGATGCACTTCGTGGGGCCGGACCAGCGCCACGGTTACGAGCGGCGCATAGCCGGGGACAGGACCCCGGTGTTCCACAATAACCCGCCCCCGAGGCCCGGGGAGCAGAGATACATCGGTTTTGACGAGAATAGCTCCGTCTACTGCATCGGCGCCGGGGACTCACCAGTCCTGGCCTACGATAGGTACGTGACTGACCGGGCCCTTGAATATCTATCCCAGGACCACGAGAGGCCCCAGTTCCTGACCGTGGGCGTCTACGGGCCCCACTTCCCCTACGTGGCCTCCCGGGAGCTATACGACTACTACCTCGACAAGGTGACACTTGACGATGTGACCGTCCCGGACTTTGAGCACCCGGCCCTCGCGGGGAAGATGCGGGAGACGGACCCGGAGGTGGTCCGGGCCGCCCGCGCGGCCTACTACGCTCTCACCGAGACGGTGGATCGAAACATGGCGGAGGTGTATGAGGCCTTCCAAGCTTACCTCCGTCGCACGGGCCGCGAGGGCGTATTTATCTACGTCTCCGACCACGGGGACATGAACGGGGACAGGGGGTACTTCGGAAAACAGGTGTTCTACGACCCCTCACTCCACATCCCCATGATCATCGAGGGGGACGGCATACCGTCGGGACTGCGCGTGGAGAGCCCCGTGAGCCTCCTGGACGTGGGCCCCACCGTCTGCGAGCTGGCGGGGGCGGAAGTGCTGCCCGGGGACGGGAAGAGCCTGGCGGGCGTCATCTGCAGGAATGAGGACGACAGCGAAAGGATGACGGTCACCGAGCAGTATATGACCGGCGAGGTTAAGATGAAGCTGTATAAGGGCAATATCATCAAGCAGGGCACCACCTCTCCGTATTCCCTTTATAATGAGAGCATCGCCTCCTTCACCACCGGCGATCTCTATGATCACCATGAC
>CANQYW010000007.1 GCA_947628185.1 uncultured Oscillospiraceae bacterium
GTGTTGTACTCGTCGAAGGTCTCAACGGAGGTGTGGCGGAGCGGGGTGGCGAAGGTGGCCTTCACGACGGCCTCCTTGAGGAGCGCCTCCAGCTCGCCCATGAGGGGGAAGTTGACGCCGCACTTTACCCAGAACTGGAGGACGCCGGTGTCCTGGCAGCTGGGGCGGTTGAGGGCCACGGCCTGCTCCTGGTTCTTGAACATGGTGTCGTATATGGTCTTAGCCAGGGGGCTGGTCTCCTTCTCGCGCAGCTCGGAGAGCTTCGCGATCACGTCGTCCGGCAGCTTAATCCCGATGTAGCCCACGAACTTGGCCATCTTATCGGTCATAAGCTGTACACTTTCTGCTTTAGTCATTGTTTGACCTCCTTATATTGATGAGATTTGTGGTTGAAGCCTAAATCACGCGGGGAAGAAGGGGTAGAGTATCGGCAGGAGCACCATGCAGATAACGAAGGACACGGCGATGAGCGGCAGGCCGGACTTCACGTAGTCGTTGAACTTGTAGCCGCCGAGGCCCACCACCATGGTGTTGGCCGGCATACCGATGGGTGTGGCGTAGGCGCAGGAGCAGGAGATGACGGTGGCGATTATCATGCTGCGGGGGTCGGCGCCCAGGCTCTGGGCCAGGGACACGGCGATGGGCACCATGAGGGCCGTGGTGGCGGTGTTGGACATGAAGTTCGTGAGGACGCAGCCCACGAGGAAGATGACGAGGAGAAGAATGAGGGGGTTGGGGTTCTCGCCCAGGGCTCCCACGATGGTATCCGCTATCATGGAGCCGGCGCCGGTGACCTCCAGGGCTTTGGCGAGAGCCAGGGAGCCGCCGAAGAGGAGCACCACCTTGAGGTCGATGGACTTGAGGGCCGTCTTCTCATCAATGACGCCCAGCGCCACGAGGACGATAGCGCCGATGCAGGCGGAGACCTGGAGGGCGATGCCTATCTGCTCCTCGAGGATCATGGCGAGGATGACGAGGATCAGCACCACGAGGGAGGTTATCTGTTTCCACTGGGGGACGCCGCTGTAGTCCTTCTGCTTGTCGGCCTCGCCCTCGCCCTTGGTGTCGGGGAGGAACTTGTAGCCTATGACGGCGAAGTAGATGATGCCGAGGACCAACATGGGGCCGCCCACGGATATGTACTCGAAGAAGTTTGTCTTTATCCCTAAGTTGTTCATGGCCTCTATGCCCATGAGGTTGCCGGGGGCGCCGATGATGGAGAGGTTGCCGCCCAGTGCCGCCGCGAAGACCAGGGGCATAAGGAGCTTGCCGCGGGAGTAGCCGGACTCGTCGGCTATGCCGCAGACTACGGGGATGAGCACCGCGGCCGTGCCGGTGTTGGAGAGGAACCCGCTCATGACGCCCACAATGACCATGATGGCGACGATGAGGATGCGCTCGGACTTTGCGAACTTCGTGACGATGCCGCCTATCTTGTTGGCCATGCCCGTCTCAAAGAGCGCCTGCCCCACGACGAACATCCCAACGCAGAGGATGACGTTGCTGTTGACGTACCCGGCAAAGGTGTCGGAACTGCCCAGTACGCCGGTGACGTTCAACCCAATGGCCACGATGGTAGCCGTCAGCCCCAGAGGGATCTTCTCTAAGATGAACATCACGATCGCGAATGCCAGGAAGATAAGGGTTATTGTGCTTGGACTCATGCTCATGCCTCCGTTTCAATTTTTTGATTCCCGTTTTCGTGGCTGCATTATATTTGATATTTAATAATGTATCCACTTCTTGATTATTAGTATAAGACCCGTTCACAGAAAAGTCAAGACCTTTTTTCACATTTATACGAGCGCACAAAAAACGGCCCCGGATTTTGTGTAACTTTCACAAAACCCGGGGCGCGACGGTGTTAAATTAAACTGCCAAGTGCGTCAGGACGTTGGCGAGGCTCCGCATTATGTGGGCCTCCATGAGCTCCCCCGCCCGGGACTCGTCCCGGGCCTCCAGGGCCTCCATTATGAGTTTGTGCTCCGCCATGGAGACACGGGCGTAGGACTCCTTCGTGTCCTTGTGGCCCATGGAGAGGCCGTTCCAGAGGCCGGAGAGTATCTCCTTTATCTTCTCGTTCCCGCAGGCATTCCAGATCTCCATGTGGAACGCCTGGTTGTAGTTTGAGTACTGGAGGACGTTCTGATTTTTGAGGGCTATGTCCGCCTGGTTGTAGGCGTTTTTGATGAGGGTGAGGTCCGCCCCCTCCCGGCAGACGGCCTTGGCGGCCTCCCGCTCCAGGATGGCGCGGGTGACATAGTGGTCCCGGATGCGCTTCTCCGTTATCCCCAGCACCACGGCCCCCTTGTTGAGCCGGAGCTCAATTAGGCCGTCCCGGGAGAGTATCTGGAACGCCTCCCGGACGGGCGTTATGGAGACGCCCAGGGACGCCGCCGTCTCCTTTAGCGTCAGCTCCTCCCCCGGCTCTATGGCGTGGGTGATTATGGCCTCCCGCAGGGCCGCCGCCACCCGCTCCCTGGCGGGGAGAAGTTTTATCGGTGTCATGATGTTCATGTGTTCAGCTCCTTTACGGCGTCCTGGGCCAGGACCGTGTAGTACTCATATACCGCCCGTTTCAGGTCTATCCCGTCCCGGGCCCGGACTGCCCTCCAAATCTTTTCGTCGAGGGCTATCACCTTGTGCCAGTCCGGCACTATGTTCTCCATCACCCCGGCGAAGAGCACCCGGTGCTGTATGCCGTGGAGCTGACGGAGCGTGTGGTTATCCAGCGCCTCGGATAGGCTCAGGTGGAAGTCCCTGTCGGCGCGGCGCAGCATGGACCACTCCTGGCTCTCATATGCCTCCGCGCACCGGGCGTAGACCGCCCCCACGCCGGAGGAGTTGCCGTGGGAGAGCATCTGTATGCCTATCTCCCCCTCTATTGCCGCCAGCACCTGGAAGTTCTGCCAGAGGCGGGCAGTCGTTATGCCCACCACCCGGACGTGCCTATTGGGCAGCCGCTCCAATAGCCCCTCCGCCTCCAACTGCAAGAACGCCTCCCGCACTGGTATGCGGGACACCTGAAGTCTCGCCGCCACGGCCTCCTGCGCCAGCTCCGAGCCGTTCTCGATCTCCCCGGAGAATATCTCCCGCCGCAGTATCTCGGTTATGTGGTTCTTCATTGGCAGCAGCGCCACAGGCTCCATGTCCCCCACCTCCATCGCGTGTCTTCGCGTGATATTGTATCCAATATTACGGCAAATGTCAAGTAAAATCTCAGACGACTGATTTAGGTTGTAATTTCCGGCGGCGGGATGTATAATTACCTGCGAGGTGAGACTATGAAAGAGATAACGATGCTGGGCACCGGCAACGCGGCGGTGCGGAAGTGTTTCAACACCTGTTTTGCCATCCGGGAGGGCGGAGAGTTCTTCCTGGTGGACGCCGGCGGCGGCAACGGGATAATGCGCCAGCTTGCGGCGGCGGGGCTGGACTTTACGGGGCTCCGGGGGATGTTCGTGACCCACGCCCACACCGACCACATCCTGGGGGCCGTGTGGGTGGTGCGGATGATGCAGGACGTGGTGAAAAAGCCCGGCCACCCGGGACTCGACATCTGGTGCCACGACGAGGTGGCCGAGGCCCTTCGGTACATGTGCGACCACCTCCTGGCGAACGGCTCCTTCGGCTGGGCTGGCGGGAAGATACGCATCCGGGAGGTTCTGGACGGGGAGTCCTTTGACTCCTTCGGCATACACTTCACGGTCTTTGACATCCTCTCCACGAAGAAGAAACAGTTCGGATTCCGGGCGGAGCTGGACGGCAAGGTCCTGGTGTGCCTGGGGGACGAGCCCTACAACCCCAACTGCGACAGGTACGTCCACGGCGCGGACCTGCTCATGAGCGAGTCCTTCTGCCTCCACGCCGACGAGGCCCGGTTCCACGCCCACGAGAAACACCACAGCACCGCAAAGGAGGCGGCGGCCCTGGCCACCACCCTCGGCGCGAAGAAACTCCTCATCTACCACACCGAGGAGACAGACCTCCCCCACCGGCGGGAGCGCTACACCGCCGAGGCCGCGCAGGAGTTTCGCGGCCCCATCCTGGTGCCGGACGATCTGGAGACCATCAGCATATAATATTTTTAATTTTTGATCAAAGGAGACGCAAAAATGAAAAAAGATTTCGGAGTGAGACCCTACCTGTTCCCCATGCCCACCTACATGATAGGCACATACAACGAGGACGACACCGTTGACCTCATGATGATGGCCTGGGGCGGCATCTGTGCCGAGGACATGGTGGCGCTCAATTTGGAGGCGGACCACAAGACCGTGGCGAACCTCCGGGCCCGGGGCGCCTTCACGCTGGCCGTCCCCGGGGCGGACACCCTGGAGGCCTCGGACTACCTGGGCATAGTCTCGGCGAACAAGGTCCCCGACAAGTTCGAGCGCACGGGGCTCCACGCCGCGAAGAGCACCCGAGTGGACGCGCCGGTTATTGATGAGTACCCCCTGACGCTGGAGTGCACCGTGGAGCGGATAGAGGAGGAGCCCTATGGCCTGAGGATATTGGGCAGGATAGTGAACGTTCTGGCGGATGAGTCCGTCCTTGACGAGGCCGGCAGGATAGACAGCGGCAAACTGGGCGCCTTCCTCTTTGACCAGATGCGCAACGGCTACTACGCCGTGGGGGAGAAGATCGGCGCCGCCTGGAAGAGCGGCGCGGGACTCATAGAGAAGTAAAATAGTGATCCTAAAAAAGACCGTTGGCTTTTCACCGTGAACCGGTGCACCAACGGTCTTTTTTTGTGGGGAATTAGTTGTCCTTCCTAAAATACTCTATACACATAATAACTACGCCCAAGGCCATAACGGCAAGGGATACGACAAAGGGAACGATTGACCCCAACTGCGAGGCGGACGACCAAAAACGGCTGCCGCTCCACTCCGAGACCAGATTAAACTGAACATACGCCCCAATGGCAATCGCCCACATCGAACCTACTACCGCCAATGCTCCCCCTATGACCGCTCTTTTCATATTCCATTCCTCCCTTGTATATACCGTTCATCGAACGGTCTGTCCATATTCTCTCAGTGTACCCTTCTGCCATCGATCACGACTGCCCGGACGGTGTGGAAGACCTCGAAGGGGCTGCCCTCTGTCACGACGACATCCGCGTCCTTGCCCACCTCCAAGGAGCCCACCCGGTCCCCGACGCCGGAGTGCATGGCGGCGTTTATTGTTATGGCCCTCAGCGCCTCGAAGGGGTCCATGCCGGCCTTCACGGCCATACCGGCGCAGAGCGGCAGATACTGCTGGGGTATGACGGAGTTATCAGTTATTATGGAGACCCGGCACCCGGCCCTGGAGAGGACGCCCGGCGTCTCCCAGCTCTTATTCTGGAGCTCGAACTTGGAGGCGTGGGTGAGCGTGGGCCCCACCGCCACCGGCACGTTGGCCGCCGCCAGCTCCTCCGTTATGAGGTGCCCCTCCGTCACGTGCTCCAGGGTGATATCCACATCAAATTCCCTCGCTATGCGCAGGGCCGTGAAGATGTCGTTCGCCTGGTGGACGTGGGCCTTTAAGGGGATGCGGCGCTCCAAGACGGGTATCAGGGCCTCCGATTTCATGTCGAACCGTGGCATTTTTGTTATGTCGCCCCCGGCGGCGTCCTTCCTGGCCTTGTAGTCCCGGGCCTCAAAGAGCGCCCGGCGCAGAATGGCGGCGGTGGTCATGCGGGAGGAGTCGCACTTCTCCCGGTAGCAGTTCTTGGGGTTCTCGCCGAAGGCGCACTTCATGGCGACCTCCGCCCGCACCACCATATCGTCCACCCGCCGGCCGGCGGTCTTGATGGCGGCGAAGGTGCCCCCCAGGACGTTGGCGCTGCCGGGCCCGGTGCAGACGGTGGTGACGCCCGCCTCCCTCGCCGTCCTGAGGCTGGGGTCCAGGGGGTTTATGCCGTCTATGGCCCGCAGATGCGGACAGCAGATGTCGTTGAGCTCGTTGTAGTCGCTGCCCTCGTAGCCTATGCCGGAGCCGTCAAGGCCGATGTGGGTGTGGGCGTCAACAAACCCGGGCCACACCTGGAGCCCCGAGGCGTCCAGGACCTCACACTCCGAGGGCGCCTCGAGCCCCGGGCCGATGGCGGCGATCTTCCCGCCGTCTGTCAGTATGTCCGCCCTATACGCCTCCCGGTGGAGGGCGTCATGCACTAAACCGTTTTTTATGACTAACATGTGTTCCACTCCCCTTTACTTCTTAGCTATCGGCAAAAGATCATGCCCAGCACCGCGGCCACGCATATGACCTTCGGGACGCTCCACTTCCAGCGGAAGATGAGGTACACCCCCAGGGCCGCGATGAGGACGCCCACTATCTCAACAGAGCCGGAGACTATGTAATTTGTGCGGCACAGGTCGATTATCACCGCCCAGATGAGGCCCACACACACAGGCCGCACCGCCTGCATAACGTCCCCCAGGACCCGGCTCTTTTTAAACTTCTCAAAGAACACCGCCGCCGCGGCGCAGACGGTGAGCGTGGGGGAGAGCATCCCCAGGTTCGCCGCGAGGGCCCCCAGCACACCCGCCACTCGTATGCCCGCGAAGGTGGCGCAGTTGAGTCCCAGGGGGCCGGGGGTCATCTCCGCGATGGCCACGATGTCCGAGACCTCGGTGGCGGTCATCCAGCCGTGGCCTATCATCTCGCTGTTTATTAGTGGTATCATGGAGAGGCCGCCGAAACTCGTGAAACCTATCTGCATAAAGCTCCAGAAGAGCTGTAGGACCGTGATCACTCCTGCTCCTCCCCCTTCTTCCTCTCGGTGAGGTGATAAATTACCCCCACCGCCACGCCCATGAGCACCACAAGCACGCTGCTTACGTCGAAAATGAGCGACAGGACACATGCCGCCGCCAAGAGCGCCAGGTACATGGGGAACTTGAGCTTTGTCCCCGTCTTCTGGAGTTTCCAGACGGCGGAGAGTATAATAGGCGCCACCACCGCCCGGACGCCCACAAGGGCCCTCGCCACGTATACGTTGTCCCGGAACGCCTTATAGAAGAGCGTCACGATGCTCAGTATCACCAGCGGCGGCGTTATGATGCCGAACACCGAGAGCACCCCGCCCAACACCCCGCAGGTGTGGTATCCAAAGAGATAGGCGGCGTTGCCTATCATCGTCCCCGGCAGGCTCCGGCCCACGCTCACTATGTCCATGAGCTCCTCGGAGGTTATCTTCTTCTCCCGCTCCACGAAGTCCGCCTGCATCTGCGCCACTATGCTCCAGCCCCCGCCGAAGGTGAACCAGCCTATCTTGAAAAAGTAGAGATACAGCCCCAACGCGGAGCGCAACTTATCCCTCAATTTTGATACTTCCCCTCAATTTTCGTTCTCCTCTATAATATCCCATACGTCCCCCGAGCCGCAGAAGTGGAGGAAATATGTGACAGCTAAAAGATCCGCGCATCCCCCCGGCGATAGCCCCCGGGCGATGAACTCCCTGTCCAGCGCCGAAAGCGCCTCCACGTCCGGCAGAGGCCCCGGCACTCTCGCCGCCTCCTCGGCGGCCCAGCGCTGACCCTGTATGCCGCCCCGGGAGAGGAGGTTCGTGTCCTCCACCGATGCTATCATCCGAATGAGCGCGGCGCAGCCGGCCCGCTCCAATGTGCCCCCGGCGGAGAGCGCCTCTTTGAGCGCCGGGAGGCCCACCTCCCGGACGGAGGGGAGTCCCGCCGCAAGCTCGCCCCGTATGCCCCGCTGTCCGCCGGTGAGAAATAGCCTGTGGCCGTGGGTCGAGGGCGGCGCGGCGCTCATGGCCGCAAAGTCCGCCTCAACGGCCTTTTTTGACATGGCGGCGCACTCACGAAGGACGGCCCCCTCACCGGCCCAGGGGTGCTCCGGCCTCCAGAGCCTCCCGGCGGCGGCGCAGACAATCCCCAGGGTGAATATGGCCCCCTTGTGGGTGTTGACGCCCCCGGTGGCCCGGAACATCTCCCGCTCCGCGGCTATCCCCTCCCGGCGCAGGAGGGCGAAGGTCTCGTCCGGCGCCGCGCCGTGAGTCTCGCGGCCCAGCTCCGCCGCTCTGCGGAAATATGGCAGGAGGGCGGCGGCGCTGTCCACGAATGTGAAGACATCCATGTCCCGGTGGCTCCCGTTGTTGGCCCTGTCCACGAGCCCCGGTTTCGGGGTGGCGCAGACCTCGTAAATTAGCGCCCGGGCAGCCTGGGCGGCCATGCGCTCGGCGTCCCGGGGGCCGAAGTGGCCCTCCAATATCGCCGCCGTCGCGGCCTGGAGCTCCGGCACCGAGTGGGCCCGGCGGGAGGCGCACCCCCTCCCCGGCTCCCCGCAGACGAGGCAGGGCCTGGGCCCCCTCCCCGTCTCCTCCCGGTCGAGTTTTTCACCATTTGGGGATATGACGTCGATGTCAAATAGCCTCCCCAGAGGGTCCCGGTCCTCGATCTCGAGGCAAAGTTCCTTGATGGCCCCGGCCTCGCCCTCCACCGCAATTAGCGCCTCGCAGCCGGTGACGGCCTCCACCTTCTCAAGGCGTGCCGTCCCCACGCGCCCCGCGGCCAGGGCGTCGGTTACGCGGTGAAGACCCTCGTGAAAGGCCCTTCGTATCACGGGGCTATTTTTTATGGGCCCCGCTATGTTCATGGTGAAGGAGATGAGCGGCAGGCGGAACTCCTCCGTCAGCTCCCGCTGGCGCGCCGCCCGGGCCTCCCGGGCGGTGAGCACCTCCAAAAGGGTGACTTCCCGGTCCATGCGCCGCCCCCTCAGTAGTGGACCACTTCACCGGCCCGCCGGATGGCCTCCAGCACCGGGGCGGCCTCGGGGGAGGCGAGGTACTCCCAGGTGGTGGCGGGGACGAGCTCCCGCGCCTCCTCCATGCGTCCATCGTGGATGAGCCTCCGGACGGTGCTGGCGCTGACAGCCGCCCCGCCCGTCTCGAGCCGCGGGACTATGACGCAGGAGAGGCCGAGTTTCGGCAGTTCCTGGGCCATCACCCTATTATATAGCCCCGTCACCTGGCTCGTGGGCTCCTCCCCCACGTACCTGGCGGAGAGGCCCAGCGCCGGCGCTATGGAGCCGAAGAGCGCCAGATCCAGCCTCGCGTGCCCCTCAATTACGGCGGCCTCGTCCCGCAAAAAGTAGCTGGGGAAGGTGGCGGCGCTTATGATGTATGGCCCGCTCTTGTGGCAGATGACGTTTTCAAGGTCCGCCACGCCCCGGGTGACGAGTTTCCAGCGGACGTCAAAGGGCACCAGGCTCTCGTCCTCGCTGAGGACAAATAGGTGCACCGTGTCGTTCTCCCTGGCCGCCCGCTCCACCAGGTACCTGTGGCCCAGGGTGAAGGGGTTGGCGTTCATGACTATGGCCGCGCTGCGGCCGGGACGCCGGGACTTCGCGAGCCCGTCGCAGTAATTTTTAAAGCTCCTGGGGCGGTTCTCAAGGAACGAGAGTGTGTCCTCCACCCGGGCGATCTCATAAAAGCCCAGGTCCTTGAAGAACTTTACGCTCTTCGCCTTCGTGTAGACAAAGAGGTGGAAGAGCCCCCGCTCCGCCTCCCTGGCGGTGAGGTGGGAGACCACCTCGTTTAAGAGCCCCTCGCCCTGCCGCGCGCTGTCCACCGCGAAACACCGGAGGGTGTTCCGAAATGTGCTGCCGGTGGCCACGAGGCGCCGGTCGTCGTCAAATATCCCGCAGGTGTAGTCAAGGTTCCCGTCCCGGCGGATGCCCTCCCGCTCAAGGAGCGCGTCCACCTGTGCCCAGGCCCGCTTATCCCAGGAATTTATGGTCTCCAACGTGTCGCTCATATCGCCGCCTCCATTCTATGCGGTATTATAACATACCCCGCCCCCCAGCGCCATAGTGTAAGCACGAAAAAGGGAAAAAGGGCACGTTTTTGCCCCCGGCGTCCTGAGACGCCGGGGACGAAAAGTTTGAATTTTGCCGGAAATTTTAGAAAACCATTATACCCATTATGATAGCGAAGATCATGCAGAGTATGGAGAATCCCCAGACGTACATAAAGCTGGCCTTGATGTGGTCCTTGATGTCCACATCCGCGAGGCCGACGCCGAGGAGGGTGGCGGGGACCATGGGGCTGATGAAGGTGGCGCAGTTGCGGCAGACGACCATAGCCACGGCGATGGGCAGGGGGTCAACACCGAATCCCTGGCCGATGCCGATCATAACGGGCAGCATACCGAAGAAGTAACTGTCGGTATCGAAGGCCAGAGCCAGAGGCACGGACAGGATGCCGATGACGATGGGCAGGTGGCGGCCAAGGAACTCGGGCAGGATCTGCCTTATGATGTCCGCCAGGCACCTGACGACGCTGGGCTTGGCAAGCTCGCCCATGTACTTGACGTTTGCCACAACGAGCTCGCCGGCGTCATTGGTCATATAGCTGGTGGTGAGGATGCCCATGAGGACGGCGGCGCCCATGAGTGTGGAGCACATCATGAGGGCGGGGCCGGCATGGAGGTTGATGAGTTTCTTGTGCATGTTGGCGGTGAAACCGTAGTTCACGAAGAGCGCGATGGCGACGCCCAGCATGAAGGGCAGGTAGCTGGGGAACACGTCCCAGATGAGCATGGCGATGACGGCCACGGTGAGCAGGAGGTTGAAGAAGAAGAGCTTGGGACGGGCAAACTCGTTCACCTGGGTGCTGGTGGTCTCGGTCTCGCTGGTGTCAGCGAGGGTGCCCTTGAGCCCGGCGCCCCGTTTCTGCTCCTGAATGCCCGCCAGGACCGCGTGGCCGAGGCAGAGGACTATGCCGAAGATCTGGATGGGGAGTATCGTCTGCCAGAGGGAACCGGCCTCGATGCCAAGGACCGTGGCGGCACGCATGGTGGGGCCGGCCCAGGGCATGAGGTTCAAAACGCCCATGGCGAGGACCGCAATCCTCAGGAGCGTTGTGGGACGCATGTTCATGCGCTTGTAGACGGGCAGCATGGCGGGGACGATGATGCAGAAGGTGGAGGCTCCGCCGCCGTCCAGGTGGCCCACAAGGGCGATGACGGCAGTCACCAGGGTGACGCCGATGACGCTCTTGCCCACGAGTTTCATGAGCTTGCCAATTATGACGTCGAACATGCCGGCGTCAGTCATGATGCCGAAGTACAGGACTGAGAAGACGAAGAGCGCGGCGGTGGGGCCGGTGCTCTTAAAGCCCGCCTCCACCATCTCGGCCAGCTGCTCAAAGTTGTAGTAGCCGCCGATGACGAGGATGATGCCGAGGATCGCGGGGAAGACGATGAATGCTATGCTGGGGAGGGTCCGGCTCTGGAACAGTACAACGACTATCGCCACTATACACGCAAGTCCCAGAAGTCCAACTACGGTCGTGTTCATTTGCTCTTTTTACCCCTTTCGCTTTTTAAAAATTTTCTTCCGCTTTTATCTCACTAAATTTACGTTAATAAATTTAGCAAAATACTGTTTATTTTTTATATTTTTATTATTTTATTCTTCTGTGCCGGTGTAGGGCTTTATCTTGCGCACCACGTCGAGGATGGTGCCGTCGCGGGCCTCGAGGACGGCCACGACTTTGTCCTCCCACTCCAGGTCGTCGGGGCGGCCCACCAGGGAGTAGGCCTTCTCCTTCAGGCTCTCGATGGTGACGTGGGGGATCCCGGCCTTGTCAAGGCACTCGATGAGGTCGGGGCGCAGGGGGTTCACGGCGATGCCGTAGTCCGTAACAAGCACGTCCACGCAGTCGCCGGGGGTGGTGACGGTGACGACGTGCTCGCAGACCGTGGCCATCCTGCCGCGGGTGAGGGGCGTCACGATTATGCAGACCTTGCTGCCGGCGGCGGTGTCCGGGTGGCCGCCGGGCGCGCCGCGCAGGACGCCGTCGGAGCCGGTGAGGACGTTTACGTTAAAGCCGGTGTCTATCTCAAGGGCCGCCAGGACCACGAAATCGAGCTTATTGACGAAAGCGCCCTTGTTGGCGGGGTTCGCGTACTGGCTGGCGCTCATCTCGTAGTGGCCGGGGGTCTGGTTTATGGAGTTCACGGCGTCGAGGTCGAAGTCCTGGACGTCTATGACCTTCCCGACCTTGCCCTTCTTCAGGAGCTCCACCATGGGCCCGCAGATGCCGCCGATGGCCCAGCCCATCTTTATGCCCCGCTCGTCCATGTACTTCTCAAGGAACAGGTTCGCCGCGAGGGACGGCCCGCCCACGCCCGTCTGGAAGGAGAATCCGTCCTTGAACCAGGGGGTGGCGGCTATGACCTTCGCCACGTTCTCCGCCATCATGAGGTCCCTGGGGTTCTGGCTTATGCGGGCGGCGGCGGAGGCTATCTTCTTCGGGTTGCCTATGGAGTCCACTACCACGACGGCGTCCACGTCTATTGCCTCGACAGACGCGGGCATGTTGGGGAAGTCCACGAGGCAGTCAGTCACGACGACCACGTGGTCGGCGTACTTTGCGTCGGTCATGGCGTAACCCATGCTGCCGCAGTTCGACTTGCCGCCTATGCCCCGGCAGTTGCCCACGCAGTCGCTGGTGGGGGCCGCGATGAAGGCGATGTCGATATGTACCTCGCCGCCCTCGATGGCCCTGGGGCGGCCGCCGTGGCTGCGGATTATGGCGGGGGTCTTCAGCTTTCCGGCGGAGACCACCTCGCCCATGCGGCCGCGGATGCCGGAGGTCTGGATACCCACGACCTTGCCCTGCTCTATGTAGTCCGCTATGGGGTCATGGGCGTTTCCGAGGCTGGAGGCCGCGATGGTCAGGTCCTCCAGGCCCATCTCCTCGATGGCCACGGCCATGACCTGGTTCACCACGTAGTCGCCGTCCCGGAGGTGATGGTGGAAACTGAATGTCATGCCGCTCTTGGCGCCGCACTGCTCAAGGGCAGCGCGGATGCTCTCCACCACTTTGCTCTCCTGGGGCGCCTCACAGCGCCTGGTGCGGGGGGAGGCCTTTGTTATGTACTTGCCATCCATGTAGTTCTTGCCCTGATAGACCTCTCTCCCCCCGGTGAGAAGGTACTCAGGGATATCTCTTCCAACAGCGTTTTTCATTACACCAAATCCCCCTCATAGAGTCCGCAGGCCCTGGCCAGCTTTAGTGTGCGCTCCGCACCCGGAATAAAGGCTATGTCGATCATCTTGCCGTCCACCGTGAAGACGCCGACGCCGGAGGCGGACTGCTCCCTGTAGGCACGGATTATCTTCTCGGCCTGGGCGATCTCCTTCTGGGTGGGGGCGAAAACCTGGTGTACGAACCGGATCTGCTTGGGGTTGATGAGGCTCTTGCCGTCAAAGCCCATGGCTTTATTCTGAAGGACCTCGGCCTCGAAACCCTCCTGGTCGTCGAGGTTGGTGAAGACCGTATCAAAGCACTGGACACCGGCGGCGCGGGCGGCCAGAATGACCTGTCCGCGGGCGGCCAGCATGTCCACGCCGTCCCTCTGGGGGCTGGTCTGGAGGCACTTCCTGAGGTCGCCGCCGGAGATGGCCACGCCCAGCATACGCTCTGAGGCGCAGCAGATCTCGTAGGCGTTTAAGATGCCCTTGGGGCTCTCGAGAGCCGCCATGAGCAGCGTGCGGCCCCGCTCCACGTCAAACTCCTCCTCGGCGGCCTCCACGGCTGCCTCCACGGTCTTGACGTCCTGGGCGCTCTCGCATTTCGCTATGCGGATGCCGTCGGCGCCGCCGGCCACGCACACCCTGATGTCCTCCCGCCAGTGGGGGGTGTCCAGGCCGTTTATGCGGACTATGACCTCGGTGCTGCCGTAATCCACGGTCTTGAGGGCGTGGTAGAGGCTAAAGCGCGCCGCGTCCTTCTGGTTCTCAGCGACGGCGTCCTCAAGATCCAGCATGATGGAGTCGCAGCCGTATATGTAGGCATCTTTTATGAGGCCCGGTTTCTGGGCGTTCATGAACATCATGGTCCGTCTCAGACGGAACCGCTCAGGTCTCGGACGAGGGATCATCGCACAGCACCTCCCCAGGGTATATTTTCCGCAGATTTGCCGCAGCTCCTAAAGACCGCGCACTCGACTCTCGCCTTGAGGGTGCAGTCAAGGGCCCCCTTGTCCACCACCGTCACCCGGGCGTCCTTGACCTCCAGGCGCTCCAGCGTCTCCAGCACGGTGGCCTTTATCTGCCGGCCGTACTGGTTCATGACGCTGCTACTTAGCTCGAGCTCGATGCCGCCCTCTCCGGGCTCCACAGTGACCTGGGCGTCGCTGGACTCCAGCGTCCCGGCCATTGCGGATCTTAAAATTTCCATGTGTTTCTCCTCCTTCTTGTATTTTGTTCTGCTTGGAAAATTTCGCCCTTATACACAACTATCGTTCGTAGTTTACCATGTATTTTTGTGTAAAGCAAATACAATTTATAATATGACTTTCATAGTATTAATAATATAGTGTGATTGACATTCTCATTCCGAGAACTTATAATATTTTTAAACTCTCAACACCGTCGGGACGGTGGAAGGGCGGTATACATATGAATCTAAAGCAGGCCCTATATGTCAAGACCATAGCCGAGGAGGGCGGCGTCACCGCCGCCGCGAAAAAGCTCTATGTGAGTCAGCCCTCGCTCAGTCAGATGCTCCGGCTCATCGAGGAGGAGGTGGGCGTGCCGCTCTTTGAGCGGGGCACCTTCCGGCCCACCTACGCCGGTGAGCGGTACCTGCACGCCGCCTCCGTCATACTCAGCGCCAACGAGATCTTGGAGCACGAGCTCCAGGAGATACGCCAGGAGGAGAGCGGCCGCCTGCGGCTGGGCATAAGCCGGCAGAGGGCCCCGAGACTTCTCCCGGTGGTGCTGCCGGAATTTAGCCGCATACATCCCCACGTGGCCCTGGAGCTCCGGGAGGAGGGCAGCGCCACCCTGGAGCAGATGCTCCGGGACGGGGAGGTGGACCTGGCCCTTGCCTCCACGAACCCCGTGGTGCCCGGCATAGACTATAGGCTCATCCAGCGGGAGACCATCGGCATACTGGCGGGGGCCGAGAGCGCCCTCGTTCGGGACCTCCCCCGGGGCTCCTCCATCCGCCTTGAGGAGGTGCGCCAGGGGCCCTTCATATCCCTAAAACAGGGGCACAACATCCGGGTCATACAGGATCTACTCTTCCGGGAGCACAACCTGCGGCCCACCATCTACCTGGAGACCGACAGCATGGAGACCGCCATCCGGGTGACGCTCACCAGCTCCTGTTACATGCTCTGCACCGACAGCCTCTCCGGGTCCCTCGGGAACTTCTACCCCCTGGACGGGCACGACAACCTGCGCCATTTCTACGCCTGCGTCCGCCAGGGCCAGCCGATACCAAAATATATGCACACCTTCCTCGACCTCCTGGAGCGGGCCCTCTCCCCCGCCCCCCAGCTCTGAGCGCTTTTTGTTAGATCCCCCCAATAGGCGTCCCCCCTACCGGGACGCCTATTTTCGCTAAACGCGGCTATCCACGGCCTGCGAAAAACCGGCGTCCGCGCCGTTAAAAGTTTATAAAGGTCATCATTACGGCTTTCCCATTGTATATATAAGGAGGTCTATAAACATGCAAGATGAACAAAACGCCCTTGTCTGCCCGGTTTGCGGCTCGGGGGACGTGATGGAGGTCCGCGGCATGGGCGTCTGTTTCGCCTGCCGCGCCAAGTTCGAGCTGCCGAAGACGGATGAGGAGCCCTTCCAGCCTCTCAGCCTCTTCCTGAGCTACGGCCACCCGGAGGCGGAGATCTGCCGCCGGATAGTGGCGGCCCTCCGGGAGCGGGGCCACAAGGTCTGGATGGATGAGGACAAGATCCACACCGGCGACGACTGGCGGCGGCGCATCATGCAGGGCGTCTCCGAGAGCCAGGGCGTGGTGTCCTGCCTCTCCCGGCACTCCGTCCGGGACCCCGGGGTGTGCCTCGATGAGCTCTCCATAGCCATCGGCGTCAGCGGCGGCAACATAAAGACCGTCCTCTTGGAGCCGGAGCGCCTCGTGGAACCCCCACCCTCCCTCTGCCACCTCCAGTGGCTCGACATGAGCGAATGGAAACAAAAACTCAGCGAGGGCGAGGCCGCTTTTGAGCCCTGGTTCAAGGACAAGATGGAGCAACTCATCAAGGTAATTGAGAGCCCCGACAGCCAGGAGTTCGCGGGACAGATAGCGGAGCTCAAGAAGAAACTATACGTCAACTACAGCACCGGGAAACAGCGTGATCTATTAAGCCGCCTCTTCGTCGGGCGGGGCTGGCTCACCCAGGAGGTGGAGGACTGGTTAAACGACCCCAACGGCAACCGCCTCTGCGTCCTCTATGGCGACCCCGGCGTGGGCAAGAGCGCCTTTGCCGCCCACTACATACACTACAACCCCCGCGTGGCCGCCGGGCTATTCTGCGAGTTCAGTCACCCCCACTACAACGAGCCTCGGACTCTCCTCATGACCCTCGCCTACCTCCTGGCCTGCCGGATACCGGATTATAGGTCAGCGCTCATAGCCTCCCTCGAGCATGAAAAGAGGCTCGGCAGCATGGAGCCCTCGGAACTATTCGATCTACTGTTCACCGGCCCCATGGGGCGTTTAATGGTGGACGGCAGCCGTGAGACGCTCTGCGTCGTCATCGACGGCCTCGACGAGTGTTCCTCCGGGGAATCCAACACCGTGGCCCAGGTGCTGGGGCAGTTCGCCCCGCGCCTGCCGAAGTGGTTAAGGATACTTGTAACCGCCCGGGAAGTGGCCTCCGTACAGGAGCCCCTGGGCGGGGCACACCACTTAGAGCTCCACGGCGCCGAGGCGCGGAACCTCTCGGACGTGGAGGAGTACTTCAAGGCCATACTTGGCGAGCGTTTCGGCTCTGACCCCGAGTGGAACGAGGCGCTTTCGGCGCTCCGGGAGCGCAGCGGCGGCATATTCCTCTACGCCCAGCTGGTGGCGGAGGGAATTTTGAGCGGGAAACTCACCCTCCGGGACACCTCCTCCTTCCCCTCCGGGATGTCCGACGCATTTCATAGATGGTTCACATGGTTCTTCCCGGATGTGGAGGAGTATAAGCGGGAATGGCGTCCGGCATTTGACCTGCTCCTTGCTTCATCGGAGCCTCTTCCGAAAGACGAACTCCGGGAAGTTCTCCACTGGAGCGACGGGAAACGGAAAGATTTCCTCCGGCGCGTGAAAGTCCTCCTCCGGGAGGGGAAAAACGACTGGGGCAAGGAGACGGTGGAATTAACACACCTCTATCTTCGTCAATGGCTCTCCTCCAGCGGCATGTACTCCGCCAGCGCCGTGGACGGCGCGGAGGCCATGGAGCGGGAGTATATGGTGAAACTCCGCACAGCGCCCAAGGATCTCTCTGAGTACGGGGCTCTCTACCTCGCGGCTAAGCCCGGCATAGACAGCCGTCTCACGGAGGACGAGCGGCACAATCTCGTCTGGCGGTGCATAGACGCCGGTGACTACTGCACGGCCTGGCTAAAATACGCCTCCGGCGAACGGGCCCTGCGTCTCGCCCTCACAAGGGCGGAGGCCGGGGCCAAAGGGAGCAGCGTCTCCCGCACGCTGCGTGACTACGGCGTCAGCTGCAACAGGCTCGCCGCGGTCTTGGACGAGAACGGCGACGTGGCGGGGGCCCTCAAGCTCTACGAACAGGGTCTTCAGATGGCCCAGAGGGTTGTGGAAAACGGCGACAGGCCCGGCGCGCTCAAGGACCTCACCATCAGCTACAACAACGTGGCCAGCATACGCCGCGCCCAGGGGGATCTCCGTGGGGCGCTGGAGCTATACGAGAAGTCCCTCGCCATCCGGGAGAAACTTTACGAGGAGCGCCGCACTCCCACCACCCTGCGGGACCTCTCCATAAGCTGTAACATGGTGGCCACAGTCCGGGAGGACCTATGGGATCTCGACGGGGCGCTGGAGCTCTACGAGCGGGCCCTCGCCATCCGGGAGGAGCTGGCGCGGGAGGACAGTTCCACCTCCGCCCGCCGGGACCTCTCCATAAGCTACAGCAAGGTGGCGGCACTTCTCCAGAAATTAGGCAACTACACGAGGGCCAAGGAGCTCTTTGAGAAGGACTTGGAGCTCGCTGAGGGGCTGGTGCGGGAGCTGGGCACCCCCGACGCCAGGCGATCCCTCAGTATATGCTACAACAAGCTGGCGAAACTCTACAAGGCTCTGGGGGACCTTCCGGGGGCGCTGGAGTACTACAAGATGGACTACAAGCTCTCCGAGGAGCTGGCCCAGGAGGGCGGCACGCCCACGGCCCTCAGAGACCTCAACGTAAGCTGCAACGCCATGGGCGACACCCTGAAGGCCATGGGCGATTTGGACGGCGCGCTGGAGCAGTACATGCGGGCCCTGGCGCTGGCCGAGAGAGTTGTGAAGATGCGCGACGTCCCCGACGCCCGCCGGGACCTCTCCGTCAGCTACAACAAGATAGCGGGGCTGCTGGAGGCCAAGGGGGATCTGGACGGGGCCCTCAAGTACTGCGAGATGGATCTGGCCATAAGCGAGGAGCTGGCCCGCATGGACAACTCCCCTGAGTGCCGCCGGGACCTCTCCATAAGCTACAGCAAGATATCCACGGTGCTCCTGTCGAAGGGCGATCTCCAGCGGGCGATGGAGTACCGGCAGAAGGACATCGCCATCGCGGAACAGCTTGTCCGGGACAACGAGTCCATCGGCACCCTGGGGGATCTCTCCGTCAGTTACGACAAGGCCGCCAAGATCTGCCTCTCCCTCAAGGACTACGAGAGGGCCCGGTACTACTATGGCCGCAGCATAGAGCTCTCTGAGCGGGTGGTCAAGCGGAGCGATTCCACCTCCAGCCGCCGGGACCTGGCCATCACCTACTATCTCTTGGCGGACGTCCTCAAGGAGCAGGGGGACAACGCCGGGGCGCTGGAGCTCTACGAGAAGGGCAACGCCGTGATAGAGCACCTGGCGGGCGAGGACTCCCCCCTCAAGCTCGATAGGACCCTGGCCATGGGCCACGACGAGGCCGGGGAGCTGGCCGCGTCCCTGGGGCGCGACGACGCCGCCATGGCCCACTACGACAGGCAGATCGAGCTCCGGGAGCTCATCGTAAAGAAGGATGACACCCCCCAGACCCAGCGTGGGCTCTTCGTGAGCTATTTCACCTGCGCCTCCTCCCACGAGACGAACGGTGACCTTGCGGGGGCATACAAGCTCTTTGAGCGGGCCTCGGTCCTGGCGATGGAGACGTTCAAGAGACAGCACGGCACCCCGGAGAGCCGCCGGGACGTGTGCGTGTGCGTCAATAGGCTCGGCTCCGTGGCCCAGAGCATGGGGGACAACGAGCGGGCCATCCAGCTCTTTGAGCGGAGCCTCAAGCTGACGGAGGAGCTTTACCGCAAGCGCGGCAGCGCCGGGGACCTTGACGATCTGGGTTTCGTCCTCTATAAGCTGGTGGGCGTCCCGGGCCTCGGCACTGAGAAACGCCGCCGCATGGCGGAGTACGGGCTCATCGTGGCGAAGAAACTCAACAAGGATGACCCCAAAGAGCGCTACGAGATAATGTGCTCCTTCTTTAAGTCCAAGCTGTGACGCGCCCCTCCCCCATCTCTCCACAAGGAGGTCACGCTATGACGGATAATAACACTTTAAACCCCCAGGCCATAGAGAACATGGCCATACGCATGAGCCGCGAGGCCGACGCCCTGCGGGACCAGGGGGATCTTGCAGGGGCCTCGGAGCTATACGACAAGGCCCTCGCTATGGCGGAGGAGGCAGTGCGGGCTGGGGGCGGTGAGAGTTCCCGAAGGGTACTCAGGGTATCCTGCATCAGCGCCGGCGGCATCCGGGTGGGACTCGGGGACTTTGCGGGAGCGATAGCGCTCTACGGGCGGGGCCTCGAGACTGCCCTCCTCTCCCTCCGCCTCGGCGACGCCGGGGCCCGGAGGGGCGTCTCCATATGCCACAGCGCCATAGCCGGGGCCCTCCGGGCCCAGGGGGACCTTCCGGGGGCGCTGGAGCACTACTCGGCGGCTATCGACAATTCCTGGGAGCTCCTAAAGGAGACCGGCGGGGACCAGGACCGCCGGGACTACAGCGTCTACTGCGCCCTGGCGGCGGGGGTCCTGGAGGATAAGGGGGACCTCAATGGGGCGGCGGAGCTATATAGGATAGTTCTAAAGATCCGGCGGGAGCTCATGGAGCGCCGGGACACCCCGGAGGCCCGGTGGGACCTGAGTCTCGCCTACGAGCACCTGGCGGGGGTCTTAGAGGCACAGGGGGAACTTAATGAGGCACTTGATCTCTTTGAGAAGTCCATGGCCATATGGGAGTTGACGCTCAAGGACGATAACTGTCCCCCCGCCCGCAGGAGGTACGCCATAAGCTGCGGGAACGTGGCGGAGATACTAAAGCTCAAGGGCAACCTCCAGGAGGCACTGGAACTATACCTGAAGAGTATGCACATGTCCGAGGAGCTGGCCCGGGAGCTTGGCACCCCGGACGCCCGGCGGGAACTCTCCATAAGCCGCGACAACGCGGCGGAGGTGATGGAGGAGCTGGGCGACACCGAGGGGGCTCTCAAGCTCTACGAGCTCGTCCTGGCGGAGGCGGAGCGTCAGGCAAGGGAGCTGGGCACTCCGAGAGCCCGGCGGGACCTCAGTATCTCCTACGGGAACGCGGCGGGCGTCTATGAGGCCCGGGGAGAGCTCAAGACCGCCCTCGGACTCTATGAGCAGAGCCTCGCCGTGGCGGAGGAGCTATCCCGGGAGGACAAGTCGCCGGGTATGCGCCGGGACCTCAGCGTAGCTTATTGCAACGCCGCCGGACTGCGCCTCACCCTGGGGGATCTTCCGGGGGCGCTGGAGCTATATGAGAAGGATCTCGCCCTGGCGGAGGAGCTGGTCCGGGAGCTGGGCACCCCGGAGGCACGGCGGGACCTGGGCATAAGCTGTGACGGCATAGCCGAACTCTACGCGGAGATGGGGGACATGCCCCGGGCCCAGGAGTTCTTCGAGCGGGCACTGGAGGTCCGGGAGGGCCTTCTCCGGGAGGGCGGGGTCCTCCGGGACCTGGACGCCGCCATCTCCACCCTATACGGTATGGCGCTCCTGCCGACACTCCCGGAGGCACGGCGGGCTGAGCTCGCCAAAAGGGGCCTCGAGCTCCAAAGCGCCCTTGAGCGCTACGGGCCGCCGGGGAGGTATGAGGACATGGCGTCATACTTCCGCAAATGTTTGGGCTCGTGAGGAGGGAAATCCATGGCGGATGGGATAGAGAACAAGATTATTTGCCCGGTCTGCGGCTCCGAGGACGTGACGCGGGCGGGAAATATCGGGATCTGTTTCTCCTGCAGGGCGAAATTTGAACTTTTAGAGGCGGAGGAGAAACCATTCAAACCCCTTCGCCTTTTCTTGAGCTACGGCCACCCGGAGGCGGAGATCTGCCGCCGTATCGTGGCCGCCCTCCGGGGGCGGGGCCACAAGGTCTGGATGGACGAGGACAAGATCCACACCGGCGACGACTGGCGGCGGCGCATCATGCAAGGGGTCTCCGAGAGCCAGGGGGTCGTCTCCTGCCTCTCCCGGCACTCCGTCCGGGACCCCGGCGTCTGCCTCGATGAGCTCTCCATAGCCATCGGCGTCAGCGGCGGCAATATCAAAACGGTCCTCCTGGAACCCGAGCGTCTTGTTGAGCCGCCACCCTCCCTCTGTCACCTCCAGTGGCTCGACATGAGCGAATGGAAACAGAAACTCAGCGAGGGCGAGGCGGTCTTTGAGCCCTGGTTCAAGGGGAAGATGGAGGAGCTCATCCGCGTCATTGAGAGTCCCGACAGCCAGGAGTTCGCGGGACAAATTGCGGAGCTCAAGAAAAAGCTCTACGTCAACTACAGCACCGGCAAGCAGCGGGATCTATTAAGCCGCCTGTTCGTCGGTCGCGGTTGGCTCACCCAGGAGGTGGAGGACTGGTTAAACGACCCCAACGGTAACCGCCTCTGCGTCCTATATGGCGACCCCGGCGTGGGCAAGAGCGCCTTCGCCGCGCACTACATACACTATAACCCCCGCGTCGCGGCGGGATTATTCTGTGAGTTCAGTCACCCCCATTATAACGAGTCCCGGACGCTCCTCATGACCCTCGCCTACCTTCTTGCCTGCCGGATACCGGATTATAGGTCAGCGCTTATCGCCTCCCTCGAGCATGAAAAGAGGCTCGGCAGCATGGAGCCCTCGGAGCTCTTTGATTTACTCTTCACTGGACCCATGGGACGGCTCATGGTGGACGGCAGCCGTGAGACGCTTTGCGTGGTGATAGATGGTCTTGATGAGTGCTCATCGGGCGAGTCCAACACCGTGGCCCAGGTGCTGGGGCAGTTCGCCCCGCGCCTGCCGAAATGGCTGAGAATACTTGTGACGGCCCGTGAGGTGGCGTCGGTACAGGAACCCCTGGGCGGGGCACACCACCTGGAACTCCACGGCGCCGAGGCGCGGAACCTCTCGGACGTGGAGGAGTACTTCAAGGCTATTCTTGGCGAGCGTTTCGGCTCCGACCCCGAGTGGGGTGACGCACTCACCGCGTTAAGAGAGCGCAGCGGCGGCATATTCCTCTACGCCCAGCTGGTGGCGGAGGGAATTTTGAGCGGGAAATTAACCCTCCGGGACACCTCCTCCTTCCCCTCGGGGATGTCCGACGCATTTCACCGTTGGTTCACCTGGTTCTTCCCGGACGTGGAGGAGTATAAGCGGGAGTGGCGTCCGGCATTCGACCTGCTCCTCGCCTCCTCAGAACCCCTGCCCAAAGATGAACTGCGTAACGTTCTCCACTGGAGCGACGGAAAACGGAAAGATTTCCTTAGGCGCGTGAAAGTTCTCCTCCGGGAGGGCAAAAACGATTGGGGCAAGGAGACGGTGGAATTAACACACCTCTATCTGCGCCAGTGGCTCTCCTCCAGCGGCATGTACTCCGCCAGCGCCGTGGACGGCGCGGAGGCCATGGAGCGGGAATACCTCGCAACACTCAGGGCCGACCCGGACAAGCTCTCGGAATACGGGGCACTCTATCTCGCGTCAGTGCCGGACATCGACCAGCGTCTCACAGACGACGAGCGGCACGACCTCGTCTGGCGGTGCCTGTTGGCCGGGGACTACTGCGCCACATGGGGGAAGTATGCCTCCGCCGAGAGGGCTCTGCGTCTGGCCGTTGCCAGGTCAGAGGTGGGCGTCAGGGACAGGGACGCCGCCCGCGTCCGCCGGGCGCCGCGTTTCCTCTTTCGGACAAAGTCAGCCGAGGACAAAAGAGTTTCCCGCGCCCTGCGGTACTACGGCATCAGCTGCAATAAACTCGCCACCGTGTTGGAGGCTATTGGAGATCTCGACGGCGCGCTGGAGCTCTACGAGCGGGGCCTCACCGCAGCTCAGAGGGTGGCGGAAGGCAGCGACGGGCCCGGCGCCCTCAAGACCCTTGCCAACAGTTACGCCAACGTGGCCGAAATACACCGCGCCCGGGGGGATCTCGACGGGGCGCAGGAACTATATGGGAAGGCCCTGGCCGTCTGCGAGGATCTGTCCCGGGAGTTTGACTCCCCGGAAATGCTGAGCGGCGTCAGCGCGTGCTGCGTCAACGTGGCGTTGATACTGGAGACCCGGGGCGACTTCGACGGGGCGCTGAAACTATATAGGCGGGCCCTGGCCATCGACGAGGAGTCTATTAAGGCGGACCGCTCCCCGGGGATCCGCAAAGAACTCGGCATAAGCTGCAACAGTGTGGCGCGGATACTGGAGACCCGTGGGGACCTGGCGGGGGCGATGAAACTCTACAAGCGGGCCCTCGCGCTCTTTGAGGAGCTCGCCCAGGAGGAGCGCACCCCGGAGATTTGCAGAGAGCTCGGCGTCAGCTGCAACAATGTGGCGGGGATCCTGGAGACCCAGGGGGATCTTGCGGGGGCGATGGAGCTCTATAAGCGTGCCCTCCACATCCGCCGGAAACTTGCCCAGGAGCTCGGCACCCCAGCCGCCCGGCGGGAGTTATCCATAAATTACAGCAAGATCGCCTCGGTGCTCATGGTCGAGGGCGATCTCCAGCGGGCGATGGAGCTCTATCGGCGGGCCCTCGACATCCAGGAGGATATCTCCAAGGGCAACAGCTCCCCCTCCGCCCGCCGGGACATCATAATAAGCTGCGGCAGAGTGGCGAGGATCCTTGAGGTCCAGGGGGACCTTGATGGGGCGCTGAAACTATATGAGCGGTGCCTCAAGCTCTCAGAGGAGTTGGCAGAGAAGTTTGACACCCCTGATATACTGCGGGACCTGGGTGTGAGCTGCGATGATGTGGCGAGGATACTGAGGACCCGGGGCGACCTCGAGGGGGCGCTAAAGCTATATAGGCGTGCTCTTGCGATCTCCGAGGATCTTGCCCGGAAGTTCGACACCCCGGATATGGTGAGAAGTCTCTGCGTGAGCTGTATGAATGTGGCAAGGGTGCTGGAGGACCAGGGGGACCTTGCGGGGGCGCTTGAACTCTACAGGCGGGACCTCAAGCTCTCCGAGGGATTGGCAAAGAGGTTCGGCACCCCGGATATGAGGCGGGATCTGGGCGTCAGCTGCGCGAACGTGGCAAGGGTGCTGGAGGATCAGGGGGATCTCGCGGGGGCGCTAAAACTGCATAAGCGGTCCCTGGCGCTCTTTGATGAGCTGGCCAGGAAATCAGGCACACCGGAGGCGCTGCGGGACCTCTCGGTAGCCTGCGACAGCGTGGCAGTTCTACTGGAGGCCCAGGGCGAACTCGATTGGGCCCTCAAGCTCTTCAGGCGCTCCCTTGAGTTCTCGGAGGAGCTGGTAAAGAGGTTCGGCACCCCGGAGATGAGGCGGGACCTCAGTGTGAGCTGTGAAAACGTGGCGGGGATACTGGAGGTCAAGGGGGACCTTGCGGGGGCGCTGAAATTATACGAGCGGGCCCTGGCCATCCGCGAAAAGCTGGCCGGGGAGAGCGGTACGCCGAAGGCGTTACAGGACCTCTCGGCGTGCTACAACAACGTGGCTGGTGTGCTAAAGGCCCGCCGGGACCTCAATGGGGCGCTGGAACTATATAAGAAGGCCCTCACCATCCGCCGGGAACTGGCCCGGCAGTCCGCCACCCCGGACGTGATGACAGATATCCTCGTGAGCTGCAATAATATTGCCTGGATCCTTGAGGCCCAGGGGGATACATCTGGGGCGCTGAAACTATATAGAGAGGCCCTCGCGATCTCCGAGGATCTGGCCCGGAGGTACGGCACGCCGAATATGATGCGGGATCTGGGCATAACCTGCGTCCACACGGCGAGGGTACTGAGCTCCCAGGGTGACACAGCGGGGGCCACGGAGCTCTATGAACGGGCCCTTGCCATAGCACAGGATCTTCTGCAACAGCGAGGGAGTTTCCAGGACCTGGACTTCTTCGCCCTCGCCTCTTACCGGCTCATAGAGATGCCGGGCCTCGACCCCCGGCGGCGGTGTGAGCTCTCCTCCCAGGGGCTTGAGGCGGCTAAAAAGCTCCACGCCGCGCGGCCACAGAAACTATATGAGGACATGGTGACGCTCTTTAGCTCCTACGCGGAGCCGGGCGCCGAATAAACCAAAAAAGTACCGGGGCGGCAAATCACCGTCCCGGTACGTCTATCTATTTCTCCGTCTCTACACGTTCAAGGACAGTGAGTTTGCTAACGAAGTCGCCGGTGAAGGGGCCCAGGAGTAGGCCGCCGCGCATCCAGCCAAAGCCGGAGCGCACCTCGCCCGTGGCGGTGTCCCGGTAGAGGGCGGGGCCCTCCAGGCCCTGGAGACGCAGCCGGAGGGAGCGGCAGTTGGTGCGGGAGAGCACCTGCACAAAGACCACCACCGCCAGGGACTTATCCTTCGTCACGGACATGAGGGCGTCATAGACGCCGTTCCCGGCCCAGGAGGCCAGGCGGTAGTAGTCGCCCTCCCGGAAGACGGGGCCGTACTTCTTGTATTCCTCAAGCTGTACGGGTATGAGGGCCCGCTCGGCGGGGGTGAGTTTCGTGATGTCCAGCTCGTAGCCGAAAGCGCCGGTGAGGGACACCCGTCCCCGGGTCTCAAAGGGCGTCACACGGCCGTTTATGTGGCTGGGGCAGGCGGCCACGTGGGCGCCCATGGAGGAGAGGGGGAAGATGAGCGCCGCCCCCTCCTGTATCCTCAGCCGGTCCGCCGCCTCGGTGTTGTCGGAGGTCCAGATCTGGGGGCTGTAGTAGAGCATACCGGCGTCGAACCGGGCGCCCCCGGAGCTGCAATTCTCCAAGAGCACATCCGGGAAGTCCGTCACCAGGCGCTCCTGCAGCTCGTACACACCCAACATGTACCTGTGGGCTGTCTCGCCCTGGCGCTCCGGCGGCAGGGACGGGGTGTAGACGTCGGTGAGGGGCCGGTTCATGTCCCACTTAACGTACTTTATGGGCGCGGAGCGCAATAGCGCCGAGATCTGGCTATACACACACTCCCGCACCTCCCGCCGTGTTAGGTCCAGCACGAGCTGATTTCTCGCGAGGGCCGGCTCCCTCCCCGGTATGGTCATGGCGTAGTCCGGGTGGGCGCGGTAGAGGTCGGAGTCCTTAGAAACCATCTCCGGCTCCACCCATATGCCCAGCGCCACCCCCATGGCCCCCAGCTCCTCGCCCAGCCTCCTGAGGCCCCCGGGGAGTTTCCCGGTGTTCTCCCGCCAGTCGCCGAGGCTCGAGTTGTCGTCATCTCGGGCCCCGAACCAGCCGTCGTCCACCACCAGGAGCTCTATTCCGCACTCCGCCGCCGCCCGGCCAAGGTCGAGGAGTTTTTCGGTGTTGAAGTCAAAGTAGAATGACTCCCAGCTATTCACAAGCGACGGTCTGTGTTTCCCCTGGCCCCGGATGAGGTGGCGCCGCATAAAGTCGTGGAAGACGCGGCTCATCCCGCCGAGGCCCTCCTCCGAGCAGACCAGCACCGCCTCCGGCGTCTGGAAACTCTCACCGGGCTCCAGACGCCACCCGAACCCCTGGGGGTGTATGCCCAGCACCACCCGGACCCGCTCAAATTGGTCGAGCTCCGCTTGGGTGAGGAAGTTCCCGGAGTACACAAGCGTCCCGCCGTACACGAGCCCCCGCTCCTGGGTGGCGGTGTGCTGGGCCAAAATTATACTGGGGCTAAACTGGTGTGAGGATATCCCCCGGAGGGAGTGGGCCCCCTGGGGGCCGTGACTCAATCTACGGCGGTCTATCGTCCGCTCCCTGGCCCAGGAGCCGGGGAGGGTCAGGACGTCGAAGTCCTCGTTATCCAGCTCCAGCGAGGCCGAGAGGGCGGCTGTCAGCGTCACCGGGCCGCCGCCGGCGTTCTCTATCCGAGCGCTGCGGCATATGGCGTCCGTGTCCCGGAAGACGGTGTAACTGAGCGTCACCCGCAGTTTCAAAACCGGGTCTTGGAGCGTGAGCTCCAGGGTGTCGCACTCCCCCGCCCCGCCGTAGGCGGCGGGGAGTCCCGGGAGGGGCGGCTTGCCGGGGCGTATGACGTGACCCTCATACCTAAGGGCGCAGCTCTCGGCGCCCTGGGCGTCCCGCACCCTGAGACAGGGCTCCCGGAAGTCCCCGCCCCCGAAAGCCGGGTACTCGAAGGGGAAGACGTCGTCAAATGACGCCCTCTCCCTGGGGCTCTCCCAGGGTCCCAGGGGCCGCTCGCCGGTGCGCATGAGGTACCCCATGTTGTTGTCCGGGACACTGGGGCCGTAGTAGACGTGGCCCAAGCTGCCGTCCTCCGCAAGGCCCATGAGGTATGTGGTGCCCGGCGTCTCGAGGCGGAATATACCCTCCCGCCGGTGAAATTCTATGGGCATAGGCTCCTCCTTATATTTCTTCGTTCAGAGTTCGGGGACGCCCCCTTTATGAGGGGACGCCCCCGGGTTTTTATTAGCTCACGGCCTCAGGCCCATGCCGCCCTCAAGGGTCAGGGTCTCGCCGGAGAGGTACTTAAAGTCGCTCATGGCGAGCTGCACGCACACGCGCCCTATCTCCCGCTCCGGGTCCCCGTAGTGGCCCATGGGGGGCATGTGGACGTTGGCCTTGAAGGCCTCCGGGTAGGCGTCCCGGAAGTTCTCAAGCTGGGCCGTCCAGGCGAGAGGACAGATGACGTTCACGTTTATCCCGTCCTTCCCCCACTCCGTGGCCGCCACGCGGGAGAGGCCCCTTATGCCCTCCTTGGCGGCGGCGTAGGCGCACTGGCCGTAATTTCCAAATAGCCCCGCGCCGGAGGCGAAGTTTATGACGGACCCCCGGGTCTCCTTGAGATATGGATAGCACACCTTCATATAATAGAAAGCGCTGTAGAGGCCCGAGTAGATGGCCAGGTCAAACTGCTCCGTGGTGTGCTCCTCCAGCGGCACCCCGGAGGCGCTGGCCTGGGCGTTGTTCACCAGCACGTCTATGCGGCCAAACTCGGCGATAGTCTCCTCCACCACCCTCCGGACAGTGGCCTCGTTGTCGGCGCCGGCGTTTATGTCCGCCTGCACCGGCAGCACCTTTATGCCGTAGAGGCGCTCCAGCTCCTCCTTGGCGTCAGTCAGTTTCTTCACGTTGCGGCCCGTCACCACGATGTTCGCCCCCTCCTTGGCGAAGGCGATGGCGATGCCGTAGCCGATGGAGCCGGCGGAGCCGTCCTTCAGCGCGGCCCTCCCGCCGCCGGTGATGATCACGGTCTTTCCGGTCAGTTCTCCCATGTGCTCTACCTCCTCAAAAATTTTTGATTAAAAGGGTGAAAAATTAGCCATGTTTTGCGGCTGCCGCGCAGCGGCGAGCAAAACGGCTATTAAATAAACTCGACTTTCCCGGTGTCAATGTGGTATAGCGCGCCCACAAACTCGGGGCCATTCTCCCCGCAGCCCAGGCTCCGGCGCAGGACCTCCACAGCGCGCTGAACGTTCAGGACGCTGGCCCGGGTGGGGTCCGTCTCACAGCCGATGGCGCGGCCTATCTCGTCAGTTATGCACTTAACAAACCCGTGGCCGCCGTTGTGGATGGCGGCGTCCACCGCCCCGCAGTTCGTGTGCCCCAGCACCAGGACGAGGGGACACCCCAGGTGGGACACCGCGTACTCCGTACTGCCCAGCTCGTGGTCCCCGATGACGTTCCCGGCGGAACGTATGACGAAGATGTCCCCTATCCCGGCGGAGAATATGGCCTCCGGTATGACCCGGGAGTCGGAACAGGTGATGACCACCGCGTAGGGGGTCTGCCCCTCCCGGCACGTCCTCGCCCTCACCTCCGAGGAGACATCCCCCAGGGGCCTCCCGGCGCCGATGAACTCTCTGTTGCCCGCCCGCAGCAGCTCCAGAGCCTCTGCCGCGGACACGGTCTTTTTGCCGCACATGCCCATTACCTCCTTGTGATTTTCATTTTCCGGCGGATGGATTTTTTGTAAGTCGCCCCCCAGTTTGAGCGAAAAGCGATTTACTTTCTCAATGAACCATGATACAATGTTTCTGCAAAAAAAGCAAGCTCGAAACGTCCCGCAGCCATTTTTCACTGGGAAAAAAGCGGCGGGCGGAGAGGGGGAAGATACGTGAAACACAAGGCTACCCGGGGCCTCGTCATAAGTCTCATATGCATCTCCGCGCTATGCGTGGCGGTGTTCTCCTTTATTACAGTGCGGATGAACAGGCGCAGCGCCGACGCCATCGGCGGGATAGGCTCCGTGTACATGGCCGGTATGAGCGAACAGGCCGCCGCCCACTTCGGCACGGCCATCGAGCTGCGGCTCTCCCAAGTTGGGGCGCTGGTGGACTCCTGCCCGCCGGACAGGGTGAAGAACAGCACCTCCATGCAGGTGACGCTCAGCTACAACGCCCGTGCCCGGGGGTTCGACCACTTGGCCCTCTACGGCGCCGACGGCGCCTTTGAGATGCTGTACGGCAGTCAGATAGAGGTGGAGGACTCCGGCGAGTTCCTGCGCTCCCTCATGGACGGCGAGGAGAAGATGGCCCTGGGCCGGGACGGCGGCGGCGAGGTGACGCTCCTTATGGGCATCCCCGCGGCTTACCCCATGTCCGACGGCGGCGAGAGCGCGGCGCTCGTGGCGGCGCTGCCCATAAGCTATATCAGCGACACATTGTCCCTCGACTCCGACAACGCCATGATATACTATTTCATCATCGACATGGATGGTAACTTCATCCTCCGGGACAGCGACATAACAGACGACTCCTACTTTCAGCGCGTCCGGGACCGCTATGACGACGTGGGCGGCATATCCGGCGAACAGTACCTAAAGGAGCTGCGGGAGGCCATGGACGCCGGCCTTGACTACACCGCCGAGTTCACGCTGGAGGGTGACCGGCGGCACCTATACAGCACCCAGCTCCCCTACTCCGAGTGGTACCTCATGCTCTTCATGCCCTACGGACAGCTCGATAGGCTGGTGACGAGCCTCAGTCAGTCCTGGGAGCGCTCATCGGTCATAAGCTGCGTCGTCATACTCCTGGGGCTCCTCACGGTGTTCATCTGGTACATCCTGCTCACCCGCAAGCAGATGCGGGAGCTGGACGAGGCCCGCCGCGCCGCCGAACACGCAAACCGCGCCAAGAGCGAGTTCCTATCCAACATGAGTCACGACATCCGAACGCCCATGAACGGCATCGTGGGCATGACGGCCATAGCCAGCGCGAATCTCGGCAACACGCAGCAGGTGCAAAACTGCCTTAAAAAGATAGCCCTCTCCAGCCGCCACCTCCTGGGGCTCATAAACGACATACTCGACATGTCGAAAATCGAGAGCGGCAAGCTCACCCTCCACATGGAGCAGATGTCCCTCCAGGAGACGATGCAGGGGATAGTCAACATCGTCCAGCCCCAGGTGAACGCCAAAAACCAGCGTTTCGACGTGTACGTCTATGACATCCCCACCGAGCACGTCTACTGCGACAGCATCCGCTTAAACCAGGTACTTCTCAATCTCCTGGGCAACGCCATAAAGTTCACGCCGGAGGGCGGGAACATCTGCGCCGTGCTCTACGAGGAGGCCTCGCCACTGGGGCAGGGCCACGTCCGGGTACACCTGCGGGTGAAGGACAACGGCATCGGCATGTCGGCGGAGTTCAAGGAGCACATCTTCGAGACCTTCTCCCGGGAGGACAGCAGCCGCGTCCAGAAGACCGAGGGCGCGGGGCTGGGCATGTCCATCACAAAGTACATCATCGACGCGATGCAGGGCTCCATCGAGGTGGAGAGCGAGCCGGGCGTGGGCACGGAGTTCCACGTCACGCTGGACCTTGAGAAGGCATTGACCGAGGAGGCCGACATGACCTTGGACGTCGGCGACATACTTCTGGTGGACGACGACGAGATGCTCTGCGAGAGCGCCTCCGGCACTCTGCGCTCCATCGGCTGCCGGGCGGACTGGGAGCTGGGCGGCGAGGCCGCCGTCAAAAGGGCCCAGCTCCACCGCCAGGAGACAGGCCGGGACTACGACGTGATCCTCGTGGACCTGCGCCTTGACGGCATAGACGGCATAGAGACCGCCCGCCGACTGCGGGAGCTCCTGGGGGAGGGGCCCGTCATACTCATCATCACCGCCGCCGACTGGGAGGAGGTGGAGGAGTCCGCCCGGGCCGCCGGTGTGAACGGCATAATACCAAAACCCCTCTTCCGCTCCACCCTCTACTACAACCTGAGGCAGTACTGCGGTGAGACGGAGGAGGAGGCGTCCTCCGAGAGCTCCGCCGCCTCGGAGCTTGCGGGGCACAGGATACTCTTAGCGGAGGACAACGAGCTTAACTGGGAGATAGCGGAGGAGCTTCTCTCCACCCTGGGTCTGGAGATCGACAGGGCTGAAAACGGCGCCGTGTGCGTAGACATGCTAAAGTCGAGCCCCCCGGGCTACTACAGCGCCATTCTCATGGACATCCGTATGCCCGTCATGAACGGCTACGAGGCCACGAGGGCCATCCGCGCCCTGGAGCGCCCGGACGCCAAGACCATACCCATCATAGCCATGAGCGCGGACGCCTTCTCGGACGACGTACAGCGCTGTCTTGAGTGCGGCATGAACGGCCACACCGCAAAGCCCATCGACATGGCGGAGGTCACCGCCCTCCTAAAGAGCCATCTTAAATTAAGCTGAGACCTGGAGGTGTTCCAAAATGAAAAAGCTCTTGGCGCTCTCACTTGCGCTCATATTGACACTCACCGCCTGCGGCGAGCCCGCCGCCCCCGGGGACACATTGGAGCCCGGCGGCCCGGACGCCCAAGAGCCGGAGATAACTGAACTCACCCTCTGGACGTACCCCGTGGGGGGCTGGGCCAACAGCAGCACTGTCTCCTCCGTGGTCTCCTCCTTCAACCGGGAGCACCCGGAGATACGGTTATCTGTACGCATCCTGACCTACGAGACCGGGGACAGCGACATAGAGGAGGCCATAGCCCAAGGCGCGGCGCCGGACCTCGTATTCGAGGGGCCGGAGCGGCTGACGGCCAACTGGGGGGCCAGGGGCCTCATGGTGGACCTCAGCGACATCTGGGAGAACGGCGTCTCCGGCGAGATATACGATGCAATAGCCTCCGCCTGCCGCAGCGGCGACGGCGCCCGGTACATCTACCCCGTCTGCATGACAACCCACTGCATGGCGGTGAACCGGGACCTCATGGAGGCCGCCGGGGCCTGGCAGTACGTGGACGAGGAGCGCCACACCTGGACCACGGAGGGGTTTATAGAGGCCGTCAAGGCCCTGCGGGAGTACGGCGTGGAGCGCGTGGGCGAGGTCTTCTGCGGCGGCCAGGGGGGCGACCAGGGCACGAGGGCGTTAGTCACAAACCTCTATAGCGGCTCCTTCACCGACCCGGAGCACACCCGATACACCTTCAATAGCCCCGAGAACATAGAGGCCCTGGAGCTCCTTCGGAGCCTTGACGGCATAGTCTTCGACCCGAAGGCCACGGGCACGGAGAATATAGAGCGTTTCAGCTCCGGTGAGCTGGCCATGAGTTTCTGCTGGAACGTGGGCTGTGAGGTCACCCAGACCATAAATGACCCGGACCGGGACTTTGACATCTTCCCCCTGGCCTTCCCCACGGACAATGGGGATTTCAACCTCCAGGGGGGCATATGGGGGTTCGGTATATTCGATAACGGCGACGAGGCCCGCATAGAGGCCGCCAAGACCTTCATCAGGTTCCTGACGGAGGACACCACCCGCTACTCCCAGACCGTCCTCTCCACCACCTTCTTCCCGGTTCGGGACGTCCCCAACATCTACGAGAACGACGACCTCATGAGCGAGTACATAATCCTCCGGCAGTACCTGGGCGACTACTACCAGGTGACGCCGGGCTGGGCGAATGCCCGCACCGCCTGGTGGACGATGCTCCAGGAGATAGGCGCCGGAGGCGATATCCCGGAGGCCGCCGCGGCCTTCGAGTCCGCCGCCAACGCCGCCGCCGTGGGATGAATCTAAACAAAAATAATGGGCTGGGAGGGAACCGCGTGGCTCCTCTCTCAGCCCAATAATTGTGCCTTTTTTTAATTACTTGGCGTACTCAACGGCCTTGGTCTCCCGGAACACGTTCACCTTTATCTGGCCGGGATACTCAAGCTCCGCCTCGATCTTGCGGGCGATGTCGCGGGCAAGGATCACCATCTCGTCCTCGTTGACCTCCTCCGGGCGCACCATGATGCGTATCTCGCGGCCGGCCTGGATGGCGTAACATGTCTCAACGCCCTTGAAGGACTTGGTGAGCTCCTCAAGTTTCTCAAGGCGCTTGATGTAACTCTCGATGTTCTCGCGCCTGGCGCCGGGCCTCGCGGCGGAGATGGTGTCCGCCGCCTGGACGAGGCACGCGATTATGGTCCTGGGCTCCACGTCCCCGTGGTGCGCCTCTATGGCGTGGATGACGTCCGGCGACTCCCTGTACCTGCGGGCAAGCTCCACGCCCAGCTGGACGTGGGAGCCCTCCATCTCGTGGTCCACGGACTTGCCGAGATCGTGGAGGAGTCCGGCGCGTTTCGCCATGGCCACGTCCACGCCCAGTTCCGAGGCCAGGAGCCCCGCTATGTGGGCCACCTCCTTGGAGTGGTTCAGCACGTTCTGGCCGTAGCTGGTGCGGTACTTCTGGCGGCCCAGGAGTTTCACCAGCTCCGGGTGCAGCCCGCGGACGCCCGTCTCAAAGACGGCCCTCTCGCCCTCGGCCTTGATGGTGGCGTCCACCTCGTTGCGGGCCTTCTCCACCATCTCCTCGATACGGGCGGGGTGGATGCGGCCGTCGAGGATGAGTTTCTCCAGGGCGAGCCTCGCGATCTCACGGCGGACGGGGTCAAAGCAGGAGACGGTTATGGCCTCCGGCGTGTCGTCGATGATGAGGTCAACGCCCGTCAGGTTCTCGATACTGCGGATGTTGCGGCCCTCGCGCCCGATTATGCGGCCCTTCATCTCGTCATTGGGCAGGGGTACCACTGAGACGGTGGCCTCGGCCACATGGTCCGCCGCGCAGCGCTGGATGGCGAGGGATATGACCTCCTTGGCCATGGTGTCCGCCTCGTCCTTGAGGCGCGCCTCTATCTCCTTCATCTTCACTGCGGCCTCGTGGGTGCAGTCGGCCTCGATGTTCTTTATGAGGTAGGTCTTCGCCTCCTCCACGGTGTAGCCGGAGATCTTCTCCAGCATCTCCATCTGGCTCTTCTTTATGAGAGCCACTTCCTCCCGGGCGGCCTCCAGGTCCTGGAGTTTCTTGGCGGCCTGCTCGTTCTTGCGCTCCAGGGACTCGGTCTTCCTGTCCAGGTTCTCCTCCTTCTGCTGAAGGCGGCGCTCCTGCTTGGAGAGCTCGGCCCGGCGCTCCTTTACCTCCCGCTCGTACTCCGTGCGGTTTGCGTGTATCTCCTCTTTTGCCTCCACAAGGGCCTCGCGTTTTTTACTCTCGGCGCTCTTGTATGCCTCGTTTATAATCTGTTTTGCCTTCTCCTCGGCGTCTAAGATCTGGTTCTCGTCATCTCGCTGACGGCGCTTGAACCCTGCAAAGAACCCCGCGGCCGCGCCGGCGGCCAAGGCGATGATCGCTGTGATAACATAGGGCAGCATTCGAGTGAAAACACCTCACTTTCTGATAAGATCTTATTTGCATCGGTTAGAGTACACAATAATATTTTACGAAATATCCCCAATGCACCCCCCCATTGGTGAGCGCCCGGCTGACGCCTACTTTAAAAAGGTGCAAAATTCCGAAAATACCACCCTCTATTTTAACGCCCCGACCGCAAAGTGTCAAGAAGTTTATTTGGCATTTTGACAAATATCCGTCTCCCCGGGGGACGCCTCACTCGGCGCCGCCGCAGAGTGAAAGTATCTCCGGGGCGTCGAGGTTCACCGCCTCTATCCTGAGTTCGCCGCCCTCGCATATCAGCACGCTGACGCCGGCGTTTTTGAGGCGTGTCTTCCCGCTGCCCACCTGTCCCCGGCTCAAGCGCCGCAGGAGGGCGTTTATGGCGCCGCCGTGGCTCACGGCGGCGAAGTCCCCGGCGCGGCCGGCGGCAAAGTTTAAGATGGCCCGCTCCATCCGCTCCGCCACGTCGTCCAAGGGCTCCAAGTCGCTGCCGTAGCGCTCCGGGTCAAAGATATCCACCTTCATGCCGGAGACGGACCCGAAGTCCCGCTCCGTGAGGTCGGGCTCTGTGAATATGGGCGCGGAGGCGGCCTGGGCTATGAGTTTCGCGGTCTCCACGGCCCGTGAGAGGGGGCTCGTCAGCACAGCCGTCACATTCACGCGGCTAAAGACCCCCGCGCACATTCTCGCCTGCTCCAGGCCCTCCGACGAGAGGGGTATGTCCTCCCGGCCCTGGATGCGGCTCTCCCGGTTCCAGGGCGTCTCGCCGTGGCGTATGAGATATATTTTCATGACTCTTCCTCAGTTATTAGTTGATGCCCGGGAGCGTCCGCTCCACAGGGGGCTTTATGTTCGCAAGGTCCACCACTCCCCCCACGCCGAAGTTGCAGAGGTCCGTCATGAGGGCCGCCAGCTCCTCCGGGGCCATGCCCCTGTCGGACTTGAGCCACCGCCGCAGGGCGTTCACCACCCCGAGGGACAAAAAGGCGTAGGCGTACTCCAAATATTCCCGGCTCACCTGGGGGCTCACGGAGCTCCACTGAACTATGCACATGTCGTGGGCCACACTTATGACCCGGTCGAGGAAGTCCCGGTCCCCGTTGGGGCCGAAGAGGGCGGAGGCTATCTCCCGCCTGTCCCAGAGGGCCCGAAGGGCCTCCGTGAATATCCTCTTCACGTCGCTGGCCTCGTGGAAGGAGGCCACCTCCGCCAAAAGCTCGATGTAGAAGTCGTTCTCGATCTCCCCCAGGAGCTGTTCGGGGCTGGAGTAGTGGGCGTAAAACGTGCCCCGGTTCACCCCGGCGGCGGCGCATATGTCCTTCACGGTTATCCGGTCCACGGGCCACTCCAGCATGAGCCCCAAGAGGGCCGTCCTCAGGGCGGTCTTTGTGTATTGCACGCGCCGGTTGTCTTTTATGTTGGCCATTAAAACATCACTCCCGAAGGTAACTGCCCAATTATAATACACGGTGTTCAAAAAATCAATATTTGTGTTGCCGGCGTTTCGGACAAAACTAATGGGGGCGGCCGGCGCCGCCCCCATTGGGAGTCATTATATTAGTCGCTCTCTATTAATCCGTAACCGCCGCTCTTGCGCTTGTAGACCACCGCGAAACGGTCCTCGTCCTCCTGGTTCTTGAACACGAAGAACTCGTGGTCCAAGAGGTTCATCTGGAGTATGGCCTCCTCCGTGGTCATGGGCTTTATGGAGAACCGCTTTGTGCGGATGACGTCAAACTCCTGCTCCGCGTCCTCCTCCTCGGAGGCCACAGCGGGCTCCCTTATCTCCCTCTCAAACGCGCCGTCACGGAGTTTCTTGGCAAGGCGGGTCTTATTCTTGCGTATCTGCCGCTCGATGGTGGCGGCAGCGGAATCAATTGAGGCGTACATATCCCCCGTCATCTCGCTGACCCGGTAGATCATGCCGTTGCTGCGCAAAGTCGCCTCCACAATGAAACGCCCGCGCTCCGTGGAGAACGTCACGGAGGCGTCGGCCTCGCTCTTGAAGAACCTGTCCAGTTTCCCCAGCTTGCGCTCGGCGTACTTGCGGACATCCTCGGAGGCCTGTAGTTTCTTCTCGGTAAAAGTAAACTTCATCGCTGTCACTCCTTTCTGTTTCCGGGGGCCGGTCCCCCACTACTGGCATTATACCACACCTTTGAGATAAAATGAACAAAAATTTCTGAAACGGCGTAAATTTTTTGTGAGGTTTCAGAGGACCACTGTGGCGTGGCGGGTGACGTGGCAGCCGATGTTGACGACGCACGCCGTCCCCGCTATGTGGGCGGCGTAGCTCTCAATATTCACCGCGAGGGCCGTATTCCTGCCGCCGAACCCCTGGGGCCCGATGCCGAGGGCGTTTATCTTCTTAAGGGTCCTCTCCTCCATGGCGGCGTAGAACTCATCTTCGTTCCGCTCATCCAGGGGCCTTGTGAGGGCCCGCTTTGCCAGGAGCGCCGCCATCTCCACGGTGCCCCCGATGCCCACGCCCACCACCACCGGCGGACAGGGGTCCGCGCCGGCGGTCTTCACGACGCCCGCTATGTAGTCCTCGAACTCCTCCACCTTGGCGCTGGGGAGGAACATCTTGAGGGCGCTCTTATTTTCACTGCCGAAACCCTTGGGGGCCACGGTGAGGGTGAGGGCGTCCCCGGGGACGAGGCGGACGTGTATGACGGGCGGTGTGTTGTCGCCGGTGTTCACCCGGCGGAAGGGATCCGCCACCACGGACTTCCTTAAATACCCATTGGTGTACCCCCGGCTCACGCCGCGTTTTACGCTCTCGTTAAAGTCCCCGCCCACGATGTGGACCTCCTGGCCAATGTCCGCGAACACCACCGCCATGCCGGTGTCCTGGCATATGGGGAGGCCGTCCGCCGCGGCTATCTTGTAGTTCTCTATGATATCCCCCAGGGCCGCCCTGCCGGCCTCCGAGGGCTCGGACTCCAGCGCCCGCCGGAGCGCCCCCGCCACGTCGGGCGTCAGGACCGTGGCGGCCTTTATGCAGAGCGCCTCCACCGCGCTCTCTATCTCCCCGCATGTTATCTCCCTCATGTGTGCCTCCCGGTTTTTTATTAGTTAAGAATATTATACCATAATTGAGGCGGGTGTGGTATAATATCCGCATAGAATTTCACGCCGTTAAGGAGATACAAGGTTATGTTAAATATTGGCTGTCACCTGTCGGTGACGAGGGGCTACTGCGCCATGGCGGAGGATGCCCTCTACACCGGCTCCAGCTGTTTTCAGTTCTTCACCCGCAACCCCCGGGGCGGGGCCGCGAAACCAATTGGCGGGGAGGACATAGCAAAATTCCTGGAGCTCGCAAAGGCGCGGGGCCTCAACTCCTTCCTGGCCCACGCCCCATACACCATAAACCCCTGCGCCGCGAAACCCCAGGTGCTGGAGTTCGCGAGGACCACCATGGCGGACGACTTAGATAGGATGGAGCACCTGCCGGGGAACCTATATAACTTCCACCCCGGAAGTCACGTGGGCCAGGGGCTGGAGCGGGGCATAGAGCTCATAGCCGAGACGCTGAACCTGGTCCTAAAGCCGGACCAGACCACCACGGTCCTCCTTGAGACCATGGCCGGGAAGGGCACGGAGGTGGGGTCACATTTTGAGGAGCTGCGGGAGATAATAGATAGGACGGAGCTCAGTGAGAAACTCGGCGTCTGCCTTGACACCTGTCACATCTTTGACGCGGGCTACGACATCGCGGGGGACCTCGACGGCGTGCTCACGGAGTTTGACCGGGTCATTGGCCTCGGGCGGCTGCGGGCCATACATCTAAACGACAGTAAGAACCCCTTCACCAGCCACAAGGACCGCCACGAGGTGATAGGCGGCGGGAGCCTGGGGCTTGAGACCTTCAAGAGGGTGATAAACCACCCGGCGCTCAGGGCCCTCCCCTTCTACCTGGAGACGCCCAACGACCTTGCGGGGTACAAGGCGGAGATAGAGCTCCTGCGGGGGCTCTATGATGAGTAAAATGTCTTGCATAGCTGGGGGAGAAGTGTTAAAATATATGTAATTTGGCAAATATCGCCCCTGACAACTAATACACATTTTTGATGGGAGGAATTTACTATGGAAATGATAGAGAACCTGAAGGCGAAGCTCGTGGGCGCGGGACGCCGCATAGTCTTCACCGAGGGGCACGACGCCCGCATCCTGGAGGCCACTGACCGCCTCAAAAAAGAGGGCCTGCTGACCGTAATACTCATCGGCGACCCCGCCGTCGTCCGGGCCAAGGCCGCCGAGGGCGGCTATGACATCGAGGGCTGTGAGATCCTCGACCCCGCCACCTACGAGGGGATGGACGAGATGGTCGCCAAGATGGTGGAACTCCGCCGGGGCAAGATGACCGCCGAGGAGTGCCGTGCGGCCCTGGCCAAGGGCAACTACTTCGGCACCATGCTCGTGAAGATGGGCGTGGCCGACTGCCTCCTGGGCGGCGCCACATACTCCACTGCCGACACCGTTCGCCCCGCTCTCCAGCTCATCAAGACGAAACCCGGCGCGCACCTGGTCTCCTCCGCCTTCATCCTCACCCGTGAGACCGGCGACGAGGCCCTTCGCAACATCTGCATGGGCGACTGCGCCATCAACTTGAGCTACGAGGACAGCCTCGACAAAGAGGGGAACGTCACCGTCTCCGGCGCTCAGAAACTGGCCGAGGTGGCCGTTGAGACCGCCAAGACCGCAAAACTCTTCGGCATCGACCCGAAGGTCGCTCTCCTCTCCTTCTCCACCAAGGGCTCCGGCAAGGGCGGCACCGTGGCGCTCTCCGCCGAGGCCACGAAGATCGCCAAAGAGCTTGCGCCGGACCTCGCCATCGACGGCGAGATGCAGTTCGACGCCGCCGTCAGCCCCACCGTGGGACAGCTCAAGTTCCCCGGCTCCCCAGTTGCCGGCTACGCCAACACCTTCATATTCCCCCTCATCGAGGCCGGAAACATCGGCTACAAGATAGCCCAGCGCCTGGGCGGCTACGACGCCTACGGCCCCATCCTCCAGGGCCTCAACGCCCCCATCAACGACCTCTCCCGGGGCTGCAACGCCGACGAGGTCTACACCATGGCAATAATCACCGCGGCTCTCGGCTGAGCCCGAGTTTCACGCCGTAAAACGCGGGGCGCCCAAAAGGCGTCCCGCTTTTATCGCCGTTTTGCTCGCCGCTGCGCGGCAGCCGCAAAACATGGCTATTATTTATTTCGCCGTTTTGCTCGCCGCCGCGCGGCAGCCGCAAAACATGGCTATTATTTATTTCGCCGTTTTGCTCGCCGCCGCGCGGCAGCCGCAAAACATGGCTATTATTTATTTCCTCTATCTCAGCTGTCTCGATTAAGGTGGTCTATATATGTCCGGTTCCTACGATCTCACAAAGGGGGGCGTTTTAAAGACGCTCATGGGTTTCGCGCTGCCGTTTCTGGCGGCGAACCTGCTCCAGTCCCTCTACGGCGCGGCGGATCTCTTCGTCATAGGCAAGTGGGGCGCGGCGGAGAGCGTGGCGGCGGTCTCCACCGGCACACAGGTGACGCAGATAGTGACGTCCCTCATGACGGGCCTGACCCTGGGGAGCACAATACTCATAGGCCGCTCCACCGGGGAGGGCAACATGAGAAAGGTCCGGGAGGTCATCGGCACCTCCCTCACCCTCTTTGGCGCCTTCGCACTCCTCATAACGGCGCTGATGCTGGGCTTTGAGAGGCCGCTCTTAAAAGTCCTCAGCACCCCGGAGGAGTCCTTCGGGAAGACCATGGAGTACGTGGCAATATGCGCCGCCGGGAACATATTTGTCTGCGGCTACAACGCCATAAGCGCGGTGCTCCGGGGCTGCGGGGACTCATTGAGGCCCATGTACTTTGTGGGCGTCTCCTGCGTTCTCAACGTGGCCCTCGACTTTCTCTTCGTGGCGGCCCTGGGGCTCGACGTGGCCGGGGCAGCCCTCGCCACCATAATCTCCCAGGGCGTCAGCATGGTGCTGGCGGTCATATATCTGCGTAAAAGCGGGTTCCTCTTTGACTTCCGTCTCTCAAGTTTCCGTCTCCGGCCCCGTCTCGCGGCGGAGCTTGCGCGCATCGGCGTGCCCATATCCCTACAGGAGCTCATGGTGAGGATATCCTTTTTGTACCTCATGGTGGTGATGAACAGGTGCAGTCTCTACGCCGCGGGGGTCATTGGCGTCAGCAGCAAGTACGACGTCTTCGCCATGCTGACGGGCACGTCAATGGCCAGCGCACTCTCCGCCCTCACCGCCCAGAACATCGGCGCGGGGAAACCGGAGCGGGCCCGCAGGTCCCTCTGGTACGCCCTGGGGCTGGCTATGGGCGTCTCGGCGCTATTCTGGCTCTGGGCCCAGATATCCCCCCAGTCCATGATACGCCTATTCGTGAAGGACCCGGGCATAATCGCCGCCGGCGCGCCCTTCTTCCGGTCAAATAGTTACGACTATTTCCTCGTGAGCATCGTGTTCATATTAAATGGCTACCTAAACGGCCGGGAGAAGACGCTCTTCACCATGGTCTCCTGCTCCGGCGGGGCGCTGCTATTGAGGATACCCATGGTCTGGTACTTCGGGCGCCACTTCGCCGAGGACACCGGGAAACTTGGCATGATAGCCCCCATAGTCTCCGGCATAATGGCGGTATATACACTTCTTTATGTTTTGTCCGAGGGACGGGGACGAAAAAAGCGAACAAATCAAGCCTAAACTTTCGGCCCGCGGGGATCCGCGGGCCGAAAAGCTTACTTTTTACTCTCATCCGGGACTACATTCATGCTCCCCATTTTGTATCCGGCGAGGTCCAGCGACACGTAGCGAAAACCGAGGGACTTTAGGCTCTCCGTCACCTCACGGGCGAGGGCCGGGGCGGCGAGCTCGGGTATTCTCCCCGGCTCCACCTCTATTCGGGCGAGATCCTTTCCGTGGATCCGCACGCGGACCTCCCGGAAACCAAGATCCATCAGTTTCTCCTCCGCCGACTCCACCATGCGGAGTTTCGCCTCATCTATCTCCTCACCGCAGGCGAACCTGGAGGCGAGGCAGGCGTAGGCCGGCTTGTCCCAGGTGGCGAGACCCAGCTCCCGGCTGAGAGCGCGTATCTCCGCCTTTTTAAGTCCCGCCTCCCGGAGGGGGCTGCGGATGCCCAGCTCCTCAATTGCCCGGAGGCCCGGGCGGTAGTCGCTCAAGTCGTCCACGTTGGAGCCCTCCGCCACGAACTTCGCGCCGTTTTGGTGGGCGGTCTCGACTATCCGGGCGAAGAGCGCCCGCTTGCAGATGTAGCACCTATCCGGCGGGTTACGGCGGAACTCCTGAAGGCTCAGCTCCTCCCCCTCCAGGACTATCTGCCGTATACCCTCCCGGGCGCAAAACTCCCGGCTCTCCTCAAGCTCCCTCCTGGGGTGGATGGGCGAGGCGGCGGTGACGGCGAAGGCCGCGTCCCCCAGGACGTCGTGGGCCGCCTTTAGGAGGAAGGTGGAGTCCACGCCGGAGGAGTAGGCCACAGCCACGCTCCCCATACCGGCCAAAATCTCCCGGAGGACATCGAATTTACTTTTCTCACTCATGGCCGCCGTCCTCAAGGGCCTCCCGCACCTCCCGGAGGCTCATCCCCCGCTCCCGGGCCACGCGGGCCACGTCCTCGTACTCGTACTTCTCCCGGGTGACGCCCCAGCCCCGGGAGGTCTTGCGCCGGAGCTCGCCCAGGGGCGTCTCCACCGTCTCCACCTCACGGTCGAGGACGTAGCGCTCAAACTTCTGCTCCCGGACGCCTATCGTGGCGGTGTGGCGGAATAATGCCGTGAGCACCGGCTCCCGGTCCCCGGCCCGGCAGAGTGCCCGCAGCAGGACGCCTGGGCGGGACTTCTTCATCACCACCGGCACGGCGTACACCTCCGCCGCCCCGGCCTCAAATAGCCGCTCCATGGCGAAACCTATCTCCTCGGCGGTCATATCGTCCACGTTGCAGGAAAGCTCTATCATCTCGTCCCGGCCATCCCCGGTCTCCCCAAGGGCGACCCGGAGGCAGTTGGCCGTCTCGAAGTCCTTCCGGCCCATGCCGTAGCCCAGGGCCAGGGTGCGCATCTGGGGCTGGGGCCCGAAACGCCCCGCGAAGTGCCGCAGGAGCGCGGCGCCCGTGGGGGTGCAGAGCTCGGACTTTATCTCCCCGGCGTATGTGGGGATGCCCATAAGTATGCTTGCCGTTGCCGGGGCGGGGACGGGCAGTACCCCGTGGGCGCAGCGGACATGGCCGCTCCCCACGCACACAGGCGAGGCCACTATCTCATCGGGCGCGAGCTCGTGTATGGCGAGGCACACCGCCGTTATGTCCGCCACGGCGTCCATGGCCCCCACCTCGTGGAAGTGGACCTCCGTCACCGGTACGCCGTGGGCCCGGCTCTCCGCCTCGGCGATTAGCTTGTAGACCTCCAGCACGTCCCGCCGCACGTTCTCCGGGATGTCAAGGCCGGAGACTATGGCCTCTATCTCCCCCATGCCGCTGTGATGGTGATGATGGTGGTGATCATGGCCGTGCTCGTGGTCATGATGGTCATGCTCATGCTCATGGTAATGCTCGTGTTCGTGTATGTGCTCATGTACGTGCTCGCCGTGGGCGGGCCGCACCCGGACTTTGTGCGCCCCTGTCGGCGCGGGGGGCTCGGTCTCCTCCTCACCGGAGACGGTCACTTTTACGTGCGTGCCGGTGATGCCGCACTTAACGGCGGTCTCCCTCGTTATCTCCACCCCGGGGAGCCCCAGGGAGTTCAGCCGCTTGAGAAATGCCTCCGGGTCCGGCAGGAGCTCCAGGAGGGCGGCGGTGAGCATATCCCCGGCGGCGCCCATGGAGCAGTCAAGATAAAGCGTCCTCATTCTTTTACCTCCATGTGATTTATCATGCTGGCGAGGTACCCCGCCCCAAAACCGTTATCAATATTTACCACCGAGACGCCGCTGGCGCAGGAGTTGAGCATGGATAAGAGCGCCGAGAGTCCCCCGAAGGACGCCCCGTAGCCCACGCTCGTGGGGACGGCTATCACCGGGCAGTCCGCGAGGCCCCCGATGACGCTGGCGAGGGCCCCCTCCATGCCGGCGATGGCTATTATTACGGAGGCGCTCATGATCTCCCGCGTGTGGGCAAGGAGCCTGTGGAGCCCCGCGACGCCCACGTCATAGAGGCGTGTGACCCGGTTCCCGAGGGCGGCGGCGGTGTAGGCCGCCTCCTCCGCCACTGGGATGTCGCTGGTGCCGCCGGTGGCTATAACAATATCGCCTATCCCGTCCGGCTCCGGCGGCTCCCCGATGAGCCCCACCCGGCCACGGGCGTTGTAGTCAAGGGGCAGGCGGGCGGAGACGACAGCGGCCGCCTCCGGCGAGAGGCGCGTTATGAGCACCCGGCCATCCCCGTCGCCCCGCAGGGCCTCGGCGATGCCCAGTATCTCCTCCGGCGTCTTCCCCGCGCCGTATATGACCTCCGCCGCCCCCTGGCGGATGCGCCGGTGGAAGTCCACCTTGGCGTAACCCAGCTCCCGGAAGGGCTCGGTCTTCAGCCGCAAAAGGGCCTCGTCCACCGTTATGGACCCATCCCGCAGGGCCGTGAGGACGTCCCTCACCTCGTTTTTCAAAGGCTCCACCTCCACAAAAAATCTGTCGTCAAAAATCCGGCGGCCCGTGATGGGCCGCCGAGGCTTTTATTTCCTCAACAGTGTAGATTTTACCACACCTTTGGGGTCCTTGACAAGGAGTATCACCGTCCAGATGACGAGCCCCAGGGCCACGACGGAGAGCCCGAGATAGAGATCCCCAAGCATATCCGCCGGAGCCGGGGTGAAATACTCCGCCCCCAGCTCCATATACTCAAATATGGCGTCCACCAGCCACATGAGGGAGGCGCCCCAGTACATAAAACACAGGGGGCCCAGGAGCATGTCGTTCCGGGGGTAATTTTTGTACCAGGCCGCTGTTGCCGCCACAGCGGCGAAGACGGTAACGAGGAGTGTCATTTACCGGCCTTCAGTTCCTGGCGGAGAGCTCGGTGGCGGATTTCCTCTCGGCGGCGGAGGCCACTGCCAGCATGCCCAGCCACGCCGCCGTCACGATCCCGGCCATGGAGGTGCCGACGGTTGCCATCTCGTGGAGCATGGCCGCCGTTGTCTCAGGCGAGGCGGCGTTCGTGAGGAACGGGAACCAGGGGACTATCTCACCGTGCCAGAGGTGCTCGAAGGCCAGAAGGCCGGAGCCGCCCCAGAGGAGATTATTGAGCCAGGTGAGCTTTCTGGAGAAGGGGATCTTGCCGCTCTCCTCTACCCTCGTGTCGCCGAGAGCGAGAGCCTTCTGCTCCTTGCGGCGGAGCACATGGGTGGCGGCTGTCGTGGCGACGGCCTCAACCGCGGGAACTATGAAACATGCCATTTTTTCTTCCTCCTTAAAAATAATAAAAAAAGAAAGACGCATGGGGACACTCCCGCCCCCGCGCGCCTTCCTGGCACACGAACTTCAAAATGTGTAGACTTGTTAATAGATCAAATCTCCCGGCTCACCGCGGTTCTCCGCGGCCCGCGGACTTCATATCCGCTGTACGAATGTATTTTACACTATTCCATTCCCATTGTCAAGTCCCGTTAAATGGACCAATATATGTGTGGTTAAAATACTTGAAAGGCGGCTGCGGCGCGGCGGGATTATCGTCAATAATATCAGTTGAAAATCCGGCGTCGAGCCGTTATTATGTCAATGTATTCTATCCACAGGTGTTTATAAATCATGGACAGCCGCAGCGCGGCAGATCGGAGTATCATTATGATCACCCTGGCTAAAGACGAGTACCAAAAGGCCCAGAAGGCCGGCCTCAAGGAGGTCCGGGAGCTGACGCTGAAGGGCCGCCCCACCTCCCCGGAGGTCCTGGACGAGGTGTGTCCTGACGTGGACAAATTGGCTGTACAGGACGTGGGGTCCGTGGAAATACCCGCGGGGCTCATCGTGGGCGTGAAGTCCGCGGGGCGCGTCCCGGCGTTCTCCCCCAGTTTCAAACCGCTCCTCGACGAGGGGACGGAGTTCGCCGCCAAGTGGATATCCCTCTGCGACAGCCACCTGGGGGAGGCGGGCATCCGGGACCCCATACTCTGCTATGAGTATCTGGGCAAGTTCTACGTCCAAGAGGGCAACAAGCGGGTGAGCGTCCTTAAATATTTTGACGCCGCCAGTATACCCGGCGTTGTAAAACGTGTCCTGCCGGAGGAGGGAGACGACCCGCGTCTCAAGGCGTACTCTGAGTTCCTGGAGTTCTACCGGGGCTCCAAGCTCTACGACATACAGTTCCGCCGCCCCGGGGACTACGCGAAACTCGCGGCGTATCTCGGCAAAGAGATGGGCGAGCCCTGGAGCGAGGACGAGCGCCGGGCATTCACCGGGCGCTACTCATACTTCCTCCAGGCATTCACGGCCCTCGGCGGCGAGGCGCGGGGGCTCCTCCCGGAGGAGGCGCTCCTTCTCTGGCTGCATGTCTACTCCTACAAGGAATTTCTTGAGAGCGTCACCGGGGACTTTAAGAAGACGCTGGGTTCCCTCTGGAGCGACGTTGTGGCCACCACCCAGAAGGAGAGCGTGAGCCTGAAGGAACTCCCGGAGAAGGAGAATCCCAGCATAATAACACGCATGACAGCCCCCGCCGCCCTGCGGGTGGCGTTCATCCACCAGAAGGACACTGAGACCAGCCTCTGGACCACCGGCCACGAGAAGGGCCGGGACTACGTGGAGAAGGCCCTCTGGGATAAGCTCATAGTCCGCAGTTACTTCCACGCGGACTCACCCCGGGAGACGGAGGAACTTCTTGAGCAGGCCGTGGCCGACGGCGCGAAGGTGGTCTTCACCACCGCCCCTCCCCTCCTGCGGGCCACGCTGAAGGCGGCTGTCAAATATCCCAAGGTCAAATTCTTCAACTGCTCCGCCGACGTGCCCTTCTCCAGCGTCCGGGGCTACTACTGCCGTGCCTACGAGGCCAAGTTCATAATGGGCGCCATCGCCGGGGCCATGTCCGAGAATAACAAGATAGGCTACATAGCGGACTACCCCATCCTCGGCGTCCCCGCCTCCATAAACGCCTTCGCTCTCGGTGCGCAGATGACGAACCCCAAGGCCCAGATAGTCCTCCACTGGTCCTGCACCCCCGGCAACCCACTGGAGCCCTTCGCCCAGGAGGGCATAAGGGTCATCTCCAACCGGGACGCCCCGGCCCCGGGACAGGAGTACCTAAAGTACGGAGACTTCGGCACCTACTACATAGAGGACGACGGCACCCTCACGCCCCTCGGCGCCCCCTGCTGGCTCTGGGGCCACTTCTACGAGCGGGTCCTGCGGTCCATGCTCAGCGGCGCCTGGCAGCAGAACCGCGATACCGAGGAGGGCATAAACTACTGGCTGGGGATGGACAGCGGCGTCATAGACGTGAAACTCTCCCCCAACGTGCCGGAGGGCGTGAAGTCCCTCACCGAGAATCTTAGAAAGAACATAAAGTCCGGCGCGGTGTCACCATTCACCAGGATCGTCCGCTCCCAGGACGGCGCTCTGCGCTGTGACGGCCGCGAGCTCACGAACAAGGAACTACTCTACATGGACTGGCTCTGCGAGAACGTGACGGGTCGCATACCGGAGTTCGACCAGCTACTGCCCATCTCCCGGGCGCTCGTCCGGGAACTGGGTCTCCACCGGGAGTCCATACCCCCGGAGAAGGAGGCGCAGCCGTGAGGATCCTGGCCCTCTCGGACGAGGAGTGTCCCGCGCTCTGGGATAACTACATCCCGGGGAGGCTGGCGGGGTACGACCTCATCATATCCTGCGGGGACCTAAAGCCCCACTACCTATCATTCCTCGTCACCATGGCGGGGGTGCCGCTCCTGTACGTCCACGGCAACCACGACGGCCGCTACACCCACGAGCCCCCGGAGGGCTGTGAGTGCATTGACGACGCTCTTGTGACCTTCAACGGTCTGAGGATTCTGGGCCTCGGGGGGTGCCTCCGTTATAACCCCGGCCCATTCCAGTACACGCAAAAGGAGATGGAGCGGCGGGCGGCGCGGCTCCACCACTCCATCCGCCGGGCAGGGGGCGTGGATATAGTCGTGGCCCACGCCCCTCCCCGGGGCCTCGGGGACCAGGAGGACCCGGCCCACCAGGGCTTTGAGGCGCTGCGGGACATCTTGACTGAGTTCCACCCCGCCTTCCTCCTCCACGGCCACGTCCATCTGCGCTACGACTTCTCCCTCCCCCGGGAGAGGGAGTTCCAGGGGACGAGGATAATAAACGTCTCGGAGCGCTTTACCCTCGACCTCCCGGATGTGCCCTCCCCCGACAGGACCTCGGCCCGGGTGAAGTACCTCCGCCGGCCCCCCAGGGGCCAGGAGGACGGGGACAAGGACTCCATACTCGTGAAATGAGCGCCCCTGCGGATAGTGTTGGCGTTGGCGGAGAATACGAATTTAAAAAAGCGCAGCCCCCGGAGAGGGAGCTGCGCTACGATATTTTGTACTGCTGTCAGGCCGCGATGGCCTCAAATAGGTTGGTGAAGTAGTTATTTCCTAAAGTGAAGTAACAAAATCCATCTCTCATAATGACACATTCGCCGTTCGGTCTGACCCACTCGCTTAGCTTGCCCTTCTCCTCCAGAGCGGCAAGAGTTTCGCCGTCCCGGGGTGTGAGCACGGAAATTTTGCAGAGCGTTTCGCCGTCTGAAGTATACTCCAGAGCATACAATTCCTTCATTTTGGAGCGGGAGAGCCCGAGATTTTTCGGACTTGTGATACCTATCGCCTCAACGACCCCCAATGAATCGGACGGATCTTCGATGGAGGCAACTAAATTCCCATCATGATAGACATTCAGCATGTCCGCCTCGTTCACCTTGTGGTAGTCAAAGGAGTGCGTTATGGAGTGCGTCAATAGGCGCAGCCCCACATAGGAAACGAATACGAGAATTACGAGAGTGACAACCGTTAAAATCTTATGCCGAGCGAAGAACTTTTTCATACATATGCCCCCCTTCATTAGGCAAAAACGCACATTACTCACAAAATAATTGTATCATATCTTGATGAAATTTCAATGAAATAAGGATGTCTATTTGTAAACTTTTTGTGAACACAGCGTGGTAAAAAACTCAGGCTATAGAAAAACAGCAACTCCAGATTGTAGACAAACCACAATATAATATTTATTCGGTGGCATACGTCGAAAAATACATTTTGTCACGCAAGTGTGCCATAGGGGTCCCCGCGCGATTGAAAATCGGGTGGGGGGAGGAGGAGCGAGGTCAGAGAGTGGGGAATGAGGCGGAGGCCCTTGGCCTGACTCATTTCGAGCTATTTCGACTTTAAGCGACGACGAAGGAGGAAATTGGATGTCAGTCAAAAAATATAAATTTGGAAGTCCCATTGAGACCGAGGCGGTGGTGGAGGATATACCCCTCACCCCCGGCGCGCCCGGCGTGGGGACGGTGGAGCTGGGTGAGCACTTCCGCATGGAGATACCCCTCCCACCGGGGACGGCTGTCTACGGCCTGGGGGAGGCCCTGGGCGGGATAGACAAGCGGGGCGGGTTTTACGTGAGCTACAACGTGGACGAGGACTACCACCGGGACGGTGCGGACCGCCTCTACGGCTCCCACAACTTCCTCCTCCTGGGTTTCCCCGCCCCCGTGGGGCTGTTTTTCGACTCCCCCGGGCGGGTGGAGTTTGACGTCGGTTTCACCCGGGAGGACACTCTCGCCGTCACGGCCCTCTACCCGGATCTATATCTATACGTCCTTGAGGGAGAGAGCCTCCTCGACGTCACCCGGGAGTTCCGGCGCATAATTGGCCGCAGTTGGATACCCCCAAAGTGGGCCATGGGTTTCGGCCAGAGCCGCTTTGGGTACGTGACCCGGGAGGACTTTCTGGAGGTGGCCCGGGGGTACCGGGAGAGCGGTATACCCCTCGACTCCATCTATATGGACATAGACTACATGGAGGGCTACAGGGACTTCACCGTGGACGGGGAGAGGATCCCGGACTTCCCCGGGTTCGTCTCTGAGATGCGGGAGCTCGGCATACACCTCGTGCCCATAATCGACGCCGCCGTCAAGCGGGACGAGGGGTATTCTCTCTGCGACGAGGGACTTCGGGGCGGGTACTTCTGCACCGGCGAGGACGGCGAACCCTTCGAGACCGCCTCCTGGCCCGGCGTCACGTACCTCCCGGACTTTTTAAACCCCGAGGTCCGGCGGTGGTTCGGGGACAAGTATAAGTATCTCATTGAGAGCGGCGTCAGCGGGTTCTGGAACGACATGAACGAGCCCGCCGTCTTCTACACCCGGGAGGGCATGGAGGGCCTGCGGCGCGTGATGGAGAAGTTCCTCGGGGGCGGCGGCGACGGGATGGAGATATTCTCCCTCTTTGAGGCTCTGGGGGGCCTCGGCGGCGCTGCCAGCTATCCCCTATTCTACCACAACATGGGTGGCCGGCGCGTGAACCACGACCGGGTCCACAACCTATACGGCTTTAACATGCTCCGGGCGGCCTCGGAGAGCTTTGAGCGTCTCGCGCCGGGGCGGCGGCTCCTCATCTTCTCCCGCTCCTCCTACATAGGCGCCCACCGGTACGGCGGCATATGGACGGGGGACAACAACTCCCGCTGGGAGGACCTTGAACTCAACATCCGCATGATGCCCTCCCTCAACATGTGCGGGTTCCTATTCTCCGGCGCGGACATCGGGGGATTCAGGGAGAACGCCAGCCGGGAACTCCTGCTCCGCTGGCTCGCCTTCGGGGTCTTCACGCCCCTCATGCGGGACCACACCGCCTCCGGCACCCGCCGCCAGGAGTGCTACGCCTTCGGGGACACCTCGGACTTCGCCCACGTCATCGGCGTGCGCTACGCGCTGCTGCCCTACCTATATAGTGAGCTCGTGAAGGCGGCCCTCTCGGGGGATATGTACTTCCGCCCCCTGGCCTTCGACTACCCCAGCGACCCCCTCGCCCGGGAGCGGGAGGACCAGCTCATGCTGGGGGAGGGACTTATGGTGACGCCCGTCCACCGGCCAAACGTCACCGGCCGGAACGTGTACCTCCCTGAGGACATGCTCTTTATTAAATTTACGCCCTCCGGCCTCTATCGGGAGACCATGGGCCGGGGCTGGCACTACATAGATGTGCTGCCAAACGAGGTGCCGTTGTTCCTCAGGCAAAACTGCCTCCTGCCCATAGCTAAACCCGCCCAGAGCGTGGCGGAGATAGACGAGAACGACCTTCAAATCGTCGCCTGGCTCACCCGCCCCGCGGACTACACCATGTACCGCGACGACGGCGAGACCCGGGACATAATGAGGCCAGAACATTTTATCACGCTCCACTCAGAGCCCTAAAAAAGCGCCCGCCCCCGGCTGAAAATGGCCGGGGGCGAGCTTTTTTCACAGCACCGTTTTGCTTTTTCTGCATACTTCTCATTCATATCTGCATATACTATGGCCGGATTATATGCAGCAAAGTCGTCCATCCTCTTGACTTTCTGCATATAAACTGATATGATAATGTGCAGAAACGGAGGACGAGGTATGAGAAAGTTTGATTACTCTTTTTTGAATAACGGGCTATTACCGGCAGGTCTTGTAAATTTGACGGCGAATATTTCGGCGCTCAAAACCATGGCGGGCGTCCGAAAAGAGGAATACGCACAGATTTTTACGGAACTGGAGGCGGTCGCCAAGGTGCAATCCATCAAAAGCTCCAACGCCATTGAGGGGATCGTCACCAGCGACGAGCGTATCGCCGCCATTGTCAATCAGAACAGCGCACCCCTAAACCACAACGAGGCAGAGATCGCCGGATATAGGGACGCGCTGAATGAGATCCACCTGGGCTTTGACCATATCGACTTTACGCAGCGGGATATTCTCCGCCTGCATGAGATGATGATGTCCGTTGCCGGTTATGAATACGGCGGGCAGTACAAGACAGATGACAATGTGATTTTAGAAGTGGACGCAGACGGTAATCGTCGTGTGCGGTTTCGCCCGACATCCGCAGCAGAAACCCCGAAAGCGATGGAACAGTTGGAACTGGCCTATCTCGCAGCGCGGGACGACGCGAATATCAATCAGCTTCTGCTGATCCCCTGCGTGATCCTGGATTTTCTCTGCATCCACCCGTTCCGTGATGGCAACGGCAGAATGTCCCGGCTGCTGTCCCTGCTGCTCCTTTATAGAAACGGGTATGACGCCGGAAAATATGTGTCCTTTGAGGAACAGATCAACAACTATAAAGCCTATTACTATGAGGCCCTGCGGCAGTCCTCCGCCGGGTGGGACACGAATGAAAACAGCTATTTCCCATTTATAGAAAATTTCCTCTCCACACTCTATATGTGTTATAAGGAGTTGGATAAACGGTTTGCCGTGGTCAACGGAAAGAAAATCACGAAGAAAGCCCGTGTAGAAGCCACGGTACTGAATAGCCTGACGCCTCTTTCCAAGGCGGAGATTTGCAGAATCCTCCCTGATGTCAGCCCGACTACCGTGGAGGCCGTGCTGGGCGCAATGGTCAAGAGCGGAGCCATCAAACGGATCGGCGCCTTGCGGGCGGCCCGATATATTAAAGCATAAACCGGCAGCCGGCAGCACCTATTCGCGCCTTCAAAATAAATCGTGGTTTGTCCACGGGCTGACCGCCCCCGGCCATTTTCAGCCGAGGGCGGATATTTTTGTGCCCATTATCGAAGTTGACGCCTCCGGGAGAGGTTCAAGGGGCCCTCCTGCATCTCGCCTATTACCTCCAGGGACTTGCTTATCCCGTAGGCCACGCACATGTCCGCGTCGTCGGCTATGCGGGTCTGGATGCTTGTACTGCTCTCAATTAGCCGCTCGAAACCCCAGACCAGGGCCCCGCCGCCGGTGACAACGATGCCGTTCTCGGAGATATCCGCCACCAGCTCCGGCGGGGTATTCTCCAGGACCCGGTGTATCGTCTCCAATATCCGCTCGGAGACCTCGTCGAATGCCTCTATCATCTCCGGGGAACTTATGGAGACCATGCGGGGGAGGCCCGTCATGAGGCAGCGGCCCTTCACCTCCAGGCTCATCTCCTCGGGTTTCGGGAAGACGCAGCCGATGCTCTTTTTGAGGTCCTCCGCCGTTGTCTTGCCGATGAGCAGGTTGTGTTTCTTGCGGATATACTTGACTATCGCCTCGTCAAAGGCGTCCCCGGCGGTCTTGATGGACTCCGACTGCACCACCCCCGAGAGGGAGAGGACAGCCACGTCCGTGGTGCCGGCGCCCACGTCCACCACCATGTGGCCCTCCGGCTTTGAGATGTCCACCCCCGCGCCCAGGGCCGCCGCCACCGGGGCCTCCACGAGGTACACCTTCCTCGCCCCGGCGCGGATGCCCGCGTCTATGACGGCCCTCTCCTCCACCTCCGTTATACCCGAGGGCACGGAGATCACCACCCGGGGTTTTAGTAGGTTGAAGGATATGACCTTCCGCAGGAGCTCCCGTATCATCCGCTCCGTCATGTCAAAGTCCGATATTACGCCGCCGGTCAGGGGGTGGATCGCCACTATGTTCCCCGGCGTGCGGCCCAGCATCCTCTGGGCGGCGGCGCCGACTTTGAGGAGCCTGCCGGTATTTTTGTCCATCGCCACCACCGAGGGCTCCCGGGTCACCACGCCCTTCCCCCGCACGGACACCGCCACCGTGGCGGTGCCCAGGTCTATGCCTATGTCCCTGCCGAATATCATAGTAAGCCTCCTTGACCGTATATCGTAAAACTATTATAGTCACATTTTTAAGATTCTAACGCCTCTCCGGCGCCGCCGCGAGGGTCGCGGCGCAGACGCTCCCGGCCCCCGCCGTCAATAGCACCCGGGCGCACTCGGAGAGCGTGGCCCCGGTGGTGAGGATGTCGTCTATTAATAGTACCTTCGCCCCCCGGAACCGAGCCGTGTCCACCGCCGTGTACGCGCCGCTCACGTTTGCCCTCCTCCGGGCCGCCCCCGAGATGGAGGAGTTCGGCTTTGTGTCCCGGGTCTTTCGCAGCAGGCGCTCTATGGGCAAATCAAGCTTTTCCGCCGTGAGCCGGGCTATGAGCTCCGACTGGTCAAATCCCCGCTCCCGGAGTCTCCTTGCGCTTATGGGGGCCCAAGTCACGACGTCGAAGTCTCTCCCCAGCTCCTCCTCCACGCACCGGGCCAGGAAGGGGGCGAAACCCTCGGCGTATGCCCGGCGGCCCCGGAATTTATACCGCAGTATGGCCGCCCGGACGGGGCCGTCATAGACGAAGGGCGAGGCCGCCGAATCTATAAACTCGTGTCTCCTCCGAACGAGCCCCCGGGCCGGGAGGCTCTGGGCGCACCGGGGACAGACGCTCCCAGCGCTCAGAAATTCCCGGCAGAATATGCACCTGGGCGGGAAGAGAAGTTCCGCGAGGCCCATATCATTCCACCTCGCCGGCGAGCCGCGCCCGGAGGCCGGAGTATCGCCGCTGGCGGCGGTCGCTGGCCACCATGGCGGCAAATACGGCGCTCTCCCCCGCCGCCACCAAGAGCTCCCGGGCCCGGGTAACGGCTGTGTAGAGGACGCCCCTCGTCACGAGCCCCGGCGGGCACTTTGGCAGGGCCAGCACCACCGCCCTATACTCGCTGCCCTGGGCCTTGTGGACCGTCACGGCGTAGGAGAGCTCCAGGTCCATCATCTGGTCGAAGGGGTAGGGCACAAGCCTATCCTCAAACCGCACGAGGGCGTACTGGCCCCGCTCGTCGATGTCCTCTATGTACCCCACGTCGCCGTTAAATATGCCGGCGCCCTGCTCCGAGCCCTCGTCCAGCTCCTGGATGTCGGATATCTCCGGTATGGGCTCACCCTCCGGCACCCGGTACCAGAGGAGGTCGTAATTATTGCGGGTCTGCATCACCCTGTCGTGGACCCTGAAGGAGGTGTCCCCCACCGTCTTCTCCCGGAGGCCGGGCCGGGGCGGATTCAACTTCGCCTGGAGGGCGGCGTTCAGTTCCCCCGTCCCCGCGGCGCCGCGCCTCGTGGGGCAGAGGACCTGGATGTCCCGGGCGGGTATGCCCATATTCTGGGGGAGACGCCGCTCAACGAGCTCCGAGACCGTATCAAGTATACGCTGGGGGTCCGCGCGCTGGAGGAAGAAGAAGTCCCCGCCGGAGTTCCTGAGGGGCGGCACCTGCCCCTCGTTTATCATGTGGGCGCTGCGCACGATGGCGCTGCCTTGGGACTGCCTGAAGATGTCCCGGAGGGACACCACCGGGCAGACGCCGGACCTTATTATGTCCCCGAATACGTTCCCCGGCCCCACGGAGGGGAGTTGGTCCGCGTCACCGACGAGCACCAGCCGCGCTCCAATGGGCAGGGCGTCGAGCAGCGCCGCCGTGAGGCGGATGTCCATCATGGAGGACTCATCGAGGACGAGGGCCCCGCACTTTAATGGGTCGCTGGCGCAGCGCTCAAACTCGCTGCCCCCGGCCTCCGGGGCCCCCGCCCCCAATAGCCTGTGGACCGTCTGGGCCTCCCGGCCCGTGAGCTCCGTCAGGCGTTTCGCCGCCCGCCCGGTGGGGGCCGCGAGGAACGTCTTGAGCCCCAGGCCGTCAAATACCTCAAGTATGCCCCGGACGGTGGTGGTCTTGCCGGTGCCGGGGCCGCCGGTGAGGACGAGGAGCTGACACTTCGCCGCGAGCTCCACCGCCTCCCGCTGTTTCTCCGCGAACTTTATGCCGCAGCGCCTCTCCGCCGCCACCACCAGCCCCCCAAGGTCCGGGGGGTCGGAGCGGCCCGCGATCGCCATAGCCCGAAGACGCGCCGCCACCTGGCTCTCCGCCTCCTGGAGGTCCGGCTGGTAACACGCCTCCACCCCCGCCACGCGCTCCGATATGATGAGCCCCAAGTTTGTGAGCTCCCCTATCTCCTTCGCCACCGCCTCCGGCGGCACGTCAATTAGCTGGGCCGTGGCCTGGGTGAGCTTGTCCCTCGGCAAAAAGACGTGGCCGTTCCCCTCGTTGTGGCGCATCTCAAAGGTGAGGGCCGCCGCTATACGCTCCGGGCACTCCGGGGCGAACCCCAACCGTTTCGCGAAGGCGTCCGCCTCAAAGAAGTTTGACCCCAGGCTGGCGTCCGCTAAGATATAGGGGTTGCGCGTGAGCTCCGTCTCCGCCGCCTCGCCGTAGAGCCGGTAGAGGCGCGCCGCCGCCAGGGGCCGCACGCCCCCCTCCACCAAAAACTCCATGAGCCGCCGGAGGCCCGTCTCCCGGCGGAAACACTCGCTTATCTCCCGGGCCTTCTTCTCGGTGATGCCCTTCACTTTGGCGAGTTTCTCCGGCTCATTCTCGATGACCTCCAGGGCGTTCCCGCCGAACCTATCCACGATGAGCCTTGCGAGTTTTGCCCTTATCCCCTTCACCGCGCCGGAGGCCAGGTACTCATATATGGCCTCCGGGCCCTCCGGCAGATAGCGCTCCGCGTACTCCGCCTTGAACTGCTCCCCGTAGGACTGGTGGGATGTCCACGCCCCGTAGAGCCGCAGCCCCTCCCCGGCGCTGACGCCGGGGAGAGTCCCCACCGCCGTGACTGTCTCCCCGGCGGACCTGAGCCTCAGGACGGTGTAGCCGTTCTCAGGATTTTGGAATATGACGGTCTGCACCGTGCCCTCCAGGGCTGTCAGTTCAAGCTCCTGCATCATACGCTCCCAATGTCAAAATTTTCTCGTCCAACTATCTTGGCGCCTGTCTTGAGCGCCAGCACCTCGGCCCTGCGCTGGGCCTCCCGGTCCATGCCGCAGTCGGCGATGACGATCTCCACCTGGGCCCTGCCGCACTCCCGCAGCCACTCAACGCCCCGCAGCGCGGACTCAAGTCCCTCGGCGCTGCCGCTGGCGCGAATGACCGCCAATGTCTCGGCCCCGCTAAAGCGCCGGATGGGCGTGAAGACCATCCCCCGCACCGCCGCCACAAGGACGGCGACGGCGAGGCACAGCGCCGCGCCCGCAAGTATCCTCCAAAAAAGCTCCATATCGCACCCCCTACTAAATGGTATGCGGGGGCGGGGGAGAACGTCACTTCTGCCCCCGGAGCTCCACTATCCTATCCCGAAGCACCGCCGCGTACTCAAACTCCAGCATCTGGGAGGCCTTCTTCATCTCCCGCTCGAGTTTCGCGATGGCCTCCTCCCGCTCACGCTTCGTCATCTTCACGTCCCCGTCCTTGCCGCCGCCCCGGCGGCGCTTGGGCTCCGCCTCCGTGAGGTCGAGAACAGAGTGGATGTCCTTAATTATGGTCTTGGGGACTATGCCGTTGGCCTTGTTGTAGGCGTCCTGTTTCCGGCGGCGGCGCTCGGTCTCGTCCATGGCCGCCCGCATGGAGGGGGTTATGGTGTCGGCGTAGAGTATGACGAGGCCCCCGGCGTTCCTGGCGGCCCGGCCTATGGTCTGGATGAGGCTCGTCTCGGACCGGAGGAACCCCTCCTTGTCGGCGTCGAGGATGGCCACCAAGGACACCTCGGGCAGATCAAGGCCCTCCCGCAGTAGATTTATGCCCACCAGCACGTCAAACTCCCCGAGCCGCAGATCCCTTATTATCTCCATCCGCTCCATGGTGTCCACGTCGTGGTGCATGTAGCGCACCTTTATGCCGGACTTTGTGAGGTAGACGGTGAGGTCCTCCGCCATACGTTTTGTGAGGGTGGTGACGAGTGTCCGCTCCTGCCGCCCGGCCCGGAGGTTTATTTCCGCGATGAGGTCGTCTATCTGCCCCTCCACGGGCCGGACTTCCACTTTTGGGTCCAATAGCCCCGTGGGCCTTATAATTTGCTCGGCTATCTGGCCCGCCCGCTCCCGCTCGTAGGGGCCGGGGGTGGCGGAGACGTATATAGCCTGGTTTATGCGCGCGTCGAACTCCTCAAACTTGAGGGGCCGGTTATCGTAGGCGGAGGGGAGGCGGAAACCGTACTCAATAAGGGCCTCTTTTCTCGCCCTATCCCCCCGGTACATGGCCCGGACCTGGGGGAGTGTCACGTGGCTCTCGTCCACAAATAGTAGAAAGTCCTTGGGGAAGTAGTCAAGGAGCGTCATGGGGGCGGAGCCCGGAGCCCTACCGGAGATTATTCTCGAGTAGTTCTCTATCCCCGAGCAGTAGCCCAGCTCCTCCAGCATCTCCACGTCGTACATGGTGCGCTGGGCGATCCTCTGGGCCTCGATGAGCTTGTCGTGGGCCTTGAACCAGGCCACCCGCTCGTCCATCTCCTCCAATATCTCCTTTATGGCCCGGGTCATTTTATCCCTCGGCGTCACATAGTGGGTGGCGGGCCAGATGGGGATATTGTTTATCCGCCGCACCACCGCGCCGGTGACGGCGCTTATCTCGCTTATACGCTCTATCTCGTCCCCGAAGAACTCTATCCTGAGGGCCGTGTCCTTCCAGTAGGCGGGCCAGACCTCCACCGTGTCACCACGGACGCGAAAGACGTTGCGCTCAAAGGCCGTGTCGTTGCGCTCGTAGCGGATGTCAACGAGGCGCTTTAATAGCTCGTGGAGGTCTATCTCCATCCCAACTCTAAGTGAGACCATCATGGCCTCAAAGTCCTCGGGCTCCCCGAGGCCGTATATGCAGGAGACGGAGGAGACGACGATGACGTCCCGCCGCTCCAATAGCGACGCCGTGGCGGAGAGGCGGAGCCTATCTATCTCGTCGTTCACCGCGGAGTCCTTCTCAATATATGTGTCCGTGTGGGCAATATACGCCTCCGGCTGGTAGTAGTCGTAGTAGGAGACGAAGTACTCCACCGCGTTCTCCGGGAAGAACTCCCGGAACTCCGCGCAGAGTTGTGCCGCCAGGGTCTTGTTGTGGGCCAGCACAAGCGTGGGGCGGTTCACCCGCTCTATGACGTTCGCCATGGTGAACGTCTTGCCGGAGCCCGTGGCCCCCAAGAGTACCTGCTCCCCTATGCCCAGCTCCAGGCCCCGGACAAGCGTGTCAATGGCCTCCGGCTGGTCCCCCATGGGCTCGTAGGGCGCGCGGAGTTTAAATCTGTCCATCTACTTCGTCTCCCCTTTCCCGCTCTCGCCGCTGTGGACGCTAAAGTCGTACCAGTAGCCGTAGTCCCCGTTCTCCGCGTCCTCCGTGTTCTCCCGGTCCTCAGGGCTCTCGGGCTCACCACGGGTCCCGTGCTTTTTCACGATCTCCATGAGTTGGGCCGCCATCTCCCGCTCCTCCCCCGCCACGGCCTCCCGCAGCGCCCTGATGCGCTCCAGGTTGCTCTTTTTGAAGAAACCGTTGTCGGAGAAGGACACGTAGTCGTTGTCCGCCACCACGATGTGGTCCACGAGCCGCACCCCGCAGGAGCTCAGGGCGTCCATGACGAGGACCGTGGCCTTCATGTCCGGGATGGAGGGCAGCGCCACGCCGCTGGTGTGGTTGTGGGCCATTATGACCCCGCTGGCCTTGTGTGAGACGGCGTACTCCGCCGTCTCGTTTATGTTGAGCACCACGGAGTCGAGACCCCCCTTGCCCACCCGGCGGCAGTCAGTCACCCGGCCCCGGTTGTCAAGGAGCAGGATGTAGACCACCTCCGTGTCGACCCCTACGAACTTGGGCAGCACGAAACGGCCCACGTCGTGGGGGTTGCGGATGAGTGGGTGGAGCCCCAGGGCGCTCAGGACATATTTTCTAAAGACCTTGGGCAGAAATTTGAGATACTCCGCCGTCTTCTGCCCCACGCCCTCCACCTCTAAAAGGTCCTCAATGGGCGCCTCCAGCACCCCCGCCAGCGACCCGAACCGCGCCGTCAGCGCCCGGGCCGTGGGCGTCACGTCCCGGCGGGGTATGACGTTGAAGAGTATGAGCTCCAACACCCGGTAGTCCGGGTAGTCGTCAAAGTTCTCCCGCTTGCGGCCCTCCGCCTTCGACCGCTCCCTGTGCCCATCGTGCTCCGCCATCGCCGCGCCTCCCCTCATTTTGGTGATTACAATTCGTATTATTTTGCGTAAATCCTGCAAATTTGACCCCTGAAAATGGGCCGCAAAAAGGTATCACACTACCTTTAGTTTTAAATTTTCGTCTTTTCGCCAAAGCGGCGGACTTTCCGGCGGCCCTCATGGTGCGCCTTTGAGCGCCATAAGTTGACGTAATTTTTCCAAACCGCAACCATTTACCCGGAGTTATCCACACTTTCCACCGAGTTTTCCACAGCCTCAGCCCAGAAAAGCCCGGAAAAACCGGGGTTTTTCCACAGGGCCCCCGGAGAGGGCCGGGGGTGAACAGATTGTTATCAGATTTACATAACGCCAGGTTTTAAATTTTTCCCGCCGGCGCGATTCATTCTCGCGCCGCTGTCCTTCAGAAGGTGAGATCGTCTATCTCCATGGTGGCGTAGGCGTTGAGGTCGCTCCCGGCCCTCGCCCCCGCTAAAAACTCATAGTACCCCTGGCAGCCTATCATGGCGGCGTTGTCCCCGCAGAGCCGGAGGGGGGGCACGAAGAGCCGCGCGCCGGACCTCGCGCAGGCGGCGGCGAAGTCCCCCCGGACCCGCTCGTTGGCGGCGACGCCCCCGGCCACGACAACGGTATCATACCCCAGATCCCGCAGCGCGTCCATGGTCCGGGGGACAAGCGTCTCGCTGACGGTGCGCTGGAAGGAGGCGGCGAGACCCGCGCGGTCCAGCTCCTCACCCTTCTGCTGGGCGTTGTGGACTATGTTGACAACCGCCGTCTTGAGGCCGGAGAAGGACATATCGTAGGGGCGCCCAGCTATCCGAGCGTGGGGGAGGTCGAAGGCCCGGTCGTCCCCGCCCCGGGCCAGCATCTGGAGGGGCAGGCCCCCGGGGTACGGGAGCCCCAGGACCCGGGCGGCCTTATCGAAACACTCCCCGGCGGCGTCGTCATGGGTGGCGCCGATGATGCTCATGTCCGTGTAGCCCCGGACGTCCACTATACACGTGTTACCGCCGGAGATGGCGAGGCACACGAAGGGGGGCTCAAGCTCCGGGAAGGCTATGTAGTTTGCGGCTATGTGGCCCCGGACGTGGTGGACGGGTATGAGCGGCACGCCGAGGGCCAGCGCCGCGCCCTTGGCGAAGTTTACGCCAACTAAGAGCGCCCCGATGAGCCCCGGCGCGGCGGTGACGGCCACGGCGTCGAGATCCCGCTTTTGAAGTCCCGCCTCGCTGACGGCCCTGTCCGCCAAGCGCGATATCACCTTAATGTGGTTCCGGGAGGCGATCTCCGGCACCACGCCGCCGTAAATGGCGTGCATGTCCGCCTGGGAGAGCACCTCGTTTGAGAGCACCTCCCGGCCGTCCCGCACCACGGCGGCGGCGGTCTCGTCGCAGGAGGACTCAATAGCCAGTATGTTCATTTACACCTCCGCCTCCATGAGAACGGCGTCCTCACGGGGGTCATCGTAGTAGTTTTTTCTCTCGCCGCAGACGGTGAACCCGGCGGCCTTATATAGGGCTCTCGCGGCGGCGTTGCTCCGCCGGACCTCCAGGTACACCCGCCGGACGCCCCGCCCGGCGGCCCAACGAAGGGCCCGGCGCAGGAGACTCAGACCTATCCCACGGCGGCGGGCGCTCTCCCGCACGGCTATGCTGTATAGTTCGCCCTCGTCGCCGAGGGTGCGCAGTATCGCGACGCCTATTATATCTGTCCCCTCCCTCGCGGCGAGAACGCCGGAGTCCGAAAGTTCCAGCTCGTAGAGTATGCCCTCCTCGCTCCAGGGGTGGGCGAAACACTCCCGCTCCAGCGCCATTATCATCTGGAGGTCCCGGGGCGCGGCAAATGTTATCTCCATCACTTCGCCTCGTGCCAGTTGCGGCCTATGTGGGCCTCCACCGTCAGCGGCACGGAGAGGGCGGCGGCCCCCTCCATCTCCCGGATGAGGATGTCCCGCACCGCCTCCGCCTCCGCCTCGGGGCACTCAACTATTAGCTCGTCGTGGACCTGTAGTAGGAGCCGCGCCTGGAGGCCCGAGGCCTCAAGGGCCCGTGAGACGTTTATCATGGCGATCTTCATTATGTCCGCCGCCGTGCCCTGGATGGGCATGTTCCTCGCCACCCGCTCCCCGAAGGAGCGGACGTTGAAGTTGGAGGACGCGAGCTCCGGCATGGGCCTCCGGCGGCCGTACATGGTGACGGCGACGCCCGTCTCCTTAGCCCTCGCCACGGACTCCTCCATGAATTTCGCCACACCTGAGTAGGTGGTCATGTAGGTATTTATATACTCCCTGGCCTCCGCCACGGAGACGCCTATGTCCTCCGAGAGGGAGAAGGCGGATATGCCGTAGACTATCCCGAAGTTCACGGCCTTGGCATGGCTGCGCTCCCGGGCCGTCACCTCCTCCGGGGCCTTTCCCAGCACCTGGGAGGCGGTCATGCGGTGGATGTCCTCATTCGCCAGGAACGCCGCCCGCATGTGTTCATCCCCTGACATGTGGGCGAGGACCCGGAGCTCTATCTGGCTGTAGTCCGCGTCCACGAGGACCCAGCCCTCCGGCGCCACGAACATCTTCCTTATCTCGCCCCCCAGCTCCCGGCGTATGGGGATATTCTGTAGATTGGGCTCCGTGGAGCTGAGCCGCCCCGTGGCGGTGGCGGTCATCTGGAAACTCGTGTGGATGCGCCCGTCCGGGGATATGACCTTCCCCAGGCCCTCGGCGTAGGTGGATTTTAACTTCGCGAGCTCCCGGAACTCCAGCACCTTCCCCACGATGGGGTGCTTGGGGCGCAGCCGCTCCAGCACGTCCGCGTTCGTGGAGTAGCCCCGCTGGTTCTTCTTCTGGGTGGGGAGAAGGAGCTTATCAAATAGCACATGCCCCAGCTGCTTGGGGGAGTTTATGTTGAAGGTCTCCCCGGCGAGGTCGAAAATCTCGGCGGAGAGGGTGTCGATCTGGGCGGAGAGCACCGCGCCGAACTCCCGGAGCGCCCGCTCGTCCACTAAAAACCCCGCGAGCTCCATCCGCGCCAGCACCGGGCACAGGGGGATCTCCACCTCATAGAGGAGCTTTTGGAGTCCCGCCGCTTGGAGTTTCGGCTCCAGGGTTTCTCTCAGGGCCGCGACGGCCGCGGCCTCGCTCAAGAGCCGCGCCGTCTCCCGCTCTCCGGGCTCCAATAGTGAGAACTGCCCGCTCTCATCGGCGCCGTCCGAGACCCTAAAGCCGCAATACCTCTCCGTGAGATCCCCCAGCTCGTAGGAGGAGCCGGTGGGACTCAGTAGATACGCCGCGAGGGCGGAGTCGAACTCCCAGCCCCCGAGGCCGAGGCCCATCTCCCCGAGACGCCGGAGGGTGTCCTTCACCTCGTGGCCCTGTTTGCGGACGTTACTATCGCACAGCGCCTCCAGCGCCCGGCGCCAGATGGGCGAGCTCTCGTCCGCCGTGAACCCGAGGCCGTCCCCGCCGCCGGTGTCCACGTCCACGGCGAAACGGCTCATGTCCCGGGAGAAACGAACGGAGTTGACGCCCTTTAAAATGGCCTCCCGGAACCTCCGAAATTCCTCCTCCCCCGCAAGCTCCGAGAGCTCCACCGTGACGCACTCGCCTGTAAACTCCGCCGCGGGCTCCGCGGGGGCCGCCGGGGGCGTCAGGGCGTAGGACTCAATTAGCTTTCTAAACTCAAGGCGGGAGAAGATGGCGTAGAGCTTATCGTTGTCCGGCGGGCGCACAGCGTTGGCCGCCGGGTCAAAGTCAAGTGGGGCCGTGCGGCGGATGGTGGCCAGATCCTTTGACATGGCGGCGCTCTCCCGCCCCTCCTCAAGTTTCTTTATGAGTCCCGGTTTTGCCGGGACGCCCGGGGACTGGAGAATGTCCGGCATGTGGGCGTAAAGCTCTTCCACCGTGCCGTAGAGCCGCACGAGGGCCAGGGCCGTCTTCTCCCCCACGCCCCGGACGCCGGGGATATTGTCGGAGGCGTCGCCCATCAGCGCCTTCAGGTCCACCATACGCTCCGGCTCAAAGCCGTACTCCTCCCGAAAGACCTCCGGCGTCACGGGCCTCGTCGCGGTCTGGCCCATTTTGGTGGTAACGAGGTTCACCCTCGTGGTCTCCGAGACAAGCTGCAGGCTGTCCCGGTCCCCGGTGCAGACCACGCACTCCCAGCCCGCCTCGGCGCAGAGCCGTGAGATGGTCCCCAAGAGGTCGTCCGCCTCCCAACCCGCCAGCTCGTAGCGGGGGATGTTCATGGCGTCCAGCGTCTCCTTCAATATGGGCATCTGCTGGGCCAGCTCCTCGGGCATCTTGTGGCGCGTGGCCTTGTAGCCCCCGTACTGGAGGTGCCGGAAGGTGGGCTCCGGCAGGTCGAAGGTCACGCACAGCGCCTCCGGCTGCTCCTCCTCCACTATCCGCCGCAGGATGTTTATAAATCCGAAGACGGCGTTGGTGGGGGTGCCGTCGGAGGCGGTGAGGGTCCTGACGCCGTAAAAGGCCCGGTTCACTATGCTGTTGCCGTCCAAAGCCACAAGTTTCATTTAAGCGCCTCCCAAATTTATCTTATGATTTATACGCGCCTCCACTTGACGCCCCCGGGGACGTCGGTGAGCTCTATGCCCCGGTCCCGGAGCTGGGCGCGTATGCTGTCGGCCTCCTCAAAATTTCTGGCCTTTTTGGCCTCCGCCCGGCGGCGGCAGAGCTCGTCTATCTCCTCGTCCCCCTCGCCAAGGATGGTCATCCCATCGCCGGAGGTTTTGGCGGCCTTTGCCGCGGCGGCGGCCCGGGCGTTCTCCTCACGCTTAGCCTGGGCACGGCTGAGGAGCCGGAGGCCCAGGACCTCGTCCATGGCGGCTATCGCCTTTAACTTCGTCGCGTCGCTGGTCTTCGCCTTCAGCATATCGTAGACGCAGGTTAGGCCCATGGAGGTGTTGAGGTCGTCGCCGATGAACTTTTTAAATCTCCCGAGGCGCTCCGCCAGAAGTTCCTCGTCCACGTCCTTCCCCTCAGTCCTGAGGGCGGCGAGGCGGGCTATGAGCTTATTGTAGGCCACCTGGGCGTTATCCAGCGCCTCCCAGGAGAATGTGAGGTTCTTGCGGTAGTGGCCCTGGAGGCAGAAGTACCTGTAGGCCATGGGGTCGTAACCCCGGTCCATGAGGACCTGGACGGTCAAGAACTCGCCGCTCGACTTGCTCATCTTCCCGGAGGTGGTGTTGAGGTGGTGGACATGGAACCAGTGGGGGCACCAGGGGTGGCCTAAGTAGCTCTCCGACTGGGCGATCTCGTTCGTGTGGTGGGGGAAGGCGTTGTCCACGCCCCCGCAGTGGATGTCGAGGTATTCCCCGTTATATTTAAGGGAAATGGCGGAGCACTCGATGTGCCAGCCGGGGTAGCCCACGCCCCAGGGGGAGTCCCACTTGAGGGCCTGGTCCTCGAACTTGGACTTGGTGAACCAGAGGACGAAGTCGTTCTTGTTGCGCTTGTTCGTGTCCTCCTCCACGCCCTCCCGGACGCCCACCTGTAGGTCCTCCTCGTCGTGGTCGAAGAAGATGTGGTAGCGGGCAAGCTTTGAGGTGTCGAAGTAGACGTTCCCCCCGGCGAGGTAGGCATAGCCCTTATCGAGGAGGCCCTGCACCATGGTGATAAACTCCGGGATGAGGCCCGTGGCGGGCTGGACCACGTCCGGGGTCTTGATGTTGAGCTTCCGGCAGTCGTCAAAGAAGGCGTCGGTGTAGAATTGCGCGATCTCCATGACGGTCTTGTGCTCGCGCCTCGCGCCCTTGAGCATCTTGTCCTCGCCCTCGTCGCTGTCGCCGGTGAGGTGCCCCACGTCCGTGATGTTCATGACCCGGTTTACGTCCAGGCCCTCATAGCGCAGGAATTTTTCCAGAACGTCCTCCATGATGTAGCTTCTGAGGTTCCCAATGTGGGCGAAGTGGTAGACCGTGGGGCCGCAGGTATACATCTCCACGTGCCCCGGGGTGTGGGTGACGAAGGGCTCCTTTTTGTGTGTGGCGGAATTGTATAAATACATGACATCAGCTCTCCTTATCTGACGGTTTATCTGTCGGTATCTGACGCTTTAGCTGTCGGCGCGTAGTCCTCGGCGGCCTTGAGGAAGGGCTCGTCGGCCAGGGCGGCGGCCTGGCGCTCCACCAGCCGCTCCAAAAGCTCCAGCCGGGCGTTCAGGGCCTGGAGCTCCTTCTGCACGGGGTCTGTGACGCTGACCTGGTCCACGTTCCCGGCGTAGTTGACCTTCTCCCCGGCGATGCGCACGACCCTGGCGGGGACGCCCACGGCGGTGGCGTTGGGGGGGATCTCGCTGAGGACCACCGCGTTGGCGGCGATGCGGGCGCCGTCCCCCACGGTGAAGGGGCCCAGCACCTTGGCGCCGGTGGAGATCAGCACGTTGTTGCCGATGGTGGGGTGGCGTTTGCCGTGGTCCTTGCCGGTGCCGCCCAGGGTCACCCCGTGGTAAATGAGGCAGTCGTCGCCCACCTCGGCGGTCTCGCCGATGACGATGCCGGTGCCGTGGTCCATGACGAGCCTCCGGCCGATGGTGGCGCCGGGGTGGATCTCGATGCCCGTGCGGCGCTTGGCGTGCTCGGAGATGGCCCGGGCGATGAGCCTGTGGCCGTGGGTCCACCAAAAGTGCGCCCGCCGGTAGGCCCGCTCCGCCCTGGGACCGGGGTAGAGGAATAAGATCTCAAGGGAGGATCTGGCCGCCGGGTCCCGGGCCTTATAGGCCGAGACCGTCTCGCGTGTTTTTTCGAACATGTTTTCACCCTTTCCGGGGAGGGAAAAATAAAAACGCCCCTATGGGGAAACCCCATAGGAGGCGCGTCTGCGCGGTTCCACTCCCGTTTATACCTTGCCGGCCTCATTTACCACCGGCATTCGCCTTAACGCGGCGCCACGGAGGGCGATTTCCCACCCTCCCGCTCCCGGACGCACTTCACGGCGCTCAAAGCCAGGCACGCTTCCAGCAAACGCGCGCCCTCTCTGTGGCCCTCCCGCCGCTACTCTTCCCGTTCATCGCGGATACTAACGTATAAAACCCAAAATTCAATATTTTTCGCGGGGCTTTGCCCTGCGAAAAATCCCTTTTGTCGCCCAAGTGTGCCCCTACGGGGCGCGCGCAGGGCGACAGCAGGATCATTTTTTCTGGATTTCGCAAAATTCAGAAAAAACGATCCGCACGCGTCCTAATTGGCATTGAAAGGCCGCAACGCGGCCTTTCAAGCCAGCCTCGTAGAGCGGGGGGCGGGCCCATTTATAACCTGCACATTATATGCAGGTGGGTTGCTCCCTGAAGTCATTACTGCTTCCAACTTCCGGCCGCAAACGGCGGCCGGGAGGCCTGCAAACAGAAATCAGAGGTGGGCATCCCTTATTAGAGATGTGGGTTTAAACAGACCCGCCCCCCGCTCCGCGGGAAAACGCTGTGGTATCCTATGCGCCGAAGCCCTCGGATGTCACTCCTCCGGCTCCCCGTCCTCGGGAAAAAGCTCCTCCATGAACCTGTCGTAGGCCCGCTCGGCCTCCTCGTCCGTGGGGATCACCAGGTAGTCGTCGCCGTCCTCGCCGTGCTCGCTTTTGAGGATGACCATACCCAGGTCCTCGTCCCCCTTGCCGTCGTTCACCGGCAGGAAGGCGAGATAGTAGACGCCGTCCATCTCGATGGTGTCCAGATGCTCCAGCTCGTAGCTATTGCCGTCCTCGTCGCTGACAGTGATGATGTCGCCGCCGTACTCCTCGCTCATCTCCGGCCTCCGTCCAAGTTCTTATGAGGCTATTATATACTACCCGCCGCCATAAATCAAGTGGTAATCTTCATTCGTCAAAATCCTGCAAAAGCCGCATAAGCGCCTCGTAGGTCTCCACCTCGATTCCGGCCCGCAGCATCTCCCGGTCCACCCGGCGCAGGGTGGCGAGGGGCACGTCCGTGCGCAAGATGAGCTCCCCGCCCCGATAGACCCCGATGACCCCCTCGCAGTCGGTGAGGACATAGCCCATCTCGGCGGGGCTCTCCTCTATGGCCGACTCCTCCGGGGCATAGGCCGCCGCCGCCACGGCCCCGGCGGCCCCCGCCAGCGCCAGGGTCGCGGCGGTCAACAATATCCAAAGTCTCGTTTTTGCTTTCATTGGTGCCAACTCCTTTTTTTAAGATGACGGGAGTCGAACCGTGCCGCTCCACGCTCTGCGTGGAGTGCGAAGCAGTTTCTGGCGAGCGGATTTGTGTCCAGGCAAGGCAAAGCCCGCAGGGAATACTTTCGTATTGTCAAGGGCTTTAACGCCGCATGGGCGCAAATCCGCCGTCAGAAACCGACGCGGGCTCGGCTCCCGTCATCTTAAGGAGTATCCCCGCCTTGCCCCGGGGTTATACCGGCAGTAAGGCGGGGAAGCGGCGGCCTTTTTCATAATCCTTAAAAGAAAATTCATATAATGGCTACCAATTCGGGAAAAACTGTGGTACAATACTATACTTGAGAGAATGTATATCCGCGCCCACGGGCGCTTTACGACGGAAATGCGAGGTGCGATCTTGACCTATAAGACGAAACGCGCGATCAAAAAGACGGCGGAGGCCGGCGCGTATGGCGTGCTGGGCGTGCTCCGGGCCATTTTGAAGGTCATGGGCGTGCTGGTGCTCATCTTCATCACCACCGGCACCATCTTCGCCTGTATCTTTGTGCTGTATATCAAAACGAACCTGGCCACGTCGGACCTGGGCGTGTCGCTGGAGGAATACCAGCTCAACGAGACCAGCATCATCTACCACTACGACAAGGTGACGGACTCCTGGGTGGAGTCCGCCTCCATCCAGAGCACGGAGGGCTACCGCTACTGGGTGCCCTACGAGGAGATCCCCTGGTACATGGAGAAGGCCCTTGTGGCCATCGAGGACAAGCGCTTTTACACCCACCACGGGGTGGACTGGGGGCGCACGGCCCAGGCGTTTGTCTATATGTTCCTTGGGAACAGCACCTTTGGCGGCTCCACCATCACCCAGCAGCTGAGGAAAAACATCACCGGGGAGAACGAGGCCACCGTCCGACGAAAGCTGACGGAGATCTTCGCCGCCCTGGAGCTGGAAAAGCAGTATGAGAAGTGGCAGATCATCGAGTGGTATTTAAATGTGGTGAACTTCGGCCACGGGGACTCCAAGGGCATCGGCGACGCCGCCAGGTACTACTTCGACAAGGAGGTCAAGGACCTGACCTTAGCGGAGGCCGCCTGCATCATCGGCATCACCAACAACCCCTCCATGTACAACCCCTACTACAACCCCAAGGCCAACAAGGCCCGGCAGGAGACCATCCTCTACCAGATGTACGACCAGGGCTACATCGACAAGCAGACCTACGAGGAGGCCAAGGCGGAGCATCTCAATTTCGTCTACGCCTCCACCACCAATTCCAGCAACGCCATCTACTCCTGGTTTGACGAGGTGGTCCGGGAGGACGCCGCCCGGTTCTTAGCCGAGCAGAGGGGCATCTCCGTGGACGTGGCCATGGGGCTTCTGGCCACCGGCGGCTTTAAGATATACTCCACCATGGACCCGGACATCCAGGCCATCGTGGACGAGGTCTACGGCAGCACCGACTATATAAACAGCCTCAACATCACCGGCTCCAGCCAGCAGATCCAGTCCTCCATCGTCATCATGGACCCCTACACCGGGGACATCGTGGCCCTGGCGGGGGCGGTGGGGAAGAAGGAGGGCAACCTCCTCTACAACCTGGCCACCGACGCCCGGCGCTCGCCGGGGTCCTCCTTCAAGCCCATCTCCGCCTACGCCCCGGCCATGGACTTCGGGTATCTGACGCCCAAGACCCTCTATGAGGACGCCCCGGACGTGAAGCTCCGGGGCACCGACTGGCTCCCCGCCAACAGCAACGGCAGGTATTCCGGCATCGTCTCCGTCCGCTACGCCATCCAGGAGTCCATAAACGTTGTGGCCGCCCAGGTCCTGGACCAGCTGACCCCGGACGTGTCCTTCGATTTTCTCACAAACAAGCTCCACATGGGCCTTGTGCCGGAGGACAAGGGCTACGCGGCCCTGGCCCTGGGGCAGCTCAACTACGGCGTCACCGTCCGGGAGATGGCCAACGCCTTCTCCATCTTCCCCAACAGCGGCATGTTCGTGGAGTCCAGGACCTTCAGCGAGATCCGGGATTCCCAGGGCAACCTCCTCTATGAGAACACCCCCAACGCCGAGGCCGTGATCTCCGACACCACCGCCTACTGGATGACGGATATGCTCCACAACGCCGCCGTCAACGGCACGGGGTATGAGGCCGATCTTGGCAGCTCCATGCCCACCGCCGGCAAGACCGGCACCACCACCTCCTACAACGACCGGTGGTTCGTGGGCTTCACCCCCTACTACACCGCCGCCGTCTGGACGGGTTTCCCCTATCCCACCACCGT
>CANQYW010000008.1 GCA_947628185.1 uncultured Oscillospiraceae bacterium
GACAGCCTTATCGCTTGGCAACCTGATTTCCTCTCAATTGCCATTGGGGCCTTCTCGGGCCTCTGCTTTGCTATACCTCTTTCTGACCGCCTGCCTTTCCACATCTCCCTCATTTGGGGGATTGACTTCTAATAGTTAATCTTTCTATACGGGCAGGTGGCCCGCCCCGCGCACGCATCACATGAGGGTGCGGCGGCCCGCTCCTCCTCAAAGAGCCCTATGACCGCGGAGACGCTTTTCCTCGGGAGCATCATGTACCCGTCCGTCAGCGTGAGGCCCAGGTATCTCTGGGCGTCTATGGCGTCTAAAATCTCCCGCTGCTGGTGGAGGGGGAAGTCCCCATAGCCCGGACTGTAGCGGTAATTTGTATGGAGTCCCCGGGATGCGGCATCGGCGCGTATATCTTCCTCGCACCTGTCGGCGACCGCCTCTATGAGGGCGGTGCAGGCGGAATTATATATTAGCTGTTCCGTGGTGGAGCGCAGTCCCAGTCGGGCGAGGGTTCTCTCCACCCCAAGACCCAGGGTCGCAGCCATGACGGCGCAGGACTTTGCGCCTGAGAGGTGCCCTCTTATGTCCTCGCCCAATAACCTCAGGCCGCACCCCGCAAGCATCGGCCTGCCCTCATGGGTGAGGGGGAAAATCTTGTAATGGTACTCCGGCTCCGCGTCCTTTACGCACTGGGCCGAGAGGACGCCTATGAGCTCATCCATCTCCGGCGTGAGCTCCTGCCCCCGGTACCCCAGGTACCTAAGTACCTCGGACCTGTCGATCAAATACTCAAAGCCCGGCATTGCGCACCGCCGCCATCTCGAACTTCGCCACCTCTGGCTTATTCATGGTGTAAATGTGTATGCCGCTGGGCGCGCCGCTGCCGGCGAGCTCCACTATCTGGGCGGCGGCGTAATCCATACCCGCCTTGAGGAGCGATCCCGGGTCGCTCTCGTACCTGTTGAGTATCCTTATGACTGCCGAGGGCAACGACGCGCCGCACATGAAGACCATCCGGGTGAGCTGGGACTTGCCCATTATCGGCATGATACCGGCCTCTATGGGCGCCCTTATCCCCCTTGATCTCGCCTTGTCCACAAAGCGGAAGAAGGCGGCGTTATCAAAAAAGAGCTGGCTCAGGAAGAAGTCCGCCCCGGCGTCCTCCTTCTCCTTGAGGTGGTCGATGTCCTCCTCCAAGCTGTCGCACTCCACGTGCCCCTCCGGGTAACATCCGCCGCCGACGCAGAAGTCCGTGGTGGACTTGAGGTAGCGCACAAGCTCCGCCCCGTAGCTGAAGTCCTTCGTCACCGTCCCCGGGCTCCTGTCTCCCCTGAGGGCCAGGACATTGGTGACCCCGTTGGCCCTTATCTCCGCCACGTACCTGTCAACGTCGGCGGCGGAGGAATTTATACAGGTGATGTGGGCCACGGCGGGGATGCAGTACTCCCGCTCGATGACGCCGGTGAGGCGAGCGGTGTTGCCGCTGTTACCGGAGCCACCTGCGGAACATGTGACACTTATAAACGCCGGGTCGGTGCCGGTTATGCCCTCCAGCATACCCCGAAGGTCCTCTATCTTCATCTCACCCTTCGGAGGGAATATCTCAAACGACACAGGCACCCGCCCGTGTCCGTAGATGTCAGTAACTCTCATGTGACAGCCTCGCTCTCAAAATATTTCTCGATTTCCGCCCTCGCGGCGCTGAGTGTCCCGGTTATCATCTCCGGCGTCCCGCCGCCACGGCCGGAGAGCGCCGTATTTATGTCCTTCGCCACGGCCCTCATATTGACTGCCCGGGAGGCGAGGACGTATCTATACCCGTGTCCGTCCTCCCCGGCGAAAGCGCCGCAGATACCGCCGCAGCGGGGCAGCGCGGAATTTACAAGGAGCCGCAGCTCATCCACGCCGTAGGAGGGCTCAAAGAACAGTAGGTTCCCCGCTCTCGGCTCAAGTCCAGCCACCTTCGCGGCGATGATCTCCCGGCGCGCTCCGCCCAGCTCATAGCTCAGCTTGTCCCGCTCCGCCAGGAGTCTTTCAACGGCGGCGGCCAGGTCCTCCTGCTTTGCGGAGAGGAGCGCGGATATCCTCATGGAGTTCTGAAAACGCCTGACGTAGTCCTCGTAGGCCGCGCCGCCCGCCAGCATCCTGAGCCTCACGCCGCCCTTCCGGCGGCCGCTCTCAAAAATCTTTATGACACCTATCTCGCCTGTGTGCCGGACGTGGGGGGCGCAGCAGGCACAGACGTCCACATCCTCAATGACTACCAGCCGCACGTTCTCTTTAAGGTCGAGCTTACTGCGGTAATCAATACTCCCCAGCTCCTCCTGTGAGGGGAAATAGGCCATCACGGCGTGGTTCTCCGTGACGATCCTGTTGGCCTCCCGCTCGATATCCGCCAGCTCCTCCGGGGTGATGAATCCGTCAAAATCGACTATCACGCCCTCCTCGCCCATGTGAAAACCAACGTTTGAGAAACCGTGACGCCTGTGTACGATGCCGGAGATTATATGTTCCGCCGTGTGGTTCTGCATGTTGCGGAACCGTTTCTCCCAGTCTATCTCCCCGTGGACCTCCTCGCCCACTGTCAGCGGCGACGCGGTGCGGTGTATGACCTCGCCCTCCCGCTCAAATGTGTATTTGACAGCCGTACCGCCGAGCATGCCCGTGTCCGCGCTCTGACCGCCGCCCTCAGGGAAGAACGCGGTCTCACTGAGCGTCACCTCATAGTCCTCCCCCGCCTTGCGGCAGGAGGTAACAACGGCGTCAAAGCTCCTTATGTGGCTGTCCTCGTAATAAAGAAGTCTCGTCATATCCGTCTCCAAATCATCAAAATCATCAAAGTTTCCTGCGGAGGGCGCCCACAGCATCCTTGAGGGTGCTGACGAAATAGTCTGCCTCCCCGGTGGTGTTGTATCTTGAAAAACTCACCCTTATGGCGCCGTCAATGACCTCCGGCGGTAGGCCCATCGCCTCAAGGACGTGGCTCCTGGCGCCGCGCCGGCAGGCGGAGCTCTTTGAGACGCACACACCGGCGGCATCTAAATAGTTCATCAGGACCTCGCTCCTGTGGCCCGGCAGGGACATACTCAGTATGTACGGACTGCCGCCGCCTATTATGATGAGCTCGGGGAACTCGCGCCGGAGCCGCGCCTCCAGGTAGTCGTGAATCTCCCGGACCCTCCCCTCGCTCTCGGAGAGTTTCGCCCGGCCCAGCTCCGCCGCCGCGCCGAAACCGGCGATATTCGGCACGGCCTCGGTGCCCGGGCGGAGCCCGCCCTCCTGTCCGCCGCCGGTCATCATGGAGGGCAGATGGAGGCCCGACCGCACATATATTGCCCCCACGCCCTTGGGGCCATGTATCTTGTGGGAACTCACGGTGAGGATGTCCGCCCCCAGCGTCCTTGCGGAGAAGGGCGTCTTTAAGAAACCCTGCACCGCGTCCGTGTGGACTATGGCCTCCGGGTTCCTGGCGTGGACGAGGCGGGCTATCTCCCGGATTGGCGTTATGCCCCCGGTCTCGTTATTCACCAGCATCAGCGACACGAGGACCGTGTCCTCCCGGAGAGATGCGGCCACGTCCTCGGCCCTCACCGCGCCGGAGGGGGACGGGGCGAGGTATGTGACATTCCAGCCCTCCCGCTCTAATGCCTTTGCCGTATTGCGGACGGCGTCGTGCTCCGCGAGGGATGTTATCACGTGGCGGCCCCGGTGACGCCGCATATAGGCGCCGCTCCTTATGGCCCAGTTATCGCCCTCCGTCCCGCCGGAGGTGAAGTATATCTCCTTGGGCTCGGCCCCCAGGGCCCGGGCCACGCTCTCCCGGGAATCGCGAAGGATCTTCGCGGCCTCACGGCCAAGGCCGTGGCCGGAGGATGGGTTGCCGTAACACTCCGTCATGACCTTAATGGCAGCCTCGGCGGCCTCGGGGCAGACCCTTGTAGTGGCGGCGTTATCGAAGTACACTGTCATAGCTCACCTTGAATAATCGTCAGAATGGTGTTATAATTTGCGTTATGCCGTTTTCGGTATTATACACCATCTTTTTGCATCTAACAAGGGGCGGAAATGAAGATACACATCCATACATTGGGCTGTAAGGTAAATCAGTTCGAGTCCCAGGCCCTGGGGACCATCCTGGAGGGCCGGGGACATGAGGTCGTGGAGTCCGAGACCGGCTGCGACGCCGTGGTCATAAACACCTGCGCCGTGACGGCGGAGTCCGTCCGCAAGTCCCGGCAGGCGGTGAGGCGCCTTCGCGCCATGAACCCCGGGGCTGTCATAGGGATATGCGGCTGCTGGCCCCAGGCGGAGGCGGAGAGCGCCGCCGCGCTTGGGGACGTGGTATTCGGGAGCGGCGACAAGCTGGCCTTCGCCGAAAAGCTTGAGGCGGCAAAGCGGGAGGGCCGTGGGACGCTGGCGGTGGATAACGTCTTTGAGCGCCGGACATTTGAGCGCCTACCCGCCGGCAGCGCCCAGACGAGGACGAGGGCGCTCCTCAAGATAGAGGACGGGTGCGTAAACTTCTGCACATACTGCATAATCCCCTACACCCGAGGCCGCATCCGCTCACTGCCTTTGGATGAGTGCGTCGAGGAGGCCAAGGGACTCATGGAGGCGGGTTACCGGGAGATAGTCCTCACGGGCATCGAGATAGCCTCCTACGGGCGCGACCTGGAGGGCTCCCCCACCCTCGCGGACGCGGTCTCCGCCATCGCCGGCGCGGCGCAGGGGTGCAGGATACGCCTGGGCTCGCTGGAGCCGCGAGTGGTGACCCGGGAGTTCTGCGAGAGGGCGTCGGAACTTTCAAATCTCTGTCCGCACTTCCACCTCTCACTCCAGAGCGGCTGTGACGAGACTCTAAAGCGTATGCACCGGCGCTACGACACGGCGAGGTTCTACGAGTCGGTGGAGCTTTTGAGGGAGTTCTTCCCCGGGTGCGGGATAACGGCGGACCTCATAACCGGGTTCCCCGGGGAAACCGAGGAGGAGTTTCAAAAGACGCTCTCATTTATCGAGCGGTGCCGGTTCTCCTCCATGCACATATTCCCCTACTCCCTCCGGGAGGGCACCGTGGCGGCGGGTATGCCGGAGCAGGTGGAGAAGTCCGTGAAACACTCTCGCGCTCACAGGGCATCGGAGCTGGCCTCACATATGCGGGAGGAGTTTTTGCGGGACATGATAGGCTCCACCCAGTCCGTCCTCTTTGAACAGCAGGAGGAGGGCGTCTGGTCGGGGCACACTGGGAATTACGCGGAAGTCCTATCTCCCGGTAAGGACCTTCACAATACTGTCGCAAATGTACAAATCACAGATTTTAGGGATGGGGCGCTTTGGGGAAAAGTCCTCTTGTAAGACCTCATGCCAAATGGTATAATTTTGGCTATAAATTCTAAAAATGAAAGGACCTGTTGCGATGGTGCAAGGGCGAGTATATAATTTTTCAGCGGGGCCGTCCATGCTGCCGCTGCCGGCTTTAGAGCGGGCCGCGGGGGAACTCACGAACTACCGGGGCACCGGCATGAGCGTCATGGAGATGAGCCACCGCTCTAAGGTGTACCAGGAGATCTTCGACTCCACAAAGAGGGCTCTGCGGGAGGTCCTATCCGTGCCGGAGAGCCATGAGATACTGTTCATGCAGGGCGGCGCCACGGGGCAGTTCGCCGCCGTCCCCTTGAACTTAATTGGAACCACCGGCTCCGCCGATTACGTCGTCACCGGCAACTTCTCCGGCCTCGCGGCGAAGGAGGCCAGGAAGTACGGCGAGGTGCATATTGCCGCCTCCAGCGAGGACCGGCGCCACACCTACATACCGGGCCAGAAGGAACTCAAACTCTCCCCCGATGCCTCGTACCTCCACTACTGCGCCAACAACACCATCTACGGCACCGAGTGGCACTATGTGCCCGTCTCAAAGGCCCCGCTGGTGGCGGATTTCTCCTCCAGCATACTCTCGCACCCCATAGACGTGGCAAAATACGGCCTCATCTACGCCGGAGTTCAGAAGAACATGGCCCCCGCCGGGATGGCAGTCGTCATAATAGACCGGGCCCTGGCGGGGCACGAGCTCCCCATCACGCCGGTGATCATGAGCTACAAGACCATGATAGACAAGGAGTCCATGTACAACACTCCCCCCACCTACAACATCTACATGCTGGGGCTCGTCCTGGAGTGGGTGAAGGAGCACGGCGGCGTGGAGGGCATGGAGGAACTGCGGCGTCAGCGCGCCGGGATGCTCTACGACTTTTTGGACGGCAGCCGGTTCTTCCACGGCATCGCCGAGAGGGATTCCCGGTCTATGATGAACGTAACGTTCAGGACCGGCGACCCGGATCTTGACTCCAAGTTCGTCAAAGAGGCGGCGGAGGCCGGATTTTTGAATCTGGCGGGCCACAGGGTCGCCGGGGGCATGAGGGCCTCCATCTACAACGCCATGCCCCTGGAGGGCGTCCGGGCGCTTGTGGAGTTCATGAAGGATTTTGAGCTCAAGAATAAGTGAAAAATAATAATTTAGGGTGTATTCAATATGTACAAGGTTAAGACGATAAACAACATCTCCCCCGCCTGTGAGAGCGTGCTCAAAAAGGACAAGTACATCGTGGGGGACGGCCTCACGGACCCCGAGATCATATTCGTGAGGGCGACGAACCTCCTGGACTACGACTTCGGCCCGAGCCTCCTGTGCGTGGCGAGGGCGGGCATAGGCGTGAACACCATCCCGTTGGAGAAACTTGCCGGCAAGGGCGTCGTGGTTTTCAACACCCCCGGCGGGAACGCCAACGGCGTCAAGGAGATATTTCTCACCGCCCTCGGCATGGCCTGCCGCGATGTCCTGGGCTCCATACAGTGGGTGCTGGACTTTGACACCACGAAGGGCGACGTCTCCGTTGTGATGGAGAAGGTGAAGAAGAACTTCACCGGCCCTGAGTACCTGGGCAAGAAGATAGGCGTCATCGGTATGGGCAACGTGGGCCGCAGGGTCGCAAACATCTGCCAGCACCTGGGGATGGACGTCTACGGCTACGACCCCTACCTCTCCGTGGACGCCGCCTGGGCTATATCCAACAAGGTGGAGCGGGTCGAGCGGCTGGAGGACCTTCGGGACTGCGACTTCCTGACGCTCCACGTCCCGCTCAATGACGAGACCCGGGATCTCGTTGACAGTGAATTTCTCTCAAAGATGAAGGACGGGGTCCGGGTAATAAACTACGCCCGCCAGCAGGTGGTGAACGAGGAGGCCATGAAGGCCGCCCTTGAGAGCGGGAAGGTGGCAAGGTTCGTCACCGACTTCCCCACCAACACCCTCATCGGCACAAAGAACGTGGTCATGACACCGCACCTGGGCGGCACCACATTTGAGAGCGAGGAGAACTGCGCCGTGATGGCCGCCCACGAGGCGGTGGACTACGTGGAATACGGAAACATAACGAACTCCGTAAACTTTGGCCGCGCCGTACTGCCCCCCAGCCCCCTCGCGAGGGTCTGTGTCTTCCACAGCAACATCCCCAATATGATAGCCCGCATAGCCTCCGCCGTGTCCTCCCAGGGCATAAACATTGAGAACATGGTAAACGCCTCCACCCGGGAGTTCGGTATAGCCTATACCATGCTGGAACTGGGCTCTGAGCCCGACGAGCGGCTCCTTGATGAGCTCGGGGCCATTGAGGGCGTGGTGAGGTCCAGGCTCATTAGGGCGAGACACTTTGAGTAAGATATGCTTGCGGCGGCTCCAGCCGCTCATGCAGGAGGGGCAATATGGCAAAATCACTCCTAATAGTTAATCCCGTATCGGGGAAGGGCAAAGTCAAGACTATAATGCTGGATATCCTCACCTCCATGTGTACAGGGGGCGAGGCGGTCATTGTGTGCGTCACTGAGAAACGCGGTGACGCTGCGGAATTCTCCGCAAAATATGGACCTGAGGTGGAGCGCATAGTCTGCACAGGCGGCGACGGCACCCTCAACGAGGTCATAAGCGGCCTCATGACGTTGGAGCGGGAACAGCGCCCCGCCATCGGATACATCCCCCTGGGCACGACCAACGACATGGCAAATTCCCTGAGCATACCCAAGATACCCAAGGACGCCATAGCCCAACTTGAGAGTTCCCTGGCTTACAGGCGCTATCTCGACGTGGGCCAGCTGGGGAGCGACTACTTCGGCTATGTTGCCGCCTTTGGGACCTTCACGAACGTCCCCTTCACCACGCCCCAGGCGGCAAAGAACACCTGGGGGTATCTCGCGTACGTGGGCGAGGCGCTGAGCCAGCTGACGGACATAACCTCCCACCACACCAAGATAACATATGACGGCGGCACCATAGAGGAGGACCTTCTCTTCGGCTTTGTGACAAACACCCTGAGAGTCGCCGGCGGCCTCGTGCGTCTGCCAGAGGACACCGTGGCCCTGGACGACGGACAGTTTGAGATCCTTCTCATAAAGAAACCCCGGAACATCATAGAGCTCAATGAGTGCATATCAAGCCTCATGACCAGAAACTTCTCATCGGAGCACGTTATGCTCCTCCAGTCCACGAAGATATCCTTTGAGTTCGACGAGTACGTCCAGTGGACCCGGGACGGCGAGGACGGTGGCATATATAAGTCGGTGGAGGTGGTGAACCACCCCCAGGCCGTCAGGATCTTCGCGTGAGGGGCGGCGGCATGACAGTCAACATCCTGGCCGTGGGGGACATCGTGGGCAGCAGCGGAGTCGATTTCCTGGACCGCAAACTACGGGGATTTAAAAGGCTCAAGGGCATAGATTTCACCGTCGTCAACGGCGAGAACGCCAGCGTTGTGGGGCTGACCCCCAGGGACGCCGACGCCATATTCGACGCGGGCGCGGACGTAATAACCCTCGGGAACCACGCCTTCAGCAAGAACGCGATAGTCCCGTACCTTGACGATAACATGTATATACTGCGGCCCGCCAACCTCTCCCCCCTGTCCTCCGGGCGGGGCTGGGGCGTCTTTGAGGCGTCCTTCGGGAATGTATGCGTCATAAACCTCATTGGCCGGTGCGGGATGGATTTCGGCCCCGACAACCCGTTTTTCGAGGCCGACAGGATATTAAAAAAGCGCCTGGAAGCCGGCGTGATCCTGGTGGACATGCACGCGGAGGCCACAAGCGAGAAGTCCGCCCTGGGGCTATACCTCGATGGCCGCGTCTCCGCCGTCTGGGGCACCCACACGCACGTCCAGACAAGCGACGGCGGGGTCCTCCCCAAGGGCACCGGGTTCATAACGGACCTCGGCATGACAGGCCCGGCCTTATCGGTGCTGGGTGTGGCGCCGGAGCTCTCAATAGGCCGGTTCCTGGGTGAGCCGGAGCGAAAATCGTATGTCCAGGCGCCGGGCCCCGCGAAACTTGAGGGCGCCATATTTGAGATAGACCCCGACAGCGGCAGGTGCCTGAGCGTCGAGGCGGTCAGGATATTATAATTTGTGGTACGATCGAGCCCCGGAGAAATTTGCAAACTCCTCCGGGGCCCTATTAGCTTTATGACCTTCTCACCGGCCCATGAGGAGTTCGTAGACCTCCCCCAGACAATCGCCCTCAAAGACGAAGTCGGCGCCGGGCGTCTCCTCCACAGGCGATATGTTGGAGCGTATGTACACCGTGTGGAGGCCCACGCTCTTCGCCCCCTCTATGTCGCAGAGGCCGTCGTTGCCTATCATCACGGCCTCCCCGGGGACTATGCCGCGCTCGGAGAGGAGTATCTCAAAAAACCTCCTGTCAGGCTTTCGGCAGCCGTAGTCAGAGGAGAGGTATATCCCGTGGAAGAGGTCCTCTATGCCCAGTTCCCGGAGCTCCAGCCTTGTGAATATTGCCTGGGCGTTGGATAGGAGGTACACCCTCCCCCCGGCGTCCGCTAACCCCCGCAGCAGCTCCGCCGCGCCGTCGTAGAGACGAATATAGTCGAGTGACAGCCGCCTAAAGTGCTCCCCCGCCCGGATCGCGAGTTCCAATGTGGCCCCCACGCCCGCCTCGGTAAAGAGCCTTAAAAAGACCTCCTCTATCTTTATCTCCGGGTGTGCCTCGTGGGAGTCCTGCCGCACCGGCACGGAACCTGACTCAAGCTCGCGGACTATCTCAAAATATCTCCCCTTGAGGCCCTGGGGTGTATAGTCCGCCCCCATCCCTGAGAACCAGATTGAGAGCTCCTCCCAGAGCTCCGGCCTTTGCTCGTCGGTGTGTATGTCCACAAGGGTGCCGTAGAGGTCAAAAATAAATGTCTTGAAACGCATAACTCTCGTAACTCCCGGAATATTTTAAAAATTTCCCCGATTCGCCCGCGTGAGCCTGTACAAATAAACAGTTTTGTGATAAAGTAGTGCAAAATGGAACTTGGAGGTGGCACTGTGGACAGTCTTGTCCTTGCCTTTAATGTGGTCTTCCCGCTGTGCGTCTATATGCTCATCGGGGGCCTCGTGAAACGTGTGAAGATGCTGTCAGAGGACACCATGCGGGAGATAAACAACATGATATTCAAGGTCCTCATCCCCCTCTCCCTGTTCTTTGACATCTATGAGTCGGACCTGAAGGCCACCGTAAAACCCATGCTCTTTGTCTGGACTGCCGCGCTGATACTGGCGTCCTTCGGGCTCTCCTGGGTGCTGGTGAGCAGGACTGTCGAGGAGCGGGCGGACGTGCCCACCATGGTCCAGGGCATATTCCGCAGTAATTATGTCCTCTTCGGCACGGTCATCTGCGCGAATCTCGCCGGGGACGAGGGCTCGGCCATGTCCGCCGCGCTGGCGGTGCTGGTGGTCCCAATGTTCAACATCCTGGCCGTGGTGCTCTTTGAGGCCACCCGCGGGGGCAAAGTGAACGCCGGGCGGCTCATAGTGCAGATTTTTAAAAACCCGCTGGTGGACGCGGGCCTCCTGGGGGCGGTGTTCAACCTCCTCCACATACATATACCCTCCATCCTCCAGAAACCGCTGGTGACGCTGGGCGACATAGCCTCCCCCCTGGCGCTGGTGGTGCTGGGCGCCATGCTGTCCTTCAATAGCATCGTCAGCCACCGGGGCCGACTGGCGGCGGCAGTCGCCGCGAGGCTCATCGTCATCCCCGCCGTGGCACTCACCATAATGGCGCTATTGGGTTACCGCGGCGCCACACTGGTGGCGCTCCTCTCGGCCTTCGCCTCCCCCGCCGCTGTGGCGTCCGTCCCCATGGCCCAGGCCATGGGCGGGAACGGTAGACTCGCCGGGGAGATAGTGGCCATCTCCACAGCCGGGAGCATCCTCACGGTGTTCGGGTTCATCGCGGCCATCTCCGCCCTGGGACTAATATGATCATGGAAGTTTTTTCGGCGCGCCCTATGCGGACGCGCCGATTTTTACGCCCCGGCGAACTTGAAGATCATCCCCACCACAGCGGAGAGGGCGATAAAGCAGACGGGGTGGAGCTTTTTTGTGGGTCTCACGTACCGCGTGAGCAGTATGAGCGCCGCGCCGAGGATGACGGCCTTGTAGTTTAGGAGGTCGCCCAGGGCGTGGCTCTCGCGGAACGCCGGCATGATAAATACCTCCAGCGCCACGGAGACCCCGGCGGCGGCGATGAGCGCCACGGAGGCGGGCCGCAGGCCGTAGAACACCGACTTCACAAGCTTGCTCTCACCGAACTTTTTGAGCATCCTCGCTATTATGAGGATGACTATTATCGAGGGCGCCACAAGGCCAATTGTCGCCACAACGGCCCCCGCGACACCGCCGGTGGTGTACCCCACGTATGTCGCCATATTCACCCCGATGGGTCCGGGCGTTGACTCACTGACCGCCAGCATGTCGTATATCTGCTGGGTGGTGAACCACCCGGTGCTCTCGCTCATCTGGTGGAGGAACGGGAGCGTCGCGAGGCCCCCGCCTATGGAGAAGAGGCCCGTGACAAAGAACTCATAAAATAGTCTTAAATAGATCATTTCCTCGCCTCCCAAGCCTTTATCGCGCAGCCGGCGACGGCCACGCACAGCACGATGATTATTGGCGACAGGCTGAAAAACAGCGACACGCACATAACGATGCAGAATATCACCAAACAACACCTGTCCACAACGGCGGACTTCCAGAGCTTAATAACGGAGTTGAGGATGAGCACACACACGCAGACCCTTATCCCGGCGAAGGCGTTTTTCACCACGGCGAGCTCGGAGAAATTTGTGATTATCCCCGCGATGAGGGAGATTATCACGATGGAGGGGAAGACGACGCCCAGCGTCGCCACTATCCCGCCAACGGTGCCGGCCCTCTTCTGCCCTATGAACGTGGCCGTGTTCACCGCGATTATGCCCGGCGTACACTGGCCGATGGCGTAGTAGTCGGCCAGCTCCTCCTCAGTGGCCCAGCCGTACTTCTCCACCACCTCCCGCTGCAGCAGGGGCAGCATGGCGTATCCCCCGCCGAAGGTTAGTCCCCCGATCCTCGCAAAGGTGAGGAACATCTTAAGTAATTCCATATAAGTCTCACTCCTTTTGACCTTTAGACGCATTATAGCAAAAATGAGCGGATTTGAAAACCTCAAAACGTCCAAATACCTGTGCCCTTCTGGCATTATTGCCGGTCACTCAGCCAATTATCGGGCATATATGATTTATGTAAACCTAATTAATTATGTAAACTTATCAATTTATGTAAACCATTGTGCTCTCTCGCCGTGTTTAGATCCATATTAAATATTGTGCAATTTTGTGCAACAAAATATAGTGGTATTTTCGGGTTTTTCCCTTAAAACTTGCGGACAAGTTGTGGTTTTGATAATTATAGTTTGACTTTCATCCGTCACTCTGTTATCATTATGACGTATGCCAAAATGCGATTTAAGGAGGAACCCTATGAAGAGCATCAAGAGATTTTTTGCCGTCTTCCTCTGCGGGGTGATGCTGGTCTCCAGCACCGCCGTGCCGATCTACGCGGAGACGGCCCCCGAGGAACTGGGCCACGTACACGAGGATGAAGTCCCCGCCGAGCCGGGGCCGGAACCCTTTGAGGGCGACCTCGCGTCCCCCGCCGAGGAACCCGGGGAGCCCTCAACGGATGATGAACCGTCCCCGGGGCCAGCAGACGAGAGCAGTAAACCAATGATAACCGTCTATTCTGCCCAGGGCGGCCTAAAAGATGTTTTCTGCCTGGCCCCTGACTCCTCCAGCAGATACCCCAACACCGTCAGCGTCACGGTATCCGACCCCGACGGTCTCAGTGAGGTCACCATCGGCGGGAAGAAAGTTACCATTCCAAGTGATAATAATAAGACCATCACGGTGACGATCACAGCGTCCTACATCCCCGCCGATAATAAGATGGCCATCACCGCGAAGGATTCAAGCGGCAACGAGGCCGCGTACACCGTCACTGTGTACGCAAAGCACAAGTCCACCCCGGTGAGACTCTTTAACGAGGCCAACTGCAACACATTCGGTTTTAATAACCAGGCTGCATACTACTGTGAGCAGTGCCACGGCATGGACATCTCTATGGCCATGCGCCCCACAAGTTACGCCAAGGGCCACAGCTTTGAGGAGTACAATAGGGGTATGGTGATCAAGCCGGACGCTGAGTTCACCGAGGTCACCCCTTGCGGAACGGAGACCCAAGTTAAGAAGTATGTCTGTGATACATGCGGCTACGCCGTTATGGAGGAGAACGCCGACCTCGGCGAGGACAGCGCGCACAAGTGGGAGCTCAAGTACGTAGCGCCTGACAAGACAAAAGGCGGCTACCGGCTCTATGAGTGCGCCGACTGCCACGCGGTGAAGGACTGCGCCTCCATAAGCCAGCTCTGCCACATGGCGACCATCAAGGTCACGAAGGATCCCAACTGTGTCACCCAGGAGAACGGTGTCAGAAGTTACATATGCATCACATGCGGTGAAGTCGTGGCCACCGACTCCCTCGCGTGGCAGCACAAGATGTCCCCCTGGGAAACCGTCAAACCGGCCGACTGCGTGAGCAATACACCGGGTCTGCGTCAGCGCCACTGCACCGTTGAGGGGTGCAACTACGTTGAGAGTCAGGAGATCTCCAGCCAGCACTCGTGGCTCATCAGCTACACCGTTGATAAGGCGCCGACGTGCGTGGAGCCGGGCGTCAAGTCCCGGCACTGCAGCAAGTGCGGCGCCATCATGCCGGGGTCCGAGGAAACGATTCCCGCCACCGGCAGCCACAACTACGTGGACCACGACTCAAACTGCACCACCCAGAAACAGTGCTCCTCCTGCGGAGCTCCTGACCCCGAGGACGTTCCGCGGACATCGCACAACCTCATGGAAATGAAGAACCTCACGCACCACTGGAAGGACTGCACTTACCCCGGGTGCGACTACAAAGAGGACGAGGAGGAGCACACCTACGGCCCCTACACCGTTGTGAACGACCTGCATCACCGCCGTTACTGCACGGTGTGCGGTCAGCAGAACTCCTTCTGGCACACCGCCGAGCAGAAACTTGACGACGGCAACTGCCTCACCCCCATCAAGTGCGAGGAGTGCGGCTATGTTTTCACGCCTGGGAAGAACGGCCACTCCTTTGACTCCGGCATTTGGATCTCCGACGAGACGCACCACTGGAACACCTGTAGGAACACCGGGTGCAACGTGAAGGTCTCCTACGGCGAGCACCGGGCGGACACGGACTCCGACTGCACCCAGGGCATCTATTGTTACGTCTGCAAACGGGAAATTGTGAGTCCCACCCCCGAGCACACCTGGTCCGCCTGGGTCCTCAACAGCGAGAAAACCATGTACACGCGCCATTGTACCGTTGATGGGTGCTCCGTGGTGGAGACCGCTGACCACAAGCACACCTTCAGCAACTGGACGTCCACAGACGGCAAGACCCACTCCCGCGCCTGCACCGAGTGCGGCTTTGAGGAGACCGGGACCTGCAACGTCTCCCCCGACAACTCATGCCTCACCGCCACAACATGCGACACCTGCGGATACATAATTGAGGAGGCCCAGAGCTCCCACAACATGGTCTGGCACGATAACGGCGACGGCACCCACACCGGCCACTGCCAGAACACCGGCTGTCACGAGGAGATATCCGGCCAGCACACCTTTGGGGAATGGACCACTACCGGCACCGCGCACACCCGCGTCTGCTCCCTCTGCGGACTCACCGAGAGCGGCGAACATGAGTCAAATGAGGACGGCGACTGCTCCACCGAGGCCCTTTGCACGGTTTGCAACCGGGTCCTCACCGAGGCGCAGCCCCAGCACATCTACACGGACTGGACGTCCGACCCGGAGGACTACTATTACCATTACCGCACATGCACGAACCCCGGCTGCACCCACCGGGAGACTGCCGCCCACAGCGGCACGGACGACGGCGACTGCTCCACGGGGCTTGAGTGCGACGTCTGCGGTATGATGTACATCGCCCCCGAGCCCCATCACCCGGACGGCGAGTTCTTCAGCGACGCCAGCGGGCACTACCAGTACTGCTCTCACCCCGGCTGTACAAAGACCGTCACATACCCCCACATGCTGGTGAACGACGGCGACAGCGACTGCACCACCCCCACCTATTGCTCCGTCTGCGGCTATGTGGCCGTGGAGGGCAGCGGGGGCCACAACTGGTCTAATTGGGAGGCCACGGCCGACGGCACCGGCCACCACAAGCGGTGCCTCAATGAGAACTGTTCCGCCGCCACCTCCGCCGAGGGCCACTCCGGGGCCGCTACATGCGCCGGCCCCGCTGTCTGCGGCGAGTGCGGGTTGGAATACGGCGGCAAGGACCCCACGAACCACACCGGCGGCACCGAGGTCAGGGGGTATCTGGAGCCCACCGAGGACAGCGAGGGCTACACCGGCGACACGTACTGCCTCGGCTGTGAGACGGTAATAGAGAAGGGCAAGAGCATACCCGCCACGCCCCACTCCACCCACAACTTCGGCTCCGCCTGGCACACCGACAGCCTCCACCACTGGAAGGAGTGCGTGAAGTGCGGCACCAGGAATGAGGAGGGCGAACACGTCTTCGGGAGCCTCTATTCCGACGCCGCCGGTCACTTCAAAGTCTGCACCGTCTGCGGCTATGTTGAGCGGCACGACCACTCCCCCGCCGCGGACGATAACGACTGCACCACCCCCACCCTCTGCACAGAGTGCGGGTACGCCGTAGTCGAGGCGAAGGAGACCCATGACTTCTCTGGCGGCGCCGTCGGAGACCAGGAGGGTCACCGCTACATCTGCCAAAATCCCGACTGTACTGTTAAGAGCGGCGTTGAGGAACACTCCGGCGGCAGCGCCACATGTTTCACTCTGGCCGTCTGCCAGGTCTGCGGCTCCGCCTACGGCGAGCTTGACAGCTCCAACCACGTGGGCGGTCAGGTGGTTCTGGGCTATAGGGATCCCACGGACCTGGACGAGGGCTACACCGGGGACGGCTACTGCCTCAGCTGCGGCGCCGTGCTCCTCACGGGTCGCGCCATCCCCACCGGTGAACGTGAGCACCCGGAGACGGAGATCGAATACGATGAGAACCACTGCTGGAAGTCATGCACCCACTGCGGTATGCGCGAGTCCGGGTCATACCAGGTCCACTCCTACCTCTCCGTGAGTTTTAGCGGCGCAATGATCGCCTATTCCACCGCCTCCGACGTGGAGACCTGTACGAACTGCGGGAACGTAAACCCCTACTCCGGGCACGAGCACAACTTCTCCGCCCCCGAGGTACGCCTCCAGCCCACCTGCGGCGACGCCGGTATGACCGTCATGACCTGCTCCATATGCGGCGCGAATTTCGCCGAGGAGATCGCGTCCACCGGGGAGCACAACTGGGACGGCGGCGTGAACGTGAAATACCCCAACTGCATCGAGGACGGCGAGATCCTGCACACCTGTACTGTGTGCGGTGAGCACAGGCGCGAGATAGTTCCCAGCGACCCCCAGGCCCACACTTGGGATGAGGGCACAGTCATAACCCCCGCCCTCGGCGAGACCGACGGCGAGATGCTATTCACCTGCTTAGTCTGCGGCGACACCCACACCGCCGTCATTCCCGCCACCGGCGAACACACCTGGGGACAGGGCGTCGTCACCAAGGCCGCCGACTGCACCAATACGGGCATAATGACTTACACCTGCGAGGTGTGCGGCACGGAAAAGACCGAGGTAATCCCCGTGGACCTCGACGCCCACGTCTACGGCCAGTGGATGTCAGACCCTGATGATTATGTAAATCACTACCGCCTCTGCAAGTACGACACCTGCCGCCACAGGGACACCGCCCCCCACTCCGGGCACGACGACGGGAACTGCGAGACCCCGGTGTTCTGCCAGGACTGCGGGTTTGAATTTGTGAGGGCGAAGTCGCACAGCCCCGCGGGCCAGTGGTACTGGGACGACGAGACGCACTACCAGCACTGTGAGAATCTCGACCACGACGGCAACCCCTGCACCGGCACCGTGGGCTACGCCCACATACCCGTCACTGACGACGATAGTTGTCTCACCGGCGTCCACTGTCAGCAGACGGGCTGCGGATATGTCTTCTACGAGGGGCAGTCCCAGCACAACTGGTCGGCCTGGGAGCCCACAGCCGATGGCACTGGCCACACCCGCCACTGTCTCAATGAGTCCTGCAAGGCAACTGAGACGGAAACTCACACCGGCGGCACCGCCACATGCACCGATAGCGCCGTCTGCGCCCAGTGTAACGCCCACTACGGCGAACCCGACCCCGCGAACCACGCCTACCCAACGGAGCTCCGGGACTACAAGGCCCCCACGGACTGGGAGCCCGGTTACTCCGGGGATCTCTACTGCACAGGCTGCGGCGCGCTGGTGGAGGCGGGCCACGAGCTGCCGCCTGTGGACCACCAGCACGTCTACAGCGAGGAATGGAGTTCCGACGGCACGAACCACTGGCACCAGTGCACCGTGTGCGGCGCTATAGATGAGGGCTCCGTCACCGCCCACACCTTCGGCGAGTGGACTGCGGACGCGGAGGGCCACGCCCACTCCTGCACAGTCTGCGGCCACGAGGAGAAGTACCTCCACAGCGCCGGGGACGACGACGGCAACTGCACCACCGGGGTACTCTGCGAGGTGTGCCAGTACGTCTTAGTGGCGCCAATGGAGCACGACTTCGGCGGTATCCCCATCGGCACCCCCTCTGGCCACTACCACCTCTGCCAGAACCCCGGCTGTACCGCAAAGGGCGAGCTCGAGAGTCACACCGGCGGCACCGCCACATGTTACGCCAAGGCCATGTGCTCCGTCTGCGCCGTGGCCTACGGTGGGCTCGACCCCGAAAATCACGCCGGCGGCGAGATCGTCATAGGCTACATGGACGCCACCGTCACCGAGCCCGGTTACACCGGCGATGTCATCTGCCTCGGCTGCGGGGCGGTACTCTCAAAGGGGCAGGAGATCCCCGCCGGTGAACGGGAGCACGACTACGTCTGGGACCACGACGGGCAGAACCACTGGAGAGACTGTTCCCGCTGCGGGCAGCGCCTGGAGGAGTCCTTCGGGCCCCACAGCTACGGCGATGACGGCATCTGCACCGTCTGCGGCGCCTCCGACCCGTTCTTCGGGCACACCCACACCTGGAGTGGATACACTGTGGACGAGGAGCCCACGTGCGTCGAGACCGGCCTCGCGCACCGCAACTGCTCCCTGTGCAGCGCCCACGAGGTGGTGTATATCCCGGCCACAGGCAAACACGTCTTCAAGGACGGCCGGTGCACCATGTGCGGCATTCTGGAGCCCTCCGACCTGCCCCAGTCGCCTGAGACTTACGATAGGTTCCCCGGCATAGCCCTCCTCTCCGCCTCCGCCCTGCTGGCCGGCGGCCTGGGACTTGTCCTCGTCTCCCGCAGACGCAGAAGGAGCAGATAAACCCAGTAATTCATATATAAAATCAACTAAAAACGCACCCGGCGCCCTCTAAATCAGGCGCCGGGTGCTGTTTTTTTGAAACTATATCGCGAAAAACTTTCCAGTCTACTTATGACACGAACTTTTTTGCAAATTCCGCTGCGGACTTCACGTCGCCCTCGTCAGGGCGGCCCCTGTGGAGGATGGTAAAGGAGCCGGGGCAGGAAAACTCCTCTTTTGCGAGGGGTATCCTCTTCTCCGCTAAGAGTTTCTCCACATACTTTCGTGTGGACCTCAGGGAGGCCGAGGTGCTGAAGTTCACGACCTTCCCAACGCGCACATTGATGCCCTTTATGAACGCCTTCACCTCGTCGGCCACGTCAAAGGCGTAGGGTGAACTGCCTAAAAATAAAATGTCCACATCACCGCTCAGCGGTTCCGACACCGTCTTCGCCTCCACGCCCACAGCCCCCGCTATGGCCTCCGCGATTTTTTTCGTGTTTCCGCCCCTGGTGTAGTACCGTACCGCGATCTTCATGGCGTTACCTCACAGTTCCAGCGAACGGACCCACTTCTCCCAGGCGTCCCTGCCCTGACGGCCGTGCAGGACTATGCCCTCCTCCAGCGCCGCGCTGCTGTCCACGCTGGCTTTTAAGTCGGCCAGTGAGCTCTCAAATCCGCTGCTGCCGGAGGTGGCAAATAGTATGACCCTCTTTCCCGCAAAATCGTAGCTCTCCAGGAACGTGTTGACGATCGTCGGTGCGGTGTACCACCAAATCGGGAACCCCAGGAAAATGACGCCGCAGTCCGCCACCGGCGCGTCCTCATCGGCGATCTTGGGCCTTGAGGACTTGTCCCTCATCTCAACGGAACTGCGGGAGTTCTCGTCACGCCAGTTCAGGTCCGCCTGGGTGTACGGCACCTCAGGCCGGATCTCATAGAGCTCCGCGCCCGTGACCTCGGCGATATTCTTTGCCGCGTCCGCAGTGACGCCGCTGGCACTAAAATAGGCTACTAATGTCTTCATAATTTGAACCTCCGATGTAAAAATATTAGATGCGCGCAAAAATCTATTGCGTGCTGTTCTACTAAAAAATCTCTCCCGCCGGAGCCGTCACTCCCCTATTATGTCCCTAAAAACCCGGAGGGCGTTGCCGCGGCATATCTTCTCCGCCGCGGACCCGCCGAACTCCCGCTCTATTGCCTCCGCGAGCCGCTGCTGGCCGGAGCAGTCGCCCCACTCAAGTTCGCTCCCTATGCCGTCATAATCGGAGCCCAGGGCGGCGCTCTCTATGCCGGCCACATCCGTTATATGCCTCAGATGCAAGATAATGTCCGATATCCGGGAGAGCTTATCGCCGCCGTGGCGGGCGGTCTTTCTCAAAAATGCGTGGCAGTAATTTATGCCCACGACGCCCCCCGCCTCCGCGAGGGCCCTGAGCTGCCGGTCGGTGAGGTTCCGGCCCACGTCGCACAGCGCCCTGGCGCAGGAGTGGGACGCGAGGAACGGCTTTCTCGTGTGCTCCGCCACGTCCCAAAAGCCGCCCTCACTGAGGTGGGAGACGTCCACCGCTATCCCCAGCTCGTTCATGCGCTCCACGCACTCTATCCCAAAGGGTTTAAGCCCCAGCATGTGTCTCTTGGGGTCCTCGCTCTGGGGATACCCCAGGGAGTTCTCGTAGTTCCAGGTGAGGGCCACCATCCTGACGCCCTTCCTATGGTAGTCATCAAGGTTCTCTATCCTACCGGCAAGGGTCACGCCGTCCTCCACCGTGAGTATGGAGCTTATGTACCCCCGCCGCTCGTTCTCCTCGATGTCCCCCGCAGTGAGCGCCGGGCGCAGTGAATCCTTGCAGAGCTCCAGCTCCCTCAAGTACGCGCTGTAGGCGCCGTCAAAATATGTCTGCGGGTCCGGGGGCAGTTCTGGGCGATGGGTGGGAACGAATATCGCAAAGCACTGGGCGGTGGTCTCACCCTTCTTGAGCTTTTCAAGGTTAATGTGGGAGTTGGCGAGGCCCTCAAGGTGCTCTCCGTGATAGAGGCGCATTATGGTGTCGCAGTGGAGATCGATGATTTTCATAAATTCAGCTCCCTTCCCGTCGTCTTTCTTATTATATGACCAAATTTTGGCCGCGTCAATCCCGATGGAATAAAAGAGAACGCCTCGGGTTATATTAAGGTCGCAACGATAAAGGAGGGATCATATCTATGATCATGGACAGGATCGCCCTTATACTTGTGATAATCGGCGGCTTGAACTGGGGCCTTGTCGGAATATTCAAATTTGACCTGGTTGCCTATCTCTTCGGCGGCCAGACCGCCTCAATCAGTAGAGTCGTGTACACCCTCGTGGCCCTGGGGGCCCTCTGGTGCATATCACTGCTCTTCCGTGATAGGATCGAGTCAAGCGACAAGGCATAACTTTCGGCGGGGCAAAGCCCCGCCTACATACTTTTCATCCCGCTCACCTCATCGCCCTGGCGATGCTGAATAGCTCCTCCCTCCTCACCGCGTGAAATAGCTGTGAAAAAGTTATGTAAACTAATATGAATATCCCAACACCCAAAATGAGCCCGACGATCCCGTGGGCCCCACCAGTTATGTCAACCACGCACCGCGTGAGCACGGTCCCGGCCATTGCGGACACTGCCGAGAGTGCCATACCCCTGACCCCGGCGTTTATACTCGTGATCCTCGAGAGTCTGCCCATGCTCAGCGAGAAGTTGAATATCTCCGAGGCATAGAGGATGAAGATATAGCCGTAAACGGCGTATCTCGGCAGGAGGAACCATATAAGGGCGGTTGAAATAAGGGAGTCCAGTATATTCACGCCCATGGAGTAGATGTGCTGACCCAGTCCCCGCAGCATCCCGTCGGTTATGTTGTCCATGTACATAATGGGCATGAGCAGCGCAAGGAGCCTTATGTAGTGTCCTGCCTCGGTGCTTTTGTAGAACACCTCGCCCAGCTCATCCGAAAAACACAGGAGCACACCCGTCACCCCGGCTGAGAAGAGGAAACAGAGTCTCAAAAGCATATTCGCCGAGGCCGAGATCATCCTGTCGTTCCCCCTCACCTGCTCCTCGGTGAGCTCCGGGACTATGAGTTCCGAGACCGAGGCGAAGAGTACCATCGGGAACGTGATTATCGGGAACACCATGCCCTGGATCATGCCGTAACCCGAGAGCGCCGCTTCCGCGCTGGCCCCGGACCTCCGAAGGCCCATGGGGATGAGGAGATTCTGCACGGTGTTCAGCGCGACTCTGGCGTAGGCCGTCGCCGCCAGAGGCATGGCTATCCTCACTATCCGGCCTGTGATGCCACTCTCCGCCGTGACCGGCGTGCCGCGCCGCCCCGGGTCCCGGAGGTAGAGCGCCAAGATAACGAAGAAGGAGAATATCTCCCCCGCCACGCCCCCCATCACAACGCAGGCGCACATGAGCTCCAGGTTCACCGTCCTGATAGTCCCCAGCAGCAATACGGACACCACAATGCGGCATATCTGCTCGGATATATTTGCGGCGACGGCCTTGCCCACACGGCATATGCCCGTGAAGTACCCGCCAAGCACCGCGCCGGTGGAGAGAAACGGCAGACTCACGGAGAGCAGCCGCAGCGAGAGGACAGTCCGGGCGTCCCCTATCACGTTGACGCCGATATACCCCGCCAGGGAGTAGAGAAGTACCGAGGCCATGGAGCCAAAGGCCGCGGAGTAGGCAAGGCACCGGCGCATCACGGCGGCGGCCCCTCCGGGGCGCCCGCTGCCCACCTCCTCTGACACCAGGCGCGTGGTTGCAAATCTTATGCCGGATATGGCGAAGGTGGTGGCCAGCGAACTCACGGACATGACGAGCTGGAAAAGTCCTATCCCTGAGGCGCCCATGCGTCTTGAGAGATAGACCTGGAACATCAATCCCAGTGAGCGCATAAAAAGCGACGAGAGCGTCATCACCACCGTATTTACAAGCAGCCTCTTCCCTTTCAAAAAAGCGCACCTCCCGGGGGTTTCTGTACATTGTACATTATATTTCCCCAGGGCAGAAAAAATGACGGCGTTATCCAAAGCTGGACAACGCCGAAAGATTATCCATTAATTTAATTGAAAGTGCCCTTATTCTTCTCTATCATCCCCAGGACGCTGTCCCGGAGGGCGGAATGTTCCGGGGCGGTGAGCTCCGGGTCCGCCACCATGAGGGTCCTCGCCGCGCTCTGGGACTCCTTCAGCATATCTATATCCGAGACGAAACTCGCGATCTGCATCTCCGGGAGACCGCTCTGGCGGGAGCCGAAGAAATCGCCAGGACCGCGTAGGCGCAGGTCCTCCTCGGCTATCCTGAAACCGTCGTTGGTGCGGCACATGACGCTAAGTCTCTGGCGGGCGGTCTCACCCCCTGCCCCCTCAAAGAGCACGCAATAGGACTTATGCTTCCCGCGCCCCACGCGCCCACGGAGCTGGTGGAGCTGGGACATGCCGAACCGGTCGGCGTTCTCCACCACCATGAGGGCTGCGTTGGGCACGTCCACCCCCACCTCTATGACCGTGGTGGCCACGAGGATATCGGCCTCCCCGGCGGCAAAGGACGCCATGGCCTCATTCTTCTCCTTGGGTCGCATCTTCCCGTGGACGAGGGCGATCCTAAGGTCCGGGAACACGCTCTCCCGAAGCGTCTTGGTGTACTCAAGGACCGATTTGAGGCCGTCGGGGCTCTCCTCCGTCTCCTCCACAGCTGGGCAGACGATGTAGACCTGGCGTCCCTCCCCCACGAGCCTCCGGATGAAATTATATATGCGCTGTCTCATGTTCTCGCCCACCAGGAACGTGTCGATCTTCTGTCTCCCCGGCGGCAGTTCGTCTATGACGGAGACGTCCAGATCCCCGTAGACGATGAGCGCCAGGGTCCTGGGTATGGGCGTCGCCGACATGACGAGCACGTGGGGCGAGTCTCCCTTATCTGTGAGGGCCGCCCTCTGCTGGACCCCGAAACGGTGCTGTTCATCCGCGACGATGAGCGCCAGGTCCTTAAACTCCACGCCCTCCGAGATGAGCGCGTGGGTCCCCACCACAAGGTCCACTTCCCCGGATAGGAGCCTGGCCTTGACCTCCCGTTTCTCCTTCGCCGTGAGGCCGCCCGTCAGGAGCGCCACGCTGATGCCCAGCGGCGTTAAGAGCGATGAGAGTGTCTTATAGTGCTGTTCCGCCAAAATCTCCGTGGGGGCCATAAAAGCGGCCTCGTGGCCCGCCCGGCAGACGGCGAATACCGCCGCCGCCGCGACGGCCGTCTTGCCGCTGCCCACGTCCCCCTGGATGAGGCGGCTCATGGGTTTCTCCCCGGCGAGGTCCCCCATGATGTCGTCTATGGCCCGCCTCTGGGCGCCGGTGAGCTCAAACCGCAGAGCGCCGTTGAAATCCGAAAAATCCGGCGCCGGTATCTTTATGCCGCCCTTCTCCCTCTGGCGGGAGCGCATGAACGTGAGGGCGCAGGAGAGGACGAATAGTTCCTCGAATATGAGCCGGCGTCTCGCGAGCTCCAAACTCTCATAGTCCCTGGGGAAATGGATGTTCTCATAGGAGAACCTGGTCTGGGCCAGGTTATATTTTGCCCGAACCTCGGCGGGGAGTATCTCCGGCAGCTCGTCGCCGCAGGCGTTGAGCCCCGCGCGGACGGCGTTTGAGACCATGAGCTGCGATAGGCCCGTGGTGAGCCTATATATGGGCACGATGCGCCGTGTTGTAGCCGGGGCGTTGCGCTCCCTCTCAAAGGCGGGATTTGTCATCTCCGGCGCGCCTATCCGGCCTCCCACGCGGCCGTAGAAAACGTAACTCTCCCCAGGGGTGAGGAGATTTTTCACGTAACTGCGGTTAAAGAACGTAACCGTCATCATCCCGGCGCCGTCCACCACCTGGACCTTTGTTATATCGAGCCCCTTCCGCACCCGGCTGAGCCTCGCCGGGGCGGCCACAGTGGCCGCGACGCATACGGATTCCCCAAACTGGAGCTCGGATATCGTCTTGACAGCGCGCCTGTCCTCATACGCCCTGGGGAAATCCATGACGAGCTCCTGGAGTGTGGTGATGCCCAGTTTCTCCAGGGACTTGGCCCGGGCCTCGCCCACGCCCTTTATGTACCTGACGTTCTGTCCAAGTTCAGCCACTGAGTCTACCCCCTCAATGTCTCACCAAAATGTTGATCTATGGTGAAATTATAGCATAATAATGGTAGTTTATCAACCTGCCCACACGCGGATTTCAGCTTGCCAAAAACGGGATATGATGCTAAAATAATGTTCCAAGATTTTCTGGGGGTATTTTATGCTTGATATAATAATAGACGCCGTGCTGGACTGTCTAAAGCTCCTCCCCTTTCTCTATCTCACGTACCTGGTGCTGGAGTACATCGAGGAGAGGGCCGAGGAGGGCTCGCTGAAACTCGTCCGCCAATCGGGGGCCTGGGGGCCGGTGGCCGGTTCGGCCCTGGGGATAGTTCCCCAGTGCGGATTCTCCGCCTCCGCCGCAAACCTCTTTGCCCAGAGGCTCATCTCCGCTGGGACACTGGTGGCGGTGTTCCTCTCCACCTCCGATGAGATGCTGCCCATCCTCATATCAAACTCCGTGAAACTTGAGGTCATAGCGAAGATTCTGGCCGTCAAGTTTATGTCCGGCCTCGCGGTGGGGCTGGCGGCGGACAAGCTCCTCCACCTCTGCCGCCACGAGGACGAGCGCGTGGACCTCCACGAGATGTGCGAGGAGGAGAACTGCCACTGCGAGGAGCACGGGATATTCCTCTCCGCCCTCGTCCACACCGCACAAATCGCGGGATTTGTGCTGGTGATAAACCTGGCGCTGGGGTTCCTCATCTACTTCATCGGCGAGGACAAGCTTGGCGGCCTCATACTCAATAGGCCCGTCGTGGGCCCCATACTCTCCACCCTCGTGGGGCTCATCCCGAATTGCGCGGCCTCGATAATCATCACCCAGCTCTACCTCTCCGGCGCCATGACCGCCGGCGCCATGGCCGCGGGGCTCCTCTCCGCCTCGGGCCTCGGGCTCCTGGTGCTCTTCCGCGTCAACCGCCGCGCCATGGGGGACAACCTCAAGATCCTGGCCTGCGTCTTTATAAGCTCGGTGGTCATAGGCATCGGGCTCGACATCCTCGGCGTCGTCTTTTGAACCGACGATTTGATATCAAAAAGGGACCCGGCAACCGATTTTTCACGGCTGCCGGGTCCTATATTGCCTAAATTTGCTCAGTTACGGATCAATCGAAACGCTCACGGGCGGCGTAGCTGGTGTGGAGGAGCTCGTGGGCCTTATGGGAGTTGGGCGCGCCCAGATAGTCCTTGTAGAGCTGCTGGATCTGGGGGTTATTGTGGGACTGGCGGATGGCAAGACGCTCGTCCTCGCTGTAGAGGGCGGCGGAACGCTTGGCCCTGTAAGTATCAAGGATGTCGGGGGCCTCGTTGGGGAGGAAACAGGGCTTCACATAGGGCTGACCGCCGCCGGCGACGCAGCCGCCGGGGCAACCCATGATCTCGATGAAGGTGTACTTGCTCTTGCCGGCGCGTATCTCGTCCATCAGGACCTTCGCGTTCTTCATGCCGTGGGCCACGGCCACGTAGATGGTGGAGTCGCCGATCTCTATGGCGGCCTCCTTTATCCCCTCGAGCCCGCGGACGGCCTCAAACTTTATGAGCTCGTGCTCATGGCCGGTGAGGACGTAGTACGCGGTGCGGAGGGCCGCCTCCATGACGCCGCCGGTGACGCCGAAGATGACGCCGGCGCCGGTGTAGTCGCCCAGGAGGTCCTGGTCGAACTCCTCGTCAGGCAGAGCGCGGAAGTTTATGCCGGAGCGCTTGATGAGGTCCCCCAGCTCCCTGGTGGTCAGGACGCAGTCCACATCGGGGAGGCCGTTGGTGACGAGCTGGCTCCGCTCCTTCTCGAACTTCTTGGCGGTGCAGGGCATGATGGAGACCACGAAGATGTCCTTCGGGTCGAGGCCGTTCTTCTCGGCAAAGTAACTCTTCACTATCGCGCCGAACATCTCGTGGGGGGACTTGCAGGAGGAGAGATGGTCGAGGAGGTCGCCGTAATTATACTCGGCGTAGTTCACCCAGCCGGGTGAGCAGGAGGTTATCATCGGCAGGACGCCGCCGTTCTTCACGCGGTCAACGAGCTCGTTGGCCTCCTCCATTATCGTGAGGTCGGCGCCAAAGTTGGTGTCATAGACCTTGTTGAAACCCAGGCGCTTGAGGGCCGCCACCATCTTGCCGGTGACGGGGGTGCCTATCTTCATGCCGAACTCCTCGCCGAGGGCTGCGCGGACAGCCGGGGCGGTCTGGACGACTATGTACTTGCCGGCCTTCTTGGCGGCGTCCAGCTTGCCGATCTCGGACTTCTCCATGAGGGCCCCGGTGGGGCAGACGCTGACGCACTGGCCGCAGAGGATGCAGGGGGACTTGGCGAAGGAGCGGTTCTCGGCGGGGGACACTATGGTGGAGAATCCGCGGTTCTCAAAGCCCAGGATGCCCAGGCCGTGGGCGTTCTTGCAGCGCTCGATGCAGCGGCCGCAGAGGATGCACTTGGAGGTGTCGCGCACGATGGAGGGCGTGAGCTCATCGACAGTTGTGGGGGTCTTGGCGCCAAGGAACTTATTCTCGCGGGCGCCGGTTATCTTGGCCACGTGCAGGAGCTCGCACTTGCCGTTCTTGGGGCACTGCTGGCAGTTGAGGGAGTGGTTGGAGAGAAGGAGCTCCACGCTCGTGCGGCGGGCCTCCGCCGCCTTGGGGGAGGAGATCGTTATCTCCATGCCCTCGCTGACGGGATAGACGCAGGAGGCCACAAGTCCCCTGGCGCCTGTGGCCTCAACGAGGCACACGCGGCAGGAGCCCTGGTTGCACTCGCCGTGGTTGAATGTGCAGAGGGACGGGATCTCGTAGCCGCAGAGTTTCGCGGCCTCGAGGATGGTGAGCCCGGCCTCTACCTCGTAGGGATAACCCTCGATCTTAATATTTACCTTTGACATTATCTGTGGTCCTCCCTTATTCCTTAATGATAGCCTTGAACTTGCAGGTGGACATGCAGGCGCCGCACTTCACGCACTTGGCGGGGTCGATGGCCATAGCGGCAAGTTTCTTTCCGGGCGCCACGTAGTCCGTGCGGGAGATGGCGCCGGCGGGGCAGGCCTTGGCGCACATGCCGCAGCCAAAGCACTTATCGCGCTCTATCTTGTACTGCATGAGGTTCTTGCAGACGTGGGCGGGGCACTTCTTATCCTGGATGTGGGCCAGGTACTCGTCCATGAAGTGGGTCATGGTGGAGGCTATGGGGTTGGAGGCCGTCTGGCCCAGGGCGCAGAGGGAGTTGTTCTTGGTGGCGGCCACCAGCTCCTTCAGGTCCTCAAGATCCTGCATGGTGCCCTTGCCCTCGGTTATCTTGGTGAGGGTCTCCAGCATGCGCTTGGTGCCTATGCGGCAGGGGGTGCACTTGCCGCAGGACTCGTCGCAGATGAACTCCATGTAGAACTTCGCCACGTCCACCATGCAGTTGTCCTCGTCCATGACGATGGCTCCGCCGGAGCCCATCATGGAGCCCTTCGCCACCAGGTTATCGAAGTCGATGGGCTCGTCGAGGTACTCGGTGGTGAGGCAGCCGCCGGAGGGGCCGCCGGTCTGGATGGCCTTGAACTTCTTGCCGTTGGGGATACCGCCGCCGATGTCGTAAATGAGCTCCCGGAGGGTGGTGCCCATGGGGACCTCCACGAGGCCCACGTTATTTATCTTGCCGCCCAGGGCGAAGACCTTGGTGCCCTTGGAGCGCTCGGTGCCGTACTTGGCAAACTCCGCGGCGCCGTTTCTCAGGATGTAGGGTACGCAGGCAAGCGTCTCCACGTTATTTACGATGGTGGGCGACTGCCAGAGGCCCTTCACCGCGGGGAACGGCGGACGGGGACGTGGCATGCCGCGCTTGCCCTCGATGGAGTTTAGAAGGGCCGTCTCCTCGCCGCAGACGAAAGCGCCGGCTCCGAGGCGGATATGTACGTTGAAACTAAAGTCAGTGCCCAGGATGTGCTCACCCAGGAGCCCCTCCTCCGTGGCCTGCTTTATGGCGATGCGCAGACGCTTTACCGCCACGGGATACTCGGCGCGGACATAGAAGTAACCGTTCTTGGCGCCGATGGCGTAACCGGCTATGACCATGCCCTCGATGACGGCCAGGGGGTTGCCCTCAAGTATCGAGCGGTCCATGAACGCGCCGGGGTCGCCCTCATCGCCGTTGCAGACCACGTACTTCTCGTCGCCCTTCTCGTTGTAGGCGAACTGCCACTTCCGGCCGGTGGGGAACCCGCCGCCGCCGCGGCCCCGGAGCCCGGCGGCCAGGACCTCATTTATGACCTCCTGGCGGTCCATGGTGAGTGCCCGGGCGAGGCCCTGATACGCGCCGCTGCCCAGCGCCTCATTAATGTTCTCGGGGTCGATGACGCCGCAGCCGTGCAGGGCTATGCGGTGCTGTTTCTTATAGAAGTTGATGTCGTCCTGGCGCTGGATCTTCTCGCCGCTGACGGGGTCAACGTAGAGCAGCCGCTCCACTATCTCGCCGCCGATGAGGTCCTTCTCCACTATCTCCTCAACGTCCTCCATCTTGACCATGCGGTAGAGGGTGTCCTCGGGGAATATCTTCACGAAGGGGCCCTGGGAGCAGAACCCAAAGCAGCCGACCTGGTTCACGGTCACCCGGTCGTCAAGGCCCTTCTCGTGGATGACCTGGGCGAACTTCTCTCTTATCTCCTTTGAATTTGAGGAGAGGCAGCCGGTACCACCGCAGAGAACCACGGCGCGCTTGCCCTCCGCGCCCTCGAACTTGCCATTGAGGCAGGCGGAGCATGCGGCGACTCTCTCATGTAATTCCTCAGGTGTCCTTATCATTAAACTCCAATCCTTTCTTAATTAGCCTTAGGCGTTCCTGTAGGACGCGACTATCTCGGGGACATCGCTGACCTTCACCTTGGGATAGACCTTGCCGTTTATCGAGACAGCGGGGGCGATACCGCAGGCGCCGATGCACCGGAGGGCGTCCAGAGTGAAGAGTCCGTCCTCGGTGGTCTCGCCGCCCTTGATGCCAAGGACTTCGGAGAACTTGTCAAATACCTGTCCAGCACCCTTGACGTAGCAGGCGGTGCCGAGGCAGCAGCCGATGACGTACTTTCCCTTGGGCTTGAGGGAGAAGAAAGAGTAGAAAGTGACGACACCGTAGATCTCAGCGACGGATATGCCGGTCTTCTCGGAGACGAGCTCCTGTACCTCCAGGGGTATGTAACCGTATTCATTCTGGATGTCGCTGAGGATCATCATTAGCGGCGTGTTCTCATCGGCGTATCTCTGGCAGATCTCGCTGATTTTAACCACGGCGCTCTCACTGAGGTGAGCCATAAACATAACCTCCTAATATTTTGTGGGGCCGCGGCCATGACCGGGCCAGATTTTGCCCCGGAGCGCATACTCAGGGCATTGTTAGTAGAATATCATTCTTTGCCCCCGCTTGCAATAGTATTTTTAAGCTTTTTTGCCGGAAACGATTTATTTTTTCTATAATGAGACAAATTTCGGCGTTTTTACCTGTTTTCACCCGTTGCGCACCACTAATCTTCCGCAATTTTTTACCGTTAAATTATTGCTAAATGCGATTTGCCTTGCTATAATAATAAATTAAATGTGAACTAATGTCACTATAAAAAAAGAGGTAATTTATATGCGCTACGCAATCGACGGCTCCGTGAGAGCCACAAGACACTCCCGCTATGACGTGGTGGTGGTGGGCGCCGGTATAGCGGGGTTATACACCGCGCTCAACCTGGACCCCTCCATGAAGTGCTGCGTCTTCGCAAAGGAGACCATAGATATCTCCAACTCCTGGCTCGCCCAGGGCGGCATAGCCGTGGTCACCGCCCCGGACGACGACCCCGAGCTGCACTTCAAGGACACGATCGTCGCGGGGGCAGGGCTCTGCGACGAGGACGCCGTCCACGTCTTAGTGGACGAGGGCCCCATGAACATAAGGAAACTCATTGAGATGCACGTCCCCTTCGACCTCACGGAGAACGGGGAGCTTGACCGCACCCGGGAGGGCGGGCACCACAAGAACCGCATACTCCACGCCGGCGGCGACGCCACGGGGCGGGAGACCGTGAAGACCCTGGCATTCATCGCCTCCCAGCGGGACAACATAATCTTCAGGGACAACACGGTCTTTGTTGACGTCCTGACTGACGAGGCGGGCGTCTCCGGCCTCGTGGTGAAGGACGACGACGGTCAGTACGAGGTGGTCTCCACCCGCCGGCTGGTGCTGGCCACAGGCGGCATCGGGCAGGTCTTTGAGACGAGCACCAACCCGGACATCGCCACCGGCGACGGGCTGGCGGCGGCCATCCGCGCCGGGGCTGAGCTCCGGGGCATGGAGTTTATCCAGTTCCACCCCACTGGGCTCTGGTCCGCGGACAGGGAGAGCCGGTCATTCCTCATCTCCGAGTCCGTTCGCGGCGAGGGCGGCCTTCTCAAAAATAGCGAGGGCGTGCGGTTCATGGTTGGCAAGCACGAGCTGGCGGAGCTGGCCCCCAGGGACATCGTAGCTCGCGGCATATATAACGAGCTGCGGCGCTCCGGGGAGAGCCACGTCTTTATCGACATAACCTCGAAACCAGAGGAGGAGCTTCGCCGCCGTTTCCCCACAATATTCAACGAGTGCCTGCGCCGGGGGATAAACATCGCCCACGACCTCATCCCCGTCTGCCCCGTACAGCACTACATGATGGGGGGCGTGAAGACCGACCTCCACGCCCTGACGAAGGTCCCGGGGCTCTACGCCTGCGGCGAGACGGCCTCCACCGGCGTCCACGGCGCGAACCGGCTGGCCTCCAACTCAATGCTTGAGTGCCTCGTCTTCGGCCGCCGCGCCGCCGAGCACATAAACTCCGTCCACCCCTTTGACACGCCCTCTGACGCCGCTCTCCCCCCGCTCCCCGTCCGCCCGGCCCTTGACGCTGACCTTAAATCACTGCGCCACGAGCTCCAGAGGATCATGAGCAAGGACTGCTTTGTCATCCGCACGAAGTCCGGGCTCGAGGAGGCGCTGCGGGAGGTCACGTCCATCCTTGAGACGCTGAAGGCCGGCTTTGACCCCTCAAAGGCGTATGACGAGACGCTGAGCCTCGCCATAATATCCGTGAACATAGTGAAGTCCGCCCTCGCGCGCCGGGAGAGCATCGGCGCCCACTACAGGGAGGACTGAGGAGAAAATATGCTAAATTTAGGACTCGACAACCTCATTCTAAGCGCCCTCGCAGAGGACCTGGGCACCGGCGACATAACCACCATGAGCTGCATCCCGGAGGACGCCCACTCCACCGGCACATTCAAGGCGAAGGCCGAGGGCGTCTTCTGCGGCATGGAGGTGCTGGAGCGTGTCTTCGCCCTGGTGGACAGCTCCGTTAAGGTGACGCCCCTCATTCACGACGGCGACGCCGTGAGCCGCGGCGAGGCCATAGCGAAGATATCCGGCCCCTCCAGGTCCATCCTCTCCGGCGAGCGGGTGGCGCTCAACCTCATCCAGCACATGTCCGGCGTGGCCACGGCCACCCGGGAGGCCGTGGAGGCCGTCCGCGGCACCGGCGCCACGATAGTTGACACGCGGAAGATGACCCCCGGCCTCCGGGTGCTGGAGAAGTACGCCGTCAGGGCCGGCGGCGGCAACAACCACCGTTTCAACCTCTCTGACGGCGTCCTAATTAAGGATAACCACATCGCCGCCTCCGGCGGGATAGCGAACGCCATCAAGGCCGTCAGGAAGAACGCCCCCCACACCCTCCGGGTGGAGATAGAGGCGGAGACCATCGGGGAGGTCCTGGAGTGCCTTGAGGCCGGCGCGGACATAATAATGCTGGACAATATGTCCGTCGACGACATGCGCCGCGCCGTGGAGCTCATAGGCGGCCGGGCCCTCACCGAGGCCAGCGGCAACATGGGCGAGCGGGACCTCCGGGAGGTGGCCTCCACGGGCGTGGACTACATCTCCATCGGCGCCCTCACCCACTCTGTAAAGGCCCTCGACATAAGCCTCAAATTTAAAGATTAATTGGCGGCCTGCACGCCGGAATACGAAAAGCCCTCTGTCGCACTGACAGGGGGCTTTTTGCTGCCTTGCGCGTTATAGAAAGCCGCTCACGCTCTCGGGTGGGCCTTATTGTAGACGTCCTTGAGCTGCTTTTTCACTATCTGGGTGTACACCTGGGTGGAGGAGATATCCGCGTGGCCCAGCATCTCCTGGATGGAGTGGAGGTCGGCGCCGTTCTCCAATAGGTGCGCCGCGAAGGAGTGGCGCAGGGTGTGGGGCGTTATGTCCTTGTCTATCTTCGCCATCTCCTGGTAGTGCTTTATGACCTTCCAGAACCCCTGGCGGGACATGCGCTCGCCGCTCATGTTCACAAAGAGAGCCTGTTCGTCGGGGTCGGCTATGAGCTGTCCCCGGACGAGGTTTATGTAGTCGCTCATGGCCTTTATGGCGGCGGAGTACATGGGGATGTAGCGCTCCTTGCCGTGGCCTGAGCACTTTATGATCCCGGCGGAGAGCTTGACGTCGTCAATATTAAGGGATATGAGCTCCGTCACGCGGATGCCTGTGGCGTACAATAGTTCCAGCATCGCCCTGTCCCTATAGCCCTTCACGTCGGTACACTTGGGCTGCTCCAGGAGGAGCTCCACCTCGGCGCTGGTGAGTATCTGGGGGAGTTTCTTCTCCCCCTTGTCGATGACCACGTCGTGCACCGGGTTCTGCTCCACCAGGCCCTCCCTCATGAGGTAGGTGTAAAAGCTCTTTATGGAGGCGACGCTCCGGGACACCGTGGCCGCGGACTTCCCGGCGCTCTGCATGTAGGCCACATAGCCCAGGAAGACGCCGTTGTCCACCGAGAGCAGGCCCTTCTTAATGTAGCGCTTGAGATAGGCTGAGAACTGGTTCACATCCCGGACATATGAGGAGTAGGTGTTCTGAGACGCATGTCTCTCCTCCTTTAAGTAGCTCTCAAAGCTCTCTATGTAATTCTCGTCAGGCATGAGATCACCTCGTCTGTATGTACGCCGGCAGGTCAATGACCCCGGAGGCGATAATGCATCTCTGGGCAAGAGCCAGCAGAGACAGTATGAGCATCGCTATCAAAAATCTTATGAAGTACACCCGTCCGTAGGCACCGGGCCTCAGCGGGCCGCCCCTCCCGAAGGCCCCGCCCATGAGCTCCACCGACGCGGAGAGGGACTGCACGGCCAGCATGAAAAAGAGCGGGACCGACACTATGGTGCACACCCCGAAGAGCATGTACGCCGCCACAGCGCCGCTGAAGGCGTAGAGCCGCACGAACATCGCCAGGGAATAGGCTATGGAGAACCCCCGGACGAATGAGAGGCCCGGCGCCAGCACCACCCCCAGCATGGAGAACCCGCAGAGGAAAACGGCTATGTGGAAGGCGGAGAGCTCAAAGAGCAGCGGCAGGAGCCCCGGCACGCCGCCGGCGGAGAGGCCCTCAAGATACGCCTCAATAAATTGGGCTCCCCCCTCGGCCCCGCCCGGCGCCGCCAGTGCCCCGGCAAAAACGCCGGCGGCAAATGCCACCGACACCACGCAAAGCCACACAAGGCCCCTATCGGGGATGTCCACAAATTCGGAAATAGCCTTTCTTTTGTTCATATCATCTCACCCCCTAAACTATATGCGCGGGGCGGGAGGATATGCCTCGGAGTTTTCCGACCATAGATATAATAATACAGAACGCTAAAATAATCAATAAGGTTTCTTAAATTTGTCAATTATGCTATAATTTTATGTCAACTATATTATGTAAATGTGTCAACCGATTCCCTCTCGGCCCGCCTGCCGGAGGCGGTAAAATCCCATATGTCGGTTACAAACTGTAATCAGCCACTACATATTGGTTATAATCAACGAATTATGTAAACTAACGCCGAGATAACAGTTTGTAATCACGATTACAGTCAAATTGCCAACCCTCACCTTCTCCTCCGGCGGCGTTTCACCGTCACTGCACCAGATATAAGGGCGCCGCAGAGCATGGATAGGCATATCTGCGCATCGAGGGCGTCAAAGGCCCCTGACCTTCCGGAAATGAGCATTATGACAACACGCGCCAGCACAGCCAGCGCTCCGGAGGCCACGCCGCCTATTAGCGTGGCGCCGCCGTTCTTGATCCTCGCCGCCAGCGCCCCCGCCGCCCCGGAGACGAAGGAGGAGACTATGACTATCGGTCTCACTCCCCCCTCCCCCACCTTGCCGGAGGACACCAGCGGCGCGCACAGCGTCACCAGCACCACGGAGAACGCCAGCGTCACCAGAGCCCCCAGCAGCACCCCCGGCACTATCCTGCCCCAATCACCTTTAAGTTCCTTTTTGGACATAGAAAAACCCTCCCATTGACAAGCCTTGATAAAGACTTATTCAATGGGAGGGTCAAAAATGCCTATTATTTACTTATGACAGGCGGAGGGGTGAGATCACTCGCTGGGCTTGTCCTCGGACTCCTCTGCGCCCTTGCCGGTGGAGGAGATGCCCCACTTGGCTATCTTGATGCGCACGCGGTCCTCACCGGTCTCGAAGGTGATGAAGTCCCCGCTGACATTCACTATCTTGCCGACCATGCCGCCGATGGTGGTGATATTGTCACCAACAGAGAGGCTGTTGCGCATCTCCTCGGCCTGTTTCTTCCTCTTCTTCTCCGGGCGGATCATGAAGAAGTAGAACACCGCAATAATGACCGCGAGATAGAGGATCATTGTCACGCCGCCGATACCCGCCGCGGACCCCTCGGTCCCTGTCCCGTCGGCGGTCCCTTCGGAGCCCGCTGGCACGCACCCGGCCAGGGCCGTCACGATCAGCACCATCGAGAGAACGAGTACCACTATCTTTTTTACATCTTTTGAAACCATTTTTCAACCTCCAAACTTTCGGGTTCTTTCATTATAAAACGCGGACGGAGGAATTGCAAGAAATATTTACCGACTTTCAAATTCTTCTTGAAAGAACCGGGGAATATTTCGCCCGGAAGGCGCCGAAAGTCCCCTCCTCCAGGCTCTCCCTTATCCGGGACATCAGCGTATTGTAAAAATATAGGTTGTGGGCGACGGCAAGGCGCAGGCCCAGGAGCTCCTTCGCCGCGAAGAGGTGCCTCAGATACGCCCTTGAATAATTTCGGCAGACAGGGCAGCCGCACTCAGAGTCGATGGGTGACTCGTCAAGCTCGTAGCGCTTATTTTTTATATTGAGGACCCCCTCCCAGGTGAAGAGGTGCCCGTGGCGTCCGTTCCGGGCGGGCATGACGCAGTCAAAGAAGTCCACGCCCCTCGCCACGCCCTCGATGATGTTTGAGGGCGTCCCCACCCCCATGAGGTACCTGGGTTTGTCCTTGGGCATGTGCTCCTCCACGGCCTCTATCGTGTCGTACATCTCCTGGGTGCTCTCCCCCACCGCGAGGCCGCCTATGGCGTAACCCGGCAGGTCCATCTCGGCTATGGCGTCCATGTGCCAGATCCTGAGGTCCGCGTATGTGCCCCCCTGGTTTATCCCGAAGAGCACCTGACCCGGGTTTGGTACGTCCCCCTCCCGGTGAAGACGCTCCAGCTCCGACTTGCAGCGGCCAAGCCAACGGTACGTCCTCTCACAGCTATTTTTCACATAACCGTACTCCGCCGGCAGGCCGACGCACTCGTCAAAGGCCATGGCGATGTCCGAGCCGAGGTTCGACTGTATGTCTATGCTGTCCTCCGGGGACATGAACACCAGGCGCCCGTCTATGTGGGAGTTGAAGGTGGTCCCCTCCTCCGTTATCTTCCGGAGCCTCGCGAGGGAGAATATCTGGAACCCGCCGGAGTCCGTGAGTACGGGGCCGTCCCAGCCCATAAATCTGTGGAGCCCGCCGAGCTGACGGATGAGCTGGTCGCCGGGCCTTAAATGGAGGTGGTAGGTGTTGCAGAGCTCAACCTGACACCCAAGGCCCCTTATGTCGGCGGAGGACAGCCCGCCCTTTATGGCGGCCTGGGTACCCACATTCATGAAAACGGGTGTCTCCACCGCCCCGTGGGGCGTCTCAAATCTCCCGCGCCGCGCGCGGCCCTCACTGCTTAGAACTGTGAACATCTCTGACCTCTCTTTGACGTAATGTGGAAAAATAATCCCGCCCACCCGGATATTATAACGTGATATCCCGCTCAATGCAACTAAAATTGCCGCAGGCACCGGACAGGGCGAGAAAAACATTGGAAAGTGATCGAAAAATCGCTTGACAATCACTCGCCTCCGGTGTATTATAACACTTGCCGATTGCAGACCATGCGCGAGTGGTGGAATTGGTAGACTCGCTAGATTCAGGTTCTAGTGTGCATTACGCACGTGGGGGTTCGAGTCCCCCCTCGCGCACCAAGGCGGGTGTCACCTCTCAGCTTTTGATAGCTGATGGGACGCCCGCTCTTTTTATATTTATTTTTCGCGCCCCCCTCAAAACGGAGATCTTTCCGCTTTGAAGGGGGCGCTTATCCTGCGTGATATCAGTGTCAGTCTCCCCCGCCGTCCGGTGCCTGGTAGTAGTACCCCTCGACGCGCACTTCGGAGTCGGTGTCCGGGACGGAGAGATCCTTCTCCCACTTCGAGACCGTCTGCCGCACCACATGGAGCCTCGCGGCCAGCTCCTCCTGTGTAAATCCCCTCTGTTTTCTGAGGGTCCTCAGATTTTCGCTAAACATATGTGATGACCTCCTTTTCGTATTTTGCCGGCGGTACCAATATAACGCCTACCCCGCCCCGCGGCAAGCAACTGGGATTAACATACGCGCAACTATCGAAATTTTGTACCCCAGAGACCTGTCCACGCAAAAGCCGGCAGCAAATACCGCGCTGCCGGCTTAAACTTTATCTCTTGCCGTCCCGTCACAGCCCCAGGAGCATGCTGGCCACCTGGAAGTAGATGAGCAGGGAGAGGGCGTCCACTATCGTGGTGATGAAGGGGCTGGCCATGACGGCGGGGTCGAACCCCAGGCGTTTCGCCACCAGCGGCAGGGAGCAGCCCACGAGTTTCGCGCAGATTATGGTGAAGGCCAGCGTGAGGCACACCACGAGGTTCACCGTGACGGTGATGCCCTTGTTCCCCAGCAGCATCACGTCCACCAACTGTATCTTCAAAAAGCTCACCGCCGCGAGGCTCACGGCGCACAGCACCGCCACCCGCAGCTCCTTCCAGAGTACCTTGAGGAAGTCCGAGAACTCCAGGTCCCCTATGGAGAGGGCGCGTATCACCGTGACGGATGCCTGACTGCCGGTGTTGCCGCCGGTATCCATGAGCATGGGTATGAAGGCCGTCAGGGCCACCCACTTGGCGAGGGCGCTCTCAAATGATGATATTATCATCCCGGTGAATGTGGCCGAGACCATCAACAGCATGAGCCAAGGGATACGGGACTTCCAGATCTCAAAGGGCGTCATCTTGAGGTAGGGTTTGTCAGTCGGCGTGATGGCGGCCATCTTCTCGATATCCTCGGTGGTCTCCTCCTCCATGACGTCGATGGCGTCGTCCACCGTGACTATGCCCACGAGGCGGGACTCCTTATCCACCACCGGCAGGGCCGCCATGTCGTACTTGGAGAGGGTGTTGGCCACCTCCTCCTGGTCGTCGGTGGTGGTGACGGATATGATGTCCGTGCCCATTATGTCGGTTATCTCCGTCTCGTCCTCCGCCATTATGAGGGACTTGAGCGTGACGTAACCCACAAGTTTCCTGTTGTTGTCCGTGACGTAACAGGTGTAGATGGTCTCCTTATCCACTCCCGTCCGGCGCAGACGCTTTATGGCGTCCTCCGCCGTCATGTCCGGCCTCAGGCTCACGTACTCCGTGGTCATGATACTGCCGGCGGAATCTTCCGGGTAGTTGAGGATCTCGTTGATCATCTTCCGTTTGTCCGGGTCAGCGCTCTGGAGTATGCGCTTCACCACATTCGCCGGCATCTCCTCCACAAGGTCCGCCGCGTCGTCCACAAAGAGCTCGTCCACGACCTCCTTGAGCTCCGCGTCCGAGAAACCCCTTATAAGGAGCTCCTGCTCGTCGCTGTCCATCTCGATGAATGTCTCCGCCGCCAGCTCCTTGGGCAGGAGACGGAACATCAGCGGGAGGCGGCTCTCGTCAAGCTCCCCCAAGAGTATCGCGATGTCCATGGGCTGCATTGTCAGGAAGATGTCCCGCAGTGTGAGATACTTTTTGCTCTCAATAAGCGACTCTATGGTCGCCGAGAGAATAGTGCTAACTTCCGCCATTACCTTTCCTCCTTATCTCTCAGGTCGAAAGGCACATGCCGGGAACACCGGGTCACCGGACACAGAGCGACCCCAATATGCGTTCTCGGTCAACTGTGCCGCATGTACTGCCGCTTGCGTCCATCATCTCACCTCACATTTATGTGTTTTCATTAAAATACACCATTTATTGCTATTCGTCAAGTTATTTCTATAGAAGTCATGGCTCCACGCATCATATTTTCTCACCTCCGGGGAAAGATAACACTCCCGTATGATTTTTTGCGGGAGTAATGCACGCCGCCGGCAGCTTGGCCGCGGCGATGGGAGATGATTTTTATGAGCGCGAATTTCCTCGACGAGACCATGCCCCTGGGGCTCTCCATGGCCCTGGCGCAAAATAGCCTCGCCCTCTATAAGTTCTCAAATCTCACTGAGAAGGAGCGCCAGGAGCTCGTCTCCAGGAGCCACGGGGTGAAGTCCTCGGAGGACATGCGCCTCCTGGTGGACGGGATCGCGGAGGGGCGCATCTGAGCTATCTGTCGCCCTTGAGCCTCCGGCGGACCCTGTTTAAGTGCCGCTCAAAATAGCCCTGGGATATGAACTCCGCCAGGACCAGCTGGTCGAAGAGGGGCACGCTGCAGGAGTAGAACCCGAGGCGCCTGTCGTACTCCTCCATGAGCCCCGCCGGCAATACCATGTAGCTCATCCGCATGGACGGGGCCAGGGACTGGGAGAAGGTGTTGAGGTATATCACCCGGCCGCGGCCGTCCAGGGAGAAGAGCGTCTCCTGGGGCCGGCGGCTGAGGAATATCTCGGAGTCGAAGTCGTCCTCTATGATATACCTCTCCCCCGTCCCCGCCCAGGCCACGTACTCGAACCTCTTTCCGGCGGAGGCACTTATACCCGTGGGATAGCTGTGAAAGGGCGTGACGTGCAGTACATCCGCTTTTGAGGCCGCCAGCGCCTCACTACTTATGCCGTCCTCCCCAAGCCTTAATAGCTCGATCCTCGCCCCGTCAGCGGCATAGACCTTGCGTATCTTCTCATATGATGGGTCCTCCACGCCGTAGAGCTTGTCCCGGCCTAAGAGTTTCACCACCATGCCGTATAGATACTCCGCCCCGGAACCTATTATTATCCTCCCCGGCTCCGCCCGCATACCCCGGTACCGGAGCAGGAACTCGCTGATGGCGTTGCGCAGCTCCGCGCAGCCGTAATTTGGGGATTTTGCCAGCAGGCGCTCGCCGTACTCATTTATGACCTCGCGCATTATCCGCATGAGGGCGGAGTAGCGGAACCCCCTGTCCCCTATGGCCTCCGGCTCCGGGTCTACCACCGGGGTCAGCGTCCCCGGTTCCCGGGACTTCTTGGCGGAGGAGGCGAGATCCGAGACGTAATATCCGCTCCGCTGGGCCGAGAAGGCGTAGCCCTCGTCCACCAGCATATTGTATGCCCCCTCCACGGTCACCACGCTCACGGAGAGGCTCTCCGCCAGGGCCCTCTTTGAGGGCAGTTTCGCGCCGGGCTCCAGTATGCCCCTGGCTATGTCGTCCCTTATTAGCTCGTAGAGCCGCAAGTACTTCGGTCCCTGGGCGCCGGTCAAGTCATAGCGAAACACCTAAAGCCGCCTCCCCTTCGCTTATCTACAAACTATTATACGCTCTCCAAAAATTAAGTCAAGAAAGTAATCCCGGGGGCTTATGTGGACCCCCGGGACTTTGATAAAAGCGATTTTTATTTATTCCCTTCTCAGCGCCTCTATGGGGTTGAGCTTGGAGGCCTTGACGGCCGGCACGAGGCCGAAGACAATGCCTATCACCATGGAGAACACCACCGCCACGACGCACGCCGGGATACTTATCCCCACCGGCGTGCCCATGACGTTGGAGAGCATGTAGGCGAGCCCTATGCCCCCTCCCACGCCTATGACGCCGCCCAGTGATGTGAGCACCGCGGCCTCGGTGAGGAACTGCCACATTATCCTGGACTGCCGCGCCCCGATGGCTATCTTGAGGCCGATCTCCCTGGTGCGCTCCGTCACCGAGACGAGCATAATGTTCATGACGCCTATGCCGCCCACCAGGAGGGAGATGCCGGCTATCCATATGAGCTGGTTGTTGGCGCTCTCGGATAGGCTCTGGAGCTCCGCCGCCTGCTGAAGGAGGTCGTCCGCCTCGTAGGAGAAGTAGTCGTTCGTTATGACGCCGCTCTCCTTGAGGGCGTCCGCCACGTTGGTGCCCGCAGTCGTCATCTCATCTGTGCCCTCGGCGTGGACGGCCACGCTCTGGGGCTCGTCGTACCTATATACGATATCCCAGCAGTTTATGGGGATGAAGATGGTGCCGCCGCTGGTATTGGCGTACATGTAGTAGTCGTCCACGGAGTTTATGACCGGTGAGTTCTCCACCCGCTCAGATACTATGCCGATGATGGTGAAGGGCTCGCCCCTGAACTCAATGGTCTGCCCCACCGGGTTCTCACCGGCGAAGAGGCCGCTGGCGGCGGTGTCGTCCACCATCGCCACCTTGCGGGCCCTCTCAAAGTCCGTCTCGGTGAACCCGCGGCCGTACTGCACGTCATACCCCGCCACGGAGAAGTAGTGGCTGTCCACGCCGTAGATGGCGCCGTTAAAGCTGTTATTTTTGAAATACACCTCGTCCGCCCAGTCGCGCTTGCGGTAGAGGGAGGTCTCAAGGACGCTGGGGAGCTCGTCAAGGGAGGCCCTGAGCTCCTCGCTTATGGTCCCTATCCCCTGGGGGATGGAGCCGTAACTGAAGTCCGCGGGGTACCCGTCGGCATTTATGGTCACGTTCACCACGTTCGTCCCGGAGCCTATGAGGTTCGTCTTTATCTGCTCGTTTATGCCGGTGATGGTGGAGACTATGGTGATTATGGCGGCGATGCCGATGATTATGCCAAGCATCGTCAGGAACGAACGGAGCTTGTGGCTCCATATCCCCTGAAAGGCCAGTGATATATTTTCAAACATACTGCCGCCTCCTCAATAGTTGTAGAGCTCATCGAGCTCCGCGTCCTGGGTCTCGGCCCCATCGACCACATCCCTGCCGTAGGGGAAGGCTATGCGGTCCTCAAGGGTCAGTCCGCCCAGCACCTCAACGCTGGACCCCCAGAGGTCCCTGCCGGTGCGTATCCAGCGCTGCTCCAGGGTCCCGTCCTCGCCCTTGACGTAGACGTAGCTCCGGCCGTTGTCTGTGCGGACGAACATCTTGTCGAGGTACCAGGCGTTGGGGTTCCCGCCGCTCTGGTAGGAGATGCTGACGTAGTCGCCGTCAATGAGCGCCGCGTCCTCGCCCACAAAGACCGTAAATGGGTACCAGGACACATTCTGGTTCCCCTGGGTCCAGCCGGTGGCGTTGGGGGCGGGGTCTGAGCTTATCTCCCGTATCTCGCCGGTTATGGTCTCCCCGGTGGACCAGGAGTTCACCGTGACCTCCTGCCCTATGGATATGGTGTCCAGCTCCAGCTCACTGAGAGTGCCGGTTATGTAGTAGCCGCCTCCGGCGGAGACCTCGATGAGCGCCTCGCCCGTCCACTGGACGCTCTCCTGGTCGCGGACAGCCTTCACCACGCCGTCAATATCGCTGCGGACGACGCCGTCGTCCAGCTCACGCTGTTTCTGCTTGAGTTCGTTCTCCGATATCTTTATCTGGAGGTCGAGGTCGTTTATCTCCTGCTGTTTCTCGCTCTGCATACGGGCGATCTCGCTGCGGGAGTAGGAGTTTGCCATGAGGCTCTCGATATTCGCAAGCTCACGCCGGAGCTGGGTGATCTCCTCGGTGTCCTCGCCCGGGATCTCCGCCAGGGGCTCCGCGTCAAAGAGGCTGAGGGTGAGGCGTTTCTCCTGCGGCTCCTGCGGCGCTGCCGGTTCCTCCCCCTCCTCGGGCTCCTCGGCCACCCAGGCGAGGTGGAGGCCGTGGAACGCGGCGTACTGTCCGCCCTCCACGTCCACAAGGACGATATATATGTCCTCAAGGCCGCTCTCCTCCAATATGGCCTCGAGATCGAGTCCGCCGGCCGGGGTGGGCATGTAATAGGGGTCCTCCTGGGTCCACGTGCCCATGGGTATGACGGGCAGTGTGGGGTTTGCGGAGGGCGTGTTGGCAAGCTCCTGGGTCAGGAGCTCCATAACGGAGTTATATTTGCTCTCCAGATACTCCCTGGAGGTGGCGTTTTTGAGGTTCCTGAGCTCCCGGTTGGCGGTCTCCAGCTGGGATTTGCTCTTCTCAAGGGCTATCTCGGCCCGGGTGACGTCTAAGTTACTCAACGTGGTGTCATAGGCCACCAGCGGGTCCCCCGCCTTGACCTCCTGGCCCTCGGTGACGAATACCTCGCTGACGGTCTGGGTGCCCGAGAGATAGACCTTCTGGATGCCGTCTGTGGTCACCATGCCGCTGGTCTCCGAGACGTCCCCCCAGTAGTTCGTCATGGCTATGCTCTCCACCGGGAAGACCTTCACGTTCTCCCTCTGGGCGTCCTTTAGAAGATTCATGCCGCCCCACACGCCGCCTACTACGACCGCCAGGACCACCACGGCGATGATGACGCGCTTTACATTTTTACTCATTACCGGCACCTCCCGAAAGGACCCCGTCGCGGATGAATCTTATGTGATCCGCGTGGTCGGCTATGGATCTATCGTGGGTTATCATGAGTATCGTGGCGCCGCTGTCGTGGAGGCGCGCGAAGAGCTCCATGACCTGCTCGCCGCTGGCGGAGTCGAGGGCCCCGGTGGGCTCATCCGCCAGGAGCATCTTGGGTTTCCCAACGATGGCCCTGGCTATCGCAACCCTCTGGCACTGTCCGCCGGAGAGCTGGTCCGGCCTATAGTCCATCCTGTCGGAGAGGCCCACGGTCTCCAGCGCCTCGGCGGCGCGGCGGCGGCGCTCCGACTTACGTACCCCGCCGTATAGGAGCGGCAGAGCCACGTTATCGAGGGCCGTGAGTTTCGGCAGGAGGTTGAAGGACTGGAAGACGAACCCTATCTCCTTGTTCCTCACCTCCGCCAGCTGCCGGTGGGTGAGTTTCGTTATGTCCCTGTCCCCCAGGTTGTAACTGCCGCTGGTGGGGGTGTCGAGGCACCCCACAAGGTTCATGAGCGTGGTCTTGCCGCTGCCGGAGGGGCCCATTATGGCGAGGTACTCCCCCTGCTCCACGTCGAGGTCCACGTTTTTAAGGACATGGGTGACGTTCTTGCCCATGGCGTAGTCCTTGCAGATATCGCGCATCTCCAGGATCATCAATGACGCACCCCCATCCCAAGTGTGTACCAATCGACGTCGTATATCACCCCTTCGAGGACGTCGGGCGTGGCGGGCATCACATTGACGCCCGGCATCACGTTGACGCCCGGCGCGGGGGATATGGCCTCGCCGGAGCCGCCCTGGTCGGAGCCGTCGTTGAAGGAGTTGTCGTCAAACTCCACGCACTCCGCCCCCTCCACGACGGTGTCGTCGGGGAAGGCTATGAAATCCTCCGCTGTGAGGCCGGATATGACGACGTAGGTGTCCATCATCTCGTCGTACTCGCCGAGTGTCAACTGGCGTTTTTCTATCTTGCCGCGGCTGTTCTGGGCCCAGACCCAGGGGCTCTCGGTCTCGGCGTCCATGACGAAATACGCCGGGAGCCGGAGGGCGGTGTCCGCCGGGCCCTCGCCCTGGCCGAGGTCGGGCTCTATGTAGACGTGCTGGCCCAGCATGAGGCCCTGACTGTCCTCCAGCACCACGTAGAATGGGTATTTAGAGGAACTGCTGGTGCCGTCCCCGTAGTAGCTGTTGTTCTGGGTCGGGTTCTCCAGGTCCACGCTGTCGATATACCCGCGCCAGGTGGAGTCGTCCACCCGTGAACGCACCAGGACGCCGGTGCCGATGGGCAAAGAGGCCACATTCGTCTCGTTTATGTACCCCATTATCCTGAAATCATCCGAGGAGACGATGGTCATAAAGGGCAGAGGATTGCCGTAGTCGTCGTAGCCGCCGTCCTTATTAATGCTTTGTATCTTGCCGGATATGGGCGCCGTGACGGCGGTATCCCCCACCGACTCCTCGATACGGGTGACCTCCTGCTCCTTCTGCTTGAGGTTATACTCCGCCTCCAATATGTCCGTCTCCAGCTGGCGTATCTCCAGGGAGTAGGAGAGCTGCTGACTTGAGGGTGCGGAGTCGCGCTCCTTCTCAAGGCGCGTCAGTTCCTCCCGCTTGTCCTCAAGGCTCTTGGTCTGCTGTTCAAGCTCCAGCCGGGCCCGCTCCAGCTCCAGCTCCGCCCGCTCGGTGTCGTAGGTGAAGAGATCCTGGCCCGCGGTGACGCTGTCCCCCACCTTCACAAGTATCTCCGCCACCTCGGCCTCGCCGGACTTCTCCACGTCCGTCTCCGCCTGGGGCGAGACTATCCCGGCGAACCTGTCCGCCAGTCCCAGGGAACCCACGCCGCATATCGTCCCCACGTTCTGCACGGACACCGTCGCCCCATCCTCACCGCACCCGGCAAGGACGGCGAGCAGCATCAATACCGCCATCAACAGCGCACATTTTCTCATATCTCATTTTCCTCCTTTATCTGGTAACGGCCAGGCCGCCACATAACTATAACCCTTTAGACTCCAAAAATCAAGAAAAGTTCCACACCTTAACGCAAAAATTAAAAAAAGTCCGGGAGGGCTTTTCGGCTCTCTCGGACTTTACATCGCGGCGGTCACTTGCGGAAGACCACCAGATTGCTGAATACATAATTCATTATAAGCACTATGACCTGCGCTATGAGTTTCGTCCAGTTCTCACTGAGCTCCAGGACCTCCACGAAGATGAAGAGCACCCCCTCCTCGACCCCCAGGGATGTGAGACGCGCCGCCGCGAAACTCCCCGCCTGGCTAATTACCGCCCTGCAGTCCCAGCGCCGGTCCTCAAACACAAAAATCTTGTTCGTCACGAAGGCGAAGTCCACGGCCCCCACCCACGCGATGACGTTCGCCGTGAGATACCCCATCGCCGCCTTCACGGGGAAGTAGATTATGAAGTTCACCGCCGTGGTGAGCGCCCCGAAGACGAGGTAGCTCAGGATCTTCTGGTTCCTCAGGACAAACCCCCGGAGGGGCTTTGGCACCATGGGCTTTATAAGTACATAAAATCTCGACTCTCTCAAGGTATTTTCCTCGTCTAAATCATCTTATCCGCGTGGGCCATTTACGGGCGGTCAGTCCAAAATATACACGAGAGCGTCCCTCACGCCGAAGTTCCAGCACTCCTCCTCGGTCTCCATGAAGAGGTCCAGGATGTCCCCGCCGGGGGTGTCCCCCACCAGGGCGAAACCGTATGTCCAGGAGCCGTCAGGGGCGGTTATGTAGACGTGGGTCCCCTGGGGGATGGTGCTGGGCAGCGCCGCCACTATCCCCACCTGCACCGGGGCGCCGCTGGCAGTTATGCTGCCGGCGCTGTAGGTGTAGGCTGTGGCCGTCATCCTTATGCTGCGGGTGTACGCCACCACCTCACCAGAGGCGGTGGTGAAGGTCTGTCCCCCGCCGGAGGGCGCATCTGAGGAACCGCCGGATGGATCATCAGAGGAGCCGCTGGATGGATCATCGGTGGATGGTATCTCCTCGGGCTCACTGTTCCTCACGGGCTCCGGCTCCGGTTTTACCTTTGTGCCTCTTAAAATGACGGTGTCCTCCGGCTCCTCCACCAGAGTCTCCTCCACCTTCTCGCGGGTGTAGAACTCGCCGTCTATGTACTGCTCCTTATATTTCGTCCGGCGCAGTCCGTCGGACCCCTCCGTCAGCACCTGGGTCTTGCCCCTCTCAAGGTCCGGGTCATCCCGGTACTCGGCGCCGTGCTCCACCGGGGTGTCCTCGGTGGAGTAATCGTAGGTCACGCGGCGGATGACTATCTCTATCCCGTCGTATATTGGGGCGTCCGGGTCCTCTGAGATCATATCGTCCTCCCCCACCGTGACTCCCAGCTCATTTAGCTGGTCCGCCACCGTCCCGCCGGAGGCCCGCAGCTCATCCCGCTGGCCGTCGTGGGTGACGGCGACATCAAGCGCGTCGTAGAGCTCCACCGCCGTGAAACTCTCGTGCTCCGTGAGGACGTAGAGATATTCCTCCGGGTCCATGCCGAGCTCGGAGAGTATGACGTCCACGGACCGCTCCTGGGTGGATATGACTGTCAGCGAGTTTCCATGAGAAAGGACAAAGTTCCTGGGCTCCGAGACGGAGCTGGCCGAGGTCCCCAGCATGAGACCCGCGGCGGCCACTATCATAGGAAATATCGACCGCAAAAGCCATTTCATAGGTATTCGGGGTTTTTTAGACTCTCCCACTTATGATCACTTCCCATATTAGTTTACACGTTCAGTTACAAATTGGTTACAATTTCGTAACAAACGCATTATAACACTATGCGCCTCATTTGTCAAATATCACTGAAAAATTATTCAAAATTTGTTGGCGCCCGGAATAGCGAAACAAATTCGCCCATATCCTGACAAAAAAATAAAAACAGAAAAAATGATGATTTGGACTTGCAATGTTCGCGGAAGTGTGCTATTATACTCAGGCACGAGAGATGAATATCCGGGTGTGGCGAAGTTTGGTATCGCGCTTGAATGGGGTTCAAGAGGCCGCTGGTTCGAATCCAGTCACTCGGACCAAGTCGGAGTAGGCTTTGAGCTTGCTCCGACTTTTGTTTTCTCATATTGGTGTTAAAAAAATCGGAGCAGGCTCAAAATCGCCCGCTCCGTTTTTTGCTATGCCGCCGCCGCGTCCGCCGGCTCCAAATTGTAGACGCCCGTGAACTTGGCCTTCCGCTCCGGGCTCAGGTGGTGGCTAACGAGAATGAGCGTGAGCTCCGGGTTCGCAAGTAAACTCTCCTCCACGATCCCGGCGTTCTTCTGGTCCAGGGCGCTGGTGCCCTCGTCCACCAGGAGGATGGAGCGGTTATGAATCAGCGCCCTGGCGATAGCGACACGTTGCTTTTGTCCACCTGAAAGATTGCTGCCGTCCTCCCCCACCGGGGTGTCGAGGCCCTCCGGCATCGCGGCCAGATCCCCCAAGAGCGCGCTGTCCCGCAGGGCCCTCTCCATCTGCTCCTCGGAGAAGTCCTCCCCCAGGGTGATATTGTCCCGGATGGTGGAATTAAAGAGGAACACGTTCTGCTCGATGTAGCTCATCTGCTGCTGAAGTTCCTCGGCGGTGAAACCGTGGGCGTCCGCGCCGTCAAATCGAATGGCGCCGCTGTAGTCCGGCAGCCAGCCCAGGAGAAGTTTCAAAAAGGTGGACTTTCCGCAACCGGAGGGGCCGGTGAGGGCGTACTTGCCGCCCTTTTTGAAGGTGAGGGACAGATCGCGGAGAACGGGTTTCTCGTCATACTGGAAACTGAGGTCCCTCACGGTGATTGCGCTGGCAAGCTCGGGAAGATTGCCGGTTTCTTCGTCCTGGATACTTTCGCCGTGTTCGGTGATTTTATCAAAGTAGGGCTTTGTGGATGAGAAGGAGAGTAGGAGCTGGGCCACGTTTCCGAGGCCGCTCGTGAGGCTGCCGCACAGGTTTCCGCCGCCCAACAGCGCCCCTTGCAGGATTACACCCCGGATCGACAGAACTCCGATCAAGACGTCGAGCAGCATCTGGCAGACGATATTTAAGTAACTCATGCCCGCCACCGCAAAGCCCTTCGCGTAGGCCAAACGGAATTTTGGTCTCTCGATTTGGTCGCTGGCCGCATTTGTGCCGCGGCTGAACCGCTGTTCCCGGCCAAAGGAGCGCAGAACATCAAAACCCGCCAGTAAATCTTTGAAGTTACTGGTGGCCGCCGCCTGCTCACGGGTGCAGACACCGCCCAGCTCCTCCATCCGTTTATTAAATAGCTGCGGGACAAACAGCATGATTGCCGCGTTCACCAGCGCCGCCACCAATAGTGACCAGTGGAGCGTCAGCAGAGCCGCTACGCTGAATACCACAAGCGCCGCATACTCTATACAGTTGAAAAACGGTGTCCACGCCAGATTCTCCATCTGGTTTACGTCGTTGGTGAACCAGGAGAGGTATTCCCCGGTGTCCAGCTCGTGAAACTCACTGTGGGATTTTCTCAGGAGTGTAGCCGTCATGTCGCGCCTGACGGCGTTGTTCATCAGGCGGACCGCACGGGCCTCAAAGTAGGTCTCTAATCCGCCCACGGCGATCAAAATCACCCAGTTCCCCATGAGAGCCAGACACCAAAGGAAGAATTTCCGCAAATCAAGTTCGATTATCCCCTGAAAAACACGCATCATGATCAGACTTGCGAGGGTATTGAGCGCGGAGTGCACCAGCAGAAAAATGATAGCAAGAGCATTGGCCTTCCAATATTTTCTCAAATAATACGTCACGTTAATCCTCCTCGTCTCTCCATTTTTTGCCCTGTAAAAGGGGTTCGGTCTTCCACATGTATAGATAATTCATCCCTGTCTGCATCAGGCACCGGGCCATGTAGAGGAACGGGACGAGCGGGGCGGGCTCTGAGAGCCGGTACGCTCTCACCTTTCCCCCCGAGAGCTCGAGGTCCGTGTAGTACACCATCTGCCGTTCCTCCAAGGCGGACAGCAGCGCGTCCACCGTCTCCCGCGTCATGTTCAACCGGTCCGCCGCCACCTCCGGCACGAAGTAGTCGTTCTCACGGGAGTGCAAATATTCCAGCAGTTCGAGACAGCCCGGTCTCGCCAGGAGCTCAAAGAGGCGCCGGTACTCGCTTTTCGTCGCAAACCATTGGGCATAGCCGCCCTTCGGCTCGGGCCAGAGGGTGACGAAGGACAAATCTTCCGCGTGGATATCAAGTATGATCCCTCCGCCTACCCAATACTTGGTGTACATCAGTTGGTCAGTGCCATTCTCCATGTCGGGATGACAGGACTCCAAGTACTCCATCTTCGGCAAATTGATGCCGTCGTCCCGGAAGTATTTAAGTGACCTCCACACCAGCCGGCAGAACTGATCAAGCCGCTCCTTGGCGGGGAACCCCCGGAGCCACCGTCCAACAGCCTCCGCCGGGTCCTCCTGCTCCCCGCCCTCCATGCCGAAGAGGGCGTCGATGGTCACGCCAAGCTGCCGGGACAGGATCGGCAGCAGCTCAACATCCGGCGTGCCGCCCTTCTCCCACTTGCTCACCGCCTGGGAGGACACACCCACCAGGTTGCCCAACTGCTCCTGGGTGAGTCCGCGCTCTTTTCGCAGCGCCGCGATCTGTTCACTAAGTTTACTTGCCATTCAAAGCACCGTCCTTTTTTGTTTTCTGGTTGAATTATACTAAAAATGGCGGTTGAGTTCAACGGAGGCGCTTTTGCGTGTTTTCAACCGGCGGTTGAGTTTTGTCACTGTTCATTGTAGTACTGGGCCTGGGCGGTCCAGAGCTCGTGGTATTTGCCGGACTCATTGGCCAGCAGCTCCTCGTGGGAACCCCTCTCCACTATTCTCCCCTCATGGAACACCACGATCTCGTCACAGAACTTGCAGGAGGAGAGGCGGTGGGAGATGTAGATGGCCGTCTTGTCGCCGGCTATGCCGTCGAATTTACTGTAAATCTCCGCCTCCGCTATGGGGTCCAGGGCCGCGGTGGGCTCGTCGAGGATTATAAAGGGGGCGTTCTTATATAGGGCCCGGGCGATGGCTATCTTCTGGGCCTCGCCGCCGGATATCTCCACGCCGTCCTCCGTGAAATCCTTATAGAGCTGTGTGTCGAGGCCCAGGGGCATCGTCTCCAGGCGCTCGCCAAAGCCCGCGTCTATGAGGGCCCGGCGAACCCGCTCCCTGTCGTACTCCGTGCCGCCCGCCACGTTCGCGCCCAGGGGCTGGGAGATGAGCTGGAAGTCCTGGAACACGACGGAGAAAATGTTCATGTAGTCGTCGTACCGGTATTTGCGGATATCAATGCCGTTTAGCAGGATCTGCCCCTCCTGGGGGTCGTAGAGGCGGCACAGGAGTTTTATGAAGGTGCTCTTGCCGCTGCCGTTCTCCCCCACGATGGCAAGCCTCCGGCCCACGCGGAACTTAATGCTCACGTCCCTCAGCGCCCAGTTCTCGGAGCCGGGATATTTAAATGAGACGTTCCGAAATTCCACCTGGTAGTTCCTATCCGAGCGTTTCTCCGTGGTAAGGCTCCCCTGGTACATAGCGTTGGGGATATCCAGGAACTTGAAGGTGGTGTCGAGGTACGCGCTGTTTGCCCTTATGTCCCCGAAAAAGCTCACCAGCTCAAATATGCTCCCCGCCATGGCGGTGGCGGCCCCCACGTACTGGGTGACGCTGCCCACGTCGAAAGCCCCAGCCCAGGCCTTGAGGCACGTGAACACGTAGACGCAGCCGGTTATAAGAACGGTTATCCCCGTGCCCAGGCCGCTAAACAGCCCCATGGGGCCCCGGGCGTACCGGGCGAGGAGGCCATCGACGCCGAAACTACTGTTCTTCTCCCAATAGGCGCTCACGAGCCGCTCCTGGCTGTAGATACGCACGTCCGCCGCCCGGTGTTTCTGCAAGCCGAAAAAGCCGAAGAAACTAAATAGCCGGTTGCCCAAGGTGGCGTCACTGGCGGCGCTGCTCCAATATGAGACGGACTTTGCGCTGCAAAAGCCCGCAAGCAAACTCACCAGCACCATGGCCGAGGCGAGTAGAAGTATAAATATGGGGCTATTTAGCGCCGTGAGGCCCCCGGCGGACTCGGGAACCGGCGAGGTAAATAGGCTCACCGTCAGGGCGGCGCCGCCGGCGAGCCCTATGAGGCTCCTCAGACCCTCCTCAAGCATCGCGGGGACGTCCATGAGCCCCCAGGAGGACCAGGTCTCATTCTGGCGGATCTTATTTCGGAGGTCCAGGGTCTGCTGACTGTCCATGTCGGCGTAGTCGAGGGAGAACATCTTCCGGGCGAAGATTATCTCCTTCCGGCCGTAGAGGTCGTCAAGCAGCGTCTCCTTGCGCTCATAGAGCACCATCTTTAAAACGGCGAAGATGCCGGTACATAGAACGCCCGCGATGACCCACCGCCAAAGAGCCTCGGGCCTGCGGCCCGTGGCCAGCTCACTGAGGAGCCGGGCGGAGAAGAACACGGCCACATATGGGGTGAGCGCGTCCACCGCGCAGAACGCGGCGAGCGTCGGGAAGAATTTTCGGCTCACCCCGCCCAGGAGTTTTACCGCCCTTACGGTAACCGCCACGGCGTGGGACAATTTGGCTTTATTTTCCATATTCAAAACTCCTTTCCCTCCTGATAGTAGCGGCTCTGGACCTCGAAGAGTTTCGCGTACTGGCCGCCCAGCGCCAATAGGCTCTCGTGGGTGCCCTCCTCGGCTATGTGCCCGTCAGCCACAAATATTATCCTGTCGCAAAAGCGCGTGGACGCCAACCTGTGGGAGATGAACACCGAGGTCTTCCCCTCCGTCATATCGTTATACTTCATGTAGATGTCGTTCTCCGCGATGGGATCCAGGGCCGCTGTGGGCTCATCGAGCAGGAGAATGGGGGCGTCCTTGTAGAGCGCCCGGGCCAGCATGAGCCGCTGGGTCTGTCCGCCGGAGAAGAGAGCTCCGTCAAGATATACCTCCCGGCCCACGTGGGTCTCAAGGCCGTTTGGCAGCTCCTCAATGGTCTTTGTGAGGCCGGCCTCCTCCACCGCGGCCCGGACCTTATCGTAGTCGATGTCACGACTCGTCTGGGCGATGTTCTCCGCCACGGTCACATTTAATATGGAGAACTCCTGGAATACGGCGCTAAAGAGTCCGTAGTACTCACGCCTATTGAATTTCCGGATGTCCCGGCCATTTAAGAGCACCCGCCCCTCGGTGGGGTCAAAGAGCCCGCATAGGAGCCGCACCAATGTGGTCTTCCCTGCGCCGTTTAGGCCCACCACCGCCAATTTCTCGCCGGGACTCACGGTGAGGTCAAGGCTGTGTATGGTGTCCTCCTCCGCCTCGGGGTAGCGGAAGGAGACGTTCTCCAGCCGCAGTTCGTAACTCTGGGCCCTGGGCACCGGCTCCCCCTCCTCAAATTTGAAGGGCTCCGGGTACTCGATAAACTCCCGGACCTGGGAGATGTCCAGGCTCTGCTGGTGGAGTTTCACCGTCTGCTGGAGTATCCCCATGACCCAGGTGGTGAAGGTGGTGACGGCTGTGAAGTAGAGTAGGAATTCCGGCACTCCCAGCCCCTCCCGCAGCGCCATGCGGATAAGGTACACGTAGGCGATGCCGTTCCGAGCCGCCGTCAGCAGTGCCTCGGTGATGTCCGCCAGCAGCCGGACGCGCTCCACCTTCAGCCGAAAGTCGAGGTACACGTCGTGGACGTTCTTCAGTAGCTCGTTCATCCAGTTCTGTAGTCCGAAGATGCGGATATCCTTCGCAAGCTCCAGGGACTCCGCCTTCCCGCGGATGTACTGTTTCTTCGCGTAGTAGACGTCCTCCGCCTCCCGGTGGGCGAACACCCAGTTGTTGCTGTGAAGGGACGCCAAAAAACCGATGACGCAGGTGACGGCCACCACGGCCAGCAGAGTCCAGTCAAGGCGGGAGAGGATCGTGAGGTATATGACGAGACCCCCGATATTCTGGATGAGCAGAGTGAGCGTCTGCCAGATGAGCTCCGTGGCCTCCCGGTTGCCCTCGCAGGCCATATGGGCCTTCTCCCGGAGCTTTATGAAATTAGCGTCCAGGGTGTTTGGGAAGGAGGTGGTGTTGCTCTTTACATTTACCTTCGCGATCACCGCGCTGCGCACGTCCACCCGGGGGAACATGGTGTTCTCCTCAAGGTAGCTCTTGAGCCCCTGGATGAGGAAGAGTACGGCGGTGAAAAATCCTATGGTCCCCAGGAGCGACCCCAGGGAGGCGCGGCTCTCCACCCGGCTCAAGATCTCCGGGGCCACGTATAGCTGGGCCAGGTTATAGGCGATCTCCAGCCCCGCCGTCACAAAGCAGAACACCAGCACCCGTTTTCGCACGCGCCAGGCGATCTTCGCCATCCAGCCCACGTTACTGACGATACCGTATTTCGGTCTTGTTTTTTCTTTCATTATGTCTCACCTCTTGAGGATACTCTACCACAAAAAGTCGTCCCCAGGGCGTTCTGGGGACGAACTGTCATTTTTGGGTGACGAATCGCAAAGCTCACACCTGCGGGAGAAGGATCTCCGTCGTAAAAGCCCCGTCCTCGCTGTTGCGGCTTATGTATCCGCCCAGGCGCTCCACGATGGCGTCAATGCGGACGAGCCCGAACCCGTGGCCCTCGCCCTTTGTACTGCGAAAGAGCGCCCCCTCCTTCTTCATCTTCTTCCCGGCGGTGAAGTTTGTGAAGGAGATGTAGAGCTGGGTGTTCTTCATGTCCATGTATACGCGGATGAGGCGCTGGTCCTCCGGCAGTTTCACGCTCGCCTCGATGGCGTTATCAAATAGATTACCTATTATGCAGCATAGATCTATCTCCGAGGAGCTGAGCCGCACGGGGATCTGGGCGTCCACCACCACCGCGATCCCCTTCGATTTCGCGAGGGAGATCTTTGAGTTTAGTATGGCGTCCGTCATGGGGTTGCCGGTCTTTATAGATGTGTCCACAGTGGTCAGGTCCTCGTCCAGAAGGTCGAGATAGTGCTCAATGGCCGCCCAGTCGCCGGCGGCGGCATAAGCCTTCATCGTCTGGATGTGGTTGCGGTAGTCGTGCCGCCAGCCGCGGATCTGACGGTACATGTTGTCCACCTCCCGGTAGTGGGTCTCAATGAGCTCCCGCTGGTAGGAGGCTATGCGGTCGTCTATGAGTCTTGAAAATAGTCCCATGTCCTCACCCCATATCTATTATCGCCCGATTGATCCCCTCGTAGGCGCCTCTGGGGATGGGTACCGATGTGCCGTCGGAGAGTCTCACCTCGGTCCGCGTCACGCGGCTCACCAACGCGAGATTTATGATGGCGGAGCGCCCCACGCGGTAAAAGTGCCCGTCGAGCCTCCCCTCCAGCTCCCCCAGAGTCATCTTCACGGTGACGTCGGTCTTAGCGTGTATGGTGACGTAATTTCCCAGGACGTCGGCGTACCTTATCTCGTGGACCGGCACGCGCACCATCTCGCCGCCCACCTCAAAGCTCAGGACTCTCCCGTTCCGGGAAACCCTCTCCGCCGCCCGGTCGAGGACGGAGCGGAGCTTATCAGCGTTTACTGGTTTCATGAGGTAGTGCAGGGCCTCCACCTCGTACCCCTCGGAGATGTAGTCCGAGTACCCGGTTATGAAGATTATCTGGAGGGTCCTGTTGTCCCTCCGCAGTTCCTTCGCCATGGATACGCCGTCCATGGCGCCCATCTCGATATCCAGCAGGAGAATGTCGTAGTCGCTCCTCTCCGCGTAGTGAAAGAGGAAACTCTCCGCGGATTCAAAGGCGGATAACCTGGCGGTGTGGCCCGCCTCCCGGGCCCACCGGGCCGCCAGGTCCGCTATATACTGCCTGTCCGCCTCGGAATCGTCGCAGACGGCTATTTTTAGATCCATCTCAAAACTCACCGGCCCCGATAATTTTTTCAATATACGCTAAAACTATATCACAAGGCGGCGTCCATCTCAAGTTTTTTTAAGTTTAATGTCCTCGCCCCCGGCGCTCAAAAATTGCTTGCATTTTGCGGGATGTATAGTATGATAGACTTATGTTGCGCCGCGGTACGGCGATATTTGGAGGACAGATGGATCTTTGCAATATAAATGATATAAACTCCCTGCTCTCCCGCCACGGGTTTCGTTTCTCAAAGTCGATGGGGCAGAATTTCCTCGTTAGCCGGTGGGTGCCGGAGAGGATCGCGGCGGAGTCCGGGGCGGACGGGGGCTCCGGCGTCTTGGAGATAGGGCCCGGAGTGGGCTGCCTCACAAGGGAGCTTGCAAAGCGCGCCGGGAAGGTGGTGTGCGTGGAGCTCGATAGGCGTCTCATACCCTTACTCGGCGAAACTCTCGAAGGTTTCGATAATGTGTCGGTCATCGAGGGGGACATTTTGAAGGCCGACTTAGGCTCCATAGTCCGGGAATATTTCCCCGGCCTCGCGCCCTCGGTCTGCGCGAATCTCCCCTACAACATAACCTCCCCCGTGCTCTCAAAGCTCCTGAGTTCCGGGCTCTTCGGGACTATCACCGTCATGGTCCAGCGGGAGGTGGCACTCAGGATGGCGGCAGCGCCCGGCACGGCGGATTACGGGGCCTTCACGCTCCTCGTAAATTACTACGCCCGGCCGGAGATACTATTTGACGTGCCGCCCGAGTCATTCCTCCCGAGGCCCAAGGTGACAAGCTCGGTGATACGGCTCCGGTGCGGCGTCTCCCACCCGGAGGTGACGGACGAGGAGCTCTTTTTCAAAGTCGTCCGGGCGGCATTTAACCAGCGGAGAAAGACTCTGGCAAATTCCCTCTACTCCGGCCTCGGGGGCCTTGCGGGGAAGGAGGAGATATCCGCGGCCATAGAGAGCGCCGGGCTCTCCCCCGCCCTCCGGGGCGAGACGCTGGGGCTCCATGAGTTCGCCGCCCTCACAAATGCCCTCGCCGCATATGATGGCCCTCACGCCCCCAGTGTACGCCACATATAGTGGTCCCAGATCCTTTTGTAATAGGAATCAATAAAAATTTGCCCGGTGACCTGATAATTTTTTGTCAAAGATGATGTTGAAAAAATGTAGGTTTTTGTAGTAGAATGATATTCAGCAGAGTTTGGATTTTCAACCATCTAAGGAGGTAATTCCACATGTACACCAAAAACAAGGCCGTTCTCTCCTGGGTCGAGGAAATGGCCGCGATGACCAAACCCGACAGCATCGTCTGGATCGACGGCTCCGAGGAGCAGCTTGAATCTCTCCGTCAGGAGGCCTACAAGACCGGCGAGCTTATCAAGCTCAATCAGGAAGTTCTGCCCGGTTGCGTATATCACCGCAGCGCCGTCAACGATGTCGCCCGCGTTGAGGACCGCACCTTCATCTGCTGTGAGCGCAAGGAGGACGCCGGCCCCACAAATAACTGGATGGACCCCGCCGAGATGCACAAGATGCTCAATGAGATATATGACGGCTCCATGCGCGGCCGCACCATGTATGTCATCCCCTACTCCATGTCCATCGTCGGCTCCCCCTTCGCCAAGTACGGCATTGAGCTGACGGACTCCATCTACGTGGTCGTCTCCATGGCCATCATGACCCGCGTGGGCCTCGATGTCTATGACGCCCTCGGCGACAGCCCCGACTTCATCAAGGGCCTCCACTCCAAGGCTCAGCTCGACGCCGAGAAACGCTATATCGTCCACTTCCCCCAGGAGAACACCATCATGTCCGTCAACTCCGGTTACGGCGGAAACGTCCTCCTCGGCAAGAAGTGCTTTGCTCTGCGCATAGCCTCCTGCCTGGGCCGTGACGAGGGCTGGATGGCCGAGCACATGCTCATACTGGGCGTAGAGTTCCCCAACGGCGAGATCCACTACATCTCCGCCGCCTTCCCCTCCGCCTGCGGCAAGACCAACCTCGCCATGCTCATCCCCCCCGAGGGATACAGGGCCAAGGGCTACAAGGTCTGGACCGTTGGCGACGATATCGCCTGGATCCGTCCGGGTCCCGACGGCCGCCTCTGGGCGGTGAACCCGGAGAACGGTTTCTTCGGCGTGGCCCCCGGCACCTCCATGAAGTCCAACCCCAACGCCATGATGTCCACCAACAAGAACACCATATTCACGAACGTGGTGCTCAAGCCCGACGGAACGGTCTGGTGGGAGGGCATGGACAAGAATCCTCCTCACGACGCTCTCAACTGGAAGGGCGAGCCCTGGAACCCCGAGGACGGCTCCAAGGGCGCTCACCCCAACTCCCGTTTCACCGCTCCCGCCCGCAACTGCCCCTGCCTCTCCAAGGAGTATGACAATCCCCAGGGCGTTCCTCTGGACGCCATGCTGTTCGGCGGCCGCCGCGCCAAGACCGCTCCCCTGGTATATCAGTCCCGTGACTGGAACCACGGCGTGTTCCTGGGCGCCACCGTCGCCTCCGAGACCACTGCCGCCGCCACCGGCGCTGTGGGCGTAGTCCGCCGCGACCCCATGTCCATGCGTCCCTTCATCGGCTACCACGTGGCCGACTACTGGCAGCACTGGATCGACATGGGCAGAGACCCCCGCGTCACCAAGCTCCCCAAGATTTTCCACGTCAACTGGTTCCGCACCGATGACGAGGGCCACTTCCTCTGGCCGGGCTTTGGCGACAACATGCGCGTCCTTGAGTGGATACTCAAGCGCTGCTCCGGCGAGGTCGATGCCGTCGAGACGCCCATCGGCTACATGCCCAGGCCCGAGGACATAAACCTCGAGGGCATAGAGGACGAGGTCTCTCTCGACACGCTCCGTGAGCTCCTGACCATCGACAAGGATGTGTGGCGTCAGGAGGCCGCGGACATTCGCGGGTTCTTCGACCAGGTCGGCGAGGGCAAGCTCCCCAAGGAGTTGGCAGACTGCCTTGCGACCCTGGAGGAAAACCTCAAGTAAGGTTAGTTTCTTAAAATAAGTGCAAAAGAGAGCGAGGAGTTTCGGCCCCTCGCTCTTTTCTTATATCCCCCACCCTATCTTTCAATTGAGTCTGTGAAATAATCTCCGATTCGGCTCAAACAATATCTCCTATAAAAGCCTTATCTCAATACCCACCACTCCGTATTTCTCCTGCTGCTCCTTCGTGTAGTATGTGTCCATGTCACGGGGCGAGGCGGAGGCGATATTCTCCTCGGTATATCCGCATTTTAGCAGCGGGAGACGGCGGTAGAGTTCATCGAAGGAGTCGAAGACGAAAAGGTCAACGACCTCCGCCGTCAGCACCTCGTTCGGGCCGTCAATTTTGATGAAAGTGATCACGTCACCGATTTTAATTTTTCTTCTCTTCTCATCGTATAGGCGCAGTTCGATCGTCTTTCTGCCGCTTTTGATGAGCTCAAAGGGTGACGGGAAAAGTCTCATGGTGTGTGTCATGTCAAGCGCCCCGTGAAGTGGACCTGAACCACCGACTTGCGGGGCTCCGATGCCTGCTGCGGCGCGGTGTCCATAACCTCAGTAGGCTCATCGCCCGAGTGTTCCGCGGCGAATCCTATCTTGAATGCCATGCTCCGAACCTCCTCGTTAATATAAGTTTTCCTCACTATTTAATCTCTCTGTGATGAGTTTCGCGACGCCGCGGTGCAGTTCCTCGATAGCCTGTTTATTGCCCCAAATGAGCTTTTCGGCGCGTTCTATCCTGTCCTCCATTTTATCAAACTGCTCGTCGCTCAAGGGGAGCTCGACATCAGGAAACAGCTCGTCGATAATGCGCCGCATTAGACCAGCAAATTGCGCGGCTCCGATCTCATTTAGGGCGTCGATCATCTCCGGGATGTGATCAAAAGCGAGTATCTCATCGATATCATCCGATAAACCGTCACTGAATTTCAAAACGAGCGCGAGGAGCTGCTCATCCGGAGATAGTTCAAATATACGGTCCCCGAATATGGCGCTACGGAACTTTTCAAAGTGGAATGAGGGCAAAGGGGACATATTTTGGCCGGAACAAATATAAAATTCATTGTATGAGTCCTTCCGCCACGCGCCTGCCCTTATGAGCTCGATGTTATACTCCGGGAGGCCGCTGTCACGGACCACGGCGTTCCGCTCAAAATAGGCGATGTAGTCCACAATGTAATAGGCGCCGGCCCTCGGAACCTCCGCGCTTATTGTCCCGCCATTTTTTATTTTCCCCGCAAACTGGCCGTTAATATAGATGCGGTACGGCAGGAGCGCCCCCGCGAACGCCGGTTTCCGGTGGATAGTGAAACGAACATTCCCCATGGTTTTCACCCCCAAAACTTAATAAAGAAAGGACCCTAACTTCGATACACTTTGTATCAAAATCAGGGTCCTTATTTGGCAGCGGGAGAAGGATTCGAACCCTCACATACGGAGTCAGAGTCCGCTGTGCTACCTTTACACAATCCCGCTAAACGCAAGTGCTATTATACCCACACGGGGCCTAATTGTCAAGGATTTTTTTCAAAAACCCCAAAATTTTTTAGGCCCGCCGGACGGTGAGCGGCGGGAGGTCAGACTCCGTGAACTTCACGCCCTTTAAACAAAACTCCCCCATGAGCGCTGAGACGTTCGCCCTGTGCTGTCCCGTGGCGGCGGAGGTGCGCCCCTTAGGGACGAGGAACGTGACGACCCTCCCCGCGTCGGAGGGCCCCAGAAGTTCGCGCTCCCGGGCAAGATAGCGCCTTGAGAGGACAAGTTCCCCCAGCGCCGGGTGGTACGCCCCTCCCGCGGCGTCGCCAGCGCTCAGCTCCTCCGTGGGGTTGAGCCCCAGGCGAATGACGGGTATGCCGGAGGCGTCAAAGATCTCGGCAAGCTGCGCGCAGAGCCCCACGGCCTCCTCCACAGTGTGCTCCTGGTACGCGCCGGAGGTCCACATATCGTAGAGGGGCGTCTCGCGGATTATGACGGTGGGGTATATCCGGACGCCGTCAGGGCGCAGACTGCAAAACTCACGGGCTGTCATGAGGGACCTCTCCGGCGTGTCCCCGGGCAGTCCCGTCATCATCTGGAGTATGAGTTCAAAACCGGCCTCCCTCACCATCTTCGCGGCGCGGCGGGCGTCCTCCGGGGTGTGGCCGCGCTCCGAGAGGCGCAGGACCTCCTCGTCCATGGACTGGACCCCCAGCTCCACCGTGCGGACGCCGAAACGGCGCAGGCGCTCCAGGACCGCGTCGTCTATGGCGTCGGGCCGCGTCGAGAGGCGTATGCCGGCTATCTCGCCCCTTGACAAAAATGGCTGCGCCGCGCCCAGAAGTTCCTCCTGCTCCGCGGCGGGGATCGCCGTGAAACTGCCGCCGTAAAAGGCGAGCGTGACGGGGGTGCCGGCGGGGAGCCGGGCGAGGCCCTCCGCCACTGCCCTCTCCACGTCCCCGGCGCTGGCCGGGTGCTGCTCACCTGATATCCGTCTCTGGTTGCAAAATACGCACATATGCGGGCACCCCAGGTGCGGCACGAACACCGGGATTATCGAGCGCCGTGCCGTCACTCCAGCACCTCGAGGGCCCGTTTGGCCGCCTTCTGCTCCGCGTCCTTCTTGCTGTGCCCGTCTCCGGAGGCCAGGACCCGGCCATTGAGCCGCGCCTCCACCGTGAATGTCTTGCTGTGGTCGGGGCCCGACGTGGCCACTAAGACATACTCAAGGGTCCGGCCGTTCTTGCGCTGGACAAGCTCCTGGAGCTCGGACTTGTAGTCCCGGCCCAGGACGGCCTCCCCGGCCTCGTAGACGTCAAGTATAAAGCGCCGCACGAAACTCTCCGCCGGTTCGAGGCCGCCGTCGAGGTATATGGCGGCCAGGACGGCCTCCACGGCGTCCGCCTTGATGGAGGTCCTGGTGCGGCCCCCGCCACGCTCCTCTCCGCGTCCAAGGCGCAGATATCCGCCAAGATCAATGGCCGTCGCCACGCCGTTGAGACTCGTCTCACAGACGAGCTCCGCCCGGAGGCGCGTCATCTTGCCCTCCGGCAGGTCCTTGTATTTTCCGTATAGGTACCCCGCCACCACGAACCCCAAGACGGCGTCGCCCAAAAACTCCAAGCGCTCGTTGCACACCGCCCCGGCGGCCCGGTTCTCGTTGGCGTAGGAGCTGTGGGTCAGGGCGTCAGTGAGGAGGGACTTATTTTTAAATGTGTAACCAAGTTTACTCTCAAGGTCCTCCATGCTCACTCCTCACCCCTCGTCTGGGATACCTTCATGTACTCCACGTTACTGGCTATGCTCTCGCACACGCCGCTGTTCACCGTGGCTATGGCCTGGCGGACAGCGCCGCGTATGGCGGCGGCATCCGAGGAGCCGTGGGCCTTTATGACGGGTTTCGTTATGCCCAGAAGCGGCGTCCCGCCCACCTCGGAGGAGTCGGTGAGGCGCTTTAACCCCCGGAGCCCGTCCTTTGTGGCGGTGTAGGCGAGTTTCGTCTTCCAGTTTTTCAAGAATATGGACTTTAGCTCCTTCATGAAGAATATGCCCATTCCCTCCATGTTTTTAAGGAGGATATTCCCAGTGAAACCGTCGCACACCAGCACGTCGCAGGGGCCGTTCATGACCTCCCGGGACTCCACGTTCCCCACGAAGTTTATCCGGCCCTCGTCGCCCGCGGCCCTCAGGAGTTTATAGGTCTCCTTATAGAGCTCACTGCCTTTTGTCTCCTCTGTGCCGATATTGAGAAGGCCCACCTTTGGGTTTTCCACCGACTTAAAGGACTTCACAAAGTAACTGCCCATGTAGGCGAACTGGAGAAGATACTCCGGTGTACACTCCGCGTTGGCGCCCACGTCCACTAATAGCGTGCCGCCGTTTGAGGGCGTCGGCACCACCGGCGCGAGGCACGCGCGCCTTATCCCCCTTATGCGCCGCACTATGAGCGTCGCCCCGGTGAGGAGCGCGCCGGTGGAGCCGGCGGACACCATGGCGTCCGCCTTGCCGTCCCGCAGGAGCTTGAGGCCCACCGTCATGGAGGAGTCGGTCTTCACGCGGGTGACGGTGGTGGGGTCGTCCTCCATCTCCACCACCTCGCTGGCGTTGGCTATCTCCACGCCCTTGGGGAGGTCGTCTCTGCCTATCTCCTGCAGGGCGCGGAGTATGTCCTCCCCGCGGCCCACCAATATGATCTCCACGCCCAGCTCCTCGGCCGCCATTATGGCGCCCTTCACGGTCTCCAGCGGGGCGTTGTCTCCGCCCATGGCGTCAACTATGATCTTCATCTCAATTCCTCCCTGTTTCTATGATAGCCTCTCTCTTTTTATCCTCTCTATCTCGCCAAGGGCCCTGGCGGATAACGCCAGGTTCTTCTCCCTCTTCTTCCTAACTCTCTCGCCCAGTGGGCTTATGATCCCGAAATTTATATTCATGGGCTGGAACGCCCCAAGACTGCCGCTGGTGACATATGCCGCCAGCGCGCCTATGGCGGTCTCCGCCGGGAAATCCGCCGCCGGGAGGTCCAGGACCTCCCGGGCCGTCTCAAGCCCAGCAAGAAGTCCCGACGCCGCCGACTCTATGTAACCTTCCACGCCGGTTATCTGCCCGGCGAACGATATCCTGGGCTCTGTCCTCAGTCTATAGTACCTATCTAAGAGCTCCGGGGAGTTTAAATACGTGTTCCTGTGCATGACGCCGTACCTGACGAACTCGGCGTTCTTGAGGGCGGGTATCATGGAGAGCACCCTCCTCTGCTCCGGGAACTTTAAATGGGTCTGGAACCCCACCATGTTGTAGAGTGTCCCCTCGCGGTTGTCCATTCTGAGCTGCACCACGGCGTATGGCTCCCGCCCGGTGCGGGGGTCCCTCAGTCCCACGGGTTTCAACGGGCCGTAGCGGAGGGTGTCAGTGCCCCGCCGGGCCATCACCTCCACCGGCATACACCCCTCAAAGACGCCGCTGTCGTCAAAGCCGTGGAGCTGTGCCTCCTGGGCGGCGGCCAGCTCCCGGACGAAGGACTCGTACTCCTGCCGTTCCATGGGGCAGTTTACATAATCATCTGTGCCCTTATCATAGCGGGAGGCGAACCAGGCGCTGTCCATGTCCACGCTCTCGAGGGTTACTATTGGCGCCACGGCGTCAAAGAAGTGGAGCTCGGACCCCGCTGTGAGGTCCTGTATGCTCTTGGCGAGAGCGCCATCTGTCAGGGGGCCGGAGGCCACGATGACCCGCCCGGTGGGGATGGATGTGACCTCCCCCTCCACCACCGTGATATGGGGGTCGCTCCTTATGGTCTCCGTGACTGACCTTGAGAAACCCTCCCTGTCCACCGCCAGCGCGCCGCCGGCAGGGACGCGGTTTTTGTCCGCGCTCTCCATGATGACGCTGCCGAGGCGGCGCATCTCCTCCTTTAAAAGGCCCACGGCGTTCGTGAGCTCGTCGCTCCGGAGGGAGTTTGAGCACACGAGCTCCGCGAAGTTATCGGAGACGTGGGCGGGTGAGCGGCGAAGGGGTTTTTGCTCATAGAGCGTCACATCGACGCCGCATTTCGCCAGCTGATAGGCCGCCTCACACCCCGCAAGGCCCGCCCCTATGACAGAGACGTTCACACGGACTCACCCCCGGCGGCCTTCTTTCGGCTCCGAGTTGTCTTCTTGGGCTCCTCCCCGGGGGCGGTCTCCTTCGCCTTGCTCTTTTTTGCCGTCTTCGCGGGGGCCTTCGCCGTCTTCGTCTCGGCGGTCTTGGTCTCCGCCTTCTCAGCGGTACGGGTCCGGGTGGACGTCTTTCTACCGGCGGTCTTGGTCTTCGCGGCGGTCTTACCCTCGGCGGGGGCGGTGTCGCCGGGTGCGGCGCCCTCCGCTGCGCCCTCGGGCGCGGCGGTTTCATCCGTGGGTTTCGGCTCCGTCTTCTTCCTATAGCCCCGCTTATCCTCCGGGAGGAAGTTGGAGCACTTCTCATTTATGCAGAAGGGTTTTTTGAAACCCTTGCCGGTCTTTTTAAACATTGTGTGGCCGCACTCGGGACAGTTCTCCTTCACGGGGACGTCCCAGGTCATAAAGCCGCACTCCTGGCCCCGCTCACAGGCGTAATAGGTGTAGCCGTTTTTGGACGTGCGCTTTAGTATGCGGGAGCCGCACTTGGGGCACTTGCCGGGCATCTCCACAACGATGGGCTTTGTGAATTTGCACTCCGGGTACCCTGGACAGGCCAGGAAACGACCAAAACGGCCTGATTTTATGACGAGCTTGCGCCCGCAGATATCGCAGGTCTCGTCGGTCTCCTCCGCCGGAATCTTTATCCTCTCCCCCTCCAGGGCCGTCTCGGCGCTCTTGAGTGAGCGCTCGAACCCCTCGTAGAAGTCGCCGAGGACCGACTTCCAGGGCCGCTCACCCTTCTCTACGCCGTCCAGCTGTTCCTCCATGGCGGCGGTGAAACCGGGACTCACGATGTCGGAAAATCGCTCCTTCATGAGGTTCGTCACCACCTCGCCCAGGGGCGTGGGGCGGAGGTTCTTGCCCTCCTTCAGCACGTATTCCCTGTCGAGGATTATGGACACCGTGGGGGCGTAGGTGCTGGGGCGGCCTATGCCCGTCTCCTCCATCTCCCGGATGAGGGTGGCCTCGGTGTAGCGGGCCGGGGGCTGGGTGAACTTCTGCTCCTTGACGAGCTCCACGAGGTCCACCACCTCACCAACTGTGAGGTCGGGGAGGGGGACCTCCCGCTCCTCCGGCTCCTCGTCCCGGCCCTCCTCATACACTGCGGTGAAACCGGGGAATTTTATGACGGAGCAGCTTGAGCGGAAAAGCACACCGGCGGACTCAAAGTCCATGGTCACGCTGTCATAGACAGCGACGGACATTTGGCTCGCGATAAATCTATTCCATATGAGGCGGTAGAGCCTATACTGGTCGTTCGGCAGGCTGGAGCGGACCCTGTCGGGCGTGAGCTCGGGGTCTGAGGGCCTTATGGCCTCGTGGGCGTCCTGGGCGGAGTTCTTATTTTTAAAGCGCCGTGGGGTCCCGGGGTAGTAGGGCTCGCCGTAACGGCCCCGGATGACTCTCCCCGCGGCGGCCAGAGCCTCCTCCGAGAGGCGCAGGGAGTCCGTTCTCATGTAGGTTATGAGGCCCAGCGTGCCAACTCCGGCTATATCCACGCCCTCATAGAGCTGCTGGGCCACGGCCATGGTGCGCCGGGGCGTCATGCCAAGTTTCCGGGACGCCTCCTGCTGCAAGGTGGAGGTTATGAAGGGCGGCGCCGGGGAGCGCTTTGAGTCCTTGCGCTTGACGCTCTTTACGAAAAACGGGGAGTTCTTCACAAGGGCCTCCACCCGCTCCACGTCCTCCAGGGACTTTATCTCCCTCTTCTTGCCCTCCTCCCCGTAGTAGCGGGCGAGGAATGCCGGGGCCTTGCCGCTCTTGAGGCGCGCGTCCAGGAGCCAGTACTCCTCCGGGACGAAGGCGCGGATGGCCTCCTCCCTGTCCACCACGAGGCGCGTGGCCACGGACTGGACGCGCCCGGCGGAGAGCCCGTACTTTATCTTCTTCCAAAGGAGCGGCGAGAGCTCGTAGCCCACTATGCGGTCAAGTATCCGCCTGGCCTGCTGGGCGTCCACCAGGTTCTGGTCTATGGGCCGGGGCCGCTTTATGCTCTCGGTGACCACCTTTTTCGTTATCTCGTTGAATGTGACCCGGTAGACCTCGTCGTCCGGGATGTTCAGGAGCTGCTTGAGGTGCCAGGATATGGCCTCCCCCTCCCGGTCCGGGTCGGTGGCCAGGTACACCCTGTCGCTGGCCTTGGCCGCCCGCTCCAGGGCCTTTATCGTGTCCTCCCTGCCCTTCACCGGCTGGTAGTCAGGGATGAAACCCCCGGCAATGTCCACGCCCATCCTGCTCTTGGGGAGATCCCGGAGGTGGCCCATGGAGGCCTCCACCTCATAGTCCGGGCCCAGATATTTGCCTATCGTCTTGGCCTTCGCGGGCGACTCGACGATAACAAGATTATGTGCTTTTGCCATCTCAAACCTTCTTTAATTCAATGCTGTTCCGTTACCACGGGTGCAGTTCGCTATTTGAACTTGAACCTCGGGGCAAAGTGTTTTCCCGGCTCCTGGGACACGGCGCCCGATATCTCCAACATCGTGAGTGCCGAGGACACCTCGCCGGCGCTGAGTCCTGTGCGCGCTATTATATCATCTATGTGGAGGGTGGCGTCCAGCGCCTCCAGTACCTTCCTCTCGCCCTCGGTGAGCGCGGAGGGGTCCACCACTATTATGTCAATATAATCCGAGTCCCCGGAGTTGTCAATCACTTTTTTTGCCGGCTTATCTGGTGTTTTGTCGCTCTGGGGCGATGTTTTCTCCCGCCGCTCCGGCGCCGCCGCCATCTCGGAGGTCACGAGCGTCTCGGCCATGTCCACCTCCAGGGGCACGATACTGCCCCGGCGGGAGAGTTTTACCCGGCTATTATAGAGCGCCGCGTAATTTTCCAGCACGTCCGCGCCGGACATCACCGGTATGGCGCCCTCCTTCAGGAGATTATTTGACCCCTTGCAGGAGGGGGCGTCAATATTCCCCGGCACCACGAAGACGTCCCGCCCCTGATCCAACGCCAGGGATGCCGTTATGAGAGCGCCGGAGCGCTCCGGCGCCTCCACCAGCGCCACGCCCAGGGATATGCCGGAGAGTATCCTGTTCCTCGCCGGGAAATTCCCGGCCAGCGGCTGTGTGCCGGGGGGATACTCCGAGATAAGCGCCCCGACGGAGGCCACGTCCTCAATTAGGGGACCATACGACCTGGGGTATATGA
>CANQYW010000009.1 GCA_947628185.1 uncultured Oscillospiraceae bacterium
TCAATCTCAAGCGGAAGAAGTGCGCCCTATCCCCGGCTTATCTCCTTAAAGTATTCGCCTCGTAGGCGATTCCCCTGTCTGCGCCCACTCCCGGGCTGGATTTTTTCCGCGTCCCGTAGTATAGTTTATATGAGGTGATCGTGATGCTATTTAAGAGACCGAAAATGGGCCCCGCGTTTGACAAGACCGGCAAGGTGCCGGTAATCCGCGCCAGCATCTGTACCGGCGAGAAGGTTGCCGGATTCAAAGAGGTGAAGGGCGGCAAGTTCCACGAGATCGCCCTCATCCGCACAGACGCGGACCTCAAGGAGTTCATGCGGGAGTACGGCGTCAGCGAGTCCGAGATAAAGACGGAGTGGTGACGCGCCGCAGATTTACTGCCGCCCGGCGCGGGTCAGAGGTCCCGGGGCTTCGGTATCCTCTGGGACGCCGCCCGCGCCAGGGCGAGTTTAGCAAGGTCGGGGATTATGAAGGGTATGACGCACTTTGAGAGCGCCGCCGCGAACCCTATGGGCTCGCCGCCGGAGTACACGAAGACGAACCACACCGTCCCGAAGAGGTATAGCGCCGCAAGTCCCGCCGCCATGGCGAGCATCTCCGCGAAGGGCCTACAGCCAAGGACCTTTGTCACCGCGCCGTAGATGAGCCCCTGGAAGAGGAACCCCACCAGGTACCCGCCCGTGGGCCCCAGGAGACTCCCGAGGCCGCCGGTGAAGTTTGAGAATACCGGCGCCCCCACGGCCCCCAGCATGAGGTAGACCGCCACGGAGAGCGTCCCCAGCCGTGGGCCCATCACGAAGAGCACGCAGAACACCGCGAAGGTCTGCATGGTGAAGGGCACCGCCGATGGAATACTCACCCAGGCGCACACCGACATGAGTACTGCGCCCAGGGCCGCGTAGGTGAGCTCCCGCGTGGTGAGGCCCCGCCGCTCTTTGCTGTTACCGTCCATTTTACACATCCGCCTTTCTGACACTGACCTCCCCGGAGGATAGAGATTCCTCCGTGCCGTCCTCATACCGCACGATGAGATGGCAGTTCCCATCCACCGCCAGGGCCACGGCGGGGCGGGAGGAGCCCAGCCGCAGGACGTTTATCTTCTGCCCAATTAGGAAACTGCGCCGCCTGTATTCCTCCACGAACCCCCGGGAGGGGATACCCCCGTAGGCGGCGCGGAACCGGCGCAGGAAGGCCGCCGCCAGGGCCGAGCGCACGTTCCGGCAGCGCTCAGTGAGGACCGCCCCCGCGATATCCCGGAGCTCCGGCGGGAACCCGCCCTCGGGCTCCGCGACGTTTATCCCGATGCCCATGACGGCGTGCTCCACGCCCCCGGACTCCAGGTCGAAACTTGCCTCCGTCAGGATGCCGCAGACCTTGAGCCCCCGGACGTAGACGTCGTTTACCCATTTTATTGACGACTCCTCCCCCGAGACCTCCTCGATGGCCCCGGCTGCCGCCACGGCAGCGGCGGAGGTTATGAGGGCCGTGTCCTCCGGCGTGAGTTTCGGCCGCAGCAGCACACTCATGTAGAGCCCAGTCCCCGGCGGGGAATAGAAACTCCTGCCGAGCCTCCCCCTCCCGGCGCTCTGACTGCCGGATATGAGGGTGTACCACTCCGGGAGCCCCGGCGCCCGCTCCTTGAGCACCATGTTGGTGGAGGCGCAGGAGCTCACAACCTCCACCGGTATGTGGCCCGCGAGATCCCCAAGGCCCCGCTCCACCGCCTCCGCCGTTATGACGTCGCTCACGGCGGAGAGGCGGTAGCCCCGGTTCGTCACCGCCTCGAAGACCGCCCCCTCGGCCTCCAGGGCCCGGATGTACTTCCACACCGCCGCCCGCGTGACGCCCAGGGACTCCGCAAGTTCACTCCCCGAGACGTAGTCCGGGGAGTTTTCGAGTATCTGTAGTAACTGCATCTTCTTGTCCATATCATCACCGGGCTAAATTCTACCACCCGAGGCGGGAATTGTCAACTAAAATTAAAAATATAAGTTTACAATCAAACTTCCTCCCCCTGCCGCCTTGACGGCCGGGGGTTTGGTGTTTATAATTGCTGGGGAAAGGAATGAGCGGAATGGGCACGAAACTACTGCTGAGCTTGAATAAATTATTCCCCCTGCCGGTGCACCCCTTTGACCTCCAAAACGAGGGCAAGCAGACGTACGCCCAGTGGCAGTACGAGCGGGGGGAGACCACCATAGCCTACTATTTGGGCGGGTTCACCCTGGAGGAGATGTTCCGGGACAAGGTGGTGCTGGATATCGGCTGCGGCGCGGCGGGGAAGACGATGTACTACGCCTCTGCCGGCGGCGTAAGGCACATCGTGGGGATGGACATCCTGCCAAAGTATAAGGAGGAGGCGGAAGACCTCGCCCGGGAGCTGGGGTACGAGGATAAGTTCACCTTCGTTGCCGGGGACGCGGGGCACACGGGTTTCCCGGACGGCACATTTGACACCATAATAATGAACGACGCCATGGAGCACGTAGCGGACCCCGCGGCCATACTGCGGGAGGTCCGAAGGATCCTCCGGCCAGGAGGGCGGCTATTTGTGAATTTCCCGCCGGTGGGGCACCCCTTCGGGGCGCACCTGCAGGACCTCATCGGCATACCCTGGGTCTGGTCGCTATTCAGTGAGGACACCTTGGTCAAGGGTTATAAGGAGCTCTGCGCCACAGTGCCGGACGGGGACGAGAGGATAGAGTTCAGGATATCCAAGAACGCGGAGGGACGGGAGTATTTCTCCTACATAAACCGCATGACCATCAAGTGGTTCAACAGATTAAAGGACGCCTCGGGCCTCAAAACGGTGTACTACCGGGAGGTGCCGCTGAGAAAATTCCTGACGCCTCTCGCGAAGCTCCCCCTGACGAAGGAGCACTTCATAAAGATGGTTGTATGCGTGCTGGAGAAAGAGAAGTAAAAATCGGAGGAATAGAATGGAACACATCTACGTCACGGGCCACCGCAACCCCGACACGGACTCGATAGTCTCTGCGATGGCCTACGCCGCCCTTCGGAACGCCACCGGGGAGCGGGAGTACATAGCGGCGCGTCTGGGGCACATCTCCGACGAGACCCAGATGATACTGGAGCGTTTCGGCTTTGAGCCGCCGCTCTTTATAAGCGACATGCGCACCCAGGTGCAGGACCTGGACTTCGACGTGCCGCCCATCTTAAATGAGGCCGTCACCGTGAACCGTGTCTGGTCCGCCATGGAGGAGGACAAGCACATCTCCGCCATACCCATAACCGACGACGACGGGCACCTCGCTGGGATGATGACCGCCGGGGACATAGCCTCCTACGACGTCAAGAATATAGACGACCCCCGGCTTGACAACGTGCCGCTCTTCAACATACTGAGCGTCTTAGAGGGGCAGATACGCTGCGAGGGGGAGGAGATATTAAATTCCGTCTCCGGGGAGGTGGTCATAGCCCTCCCCAGGAACCCGGAACTGCCAGTCCTTGATAGTTCCGACGCGGTGCTCGTCTGCGGCCACCAGCCCGAGATAATAAGAAGGGCCGTGGAGCTGGGCGTCAGATGCGTCATACTCTGCCAGGCGGACCTGCCGGAGGACATCGCGGCGGCGCCGGGCAACACCACCGTCATATCCACCCCCTATGACAGTCTCCGGGCGGTGAGGCGCATATTCCAGGCGCTGCCCGTGGGGCGCCTCACAAAGCGGGAGGGTATACAGTCCTTCCACCTCACGGACTACATTGACGACGTCCGTGAAGTGGTGCTCAAGAGCCGCTACAGGAGCTACCCCATCCTCGACGCCCAGGACAAGGTGGTGGGGACACTCTCAAGGTACCACCTAATAAAACCCCGGCGCAAGAAGGTGGTGCTGGTGGACCACAACGAGGTATCCCAGTCCGTGCCCGGACTCGACCAGACGGACATACTGGCCATAATCGACCACCACCGCCTGGCGGACATCCAGACCCAGAACCCGATCTATGTGCGCAACGAGCCCGTGGGGAGCACCTGCACTATAGTCGCCGTCATGTTCCAGGAGCGGGGCATAATGCCCTCCATAAAGCTGGCGGGCCTCATGGCCGCCGGGATAATCTCGGACACCGTCATGTTCAAGAGCCCCACATCCACCGCCCTTGACCGGCGCATGGCGGAGCGCCTTGCCAGTATAGCGGGGCTCTCCGTTGACAAGCTGGGACTTGAGATATTCTCCGCCTCCTCCCCGGAGGACAAGCCTGTGCGGGATATGCTCTTCGCGGACTTCAAGGAGTTCCACATAGCCGGCCACGCCTTCGGCATAAGCCAGATAACATGTATGGACTCCGATAGGCACCTAAAGCGCAAGGAGGAGTTTTTGGGGCTCATGGAGGAGACAAAAAAGAAGAACGGCTACAGCATGATGATCCTCATGCTCACCGACGTGCTCATCGAGGGCAGCAAGATACTGTGCCTCGGCGGGGAGGACACCTTCAACCAGGCCTTCAATGTGGAGCTCCGGGACCACGAGGCGTTCCTGCCGGGGATAATGTCCCGGAAAAAACAGATGGTGCCGTCCCTCTCGGCACTTTGGGGATAAAAAAACTGTCGAAAAAGCCTGACGCATTTTTTCGCGTCAGGCTTTCTTGTTGGGATTTTTAGCTTATTTTTTCTTCTGCTGGGCCTGGGCGCCGAAGGCGCTGCCGTCGCCGGTGAGGCCGTCCCGGCGGAGCATGGCCTCCAGGACGTCGATATCGGAGGAGATGTCCATGGCGTCGGACTCGTAGAGCTTGTCCAACTGTTTTCTAAAGCCGTCCACCAGGGTGTCCAAGATGTGCTCAATTTCGGACTTGGCGGCGCGGACATTCTCCCCATCCGCGCCGGAGCGCTCGAACTGGGCGTAGGAGCGCAGGAGCTTGAGGGTCGTTGGCAGATAGTAGCTCATAAAGCTCTTTATCTGGGGCTCCTTCTCGGGCTTCTGCTGGACCTCCCGGAATATGGAGGAGGCCAGGCGCTCCATCTCGTCTATCCTGGCGGAGACGTCCGGGTCGTGGATGTCGTCATTTAGTTTCCTTATTTCCCGGATGATGGACTTGTAGCGGTCCTCGCCGTCGGGCTCCGCCGCCGGCTCCGGCTCGCGGGCGGCCAGGGGGTCGAGGATGAGGAGTCCGCTGCCCTGGTCGATGTAGGCGTCCCTGGGGAGGAGGCCCTTCTCCATCATGGCCTCCAGGTCCTTGCGGCAGCGGCGCTCGGAGACGCCGGACTTTGAGGCCAGCTCCGAGACCGGCACCTTCACCCGGCCCATGGCCGCCGCCTCGTATATCCTAAAGCGGTTCTCCCGCTTTTTGAGGAATCCCCGGTAGAATAGGCACCCGGCGCCGCCCGCCGCCATGGAGAGGAACGTCATGGAGTCCGATAGCACCGACTGCCAGTACACACTGCCGAGATCTGAGAGGCACGCTATGAAACCGAGACCGCCGAAACACGCCATTATCATGCCGAAGACCAGCAGGAACTTCTTGAGCCTATTGGAGGACTGGGCCTCCTTCTCGGCGGCGGAGGGGGCGGTGCTCTTGGCGCGGGGGGTCTCCCGGGGCGGGGAGGTGTGGGAGGTGGGGCCGTTATTTGTTGTGGCGCGGCCGCCGGGGGCGGAGGCGCGGTTCTGGGGACGTGCCGCCGCGGGGTTTATTATTATGGTCTTGTCAATATAGTTAATGTAGGCGTTGGGGCCGAACTGCCCCTCCGCCACCATCTTCTGTAGATCCCCGAGGGCCGTCTCATAACTCACCCCGATGGCGGAGGCGAGATAGTCTATGCTCATGGCGCCCCTATCCTTGGAGAGGATCTTATACTTTTCCATCCTGAGGTTCTGCTTTGAGTCCGCGCCCAGATTCTTCTGGGGTTTCTTCTTAAAGACGCCGAATTTCCACAGGAGCATCAGTATCCCCAGGGGCCAGGCTACGCTGAAGGCCACCATGAGGCCCACAAAGAATATGAAATTTGACGCGAAACCGTCGTTGGAGTTCTTATTTTCCATGGCCTGTCCTCCTCACCGATAGAATGACCCGGGTGGTATATAGATTATGACACTTTTTTCTATTTGTCAAGTATGACATTGTTGAGCCCGTTCTCCTCAAACTCGTCGAGGTACACGTCCATGCGGCGGGCCAGGTCCTCCTCGTCGTTGAGGTCCGCCTGCTCCAGCTCCATGTCCCGGCGGGCCAGCTCCTCGGCCAGGATGTCGTAGAAGACCATGTCCTCGTACTCCATTATGGCCTCGTGGATGCCCCCGCTCTCAAAGGCCGCCGAGGGGACGATGCGCCCCCGGCAGATGTCATAGAGCTGGCTGTAGCCGCTGTCCTGGAGGCACTGGGAGAACACCAGGCTCTCCACGTCGTCGTAGTCCTCGAACCTATCATATCCCCGCTGGGAATTCAGTATCCAGTTGCCCACATAGACTAAATCAAGGAGACGGCGGAACTCCTTGTCAGTGAGGTCGAAGTTGATCATATGCTTGCCTCCAATCAGTGCTATTACAGTATAGCAAATATCTTAGAGAAATTCTACAATTTAATACTTGTTTTATTTTCTAATATCGAATATCATATGGTGTGTGTGACGATTGGGGGAATGTGAGAATGGATCTGCGGCCCATAGGGGTCTTTGACTCCGGGCTCGGGGGACTGACGTGCGTGAAAAAACTCATCGAGGTCCTTCCAAATGAGGATATAATATACTTTGGCGACACGGGCCGGGTGCCCTACGGCGGCAGGTCCCGGGAGACCATAAAGAAGTACGCCCGCCAGGACATAGCGTTCCTACAGAGTTTCGACGTGAAGGCCGTGGTGGCCGCCTGCGGGACGGTCAGCACGAACGGTCTCGGGGAGATATCCGGGGAGTACAGGATACCCATCCGGGGCGTCGTGCGGGCGGCGGCGGAGGCCGCGGCCCGGGCCACCAGGAACGGCCGCGTGGGACTCATCGGCACCAAGGCATCCATCCGCAGCACGGTCTATGACGACATGCTCCTTGCCGCGCGGCCCGGGGTCTCCATATTCAAGCGGGCCTGTCCGCTCTTTGTCCCTCTGGTGGAGGACGGCCGGGGCCCCGGGGACAGGGTACTGGAGCTGGTGGCGGAGGAGTACTTGCGGGATATGCTAAACTCCGGCGTGGACACGCTCATCATGGGCTGTACCCACTACCCCATAATCCGGGACGTGATAGCCGGCGTCATGGGGCCGGACGTGACGCTCATTGACCCCGGCGCGGAGACGGCCCTGGCCCTCCGGGGGGAGCTGGAGGCCGGCGGGGCCCTCAGAGAGGGGGACACCGGCACCCGGCGCTACTTTGTCAGCGACAGCACAGAGGACTTCGGCGCCGCCGCCTCCATCTTCTTAGGCTCCCATGTGGAGGGAGACGTGGAGCAGATATCCCTTGACGAGATACTGCGTTAGGACAATAATATTTGAAGGGAACGTATATGAAGGACGCAATACTCACAATTAAAGGTTTGACCGGGGTGGACGAGTCTGGCGAGGAGATCGAGCTCGTCACCGACGGCCAGTACAGCTTTGAGGACAAGAAGGCCGCCATAGAGTACATGGAGAGCGAGCTCACCGGTATGCGCGGCACCCGCACGGCCTTCTCCGTGGGACCCGAGGGCGTTATGATAACCCGCAGCGGCACCGTCAATATGCACATGCTCTTCCAGCAGGGGCGCAAGAACTACTTCAACTATATCACCCCCTACGGCTCCATGACCATGGGCGTGGACACCCAGAGCATACGAAACGAGCTCAACGAGCGGGGCGGCAGGCTGGAGGTAAAGTACGTCATGGACCTGGGCTGCTCCGTGGTGAGCCGCAGGAAACTTGAGATAGACATAAGAGCGTGATGGGAGAAGAGAGAATGAACAACATGATAGACGCGGCCAAGAGCGAGATAAGCGCCCTCCTTAAAGCCGCCTACGATAGGTGCGCGGAGCTGGGTACCCTCCCCGCCGGGGCGGAGCTCCGGGGGACCATAGAGATACCCAAGGACGTCTCCTACGGAGACTACGCCTCCTCCGCCGCCATGGCCGCGGCCAGGCAGATGCGCATGAACCCCAGAAAGATCGCCGAGGCCCTCGTCTCCGCTATGGACCTCACCGGCAGTTACTTTAAGAGCGCCGAGGTGGCGGGGGCGGGATTCATAAACTTCCGCCTGGGTGAGCGCTGGTTCGGCGAGGTCATGTCCACCATCGAGTCCATGGGCGAGCGCTACGGCGAGAGCGGAGAGGGGAGCGGCGAGCGGGTGATGGTGGAGTTCGTCTCCGCCAATCCCACGGGCCCCATGCACATGGGCAACGCCCGGGGCGGCGTCCTGGGGGACACGCTCTCGAACGTGCTGAAACTTGCGGGGTTTGATACCTGGCGGGAGTTCTACGTAAACGACGCCGGGAACCAGATAAGCAAATTTGCCCACTCCATCTTCGCCCGGGCTATGCAGATAAAAGTGGGGGAGGAGAACTACCCCTTCCCGGCGGACGGTTACCAGGGCGCGGACATCGTGGAGCTGGCGGAGGGCTTTATCCGGGAGCGGGCCCCGCGGTTCCCTGAGGGGAAAACCGATGATGAGTGGATGGACCTCATGGCCCAGTACGGCCTGGAGGTCAACATCCCCAAGATGAGAGCGGATCTTGAGCGGTACGGCATAGAGTACGACGAGTGGTTCTTTGAGTCGGGCCTCCACTCCTCCGGTTTCGTGGCGGAGACGGTGGACAAGCTCACGGCTCTTGGCAGGACGTACGAGAAGGAGGGGGCTCTCTGGCTCAAGACGGCGGAGCTCCTGCGGGAGAAGTACATCCGGGAGGGCAAGACCCCGGAGGAGGCCGCGAAACTCGATTTGAAGGACGACGTTCTCCGCCGGGCCAACGGCTTTTACACCTACTTCGCGGCGGACATCGCCTACCACAGGAATAAGCTGGAGACCCGTGGTTTCTCCAAGGCCATAAACGTCTGGGGCGCGGACCACCACGGCCACGTGGCGCGGCTCCAGGCGGCACTGGACGGGCTGGGGCTCGACGGCTCCGGCAGGGTGGTCATTGTGCTCATGCAGCTCGTGAACCTCCTGCAGGACGGAAAACCCGTGCGGATGTCCAAGCGCACCGGCAAGGCCATATCCCTCCACGACCTTTTAGACGAGATCCCCATCGACGCCGCCCGGTACTACTTCAATAACCGTATGCCCACATCGCCCCTGGACTTCGATCTCGACCTCGCGGTGAGGCAGGACAGCGAGAACCCGGTCTACTATGTCCAGTACGCCCACGCCCGGATATCCTCGCTACTTGCGGCGCTCCAGGCGGAGGGACATGAGGTCCGGCCATGCGCGGAGCTTGATCTTGGCGTCCTCACGGATGAGACGGAGGTCGCGCTAATAAAGGAGCTCTCGCTCCTCCCCGAGGAGATAAAGCTGGCCGCCAGGGACTACGACCCCTCCCGGATAAATAAGTACCTCACGGAGCTTGCCGCGAGGTTCCACCGTTTCTACAACGCCTGCCGCATAAAGGGCGCGGAGCCCGCGGTGCTGGAGGCGCGGCTGAAACTCGCCGCAACGACGAGGCTCGTCATAAAAAACGGTCTCGCGATCCTCGGCGTCACGGCGCCGGAGAAGATGTGAGAGAGCAAATTATATAACGGCACATAATTACCCCGCCGGAGTCAGATTTGGCTCCGGCGGGGTCGAGGTTTCTATGGGGAGTCTGGGTCACTTCTTAAAGCTGTCCTTGAGGGCCACGGACCTATTGAATATGAGTCCGCCGGGGGCGGAGTCCTTGTCGGCGGTGAAGTACCCCAGGCGCAGGAACTGGAAGTGCTCCAAGGGCGCGGCGTCCCTGAGGGAGCTCTCCACCCGGCAGCCCTCCACCACCTCCAGGGAGTTGGGGTTGAGGCAGGAGAGGTAGTCCTCGGCGGCGTCGGGCTCCGGGTCCGCGAAGAGGTTGGAGTAGAGCCTTATCTGTGCCTCCACGCTCTCGGCGGCGTCCACCCAGTGGAGCGTGGCGCCCTTGACCTTGCGGCCGTCGGCGGGATCGCCGCCCCAGGAGTCCGGGTCGTAGGTGCAGAGTATCTCGGTGACGTTCCCATCGCTGTCCTTCACGCAGCCGGTGCAGGTTATGAGGTACGCCCCCTTCAGGCGGCACTCGGGGCCGCCGGGGTAGAGCCGCTTATACTTGGGGGCGGGGCTCTCCATGAAGTCCTCGGCCTCCACGTAGAGCGTGCGGGAGAAGGTGACGGGGCGGGTGCCGGCGTCCGGGTCGTTGGGGTTGTTCTCCACCTCCACGGTCTCGCTGACGCCCTCGGGGTAGTTCGTGATGGTGAGTTTCACGGGGCGCAGAACGGCCATGCGCCTGGGGGCGTGGGCGTTGAGGTCGTCCCGGAGGCACGCCTCTAAAAGGGCGTACTCCACGGTGCTGGGCACCTTCGCCACGCCTATCTTGTCCGTGAAGGCCCGGATGGAGGCGGGGGTGTACCCGCGGCGGCGCAGACCGCAGAGGGTGGGCATCCTGGGGTCGTCCCAGCCGGAGACGTAGCCCTCCTCCACGAGGCGGCGGAGCTTGCGCTTGCTCATGACGGTGTAGTTTATGCCGAGGCGCGCGAACTCTATCTGCCGGGGTTTCGAGGGGACGTCGGTGTTATTTATCACCCAGTCGTAGAGGGGCCGGTGGTCCTCATACTCCAGGGAGCAGAGGGAGTGGGTTATCCCCTCTAAGGCGTCCTGGATGGGGTGGGCGAAGTCGTACATGGGGAATATGCACCACTTCGTACCCTGACGGTGGTGCTCGATGTACCTGATGCGGTAGAGCACCGGGTCGCGCATGTTGAAGTTGCCGGAGGCGAGGTCTATCTTTGCCCGGAGAGTGTAGCGCCCCTCGGGGAACTCGCCGTTCTTCATGCGCTCAAAGAGATCTAAGCTCTCCTCAATGGGCCTGTCGCGCCAGGGGGAGCGGGCGGGGGTGTTCACGTCCCCCCGGTACTCCTTGAACTCCTCCGGCGAGAGCTCGCATACGTAGGCAAGGCCCTTCTTAATGAGACCCACAGCCAGCTCGTACTGTTTATCAAAGTAGTCGGAGCCGTAGTAGAATCTGTCGTCCCAGTCAAAGCCCAGCCAGTGTATGTCCTCCTTTATGGCGTCCACGTACTCCGTGTCCTCCTTGGCAGGATTCGTGTCGTCCATTCGCAGGTTGCATATGCCGCCAAAACGCTCCGCCGTGCCGAAGTCTATGCACAGCGCCTTGCAGTGACCGATGTGGAGGTATCCGTTGGGCTCAGGCGGGAAACGGGTGTGGACCTGACGCCCCTCAAAGCGCCCCCCGGGGGCGATATCCTCGGCCACGAACGCCTCTATAAAGTTTTTGCTCTCAAATTCGTTGTCCATATAGCGTCACCTCAAAGAAAGTATTGCCAAACAGACATTATTATAGCAAACGCGGCTCAGAAGTCAAGAAACAGCGTGGATTTATTCTCCCGCTGGTGGTATAATCAAGGGAAAAGGAGCGTGGGACTATGGGCAAGCTTGAGCTTTTGGCCCCGGCGGGGGACCGGGAGAGCCTGGAGGCGGCGCTGCGTTTCGGCGCGGACGCGGTCTATCTGGGCGGCGAGCTTTTGCAGCTGAGGGCGAAGAAGTCCGCCTTTGGCGGAGAGGCTCTAATCGACGCCGTGAAAACGGCCCACAGCCGTGGCGCGAGGGTCTACATCGCCGTCAATTCCGTGGCGAAAAACGAGGAGATAGACGCCATTCCCGGCTACGCGCAATTTTTGCGGGACGCCGGGGCGGACGCGGTGATAGTCTCGGACTTGGGCGTCCTCGCCGCCGTAAAGCGGGCCGCGCCGGAGCTGGAAATACACATAAGCACCCAGGCCAGCTGCCGGAACTACGCCTCCGCCATGGCCTACTATGACCTGGGGGCGAAGAGAGTGGTGCTTGCCCGGGAGATGACATTGGAGGAGATAGCGGAGCTCCGCCGCAGGACTCCCCATGAGCTGGAGCTGGAGGCATTCGTCCACGGGGCCATGTGTATGGCCTTCTCCGGGAGGTGCATAATAAGCTCATTCCTCACGGGCCGCAGCGGCAACAGGGGTGAGTGCGCCCAGCCCTGCCGCTGGAACTACGCCCTCACGGAGGAGCAGCGGCCCGGTGAGTTCTTCCCCATAGAGGAGCGGGACGGTTACACCGCCATACTCAGCTCCCACGACCTCAACTGCATAGACATACTGCCGGAACTTGAGAGCGCGGGGGTCACCTCCTTCAAGATAGAGGGCCGGATGAAGACGGCCTACTATGTGGCGACGGTGGTGAACGCCTACAGGAGGGCCATCGACGGCTCCGCGCCCATAGATGAGCTCCGGGAGGAGCTGGAGGCCGTGAAACACAGGCCCTACTCCACAGGTTTCTACCACGGTTACCTCCGGGACCACCACGCAAACGACGGGCACTACACCCAAAGCCGGGTCTTCGTGGGGAACGTGCTGGGGTGGAGCGGGGGCTTTTTAAAGCTCCGGCAGAGGAATAGGTTCGAGGTTGGCGACGAGCTGGAGATTTTATCACCAGGCCGGTCCCCCAGGGCCTTCACCGTTGAGTCAATTACGACCGAGGAGGGTGAGAGCCGGGAGGTCGCGCCCCACCCAAACGAGGTGCTATATGTGCCGTGTCCCCACGCGGCGGAGCCCGGGGATTTTCTTAGACGGAGGGTCGCGGATGTGTGAGATTTTAGCCCCCGCCGGGGGCCGGGAACAGCTCATGGCCGCCGCGCGCTGCGGCGCGGACGCGGTGTACCTGGGGGCGGGGGGATTCAACGCCCGCCAGAACGCGGAGAACTTCGGCGGCGGACGGCTGGCGGAGGCGGTGAGTTACTGCCGTGAGCGGGGAGTGAAGGTCCACGTCACGGTGAACACCCTCGTGACGGACGAGGAACTGCCGGAGCTGGAGGGCACCCTCCGGGAGGTGGCGGAGAGCGGTGCCGACGCCGTGATAATCCAGGACCTGGCGGTGCTCCGGCGCTTTAGGGACCGCTGCCCCGGCATAGCCCGCCACGCCTCCACCCAGATGACGGTACACGACCTGGACGGCGCCAAGTTGGCGGCGGATCTGGGTTTCTCCCGGGTGGTGCTCTCCAGGGAGCTGACGCTCCGGGAGATAGAGCTAATATCCGCAAAGTGCGGTATAGAGACGGAGGTCTTCATCCACGGGGCGCTCTGCATGTCCATGTCTGGGGCCTGTTACCTCAGCGCCATGCTGGGCGGGCGCAGCGGCAACAGGGGCTGGTGCGCCCAGCCTTGTAGGCTCAATTTCAGAAATTCCGAGCGGGAGTACGCCCTCTCGCTCAAAGATATGTCCCACATCTCCCACATCGGCGAGCTCCGTGACGCCGGCGTGGCCTCCTTTAAGATTGAGGGGAGGATGAAGAGGCCAGAGTACGTGGCCGCAGCCGTCACCGCCTGCCGGGCGGCCCTCAATGGGGAGAGCTACGACGCGGAGACGCTGCGGGCCGTCTTCTCCCGCTCCGGTTTCACGGACGGGTACTTGACTGGCCGCCGGGACACCTCCATGTTCGGCGTGAGGGACCGGGAGGACGTGGCCGCCACGGCGAAAGTTTTGGGGGACCTCCGGGAGCTATACCGGGCGGAGCGCCGGAGCGTGCCGGTGGATTTAAGTTTCCGGGCCGACTCCGAGAGTTCGGAGCTCACTCTCCGGTGCGGGGAGGAGAGCGTAAAAGTTGCGGGTCCGGTTCCCGAGGCGGCGCGGAACCGGCCATTGGATGGTGAGACCGCCCGCCGGAGCCTTGAGAGGACCGGCGGCACGCCCTACTACCTCCGGGAGTTCACGGCGGACATAGCCCCCGGGGTGACTCTCCCCGCCGCAGCCCTCAACGCCATGCGCCGGGAGGGGCTCGAGGGCCTCTCGGCCCTCCGCCGGAGGGCGAGGCCCTGGGAGGTGAGGGAGGACGCATCCAAACCCCTGCCGCCCCACTCACCGGCGACTGCGGAGCTCCGGGGGCGCTTTGAGAGACTTGAGCAGCTGCCGAAGCGGCCCAATCTTCACCGGGTGATACTGCCACTGGAGGAGATAGAGAGGGACACCTCCCTCATAGAGCGTTTCGGCGGGAGGCTCATATGCGAGCTCCCGGCCCTCAATTTTGACGGGGACGGGAATGATCTGGAGAGACGCCTTGAACGGTTGCTGGATCTGGGTCTCCAGGACGCGGCGGCGGAGAATATATACGGCGTGGAGCTGGGGCGGAGGCTGGGCCTCAACCTCCACGGCGGGGCGGGGCTCAACATAATGAACTCAGAGTCCTTAGATGAGTACGCCGCCCTGGGCCTCGCGGACGCCACGGTCTCCTTCGAGCTCACGATGGCGGGGATATCACGCCTGCGGGGGGAGCTGCCCCGGGGGCTCATAGCCTACGGCCGATTGCCGCTCATGCGCTTTAGGACCTGCCCCATAAAGCGCCGGAGGGGCTGCGGGGACTGCCCCGGCGCGGGGGAGCTCAGGGATAGGCGGGGCGTCGCCTTCCATGTCCTGTGCCACGGGCGGCACTTCGGGACGCTCCTAAACTCCCTGCCCCTTGACATCTCCGGGAAGAGCGCGGCGGAGGTGGACTTCCTGACGCTCTACTTCACCACCGAGACGGCCGCCGAGGCCGGAGAGATAATAGAACGTTTCAGGACCGGCGGACAGCCCCAGGGGGAGCGCACAGGTGGATTATATTACCGAGGCGTCAAGTGATTTTGTTGACAACCGGGATTATTTGGTTTATATTTAAGGGGTGGACTTTCGATGAAGGACGCATATGACATATTTAAGAACCTGGTTTGGGTGACGCAGCTCGGCCTCTCGGTGGCGGCGCCGCCGGTACTGTGCATCTTCGCGGCGGTGTGGCTGCGGGGCCGGTTCGAGCTGGGGGGCTGGGTAGTGGCTCTGGGCGTGGCGCTGGGAGTCGGAGGGGCTGCGGCGTCCCTCATATCCTCCCTCCGGGCGGTGAAACGCGCCGGGGAGGAGAAGAAGGACGAGCCGGGCGTCTCCTTCAACGAGCACAAGTGACCATTTTTGAATATTTAAATAATTGTTCATTTTTTGTCCTATTTGTGTTCACTATTTGCTCTTATATTAATGCGTTAAGACATCACTATTGATACGGGGGATGGGGATGTACCACAATAGGGCCGCCATAGGCCAGGTCCTCCGGGTGGCGGCGGGGGAGATAGTGTGCGTCGCGCTGATGCTGGGGGTGTACGCCCTCCTCGGGCGCATGACGCTCCCGGTGCTCCTGGGGGCGCTATTCGGGGCGGCGGCGTCAGTACTTAACTTTCTCGCCCTCTCCATGACGGTCTCCCGGGCGGCTGACAGGGCCGAGGCCGGTGAGGCGGAGAAGGCCAAGCTCTCAGTTCAGGGCTCCTCGGTGGTGAGGCTCATAGTTTTGGCGGCGGCCTACGTGCTGGTGCTCAGCGCCAAGGTCTGCGACCCGCTGGCGGCCATACTGCCGCTGCTTTTCACGCAGGTGAGCCTCAACGTGACGGAGTATTTTCGCAAGGATGGTGACGGGAAGAAGTGAACGGGCCGAAGATATATTTTGAAATCGGATCATTTAAGATAACCCAGACTGAGGTGTCCATGCTGACGGTGACGATACTCCTCTGCGTGGCGGGGTACTTTTTGGGTAGGAACCTCAAGAAACGCCCCGGGCGGGTGCAGGTGGTGACGGAGAAACTTGTCTCCATGCTCTACACCCTGGTGGAGGACACCATGGGCAAGCACAACTCCCGCTGGACACCCTACATCGGAGCCCTCTTTTTGAGCTCCATTGGCGGCACGTTCATCGGCATGACGGGCATCTTTAGGTCCGTGACGGCGGACCTCTCGGTGACGCTCACCTGGGCGCTGATGACGAGTTTCCTCGTCTGGGGCTGCACTATAAAGTATAGCGGTCTCAAGAGTTTCCTGAAGGGGTACATAAATCCCCTCAATATAATAAGCGACATCGCCCAGCCCGTCTCCATGGCCTTCCGTCACTTCGGCAACATAATGGGCGGCGGGGTCCTGATGAGCCTCCTATACTCCGCCCTCGCGGCGGCGTCCTCACTGGTGCTGGGGCTCATCCGCTCCAACGGCTGGATAGCGGCGGGTGTGGTGGCAATCGCCGGCGGGGCGCTCCTCTTCCTCGGGATACGGGGGAAGAAAATGGTGAAGAAGATATTCGGCATTGTCTTCCTCGTTATAGCCCTCTGCGCGGCGCTGGAGATACTTGGGGTGTTCCGCGAGATACCCATCCTCCAGGTGGGCATACCCGGCATACTCTCCCTGTACTTTGACATCTTCTCCGGGTTCGTCCAGGCGCTGGTGTTCAGCCTGCTCACCATGGTCTACGTGGGCAACGCCTGCCCGCCCATTGAAGAAAAGGCAGAATAATTCCGTTTTTGACCGCGCGTGCGGTGAAATATATTTTCTGAGAATTTTTTAGGAGGAATAAAAATGCAAGACGCTATAGTCAAGGCCGCCTGCGCCATCGGCGCCGGTATTGCAATGGGATTTGGAGCTATTGGCCCCGCCATAGGCGAGGGCAACGCCGTGGGCAAGGCGCTGGAGGGCATGGCCCGTCAGCCGGAGTCCGCGAGCCTCCTCCGTACAAACATGATCTTGGGCTGCGCCATCACCGAGTCCACGGGTATCTACTCCCTGGTCATAGCGCTCCTTCTGCTGTTCGTGTTCTAAGTTTGAGGGGACCTTTTAGCGGAAAGGAGTGACCAGGGTTGTCTGGTTTTGAAAGTATAGTCGGGATCGAACCTTGGAGGGCGCTCTTCACATTCTGCAACTTCATGATAACCTTCCTCCTACTGAGGAAGTTCCTCTTCAAGCCCGTGAAAAAGATGATAGACGACCGCCAGAGCGAGATCGACGGCCTCTACTCCGACGCCAACGCGGAGAAGGCCAAGGCCGAGGCCCTGAGGGCGGACTATGAGAGCCACTTGGAGTCCGCCAGGGCCGAGCGGGACGAGATATTGCGGGACGCTGTCACGAGGGCCCAGAAGAGAGAGCAGGAGATAATATCCGAGGCGAACTCCGCCGCCGCGGCCATCCGCACGAAGGCTGAGGCGGACATCGCCCAGGAGAAGAAGAAAGCCCTCAACGAGGTGAAGAACGAGATATCCGCCATATCCATGGAGATCGCCGGTAAGGTGGTGGAGCGGGAGATAAACCCCGCCGACCACAGGAATCTGGTGGAGAAGTTTATCGGCGGCATAGGTGAGGCCCATGACTGACACCGCCCGCACATACGGCGGGGCGCTCTATGAGCTGGCCCGGGACGAGGGGCTGGACGCCCAGATCCTCTCGGAGCTCCAGATGTGCGCCGGCCTATTTAGGCAGGAGCCGCGCTTTGTGCGCCTCCTCTCCACCCCCTCCATACCAAAGGAGGAGCGGAGACAGGTCCTGGATAACTGTTTCGGCGGCCGCGTACACCGTTATCTCCTGAACTTCATGAAGATACTGGTGGACCGGGGCTCCGCCGGGGAGCTCGCCGGCTGCGAGAGGGCCTACAGGGAGCGCTACAACGAGGACAACGGGATCCTCGCCGTCACCGCCGTCACCGCCATGCCCCTTGAGGGGGAGCTGCGGGATAAGCTTGAGGCGAAGCTCCGGGAGACATTCAAAAAGAAGATCGAGCTCACTGTCACCGTGGACCCCTCGGTCCTGGGGGGCGTGCGGCTGGAGCTTGCCGGCCGCCGCTATGACGGCACCGTCAAAAACAAGCTGGACGAGATCCGCCGAATCCTCTCCGGCACCGTCCTCTGATTTTGATTTGTTAGGAGAGCTAATGCACCATGGAACTTAGACCCGAAGAGATAACGAAAATAATCCGCGCTCAAATCAAAAACTACGACAGCCAGATATCGGAGAGCGAGACCGGCACCGTGATACTGGTTGGCGACGGCATAGCCAGGGCCTCCGGCCTTGATAACTGCCTCATGAACGAGCTCATAGAGTTCCCCAACGGCGAGTTCGGCATGGCCCAGAACCTGGAGGAGAACTCCGTCTCCATAGTGGTCCTGGGGTCGGACAGCGGCATAAAGGAGGGGGACACCGTCCGCCGCACGGGGCGGGTGGTGTCCGTGCCGGTGGGCGAGGCGCTCATCGGGCGGGTGGTGGACGCCCTGGGCTCACCCATTGACGGCAAGGGCGAGATAGCCGCCCAGCGCTATGATCCCATCGAGGCCCCGGCCCCCGGTATAATAGAGCGCAAGAGCGTCTCCGTGCCGCTGCAGACGGGCATCAAGGCCATAGACTCCATGATACCCATAGGCCGGGGACAGCGCGAGCTCATAATAGGCGACAGGCAGACCGGCAAGTCCACCATCGCCATTGACACCATAATTAACCAGAAGGGCAAGGACTGTATCTGCGTTTATGTGGCCATCGGCCAGAAACGCTCGACTGTGGCCCAGGTGGTGAACACCCTGGAGCTCAACGGCGCCATGGACTACACGATAGTCGTCAGCGCCACGGCCTCGGAGCTGGCGCCGATGCAGTACATCGCCCCCTACTCCGGCTGCACCATGGGCGAGTACTTCATGAAGAAGGGCCGGGACGTGCTGGTGGTCTACGACGATCTCTCAAAGCACGCCGTGGCCTACAGGGCCATATCCCTGCTCATCCGCCGTCCCCCCGGGCGGGAGGCATACCCAGGGGACGTCTTCTATCTCCACTCAAGGCTCCTTGAGCGGGCGGCCAGGATCGCCCCGGAGTACGGCGGCGGGTCCCTGACGGCCCTGCCCGTCATCGAGACCCAGGCGGGGGACGTCTCGGCCTATATCCCCACGAACGTGATATCCATAACGGACGGCCAGATATTCCTGGAGACGGAGCTATTTCACTCGGGCGTCATGCCCGCGGTGAACCCGGGCATATCCGTGAGCCGCGTGGGCGGTTCCGCCCAGATAAAGGCCATGAAGAAGGTGGCGGGGTCATTAAAGCTCATCTACTCCCAGTATAGGGAGCTCCAGTCCTTCGCGCAGTTCGGCTCCGACCTCGACCAGGACACGAAAGACCGCCTCGCCCAGGGCGAGAGGATAGTTGAGGTCCTAAAGCAGAAGAACGGCGCCCCGGTGGAGGTGGCCCACCAGGTCTGCATATTCTACGCCGCCACAAATGGGTACTTAAAGGACGTGCCCACCGCAAAGATCGGCGAATTTGAGAAGGGACTTTACGAGTACATGGACACGAAGGGCTACGACGTCCTCTCCGCCATCCGTGAGACGGGCGCCCTCTCGCCGGACACCGAGGAGCAGCTCAAAGCGGCCCTCACGGCCTATGTGGAAAAATTCTTAAAGTGAGGAGGCGCCCCATATGGCCGGAGTTTCCATGAAGGAGATAAAGCTGCGCATCCGCAGCATGGAGAGCACAAAGCAGATAACAAAGGCCATGGAGATGGTGGCCGCCTCCAAGCTGCGCCGGGCGCAGGAGAACGTGACAAAGAGCCGCCCGTATTTTGAGACACTTTTCGCCACCGTTTGCGACGTGGCGGGGAAGGAGCGGGACTTCTCCTCCCCCTACCTTGAGGAGCGGGAGGTCAAAAAGAGCCTCTATATAGTGATAGCCGGCGACAGGGGCCTCGCGGGCGGGTACAACCACAACGTGCTGAAACTTGCCGAGGCCGAGATGCGCGGCAAGGACGTGACGGTCCTGCCCATCGGCAAGAAGTCCCTGGAGAATTTCCGCGCCCACGGCTATGACATACTGACGGACGTATATTTCGAGGCCGGGGACGTCTCGGTGAGCGATTCATTCACCATGGCCCGGGACATCTGCCGCAGGTTCATATCCCATGAGTTTGACGAGGTCTATCTCGTCTACACGAACTTCATATCCATCCTCGTCCAGGAGCCGGCGGCGCTGAAGGTCCTGCCGCTCCACGGCGTGGAGGGTGGGACCCCGGCGAGGTCCACCGAGACCATCTATGAGCCCTCCGTCCAGGAGGTGTTTGGGGCGATAGTCCCGGAGTACCTGGGGGGACTGATATACGGGGCGCTCTGCGAGTGCATCGCCAGTGAGCAGGGGGCCCGCCGCACCGCCATGGACGCCGCCACGAAGAACGCCGAGGAGATGATAGGCGACCTGAGCCTTAAATATAACCGGGCGCGTCAGGGCGCCATCACCCAGGAGATCACTGAGATCGTGGCTGGTGCGGGGAGCTGACGCCGGTATTAGAAGAAATCCTATTTTAGGAGTTGATTTATTTGGCAGAGAAACACATTGGAAAAGTTGTTCAGATACTGGGGCCGGTACTGGATATATCCTTCCGGGACGGCGAACTGCCGGAGCTCTTGAACGCCGTGACGCTGGAGGCCGGGGGCCGCAAGCTCACCTGCGAGGTGGCCCAGCACATCGGCGACAATGTGGCCCGGTGCGTGGCCATGGGCTCCACCGACGGCCTGAGCCGGGGCCTGGAGGCGGTGGACACCGGCTCCCCCATAACTGTGCCCGTGGGCGAGGAGTGCCTGGGGCGCGTCTTTAACCTCTTGGGCGACCCGGTGGACAACATGCCCGCCCCCAAGACCCAGGAGCGCTGGCCCATACACCGGCCCGCCCCCAGCTATGACGAGCAGGAGTCCGCCACGGAGATATTTGAGACGGGCATCAAGGTTGTTGACCTCATATGCCCCTACGCCAAGGGCGGCAAGATCGGCCTCTTCGGCGGCGCGGGCGTGGGGAAGACGGTGCTCATCATGGAGCTCATCCACAATATCGCCACCCAGCACGGCGGCCTCTCGGTGTTCACCGGCGTTGGCGAGCGCACCAGGGAGGGCAACGACCTCTACAACGAGATGAAGGAGTCCGGGGTCCTCGCCAAGACCGCCCTGGTCTACGGCCAGATGAATGAGCCCCCAGGGGCCCGTATGCGGGTGGGCCTCTCGGGCCTCACCATGGCGGAGTACTTCAGGGACGTAAAGCATCAGGACGTGCTCCTATTCATCGACAACATATTCAGGTTCACCCAGGCGGGCTCCGAGGTCTCGGCGCTTTTGGGGCGCATGCCCTCCGCCGTGGGCTACCAGCCCACCCTCGCCACTGAGATGGGCGCCCTCCAGGAGCGCATAACGAGCACGAAACGGGGCTCCATCACATCCGTCCAGGCGGTGTACGTCCCGGCGGACGACCTGACGGACCCGGCGCCGGCCACAACATTCGCGCACCTCGACGCCACCACGGTCCTTGACCGCTCAATAGCGTCTCTCGGCATCTACCCCGCGGTGGACCCGCTTGACTCCACGAGCCGCATTCTGACACCCGAGGTGGTGGGCCGGGAGCACTACGAGGTGGCCCGGGCCGTCCAGCAGATGCTCCAGCGCTACAAGGAGCTCCAGGACATAATCGCCATCATGGGCATGGACGAGCTCTCCGAGGCCGACAAGCTGACGGTCTCCAGAGCCCGGAAGATACAGAGGTTCCTCTCCCAGCCCTTCTCCGTGGCGGAGCAGTTCACCGGCATGGAGGGGAAGTATGTCCCGCTCAATGAGACCGTCCGGGGCTTTAAGGAGATAATCGAGGGCCGGCACGACAACATTCCGGAGTCCGCGTTCCTCTTCGCCGGGACCATCGACGAGGTGGTGGCCAAGGCCAAGGGGTGAGGGTATGAGTTCATTCCGACTTAAAATAGTCACCCCCGACGGCCAGATGTTCGACGGCGACGCCGAGAGCCTGCTGGTGCGAACTGTCACCGGGGATGTCTGCATCCTGCCGAGACATATTAATTATGTGACGGCTCTCGGCATGGGCGAGGCGAAGATCGTCACGAATGGCGAGACCCGCCGGGCCGCCTGCATCGGCGGTATGCTCTCCGTCACCGGGGACGTGGTGAGGCTCGTCCCCACCACCTTCGAGTGGGCCGAGAACATCGACGACGCCCGTGCCCGGCGCGCGGAGGAGGAGGCCAAGGAGAAACTTAGCCACACCGACCGCTACTCCCGCCACGAGCTGGACATCGCCGAGGCGAAACTCCACCGCGCCCTCGTGAGACGCAGCGTGGCGGAGCGAAGAATTAGATAATCATCCATTAGCGCCTGTTGGTCACCCCGACGGGCGCTTTATTTTTGGCGCGGCTTGACATACCGGGGCGGATGGGTTATTATGTTATTACTGTAGTTGTGCCCGGGCGCGGGGGCGTGTCCCAGCGACGCCGGGGCGGAATGGGGTGTACTATGAAACATTGGAGTAGAGTATTGGCGTTTGTCCTGGCGGTCATCATGCTGACGGGCACAGTCTCGCCGGCGGTGTACGCGGCGCCGGGAGGGAGCGGGCCCATCTCCTTATCTGCGCCGAAGGAGGCGCAGGTGGGGGAGACCGTGACCGTTGACATTGACGCCGCAGCCGCCACGATTGAGGACGGCAAGCTTGTGCTAAGTTACGACAGCGCCAAGCTCACCTACATCTCAGCCTCAGTACATAAGAATTGGTCGGAGATCGCGGACGTGGTGCTGGCCGTCAACAGCCAGACGCCGGGCAGGCTCATTCTGGCCTTCACCGGGGACACGGACGCAAAGCTCGGGACCATAATAACTCTGACCTTCAAGGCGGCGGCGGGGGGCGAGGCCAACATCACAGCGGACTCCTCCCAGAGCTATGTGGACAGCGGCGAGACCATCAGCGCCTCCGCCACTGTCAATATCGCTGTGCCCACGGGGCGCCTCACTGTGACGAAGAGCGTCGTGAACTACGACGGCGCCGACATCACGGACAGCACCCCCTTCTCCTTTACGCTGAAACTCGATGGCGGCGAGGAGCAGACTTTTACCCTCAAGGACGGTGAGAGCAAGACATTTGACGCCATACCCGAGGGTACGAAGTACACCGTCACCGAGAAGACCGCCGAGGGCTACACAACTGCTAAAAATGAGTACACCGGCACCATAGTGAGGGACGCGGAGTCCAAAGTCACGTTCACGAATAAGAAGGACCCGGAGCTGGGGAGCCTCACTGTCACGAAGGACGTGGTGGACTACAAGGGCGCGGACATCACGGACACAACAGCGTTTAGTTTCACCGTTGAGTTCTCCGACGGCAGGACGGAGAACTTCACCCTCAAAGACGGCGAGAGCAAGACATTTAAGGATTTGATCGCGGGGACAGAGTACACCGTAACCGAGAAGGCCGCCGAGGGGTATTCAACGGAGAAAGACTCCTACACCGGCAGGATAGTGAAGGATGTGGAGCTCAAGATCGGGTTCACGAATAAGAAGGACCCGGATCTTGGGAGCCTCACTATCACGAAGAATGTGGTGGACTATAAGGACTCGGACATCACGGACACGACTGAGTTTAGTTTCACTGTCGAGTTCTCTGACGGGGAGACCGAGACCTTCACCCTCAAAGACGGCGAGAGCAAGACGTTTGAGGATATGATCGCTGGCACCACCTACACCGTCACCGAGAAACCCGCCGCGGGCTACTCAACTGAGAAGAACGAGTACACCGGCACCATAGCGAAGGACACGGAGTCCAAGGTCACATTCACAAACAAGAAGGACCCGGATCTCGGGAGCCTCACGGTGACGAAGAGCGTCATTGACCACGACGGCACCGACATTGAGGACGCGACGGAGTTTAACTTCACCGTTGAGTTCTCCGACGGGGAGACCGAGACTTTCACCCTCAAGGACGGCGAGAGCAAGACATTTGGCGAGATAATCGCGGGGACCACCTACACCGTCACCGAGGAGGCCGCCGAGGGTTATACAACCGAGGAGAACACCTACACCGGTACCATCGAGAAGGACACCGAGTCCAAGGTGGAGTTCACGAATAAGAAGGACCCGGAACTGGGGAGCCTCACGGTGACGAAGAACGTCGTTAATTACGAGGGCGCGGATATTGAGGACGCCACAGAGTTTAGTTTCACCGTTGTGTTCTCAAGCGGCAAGGTGGAGAGTTTCACCTTAAAAGAAGGCGAGAGCAAGACTTTTGAGGGGCTCCTCGCCGGGACCACCTACAGCGTCACCGAGAAGTCCCACCAGGGCTACAAGGCGGAGCGGGGCACACTCACCGGCACAATAGAGAAGGACACCGAGGCGAAGGCCGAGTTTGTAAATAGGAAGAACCAGGAGTTGGGGAGCCTCACCGTCACGAAGAGCGTGGTGGACAGCGAGGGCCGGGACGTAGAGGACGCCACGGAGTTCACCTTCACCGTTGAGTTCTCCGACGGTACCAGCGAGACATTCACCCTCTCGGACGGCGGCAGCAGGATCTTCGGCGGCATCCCCGCCGGGATGACATACACCGTGACGGAGACCGCCGCCGAGGGTTACACCCCGGAGCAGAGCGTCTTCACCGGCACCATTACGAAGGACGCCCGCGCGGACTTTGTGAACGTCAGGGACAAGGCGCCTGGGCACGGCGACGTCTGCCCCAGCCGGCAATTCACCGACATACACTTTGAGGGCGAGTACCACGACGCCGTTGACTTCGTGGTGGAGAACGGCTACATCCTGGGCACCGCCCCGGACACCTTCTCCCCCTACGTGAACTCAAATAGGGCCATGGCCGTGACGATACTCTATCGAATTGCCGGTGAGCCGGAGGTCACTGGCCGCTGCCCCTTCACGGACGTGGAGGAGGGGGCATATTACTACGACGCCGTGGTGTGGGCTTACCAGGAGGGCATAGCCAAGGGCATAACCACCACCATCTTTGACCCCTACGGTACCGTCCTCAGGGAGCAGTTCGTGACGTTCCTCTATAGGTTCGCCACAAGGAACGGCGAGTCCATGAACTCCATCTACGAGGACTACATAGACATCGGCGAGGTCAGCGGGTACGCCCGCGTGGCCATGCGCTGGGCCGTGCGCCGTGGTATAGTCCTGGGTACCACCCCTGAGACCCTGAGCCCCCGGGACCCCGCGACACGCATCCAGGAGGCCCTGATGCTCAGGCGGTACTTAGCGCCCGACTACAAGAGCGGCTATGAGCCGGAGACCGGCGAGGACCCGGCGGAGGAGGGCAATGCCGGCGGCGGCACCGATACCGGCGAGACCGGCGGGGACGCCGCCCCGGAGCCGGAGACGCCCTCCACCCCCTCGCGTCCCGCCGAGCCTGTATCCTCCTTTGACCCCTGGGGCCCAGTGAGCCTCTACACCCCCTACGCCGAGACGGGCGTAGACTACGGCGACGGCAGCAGCATCGGCAAGTGGTCCCTGGGCTCCGAGTACACATCCCGGCGCGTCAGTTCCACCGACGCCGCCCAGCAGTACGATGAGGACGACGAGGTGACGTTCATAGTCGTCGCCAACGACGCGCCCCTCATGCAGAAGTACTCCGTGGCGGACATCAGCGCCCAGACAAGCGCCGTCCAGAGCACCCAGAGGGCGCAGATGGAGAAACTTGACTCCATAAAGGGCGGCATAAAGAAGACGCTCAGCGCCGGGGAGTACGAGATAGGCTACACCTACACCGTGGCCTCCACGGCCATATCCGTCACCACCACCTACGGCAACCGCGAGGCCCTGGAGAAGATCGCCGGTGTGGGGCGCGTGTACGTGGCGCCCACGTTCGACCTGCCGGAGGACAGCTTTGAGGGGACTTACGCCCCCACCTCCGCCAACGCCGGTTCCATGATCGGCGCGGCGACAGTGAACAGCAGCGGTTACACCGGCAAGGGCACCGTCATAGCCATACTCGATACCGGCCTCGTGACGGATCACCCGAATTTTAAGGATCTCTCAACTGAAGATCTCACTGATAATTCTCTGACCACCGCAAAAGTGGAATCCGTGTGGAGCAGGCTCCACGCGAGCCATGGCGTGGGTAACGCCACAACGGCCCACTACTCAAATAAGATACCCTACACCTTCAACTACGCCGCAAACAACGTGATGGTGGACCACCGGGTGGCGGGCAGCGACCACGGCACCCACGTGGCGGGCATCGCCGCGGGCAACGGCGGACAGGATGAGAGAGCGAAGGGGATAGCCCCCGACGCGCAGCTCGTCATAATGCAGGTCTTCAGCGGCGGCGGCGCCGGTTGGGACACCATAATGGCGGCTCTGGAGGACTGCGTCATACTGGGCGTGGACACCATCAACATGTCCCTGGGCTCCGGCAACGGTTTCACCGACTCCCAGGGCGAGATGCTGAACGTCGTGGAGCGGTTCAAGAAGTCCGACATCCAGCTCCTCTGCGCCGCCGGTAACGACACGAACAGCGCCCTCAATAACGCCACAAACACCAATATGCCGCCCCTCGACTCGCCGGACACCGGCCTCGTGGGCACCCCCAGCACCTACTCCGCCGCCATCTCCGTGGCCTCCGCGGACAACAGCAAGATGGAGTACTCCTACATAACCGTACTTGGCCGGAAAATCCCCTACGTCGATACCGCCACTTACTCCAGCAGCCGCCTGGCGGTAACAAAGGGCGGTCAGGAGCTCCAGTACGTCATCGTCCCCGGAAACGGCGAGCGCCAGGATTACGAGAAACTTAATGTCACCGGCAAGGTTGCGGTTGTGTCCCGGGGCGTCACCTCTTTCACCGAGAAACAGACCGCTGCCCAGAACGCCGGGGCCGTGGCCTGCATAATCTACAACACCGAGTCCGGCATACTCAGCATGCAGACGAAGTCCGGCTCGGGCAGCATCCCCTGCGTCTCCATCTCCAAGGCCGACGGCGAGTTCATGAAGAAGAATGCTGATAACAGCTACGACAAGACCGGCAAACTCACCGTCAGCGACAGCGTTGAGATGTTCGAGGTGGAGACGGGCATAAGCTCCTTCTCCTCCTGGGGTGTCACCCCGGATCTCAAGCTGAAACCGGAGATCACGGGCGTGGGCGGCAGCGTCTACTCCTCGGTCGACCCCAAGTATTCAGGCGGCGGCAATTATTACGCCACCATGTCCGGCACATCTATGGCCACGCCCCAGCTCACTGGCGCGTTCGCGGTGCTGGACCAGTACCTGACAGATAAGTTCCCCAACCTCACCGGCGAGGAGCGCCGTACCGTGGCCACAAACATCATGATGAGCACCGCCACGCCCCTCACGGTGGAGAGCGGACTTGAGAACTTCCCCAGGCTTCAGGGAGCGGGCCTCGTGGACCTGGCGGCCGCCACCACAGCCGAGGGCTATCTCTCCAACCCCGATGCCAGCGAGGGACGTCCCAAGGCGGAACTGGGCGACAGCACCTCCGGCAACTTCACCTTCGACTTTGAGATACACAACATATCCGCGAGCGACAGGATCTACACCCTCGACAGCTCCATCTTCACGGACTCCGTGGCCCAGGATAAGTACATAGCCGGTGTTCCCCGCGCGTTGGACGCGAAGGTGCGGGTGACTGACGGCCTCAACACCCTCTGGTTCGACCTCAATGACGACGGCCAGGTCACCATGGCGGACGTGAACCTCCTGCACCTCCATGTGAACGGCAAGCAGACCATAGATAAGGATAGCGCCTGGTTTGCGTACCTCGATGTGAACATGGACGGCGCCGTCGACAAGACGGACGTCAAGGACTTAGCGGAGCACTTCGCGGAGCTCAAGGAGGTCTACAACGCCGTCACCGTCAAGGCGGGGGATAGCGTCAGCCTCTCGGCGGCCATCGACCTCACGGGCGAAGACAAGAGTTACATGAGCGTGTTCCCCAAGGGGATATACGTGGAGGGATTCCTCTACGCCAACCCCATAGACACCAAGGACACCGAGGGCAAGGCGGGCGAGACGCTCAACATGCCCATCCTCGGCTATTACGGCGACTGGTCCGCCCCGGCGCTCTTTGACGAGCCGCAGTCGGAGAACGCCCTCCTCTACCCCCGCCGCCTCTACGGCCTCTACCACGAGCTGGGCACCAACCCCTATGTCACCGGCAGCAGCCGCGTTGGGAGCAAATATAACGCGGTGTCGGTGGAGAACTTCCTCGACGAGCTTGACTTCGGTATGCTCCGCTCCGCGAAGAAGGTGACTCTCACCGCGAAGGATTCGAGCACCGGCAAGGTCATATCCTCAACGTCAGTCAATGACGTTATTAAGTCCTTCTACAACGCCAGCTACGGCATGGTGGTCCCGGCATTCCTCTACGGCAAGGATCAGCTATGGTCCGGGAAACTCCCCGAGAACAACACCCACGTCACCTACACCGTCACGGGTTGGCTGGACGACGGCGACGACACGGCGGACGGGGAGTGGTCCTTCGACTTCACCGTGGATACCGAGTATCCCACGGTCAATATGAAACCCCAGGCTGAGTCCGTCACCACCACCGAGGACGGCAAGCTCATGCTGGAACTGGATATAAAGGACAATCAGTACATCGCGGCGGTGCTCTTCGTCACCGGCAACGACATCATAATGGGCCGGTACGAGCCGGCGGATAAGCCGGGCGAGACCATCACCCAGAAGTTCGACGTAACCGGTTTCGGCGACGACTTCACCGTCGTCGTGGCGGACTACGCCCTCAACGAGACGACGTATGATGTCTCACTAAAGGACGTTGACAACTACAACGTGGCGCTCCGTGAGCTCGATAAGGACCGTATCTACGGCAGCGAGACATACTCCCAGGGCTACTTGCAGTACGGCTGGTTCAGCTACGATAAGGAGCACCCGGAGCAGTCCAACGCCCAGAACGAGACCTTCGACTACAACCGCTATTACGCCGGTGAGTTCGTCAACGGCTACCTGATCGCCCAGAGCATAAACTCCGGCAACATCGTGCTGGTGACGCCCAAGAGCTCCTACTGGAGCGAGAAGACCCTCTGGACCCAGAGCAAGCTGGTGGGCGAGGAGGGCAGCATCGCCCTCTACGACATGGCCCTCGACTACAAGAACGGCGTACTCTACGCCATCGGCTGGGAGTACGGTGCCGCCGGCAAGGACGGCACCCAGACCGGCACGAACAACTTCTACAAGCTCGACTTCTCCGGCGAGAAGGTGAAACTTGAGAAGATCAACAAGGTCTCGGGCACTATAAACGGCGTCAACCTCCTCACCATGACCTGTGACGACAATGGTCAGCTCTACGGCATAGACAACCAGGGCAACTTCTACACGGTGACGAATGAGGGTAAATGCACATTCGTTGGTAAGACGGACTTCCCCTACGAGCCCAACCTCATCCAGTCCATGTGCTACGACCACGGCGCCGACACCATCTACTGGGCGGCGTGCACCAGCGTCCACGGCCCCGCCTCCAACACCCTCCTCGGCATAACCTACACGGTGGATCCCACATCTGGTAAATGCACCGCTGTGGGCGGGCTCAACTCCTCCGAGCAGACCTGCCTGTTCGTGCCGACGAGTGATAAGTGCGATGTATTCGAGTTAGGCTCCAATGCCGTGAACTTCGAGCTCGACACCTCCAGCAACCTCCTCATCGTGGGGCAGGAGAAGACCCAGAAGATCGACTGGCTCCCCTGGTACGCTGCCCCCGCCGAGGATATCAAGTGGTCCAGCAGCGACGAGAAGATTCTTACCGTTGATGAGACCGGCAAGATGACGGCTCTGTCCCCTGGATCTGTCAATGTCACAGCGGCGGTGAACCTCAAGAACGGCCAGGTCAGCCGCAGCATAAATATCCGTGTCGTGGCCTCCGAGCAGAACATCTACGGCTACAAGATAATGGACTACATGACCCCCGGCGTGGCGGACAGCAACCAGGCCCAGTCCACATGGTTCAGGTACTCAGATCTCAAACCCAGAGAGACTACCGAGGTACAGCACCAGATGATCGGCAGCAGCCGGGCGCTCTGGCTGGGCGGCTGCTGGTACAATGGCTACGTCTACGCCTCCGTCACGGAGGGCACCGAGTGTATCCTCTATAGGTTCAAGGCCAATGTGGAGAACGGCGTGGTAGTGGGATTTGAAAAGCTTGAGGAGGTCTTGAGATCCACCGACCTCATCGGCAACATGGGCGTCTACTACGGCACCGGGCGGATATACTTCAAGAACCTGACCCAGGGCGGCATAGGGTATTACGACCTCAACAACGGGGAAGTCGGATTCTTCGGCAAGTTCAAGGACATCGAGTACCAGGTGACATCCACCGATATGTGCGTCATGGCCGACGGCATGGTGGTGACGCCCGACATCTACGGCAACCTCTACATCATCGACCCCGAAACCATGGACACCCAGTTCATCGGCTCCGTGGGGCACAGCACCCTCGACTACGGCGGCATGTTCTACGATAGGAACACCGGCAGCATCTACTGGACGCCCTGCAGCATCCAGCTCATGAGGTCCACGCTGTACCTCGTGTACGTCGACCGCGACACCCACGATAACTATAGCGCCAGGATCGTGGACCTGGGCTCCGTCCACAGCAAGAAGGGCCTTGAGCAGACGGCCATGTTCGTCGTGCCGAAAGATGAGCCCGAGATCGGCCACGTGCCGGTGACCTCCGTTGAGATAGTGGAGGGCGAGAAGATGGACGGCGTCGCGGGAGGCATGACCACCCTCAGTTACATATACTCCCCCAGGGACGGCACCCACGGCGACGCGGTGTGGAGTTCCGACAACGAGGAAGTCGTAACGGTGACTCAGGATGGAGTTGTGAACTTCACCGGCCCGGGCAAGGCGAACGTCACAATAACGCTCCACAACCTGGATGAAACGAAGAACCCGGCGGTCTCCGACTCCATAGAGTTCAACATAATTGAGACCTCCGGCGACTCCCTCTATGCCTACTACATCCACGGTCCCAACTCCACCTACAACGAGACCTGGCTCTCCCTCTCCGACAGCGCCCCCAGCGGCGCCCAGGTCATCGGGAAGGCGGGCGGCCAATATAGCCTCAGGTGCGGCGCGTACTATGACGGCTACTTCTACGGCTACGACACGGAGGACGTGTTCTACAGGTTCAACGCCAGTGACCTCTCCAAGTTCACCGTCCTCGGCCCCAGCGGACTTGCGGATGGCGACCGGATGACGGCCATCACCTTCGACTACACCCGCGGCACTATGTACGGTATCACCGAGCAGATGTGGTTCGTGGAGGTGGATCTTGCCACCGGTGAGGCGAAACACGTTGATGGCGTCAAGCAGGGCAGCACCAGTCAGGGACAGTACCTCTACACCCTGACAGTGGACGAGAACGGCGTCTTCATGTCCATCGGCGCATTCGCCAACAATAAGTCCATGAACCTGCCCGCGCTCTACACACTGAACCTTGAGAAGACCGATGCCTCCTTCGTTTCCGTGAAGTTCATAAATGAGAAGTTCGGCGTACACTACGCAAGCGGCGGCATAAAGCCCCAGCTCACCTACGACTACGCCACCGACCGGGCCTACCTCTACGCCACCCAGGACGGCAGCAAGAGCACGGGCCTTGTCATCCTCAACATGGCGGAGTATAAACCGGGCAGCGGCACCCGCACATTCACGGATTACTCCAAGGTGGGGAATATCAACCCCAACGGCATCAAGGGCGAGTCCTACCTCGGACTCCTGGCCGTGAAACCGAAGACGGAGGATCTACCCGACTACAACGGTTTCGTCACCAGCGTCATAATGAACCGCCGGGCCGCCAGGGTGAAGGTTGGCGAGACGGTGGACCTCTCCGCCCAGGTCCAGCCCAGCGTGGCGGATCAGAAGGTCGAGTGGACTTCCAGCGATGAGTCCGTCGCCACTGTTGACGCAAGCGGAAAGGTCACAACTGTAGCGCCGGGCACCGCCACCATCACCGCAACAAAGACGGTGGAGTTTACATCCCATGACAAGAAAGTGAACCGCACCGTCACCGCCACCTGTCAGGTGACAGTGGCGGAGGCGGACACCTCCAGCGACCGGATCGGCTACACCGTGTCCCTCGATGAGAAGGCACTCGTGTCCTTCGACCCCCAGTTCCCGAGCAAGACGACTATCGTCAAAGAGCTTGACTTCATGGAGAACGATGGCGCTATCCCCGTGGCTCTGGCCGCCACCAAGGATGGGATACTCATCCTGGCTGACGACGGAGTGGAGGACAACATCTACGAGCTCTACAGGTATAACTACGAAGGGGATGTTGTCTCCAAGATTGGTATAATCGGCACCACCACCAGCGGCGGCCTCGACCTCACCTACTGCGAGAAGACAAATCAGGTGGTCTTCGGCGGCGGCAACGGCATCTGGTCATACACGCTCAGCAGTCTTGACCCCGACAAACAAACGTTTGCCGAGGGAACATACAGCGAGTCCGGCTACGGCAAGAACATACTTGCGGTGGAGGCCCGGGACGGGGAGATCTACTACCTTGAGCACACGGGGAACACGGGCCGAATAAACAAGATAGCCGTGCGGCTTGGTGACTCTATCCCCGAACTGAAGTACAGCCTCTACGGCCTCACCTACGCCCCCGGAATATCAAGGATGGTCTTCGTGGGTGACACCCTGTTCCTCACTGATAGGGATGGGATGCTCTACGAGATAGACATTTCGGAGAATGTGAACGGTGTGCTGTCGATGGATGGTTACTCCCTTGACACTATCGGCGACGGCGACGTTGTGGGCCTCGCGGTGACGGAGAAGGGTTCCACAGCTGAGTAAACTCACCCAATAAACAAGAAAGTGGCCGCTGGCAGCCGGAGCGAAATGTTCCGGCGGGCCAGCGGCCATTGTGTAGAAATGACATTTTTTCCATAGACGAGGAGGCAGAGCAGAGTCATGAACTCGGAAAATCAAAATAAGCCGGACAGGATCAAAGTCCGGGGCGGGCGTGTGCATAATCTAAAGAACATCGACGTCGATATCCCGCTTAATAAAATCGTGGGGATCGCGGGCGTCTCCGGCTCCGGCAAATCCTCACTGGCCCTGGGCATTTTGTACGCGGAGGGGTCCCGGCGCTATCTTGAGTCCCTCTCCACATACACCCGCCGGCGGATGACCCAGGCGGAGAAGGCCCAGGTGGACGAGGTGCTGTACGTCCCAGCGGCCCTCGCCCTGCGCCAGCGGCCCGGCGTCCCCGGGATACGCAGCACATTCGGGACCGGGACGGAGCTCCTAAACAGTCTGCGCCTCATGTACTCCCGGCTCGCCAGTCACCGGTGTCCCAACGGGCACTACGCGCCGCCCTCGCTCAATGTGGCGGCGGGACTGCCGCTGGTGTGCCCCGTCTGCGGGGAGCACTTCTTCGCGCCAAGCGCGGAGGAACTGGCCTTCAACAGCCAGGGGGCCTGCAAGACCTGTGACGGCACGGGCGTCGTCCGAACGGTGGACGAGTCCACGCTGGTGCCGGACGAGTCCCTGACCATCGACGAGGGGGCCGTGGCGCCGTGGCAGACGCTGATGTGGTCCCTTATGAAGGACATCGCCAGGGAGATGGGCGTGCGTACCGACGTGCCGTTCCGGGAGCTGACAGCGAGGGAGCGGGACATCGTCTTCCACGGCCCCGCCGTCAAGAAAAACATCATCTACCAAAATAAGACCAGCGGCGCCGCCGGGGACATGGACTTCACCTACTTCAACGCCACCTATACCGTGGAGAACGCCCTCTCTAAGGTGAAGGACGAGAAGGGCATGAAACGGGTGGAGAAATTTTTGCGGCAGGACGTCTGCCCGGACTGCGGCGGGACGAGGCTCAGCGACGCGGCGCGGGCGCCGAAACTCCGGGGAATTTCGCTCGCGGAGGCCTGCACCATGACGCTCTCTGATTTGACGCGCTGGGTCGCCGGTGTCCCGGCCTCCCTGCCGGAGGAGATGCGCCCCATGGCGGAGAGCATCTGCGAGTCATTTCTGAGCGCCGCCAAGCGCCTCACCGACCTGGGCCTCTCATATCTCACCCTGGACCGGGCCGCCTCCACCCTCTCCACCGGGGAGCGGCAGCGGATGCAGCTCGCCCGCGCTGTGCGCAACCGCACCACCGGGGTGCTCTATGTGCTGGACGAGCCCTCCATCGGCCTGCACCCCTCGAATCTGGAGGGACTGACCGGCGTCATGAACGACCTGGTGGCCGACGGCAATTCGGTGGTGCTGGTGGACCACGACACCCATGTGCTCTCCGAGGCGGACTGGCTCATTGAGTTGGGACCCGAGGCCGGAGCGGGCGGCGGTACGATCATCGCCCAGGGACCGCTCTCTGAGGTGGAGAACGACCCGGCCTCGCGTATCGGCGGTTTCCTCACCGGGAAGAGGGCCATTTGCGTTGGAAGACGTGTCCCGCCGGATGAGATGTTCGCCCTCGGGACCATACATCTATCCACATCGGAGATCCACACGGTGAAACCGCTGGAGGTGGACTTCCCGAAGGGGCGGCTCATTGCGGTGACCGGCGTGTCCGGCTCGGGTAAGACGACCATGGTGCTGGAGAGCCTCATCCCGGCCCTGGAGGCGTCCATAGCGGGGAGCCAACTCCCAAAACACGTGAGAGCCGTCTCGGCCGAGGGAATAGCGCAGATAAAGCTCATCGACGCCACGCCCATCGGGATAAATGTGCGCTCCACCGTCGCCACCTACGCCGACGTCCACGACGAGCTGCGGAAAGTCTACGCCAGGACGCCGGGGGCGCGGGAGCGGGGATACAAGGCGGGGGACTTCTCCTACAACACCGGGAGACTGCGGTGCCCCACCTGCGACGGCACCGGCGTCATTGACCTCGACGTCCAGTTCCTGCCGGACGTGGAGATCCCCTGTCCGGACTGCGGCGGTTCCCGTTACGCGAAGGAGGCGAGTCTCATACGCCGGGAGCCCAAAAAGGGAGGCAGGGCGTACACACTCCCGGAGCTCATGGATATGAGCATCGACGAGGCGCTCACCGCCTGCGCTGACCTGCCCATCGTGGCGCGGAGGCTCGGCGTCTTGAAGGAACTGGGCCTCGGATATCTCACACTGGGGGAGGAGACCCCGAGCCTCTCCGGCGGGGAGGCCCAGCGGCTGAAACTCGCCAGCGAGATGGGGAGAGGGCAGGCGGACGCAGTGTTCGTCTTCGACGAGCCCACCATCGGCCTCCACCCGCTGGATGTGGAGACACTGCTCCATGTGTTTGAGAGCCTCATAGAGAAGGGCGCCACGGTGATCGTCATCGAGCACGACCTGGATGTGGTGAGGAACGCGGACTACGTTATCGACATGGGGCCGGAGGGCGGCGTCCAGGGCGGCGAGATCGTGGCAGCCGGCACGCCGGAGGAGATCTGCGAATGTGAGCGCAGCAAGACGGGGATGTACTTGGGACGGTACATAAAAAACCAGCAATAACATAAAAAAGAAAACACCCTCCGAAATGAAGGGTGTTTTCTTTAATATGGAGCAGATAATGGGAATCGAACCCACCTCTACGGCTTGGGAAGCCGTCGTTCTACCGATGAACTATATCTGCGAGTGGGATTATTATAACACACCTCTCCCAAAATATCAAGCAGAATATTTTTATTCTTCCCGCATATCTATGAGTAGCAGATTAAGGGGGAAGGAAAATGAAGAGATTCGCGCTGATATTGGCCTTTGCGCTGCTCCTCTCCGTGCCTGTGAGGGCCGGGGAGCTGCAGATGGAGATGGAGCCGGAGGAGGACGTGCCGGTGTCGGTGTTTGACGAGGGCGTCATACCCACGGACAGCGGCGGCCTTGACATCCCGGCGCCCTCCGCCATACTCATGGAGAAGGAGACGGGGACGGTGATCTATGAGAAGAACGCCGACGAGCGACTGCGCCCGGCCAGCGTCACGAAGGTGATGACGATACTCCTAATAGTGGAGGCGGTGGACTCGGGGGCGATGTCCCTTGAGGACACCATAACCGTCAGCGCCAACGCCGCCAGCATGGGCGGCAGCCAGGTGTTCCTGGAGGAGGGGGAGAGTATGCCCCTCAGGGAGATGCTAAAGTGCATCGTGGTCTCCTCCGCCAATGACGCGGCTGTGGCCGTGGCGGAGCACATGGCGGGGAGCGAGGGAGCGTTCGTCGGGATGATGAACGCCCGGGCCGCGGCGCTGGGGATGGATAACACCACCTTCACGAACTGCACCGGCCTCATGGACGACCCGGAGCACCTGACCACCGCAAGGGATATCGCCATCATGAGCCGGGAGCTCATAGGCCACGAGTGGATAAAGGAGTACACCACCATCTGGATGGACACCATCCGGGACGGCGCCTTCGGGCTCTCCAACACAAATAAGCTCATCCGGTTTTACTCCGGCGCCACGGGGCTGAAGACCGGCTACACCTCCTCCGCCGGGCACTGTCTCTCCGCCACGGCGGAGAGGGACGGCGTTGAGTATATAGCGGTAGTCCTCCACTGCGGCTCCAGCGCGGACCGTTTCGAGAGCGCGAAGACACTGTTAAGTTACGCCTTCGGCGCATACACCGTGACGACGCCGCGCCCTGAGGGAGTCCTCCCGGCAATACCGGTGAAACTTGGCAAAGCCGAGTGCGTACAGCCCGTCATACCCGAGGGCAAGCCGGTGCTCGTGAAGAAGTCCGACGTGGGGAACATAGAGACATCTGTCGAGCTCTGCGAGACGCTGACGGCCCCGGTGGAGGCCGGGGCGATCCTTGGCCGGTTGACGGTGACGCTAAACGGCGACGTCCTCTCCACCGTGGACATAGTCTCCGGCGACACCGTGGAGCGGATAACCTGGCAGGACGTGGCGCGGGACTTGCTGACGGCCCTATTCTGCGGCGCGGAGTGAGAACCCAATAAAACAAAGAAAGCCCTCCGGCGGCCCAAATTCGGGTGCCGGAGGGCCTTTTCGACAGCTCATTCGTATTGACTGGCGTAGAGCTTATAGTAGAACCCCCGGAGGCGCATCAGCTCCTCGTGGGTGCCCTGCTCCACTATCTCGCCGTGGTCCACCACCAAGATCTTGTTGGCGTTCTGCACTGTGGAGAGCCGGTGGGCTATGACGAAACTTGTGCGGCCACGCATGAGGCCCCGGATGGCCCTCTGCACCTGGCGCTCGGTGGAGGTGTCCACGTTGGAGGTGGCCTCGTCGAGGATGAGCATACTGGTGTCGTAGAGCATGGCCCGGGCGATGGTCAGGAGCTGTTTCTGGCCCTTTGAGATGTTGCCGCCGTCCTCGCTTATGACCGTCTTGTACCCCTGGGGGAGGCGCATTATGTAGTTGTGGATCATCGCGGCCTTGGCGGCGGCCACCACCTCCGCCTCGGTGGCGTTCTCCTTGCCGTAGGCGATGTTATCGAATATCGTCCCACTGAAGACCCAGGTGTCCTGGAGGACCATGGCGTAACTGCGCCGCAGGGAGGAGAGGGTGTACTCACGGCTCTCGGAGCCGTCCACGTATATGCCGCCGTGACTCACGTCGTAGAACCGCATGAGGAGGTTTATTATGGTGGTCTTGCCGGCGCCGGTGGGGCCGACTATTGCCACGGTCTCCCCGGGCTCCGCCTTGAGGTCCACATTCTTCAGAATGAGTTTTGACTCGTCGTACCCGAAACTCACATCCCGCAGTTCCACACTGCCCCGGGTGTCCGTGAGCTCCCGGGCCTCCGGGATGTCCTTCGGCTCCTCCTCCTCGTCCAGGAACTCAAATACCCTCTCCGCCGCCGCGAGGGCGGAGTATATCTCGTTTATTATGTTGGATATCTCATTTATGGGGCCTGAGAACTTCCGGGAGTAGAGGACGAAACTCGATATCTGCTCCAGCCCCACGATTTTGAGGAGGTATAGCAGCGCACCGCCCATGCCGATGGCGGAGAGGCCGAAGTTGCTTATCATGCCGATGGTGGGCCCCATGGTCATGCCGAGGCCGTCCGCGTCCCGGTATGCCTCCGCCGCCGCCCTATTTATCTCCCGGAAGTTCTCCGTGACCCGGTCCTCGTTGGCGTAGGCGAGGATGGTCTTCTGCCCGGAGAACATCTCCTCCGCGAAACCGTTCATGACGCCGTAAGCGGCGCTGCGCTTGGAGTAGAGGGGGCGGGTCTTCTTTGACATGTGGCCCGTGAACCAGATGGAGACTGGGATGGTGAAGACCATGAATAGCACCAGGGGCGGGGAGATTATAACCATCATCACAAAGCTCCCCACCACCGTGACGGTGCTGGTGATTATCTGAACCACGTCCGCGGAGAGGCTGGTGGAGACCACGTCCACATCGTAACTCACGCGGCTTATTATATCTCCCGCCTGGTTGCGGTCGAAGTACCCCACGGGCATTATCATTATCTTGCGGAAGACGTCCCGGCGCATCTGGTTTGCGACCCTCCGGCCCACCCGGGCCATGCCGATGCTTATGAAGAACGTCAGCACCGTGCTGCCCACGTAAAATACGAGCATGAGGGCGGCGTAGTGCGTCACCGCGCCCATGTCCACCTTGCCCGCGCCGGCCTCCACCGCGCCGATGGCCTTGCCGGCCAGTTCCGGGCCCATGAGGTTCCCCAGGTTGCTGAGAAACGCCAGCACCACAAAGAGGAGCACGAACCACTTGTAGACGGAGAGATATTTGATTATCCTTATTAGTGTGCGTTTCGCGTTTTTGGGCTTGCGTTTCTCGCCGCCCCTGTCGCCTTTCCCGGGCATATCTCTCCCCTCCTCTCAGGCGATCTCGCCCATCTGTATTTTGAATGTCTCCCGGTATGTGGGACAGGACTTCAATAGCTCCTCGTGGGTGCCGTAACCTATGCACTTGCCGTTATCAAGGACGAGTATCCGCGTCATACCCATGACGCTGGAGACTCTCTGGGCGATCATTATGGTGGTGCTGCCGTTGTGGCGCTCGCCTATGGCCCGGCGCATGGCGGCGTCGGTCTTGTAGTCGAGGGCGGAGGAGCTGTCGTCGAGGATCAAAATCTCCGGGTTCGCCGCCAGGGCTCTCGCCACGAATATCCGCTGTTTCTGTCCGCCGGAGAGGTTCGCTCCCTTTATGGCCGCCTGGTGCTCAAGTCCCTCTGGCAGGGCGCTCACGAACTCGTATGCCTGGGCGTCACGGACGGCGGCCTCCACGTCCTCGAGGGGGACGTCCCGGCCGAAACGGATATTCTCAAGGAGCGTGTCCTTAAAGATCATGTCGTTTTGGAATACGGCGCCGAATCTCCGCCGGAGCTCGTCCTTACCGTATGTACGCACGTCCCGCCCGTCAAGGAAGACCCCGCCGGAGGTGGCGTCATAGAACCGCATGAGGAGGTTAATAATTGTGGTCTTGCCGCAACCCGTGGGGCCGATAATGCCCAGACTCTCGCCCCGCTCCAGGGTGAAGGAGATGTGATCGAGGGCCAGCTCTCTGGACTCACCGGCGAAACCGGAGGTGTCCGCGCCGCCCTCGCCGTAGTTAAAGCAGACGTCCTCGAACCTTATGAACCCGCCGCCGGAGGGGCTCTCCGCCTCCTCGGGGGAGAGGACGTGGAGGCCAGTGTCCGCGGATATGACCTCGTCAATCCTGCCCGCGCTGGCGGAGGCCTTGGACATCGTCATGAATATCCGGCTCAGACCCATGACGCCCATAGTCACCATGTTGAAATAGGTGAGGAACGCCAGTATGACGCCGGGTTTCATGAGGCCGTTATTCACACGCCTGGCGCCTATGACAACCACCAGCGCGAGGCCCACGTTTAGGCAGAGCTGCATGAAGGGCCCCGGGAAGGCCATGACCGTGGCGGCGGAGATGTCGCTCTTTGTCATCTCCTCGTTCACGCCGTCGAACCTGCGGTTCTCGTAGTCCGCCTTGCTGAGGGCCTTCACCACCCGGATACCAGTTATGTTCTCCCGCATGACGCGAACCACCGCGTCGAGTTTCTTCTGGACCTTGGCGTAGAGCGGCAGGCCCTTCGCCGAGACGCCAAGTATTATGGCGATGAGCAGCGGCAGCATGACGAGCATTATTAGCGCGAGGTGCACGTCCATCACAACTGAGACCATGACGCCCCCTAAGAGCATCATGGGCGCCCGGACGCACATACTCTGGAGCTGTTGGGCGGCGGACTGGACGTTGTAGCTATCCGAGGTCATGCGGCTTATTATGCTTGGGAGGCCGAAGGCGTCAAACTGCGCCCCGGAGAGGTTCACAGTTTTATGAAATAGGTCCTGACGCACGTCAAAACTCACCCTGTGGGCGTTCGTCACCGCCAGCCTGTTGGCCTTGACGTTCAGCGTCCTACAGAGTATCGCCGTGAGGAACATGAGTACCCCCCAGAATATGACCTCCGCTATCTCCTCCTTGGGCACCACCACGTCTATGATGTGCTCGAGTATGTAGGGGAGCAGGAGCTCCGTCACCGTGGCCAGGAGCTTCGTTATCATCGCCAGCACCACGAGTCTCCAGTACCGGCCCATATACCTGAAAATTAGTTTCATAGGCTATCTCTCTTCCCTGATTATCTCGATCTCCCCAGGCTCCACCCGGCATAGGAGTCTTATTACATCAACGCCCGCTATGCGGGCCTCCGCGAGCGCCGCGCCGAACTCCGGGTGGGTGGCGGCGTTCGGCAGGACCTGGGTCACGCCCTCCATCTGTACAACGAAGGCGAGGGCGGCGTTATACCCCTCCGAGGCGGCCCGGGCGAGCTCCCGGAGGTGTTTTACGCCCCGCTCGGTGGGCGCGTCCGGGAAGTAGCCCACGCCCTCCACCTCCAGCGTGCAGCCCTTCACCTCCATGAGGTGCCGCCCCTCCGGGCCCTCCATGTAGAAATCTATCCTGGAGCTGCCGTAGCTGTACTCCGGGACAACCTTTGAGTACCCGCCGCGGGCGAGCCACTCGGCGGCAACCTTGTTTGGGGCGGCGGAGTCGATATTGAATAGCACCCCGGTGGAGGGTTTTACGACGGCGATGAGGTCAAAGCGCGTCCTGCGCCGGGGGTTCTCCGAGGGCTCCAAATATACCCGCGCCCCGGGGACCAGGAGTTCCCGGCACCTGCCGGTATTTTTAACGTGTACCGTCTCCACCCCGCCGGACGTCTCCACCAGGGCGATAAAACGGTTGGGACGCTCAAGAAAAATACCGGGCGTCACGTCTCTATACCTCATCTTCCCCTCCAGCCGCGCGGTGAAATACAAATATAACCAAATAACCGCACCAAATGTTATTATATCACATTTTTGAAACAAATCAAATGTGTAATTTGTATGGCAATACGCCGCCGTATGTGATATAATTGCGGTGTTTTAATGAAAAATGAAGAGAGTGAGACACGAAATGGAAGAGACGACCCAGGACAATAATAGGGCAGTATTTGAGGAGATGCCCGTCATAAAGGCCGTGCGGACCATGGCCGTGCCCACCATAATCAGCCAGCTAATCGTGCTAATCTACAACATGGCGGACACGTTCTTCATAGGCCGCACGGACGACCCCTTCATGGTGGCGGGCGTCTCCCTGATACTGCCCATATTCAATATTACCCTCTCCATATCCGGCCTTGCGGGCATCGGCGGCGGGGCGCTGGTGTCCCGGCTACTGGGGGAGAGGCGGCCGGAGGAGGCCCGGCGCGTATATAGTTTCTCCGTATATCTGAGCTGCGGCGTGGCGGCGGTATTCGCCCTCTCCGCGCTCATATTCATGCGCCCGCTGATGCTGGCCCTCGGCGCCACGGCGGACACATATAGGTACGCCAGCGCCTACACCTTCTTCGTCATCGTCTGCGGCGGCGTGCCCACAGTGCTCTCCAACACCCTCGCCACGCTCATCCGCAGCGTGGGGGAGTCCAAGAAGGCCGGTTTCGGCATAACGATGGGCGGGCTAATAAATATCGGCCTCGACCCCCTATTTATGTTTGTTATACTCCCCAAGGGTTACGAGGTCTACGGCGCCGGTATCGCCACATGTATCTCAAACATGATAGCCTGCGCCTACTTTATACTCGTCCTCCTGCGTATGCGGGGCGGCGGGGGCGTCCTGCGCCTCAACTCCCCCAGGGAGCTCCCGGAGGGGCGGAGCATAGCCGGGATATTCATCGTGGGCGTCCCCTCCGCCATAGCGACGCTCCTATTCGACCTCGACTACGTCATAATCGACCGCCTCATGACGGACTACAGCGACATAGCCATGGCGGCCATCGGGATAGTGCTGAAGGTGGAGCGGCTGCCCCTAAACGTGGGCGTGGGCATATGCCAGGGGATGATGCCCCTCATAGCCTACAACTACTCCGCGAAGAACTACGCCCGGATGAACGGCGTGAAGAGGTGCTCCCTGCTCCTTGGCCTTATCTGCGCGTGGGTGAGCATCGCGCTCTATGAGCTCTTCGCCGGTGAGATAATAAACTTCTTCATTGACGACGCCCCCACCGTGGAGCTGGGGACAGCCTTCCTCCGGGCGAGGGTGATGGCCACGCCGCTCATGTTCCTGAGTTTCTTCCACGTCCACCTCTTCAACGGTTTCGGCAAGGGCGGCCACGCCCTCATGCTTGGCGTTATGCGCTGGGTGGTATTTAATATCCCCATGCTCTTCATCCTCAACCACTTCTTCGGGATATACGGCATAGTCTGGTCCCAGCTCTGCGCCGACACGCTGACGGTCATCCTCTCCTTTATAGTGTACCGCCGGTATGAGCGCCGCGAACTCGCCGCCGTCCCGGCGGGGGAGTAGGGGACAGGGCTAATTTACGTCCAGTCCTCCCACCTCGCGGCCTCGGTTATCTCACCAGTCTCGAGGTCCAGGCGGCAGAGGACGTCACAGCGGGACTTCTGCTGCCCGGAGCCCGCGGGGATGGGGACCATCCTGCCGGCGTCGGCCACGAGGTAGAGTGCCCCGCCGCCGCAAAAGACGGGGTAGGCCCCGGAGATGTCCCCCAGCTCATCAAAGAGCGCCGTGAGGGGGAGTTCCCGGATGAGCTCACCCTCAAGCGAGTAGAGAAAGACCCTGTCGCCGCCCTCCCGGAGGCCGGAGCCCAGCCAGTAGTCCCCGGTGACGGGGTCAATCATCGGGTGGTCGTTAATAAGGCACATACAGTCGTCCGAGAAGACGGCGGTGCCGTAGAGCGTCCTCTCGTGGGTGTCCGCCAGTTTCACGCTCTCGCCGGTGGAGAGGTCCGTCCTCCAGAAGTCGCCGCCGGAGAGGTAGAAGTATATGGCGCCCTCCAGGATGTACCACTTCGTCGCCTTGACGCCCGTGGTCTCCCACTCCCCAGTCACCTCGGCGGAGGGAACCTCCCACACCTTCGCGGCGGTGCCATTTAGTAAATCGTAGGCGTAGAGGACGTCCCTCCGCACACCGTCATCCTGGGGGGCGTTCACCATGAAGTAGAGGGTGTCCCCGTCCGCCCAGAGGGTGTAACGGGGCTCATTGGGGTCCTGGGCCGCGTAGCCCCCGGAGTTCCCGCCCTTTATGTACTCCTCACCCCATAGTCGCTCCGCCTCGCCGGAGCCGCCCTCAAGTGGCATACGGTATATGACGCCGTTGTAGACAAAGTACAACATCCCCCGGTGGCAGATGGGCGTGTCAAAGGAGGAGAGAGTCCCGCCCGTGTGCCCCAGTTCAAGGTCCGTCACCTGGCGGAGGCCCGTGCCGTCGGGGTTTAGTGAGTAGATATGCTTGCCGTGTTCCACGGCGGCGCCGCCGCTCATCTCAAAGTCCCGCCTCGCGAAGTAGAGCTGCCCGCCGCTGTACCAGAGGGCGTAGGCCCCGGCCCGGGCGTTGCAGGTGTCGTCATCGTGGGCGCAGTCGGGTCTCGCGCAGAGGATGGTGGCCCGCCCGGACTCGCCCTCCAGGTAGTAGAGCGAGGAGTCGAATTGGAAATAGTAGCCCGTCTCCGACTGGCAGATGTCGTTTAAGTCCCCGAAGGCGGACTGGTGCATGGCCTTTTGAAAATCCCGCCCGCCGTCGCCCCGGAACTCCTGGGGCATCTCGCCGGGGACGGCGTCCCCGCCGCAGGACGGGAGGGTCAGCGGCAGCAGCGCCGCCAAAATCATCGCAAATAACCGCTTTCTCATGTGTTACCTCCTCAAAAGTTGCAAAGTGGCCGTGCGGATATTTCTCTCTCTCCGCACGGCCATTTTAGTGGTAATTATAACATTTTGCCGGTGTCCTCATCCATTGAGAAGGACGCCGTGACAAGGGCCCCGCCGGTCTCCGCGTTTGCAAGCTGTAGACTCCCACCGTGCCTCTCGCAGAGGGTGCGGCAGATATAGAGCCCCAGCCCGAAGTGGTAGTCCCCATCGGTCTGCTCGCCCCGGCAGTAGGGCCTCGAGGGGGAGGAGAGCTCCCTCTCCGTGAAACCCCGACCGTCGTCCCGGACCTGGAGCGAGAGCATCTGTCCCTCGGCGGTGACGCGGACGGTTATCCTCTCCTTCGCGAACCGGAGCGCGTTCCCCAGCAGATTCTCAAAAACTTGGGTCACCACGGCGGGGTCGATGTTGAGGGTGTCCTCATCGAGGGCGGCGTCAATGTCGCAGAGGGGGACGTGTTTCTCGGAGAGCATGGCTGCCGTCTCCCGGAGACTTGCGGCGAAGTCACCGGCGCTGACGCGCTCCCGGCGGATGGTGAGGTCCGTGAGCTTTTGGACGGTGTTCATGGTGCCAGCGAACTCCTCGAGCCGCTCCACCTGCACGGCCATTGTGTTGGCGGTGGCTATGACCTTCTCCATTGAGAGCTGTCCCGTGGGGAGGAATTTTGTGAGGATGCCGGTGTAGCCCTTCAAGATGGCGATGGGGGTCCTTATGTCGTGAGTGTAGGCGTCGTTTAGCTGTTTGCGCTCATCGATCATCCGGCGCATGCGGCGGTTATTCTCATCGAGGGCCAGGCGCATCCGCTCAAAAGCGCCGCAGAGTTTCGCCATCTCGTCCCGGCCTGAGTAGTCGAGGGAGAAGTCGAAGTCGTCCTGGGCTATCTTTCTGTAGGCGTTCTGGAGGAGCGTCAGGGGCTTTTTGAGTTTCGTTATATAGAAGAGAAACGCGGCCCCCAGAAGGAAACAGGAGTATATGACGGGCGGGGCGGCCTTGGAGAGGAAATTGAAGAAGACGTACCGCCGGTCGCTGGCCATACCCTCCAAGTCAACGTCATAGAGGACGTACCAGCCGTCGCCCTCCACGATGGGTCTTTCCCCGCCGCCGGCCTCGGGGTCTAAGTTGAGCGTCAAATATTTAGAGCTTATTTTGCCCATCTCAAAGACCGCGATGTCCGTCACACGATTTGCGAGGATGGAGGAGATGACGAGCGCCGCGGCGGCGAATAGGAAGAAGGCCAGCCACAGCGGGATACTCCTGTACCAGGACTTTATTTTACCCATTTGTATCCGCTCCCCCAGACCGTCTTGATGTACTGCTGTGCGCCCGCCTCCACCAGCTTCGCCCGCAGCCGGCTTATCTGCTCCGTTAGGGCCGCGAGCTCCGAGTCGCTGGCCATGTCCCACACGTCGTTGAATATCTGGGCCCTCGTGAAGACCTGTCCGGGGTGGGAGGATAGGAGCTCGATTATACCGTACTCCTTCGGGGTGAAGGGTATGACCCGGCCCTTGAAACTCACCTCCCGGGCGGTGTAGTCTATCATGAAGTGATCGTCCAGGAACAGCCGGTGGGCTCTCTGGCCGCTCCGGTCCTCCCGGCGCAGGTGGGCGGCCACCCGGGCCCCCAGCTCGTCCACGGAGAAGGGCTTTGTGATGTAGTCGTCGCCGCCGGCGGCGAAACCCTCCAGCTTGTCCCGGTCCTCCACCCGGGCCGTCAGAAAGAGGAAGGGACAGGTGACGGCGCCCAGTATCCGGCGGCAGACCTCCAGCCCGTCCACGTCCGGCATGTTTATGTCGAGGAGTATGAGGTCCGGCTGCCTCCCGGCATTCGCTATGCCCGCAAGGCCGTTCTCCGCAAGGACGACCCGGTACCCCATGAGCTCAAAGTAGTCCCGGAGCATCACGCCCATATCCCTCTCGTCGTCCACTATCAAAAGCGTCTTTCCCATGGGACAGCCCCCCTGCAAGAAAATCCTATGGGGTAATTATAACATTTTTCTAACATCCCCGGTATATTTTTCGGCAAGACTTATATTATAGCGCGCCGGTGCCCCCGCCTCTCGGACACGTAAAAGAGCCGGAGAATGGAGGCCGCGGCGGCCAACATGAGGGCCGAGAGCCACAGGAGGTAGGGCGCGATGCCGCCGCCGGAGGAGAGTATCACCGGCGCGGCCTCGATGGGCAGTATGAGGGCCAGGGGCCGCAGGAACTCTATCCCCACGTATGCCCAGAGGAGGGAGGGGAGGAGCATCAGGGCGCAGGCGGCGATGTATGATGCCTCCAGCCGCCGGACCAAGCTTGAGATGAGGAGCACGAGGGCGGCGGCGCTGTAGAGCGCCAGCCAGCGGCAGAGATACAGCAGCGCCAACGCTGCGGCGAGGGAACACCTAAATGGGAAATCCGGGAGGGCGGGGAGGTTCTTCGCCGGGGCCCGCCAGGCGGTGATGTCGAACTCCGTGAGCAGAGTGTAGAGCTCCATGCCGTAGACGGCGGCCCAAACGAGGGCCGTCATAACCGCCGCCAGAAGGAGCTTTCGGAGGAGGAGGGCGCCCCGGCCCCGGGGCGTGGAGCCGAGAAGGAACGTCATCCCGGACTGCCGCTCGTAGGCCCCGCACCCCGCAAGGAGCAGCGTCAGCGCCAACAGGGCCGTCAGCGCGGCCTTCTGCTGGTTCGCCTCCGCCGCGGGGCCGTAGACGCTCTCAAAGGGCGTATCGTCTATGAGCCAGGGGGTGAAACCCTCCTCGCCGCCCCGGAGGCGCAGTTCCTCGCAGCGGGCGCGGACATTTTTAAGGCCCGCGCTCTTTATCTTTGCCGAGGAGGCCTCCCGGCCCAGCCTGTCAAACTCCGGGTACTCCATGGAGCCCTCGCTGTAGGCGGCCTGGGCCTCCTCGTAGGCGGAGATCTTGACCTCCAGCTCATGCTGCTCCGCGTCGATGCTGGCGAAGGTGTCGTCCGTTATCTCGCCCGCGAACTGGGCGGTGTAGAGTTTCTCCGCCTGTTCCTCGGAGGTGGTGACGGCTATGTTCACCTTGTAGGTGAGCCCGAGGGCCACATAGATGAGGAGCCCCGCTATGATGATCCCCCTCTGGACCCAGAGGGCTTTATATAGCTCCATGCCAAAGATGTGTAGACGCCGCAGCGCCTTGTCCGCGAGGCTATTTATCCTGTAGGCCGCCCGGCCCAGGAGGTCCCGTCCGGCGGCGGGCTTTTTGTGGCAGTGTACATATATGCAAAGGGCAGCCAGCAGCAGGACGAGCGGGACGAGGGCGAACTGGGATATGCTCCGTATCCCCAGGGGAAAACCGAGAATGTCTATATTGAGGTAGTTTACGTAGAGGTCCGCGAGGCTAATGTAAGTGAAGAGGTTAAAATATTTAAGTACGTTGAGGGCGCTCTGCACCGGCAGGAAGGTGTAGAGGCTGTACTCCCCGGCCAGCACCGCCGCCGCCACTACTATGGTGTATTTAACGTTACTGACAGCCGCCACCATTAGCCAGAGGAGGAGACCCGTGAGGAACGCGGCGGCGGCGCGAAGAAGGAGAAATCGGAGCAGGAAACCGCCGATGGACGTTATCATGGGGAGCCGCCCCAGCGTCTCCACGGACTGCACGGCGCAATCAAGGTCCCCGTACCCGCCGTAGACGGTAAAACCAATGAGAAGGTCCGTCCCATAGAGGAGTATGACCCCCAGCGCCGAGGCGGAGAGGAGTATCGCGGCGCGCCTCGCGGCGAGGCGCAGCCGCCCCCGGGGCGTGGCGTGGACGACGCCCCAGAGTCCCGCCTTGCGCTCCTCGAGGAAGGAGAGGACAACGAGGAGGAGCGCCAGGAGCAGAAGGTAGTCCGTGAGCCGGAAGGACATGAAGGCCCCCACTGCCCCGTCGGAGACGAGCGAGAGCTCCACGCCCCGGAGCTTTTCAAACTCCTCCGCCGTCTTTATTATGTTCCTCCCGGAGAAACTGTCGGGGTCGTTGAAGATGGAGAATGTGAGTAGATTCTCCTTATTCCGCTCTATCCCCGCGAGCCAGTCGCCGTATCCCGCAAGATACTCCACCTTCTTGAGGAGATTGTTGACAGCTACATAGTCAAGGCTGTCCTCATCGCGGCTCTCGTCCCCGGTGAGCCGGGCCGTGAGAGTTTCCTTCTCCTCCTCCAGCGCCCTTTGAGCCTCGGGGAGGGGAGCGTCCCGCATGGTGTCAAGGAGCTCGGTGTACCGCCGGTAGGCCGCGCGCGGGTCCACCTCCTCCCGTGTCACGGTGAGGGACCCGTCGAAGAATATTACCCCGCCGGTGGGGAGGTCGAGGTCGAGGCAGAAGTCCTTTTCGTACTGCTCCCGGAGGAAGAGGAGGCCGTTTGCCAGGAGTATGACCACCAGCGCCAGCACCAGCCGGGGCCTTTCAATAATGCGTCCAAGTTCTCTCATACCGCGCTCACTCCCCCAGGTAGTAGAGGTACACGTCCTCCAAACTGAAGTGCCCCGGTACCACGGACTCCCGCACCTCCTGGGCCACGCACTCGATGAGTTTCTCCGGGCGGTTCATCCCCACCACACGGCCCCGCTTCATCATGAGGACCTCATCGGAGATGGACTCAATGTCGCTGACGATGTGTGTGGCCAGGAGTATTATCCTCTCCCGGGAGAGGGAGGCGATGAAGTTGCGTATCCGTATCCGCTCCTTGGGGTCGAGCCCAGCGGTGGGCTCGTCGAGGATGACGACCTTCGGGTCCCCAAGTAGCGCCTGGGCCAGAAGCACACGCTGTTTCATGCCGCCGGAGAAACCGCCAAGTTTCTTGTGGCGCACACGGGAGAGGTTCGTTATCTCCAGCAGCCTCTCTATCTCCTCCCGGGCCTCTCTCTTTGGTATGGCCTTCAGGTCCGCCATGTAGTAGAGGAACGTCTGGGCCGTCATGTGCTCGTAGTACCCCTGCTCCTGGGGCATGTAGCCCAGGACCCGCCGGAAGTCCGCCCCTAATCTTAAAATGTCCGTCCCCTCAAAGAGGATCTGCCCCTCAGACCGGGGAATGTTGTCGGTTATTAGGTTCATCATGGTGCTCTTCCCCGCGCCGTTGGCGCCGAGGATGCCGTATATCCCCTCGGTGAAGGTGATGTTCACGTGGTTGAGGGCGGTGAAATTACCGTACCGTTTTGTTAGATCTATTAGTTCAAGTTTCATTTGTCTGTTCCTCTGTCTGTTAGTGGTCAAATTCCGCTATGCGTGTGATGCTGCCGGTCTCCATGTTGAGCGAGCAGAGGATGTTGCGCGGGGTCTTCTGGGTGCCGCTGACCACGTACCCGTCCTGCTCGATGGGGGCGGAGTCCTCCACCGTCCCCGCGTCGGCCATGAGATAGAGCTCGTCCCCGGAGGCGAAGAGCAGGAAGTAGCCGGAGACCGCCACCTCGTCGGTGAGGGGTTTTAGTGAGAGCTCCTTCTGGAGCTCACCGTCGAGGCCGTAGACGAATACGGTGTCCCCGCCCACCCGGATGGGCGAGCCCACGGAGAGCCGGCCGTTGAGGGAGGCCGGGCCGTCGTTTAATAGCCACATGCGCTCATCATCGAAGAGGGCGGTGCCGTACTCCGCCTTTTCGGTGGTGTCCGAGAGTTTCTCATACTCCCCGGTCTCGAGGCCATACCGCCAGAGGCCGTTCATGGATAGGAAGAAGTAGACGTACCCCTCGAGGATGTACCACTGATCGAGCGTGGCGCTCGCGCCGATGATGCCGGAATCGCCGCTGTCCCCAAACTCCCAGGGGCCCACCTCCTCGGCGGTGGGTATGACCCAGAGCTCACTTGTCTCGCCGGACTCCGGGTCGTGGGAGAAGAGGGTGTCCCGGTAGGAGCCGTCCGGCTGCGGGGCGTTCACCATGAAGTACATGAGGTCCCCGTCGCCCCAGAGCTTGTAGGAGGGCTCGTTGCCGGAGAGCACGGGGTAGCCGAACATCGTCTGCTCCTCCTGGGGCTCCGGGGCCCAGACCACCTGGGCCTCGTCGACGTCCGCCCCCAGGGGCACGCGGTAGAGGGTGTCGCAGTAGACGAAGTACACGTTCCCCCGGTGGAATACGGGCTGGGAGACCACGAAGGTGGTGTCGCCGCCGGCCTCGAAATCAAGGTCCTGCACCGCCTTTCGCCCGGTGCAGTCCATGTTGACGGAGAAGACCTTCCGGCCGTGCTCCACCCGTTTTTCGTTCACTATCTCAAAGTCGTCGGCGATAAAATAGAGCTTGTCCCCGTAGTGCCATAGGCTCTCGGAGCTTATGCAGGCGTTGCAGGAGCCGGTGGTGTGGTCGCAGTCCGGCTTGCCGCAGACAATGGTGGCCCTATTCGTGCCCTTCTCCAGGAAGTAGAGCCGCCCGTAGTTAAAGTAGAACCCTGAGTCCGTCTCACATATGTCGGTGAGCCAGCAGCCGAAACCCTGGGCCTGGTGCATGTTCTTCTGGAAGTCCCCGGTCCCGTCCTGACTGCCTGGGATGGCGGCGGCGCTGTCCCCGCAGGCGGCGAGGGTGAGGGAGAGGGCCAGGGCGAGCAGGAGAGCTAAATATTTTCTTATCATCGCGTCAGACCTCCCTCAGTGCCAGTTGTAGAGCTGGGTAATATTGCCGGACTCGATGTTCACGCAGCAGAGTATCCTATTCGGGATTATGTGGGAGGCGCCGTTCACCCGCTCGCTCCAGGTGCTGGCGTCCGCCACGAAGTATATGTCCTCCCCGGAGCAGAAGGCCAGTTCGCAGTGGGTGAGGGTGTCGAGCCTCTCGTAGAGGGACTTTAGTGAGAGCTCCGCCACGAACTCGCCGTCGAGGCCGTAGACGTATATTGTGTCCCCGCCCACGTAGTCGGGGCTCCCGATGCCGAACACGGCCACCGCGCCGGCATACTGGGGGTCCGGGATGTCGTTCAATACACAGAGGTACTCGTCCGAGAATACGGCGCTGCCGTACTCCGCCTTTTCGTGGGTGCCGGCTACCTTCTCTGTCTCCCCGGTCGCGAGGTTGCTGCGCCAGAAGTCGCCGCCGGAGAGGTAGAAGTATATGTACCCGTCGAGGACGTACCACTGACTCACAGAGACGCCCGTGGAAGTCCACTCGCCCACGTCAGCGGCGTCCGGCGTCTGCCAGACCTGAGTGACGTCCTCGGTGGAGGTGTCGTAGGCGAAGAGCGTGTCCTTGTATGAGCCGTCGGACTGGGGCAGGTCCACCATGAAGTAGACGGTGTCCCCGTCGGCCCAGAGGGTGTAGCTGAGGTATCTCGTGTCAATGACCGGTATGCCGCCCACAACATTGGTGTTCTCGCCGATCTCCTCGCCCCAGATGGCCTTGGCGTCCTTTTTGATGTCGCCGCCCAGGGGCATCCGGTAGAGGACGCCGCTGTAGGTGAAGTATATGACCCCACGGTGCAGTATGGGCTGGGGCGTCCAGGGGGAGGTGTCCCCGGTGGGATCAAACTGAAGGTCCTGCACCACCTTCCTGTCTGTGCCGTCAGTGGCGGCGGAGTGCAGGCGGAAACCGTAGTTCACCACCTTCCCGTTCTCCTCCACGTAGTCGTGGTAGGTGTAGTAGAGCCGGCCCCCGGCGGACCAGAGCTGCCAGGCGTCGATGGCGGCGTTGCAGGTGTCGTCCGTGTGGGAACACTCAGGTTTCGCGCAGAGGATGGTCACCTTGTGGGCCGAGGGGTCCAGATAGTAGAGGTGGCTCCCGGTGAGCTCGTAGAGCTGGAAGTAAAAGCCGCCGTCCGCCTCGCAGATGGTGTCAAACTGCGAGGTGGTGGACTGGTGCATGTTCTTCTGGAACCCGTCGTCGGACTCGATGGCCCCGGCGCCGCCGCAACCGGGAAGGGACAGCACCATCAGCGCCGCAAGCAGAGCGGCAAATAGTTTCTTCTTCATTTTTACTCCTCCATAACAAGAAAATCGCGCGGACTGATCCGTCCACGCGATAAGTGTAAAGGTAGTTTCTCAACTTTTTCTAAATTAAGACGAAAAAATTTTTCATATAGCGAACTCCGCCGTGACGGCGGCGCCCCCCTCCGGGGAGTTCGCTATGACGAGGCGGCCACCGTGTTTCTCGCAGAGCGTCCGGCAGATGTGGAGCCCCAGGCCCAGGTGGTATGTCTCCCCGTCCTGGCGGCCGCAGTAGTATGGTTTCGCGGCCACTAAGAGCTCCTTTTTTGTAAAGCCGGGGCCGTCGTCTAAGACGGTGACGGAGAGCGTCCCATCCCGGCGCCATAAGTCCACGGTGACGGCGGAGCGGGCGAAACGTATGGCGTTGGAGAGGAGGTTTTCTACGACCTCGGTGACCGCGGCCCTATCTATGTTGAGCGTCCCATCCCCCAGGGAGGAGGATATGACGCACTGCAGGTCCCCCGCGCCGCAGAGTATCTCCGCCGTCTCCCGGAGGGCGGAGACGAAGTCCCCGGCGGGTAAGGGGCTCCGGGTGAGCGTCAGGTCGGCTATCCTCTGGGCGGTGTTCATGCTCCCCACGAACTCCTCCAGCCGCGCCACGTGGGAGGACATGGTTCGGATGGTGTCCAGCACCTCCTCCTGGGACATCCGGCCCGTGGGGAGGTACTTTATGAGCATCTCGGTGTAGCCCTTCAGCACGGCTATTGGCGTCCGGAGGTCGTGGGTGTAGGCGTCGTTTAGCTGGCGGCGTTCATCCAGCAGGTTCAGCATACGCCGGTTGTTCTCGTCAAGGGCCTGGCGCATCTTCTCAAAGGCGGCGCAGAGCTGGGCCATCTCGTCCCGGCCGGAGTAGTCAAGGGAGAAGTCAAGCTCGTTCTCCGCTATCTTGGCGTAGGCTGTCTCTAAGAGGGAGAGGGGCTGCTTGAGCTTTGTGAAGTAGAATATGAGCGCCGCCGCCAGGAGCAGACATGAGTAGATGGCGAAGGGGGAGTAGCGGGTGAGGGTCTGCAGTGCCTCGTACCGCTGGGCGTCCTCCTGGGACATCTTGGCCGGGGAGGAGACCCAGGTGGTGACGCCGCCCTCCCCGGGGACGATGCGCCCGGTGACGGCACTGACGGACCCGTCGTAGGAGTCGTAGGAGTAGGCGGTATCACCCTCCGCCGTCACCTCCGGGGCGGGGGAGTGGAGAATGTAGGCCACTGTTATGCCCGTGAGGTCGTAGTAGGCGGCGCCTGTCACCCGGTTTGAGAGGTATGAGGCCCCCACCAGCGCCGCCGCCGCGTAGAGGAATATCGCCAGCCAAATTGGGACGCTCCTGTACCACTTCTTTATTTTACCCATCTGTACCCGCTCCCCCAGACCGTCTGGATGTACTGTTTGCAGCCGGCCTTGGCGAACTTCGCCCGTATCCGGCTGACGTGCTCCATTATCACAGCGAGCTCCGCCTCGCTTGAGACGTCCCATATGTGCTCAAAGATCCGCTCCTTGCTGAAGAGCTGTCCCGGGTGGGTGGAGAGGAGTTCTATTATCTCGAACTCCTTGGGTTTCAGCGGGATGACCACGCCGCCGAAACGCACCTCACGGGCGGTGTAGTCTATCATGAACTGGTCGTCGAATAGGACCCGGTGGGTGGCCTCGCCGTTTCGCTCCTCCCGGCGCAGGTGCGCCGCCACCCGGGCGCCCAGCTCGTCAAAGGAGAAGGGCTTTATGATGTAGTCGTCGCCGCCGGCGGCGAACCCCTCCAACTTGTCCCGGTCCTCCACCCGGGCCGTGAGGAACAGTATGGGGCAGGACACGTGGTCCCTTATCCGCCGGCAGACCTCTATGCCGTCCACGTCGGGCATGTTGACGTCCAGCAATATGAGGTCCGGCTGTCTCCCAGCCTTCTCCATCCCCTCAATGCCGTTTTCCGCCAGCATCACCCGGTAGCCATTGAGCTCAAAATACCGCCGGAGCATGATCCCCATGTCCCGCTCGTCGTCTACAACCAGGAGCGTTTTCATACGCAAGACCCCCTTTGAAACGAGTATAACCTATAATTCTAACTTTTTTCTAAACACCGGCCAAGTTTTTTAAATAAAAAAGCCCAGGAACTTTTATGCTCCTGGACTTTCTGGCGGAGAGGGCGGGATTCGAACCCGCGTGGGATCGCTCCCAAACTGATTTCGAGTCAGCCCCGTTATGACCACTTCGATACCTCTCCATATTGAGTTGTGGGGCGCGTCCTCCTCACAAAAGTGTTGCAAATATTAGAATACAATATTATAATTGATTTGTCAATCAATTTTGGAGGGAATTTTCATGAGCAGGGCGGACAGCATTTTCATTTCAAATTGCCGGGACATACTCAGTACCGGCGTGTGGGACACGAACCTCAAGGTCCGGCCCCGGTGGCAGGACGGCTCCCCGGCGCACACCATCAAGAGATTCGGGATCGTCAACAGGTACGACCTCTCAAAGGAGTTCCCCATCATGACGCTCCGCCGGACGTACTGGAGGACCGCCGTGGACGAGATACTCTGGATATGGCAGAAGAAGTCCAACAACATAAAGGACCTCCGGGGCCACATCTGGGACAGTTGGGCGGACGAGAACGGCTCCATCGGCAAGGCCTACGGTTATCAGCTGGGCATAAAGTCCCATTACCCCGAGGGGGATTTCGACCAGGTGGACAAGGTGCTCTACGACCTCAAGAACGACCCCGCCAGCCGGCGGATAATGACAAACATGTATAACCACCAGGACCTCCACGAGATGGGGCTCTACCCCTGCGCCTACTCCATGACATTCAACGTCAGCGGCAACAAGCTCAACGCCATCCTCAACCAGCGCTCCCAGGACATGCTGACTGCCAGCAACTGGAACGTGGTGCAGTACGCGGTGCTGATGCACATGATCGCCCAGGTCTCCGGCCTCGAGGTGGGGGAACTGGTGCACGTGGTGGCGGACGCCCACATATACGATAAGCACGTGAGCATAGTGAAAAAACTCCTGACCCAGGAGCCGAAACCCGCGCCCAAGTTCTACATCGACAAGTCCGTCACGGACTTCTACGCCTTCACCCGGGACAGCTTTAGGCTGGAGGGGTATGAGTACAACGAGTTTAACGAGAAGATACCCGTGGCTATATGAGGTGACGTGATGGACGCAGTTGTGGCGGCGGACGCCGCGTGGGGAATAGGACTCGGGGGGACGCAGACCCTCGTCATACCGGAGGACAGACAGCACTTCAGGCGCGTCACAGGCCGGGGGACGATAATCGTTGGGCGCAGGACGCTCATGGATTTCCCCGGGGGCCGGCCCCTTAAAAATAGGAGGAACATAATCCTCACCCGGGATGAGAACTTCGCGGTGGAGGGCGGGGTCGTCGCCCACAGCGTGGAGGAGGCCCTGGCGCTGGCGGGGGATCCGCCGGAGGGGGTCTTCGTCTGCGGGGGCGAGAGCGTCTACAGGCAGTTCCTACCCTACTGCGGGAGGGTCTATGTGACGCGCATATACGCCTCCCCGGAGGCGGACGCCCACTTCCCAAATCTCGACGCCCTGCCGGAGTGGGAACTGGAGGACCCGGGGGAGCTCTCCGAGAGCGGGGGACTCAAGTACCGTTTCCAGGTCTACGCGAGGAAGAAGTAAATGATAATGATACGATTATCCGGCGGACGTTTAACTGCGTCCGCCGGATTTTTAACTTGCTATGTGAGTATACCGGGGGGAGAGTCGCCCTCCGGCGGGGAGCCGGAGTTATTGCCCTCGGGGGCACCGGGATTTCCGCCGCCCTCCGGCGTGCTTGAGTTGCCGCCGCCCTCGGGGGTCTGCTCACCGCCGGGGGCATCCTGGGGCTGCTGCCCCTCGCCCGGGGTGTCCTGGGGCGTCTCGGGGGGAGTCTGGGTGTCGGGGTTCGTGGGGTTCGTGGGGTCGGGGTCGTCCTGACCCGGGAGGAAGGGGAAGATGGGGGTGTTGGAGACATACTTAAACACCACCACGTTATCAAGGGATTCCTCCGAGAGCGTTATCTTCGCCGTGCCGGAGCCGACGATGGAGTAGCCGTCCACTATCTTGGCCTCCACCTCGATCTCGCGTCCCGCAACGCTCCTTTGTTTCTCGTCGCACTCCTCCTCGTAGAGCACGTGGGTGAAACCGAGGAAGTCCTGGTACTCGCCGCGGATGTAGTAGGAGACGGGTGTCACACCAGGGACGGGCGTCTGGTAGGTGCTGTCGGGCTTCCGGAACCTTGTGTACTCCATGCCCTCGTGTACCTGCTCCATGACCATCTTCCAGAGCTCGGAGGCCGGGTTGCCGTTATAGTGGATCCTGGCGGGATAGGGGTAGCCGGACCACACCGCCGCCACATAGTGGGGGGTGAAACCGACGAACCAACGGTCGTAGTAGTTGGTGGAGGTACCGGTCTTGCCGGCCACGGGCATATTGTCGAGCCGGGCGCGGGAGCCGGTGCCGCTGGTGACGGCGGTCTGCAGGAGGTCCGTCATCCAGTAGGCGGTGGTCTCGCTTATGACGGCCTCGGTGTCGGGGACGTTCTCGTAGAGGAGTTTGCCGTCGTTATCGTATATCTCGGTGAAGGTCCTGGACTCGATATACATGCCGCCGTTGGGGAATATGCAGTAGGCGTTGGACATCTCCCGCACGGTTATGCCGTAGGTGAGCTGGCCCAGGGCCATGGGGGCGTAGCTCTCGTCCATCTCGTCGAGCTCCATGTGGAGCTTGTTCGTGAGGAAGTTATAGGAGGCGGAGGGGCTTATCTGGTCCACCACCTGGGCGGCCACCACGTTGAGGGAGAGCCGGATGGCCTCCCGGACGTCCACGATGCCGTTATACTCGTAGTCGTCGTTGTGGGGCATCCAGTCGGTGCCGTTGAGTTTCACGAACTCCGAGTCCTCATACAGCGTATCCGGGGTGAGGACGCCCATGTCCATGGCCGGGGCGTAGGAGGCTATGGGCTTTATGGTGGAGCCGGGGGGACGCTTGGCGTCCGTGGCCATGTTGTAGAGGAGGTTGCCGGTCTTCTCGCCGACGCTCCCCGCCATCGCCACCACGTTGCCGGTGTAGGGGTCGGAGATGACTATCGCGGACTGGAACTGCTGGCTGGAGCCCGTGGCCTTGGGGATGGCGTCCAGGTCCTCGTAGATGTTGTCCACCGCCTCCTGGATGCGGGGGTTCATGGTGGAGTAGATCTTAAAGCCGCCGGTGGAGAGAAGTTTCGCCGCCATCTCCCGGGAGAGGCCCCGCTCCTCCATGAAGAACTCTATGACGTCGTTGCGGACGGCCTCGTCAAACCAGGAGTAGACCTCGTTGTCGGAGCCGCTGGAGGAGGTGTAGGCCAGGTTTATGGGCTCGTTTACCGCCTCCTGGTAGGTGTCCCAGTCGATGTAGCCCTGGTTGTACATCTCAAAGAGTATGGTCTCCTGGCGCTCCTTGTTGGCCACTGGGTGGAAGTAGGGGTTGTACATGGAGGGGTTATTCGTTATGCCGATAATGCAGCATATCTCCGCGAGGGTCAGGTCCTTCACTTCCTTGTCGAAGTAGTACCTGGCGGCGTCGCCTATGCCGTCGGACTGGCCGTGGCCGAAGTTTACCACATTGAGGTAACATTCGATGATCTGCCACTTCTCGTATCTATTTTCCAGCTCCATGGCGGCGAATATCTCGGTGAGTTTCCGCCGGACGGTGCCCTCGTTCTCGCCGGTGAGGTTCTTGCGGAGCTGCTGGGTGATGGTGGAGCCGCCGAAGGTGTTCTCCATCCCGGCGAACATGTGGATGAAGGCGCTGGCGGTCCTCAGCCAGTCCACGCCGTGGTGGGTGTAGAACCGCTTATCCTCGATGGCCACGAGGGCGTGCTCCATGTCCTTGGGTATCTCCTCATAGGGCACCCAGAACCTGTTGCCCTCGGAGCTCTGGATGGAGGCGGACTCCACCCACTGGTTTTGGGTGTCGTCAAAGTAGTAGATGATACTCGTCTCGTTGAGCGTCAGCTCATCCAATGTGACGTCCAGGTTCCCGGTGTCCAGGTTCGTCTTCATGTAGATGACGAATATCACCGAGAACATGACGCCGGTGGTGAGGAGGATGAGGATGAGCACAGCCACGGTCTTCAGCAGGAGACCGACCGTGCGGAACAGGATGGAGAAACCGCCTCGGGCAGTCTTTTTCATGATCTGCTTGCTCTTATATCTCAATTTAACACCCCGCTTTCGGTAAATTCGGGCGTCACGGGGAAGTTCCCGCATACCCGGCTATTATAACACAAGTTTATGAAGATTTGTAGCTATATTGTGAATTTTAATAATATCCCGGCCCGGTAGAGGGTATTATTGGCCGGATTTTGGTGCCGTCCCGCCGGGGAATTTGAGCCGGGAGGTAATAAAAATCCGGAATGAGGGGATAATCATAAGAAAAAGAAGGAGCGCAGCTTATGAAGAAGAGACTATTTGTCACATTGACGGCCATAGGCGCGGCGGTGGTCATGACGCTGACAGCCGCGGCGGCGGTGGTGCCGGAGACTCCGGAGGAGCCGGCGGAGGCCGAGGGCCAACCTTCGGCGCGGGGGTACACCCTCACGGAATTTGAGGGGGGCATCGGGGTATTCCGGGACGGGGAGCTCATTATGCGCTCGGAGGTGGACATCGACGGCCTCCGGCGGGTGGACAGGGAGCTCCTGCGGCAGGGGATAGAGACGGTGAGTTTCGAGGACGCCCTGAGACTACTTGAGGATTTCGGCTCATAAAGGTATTGATTTATTCCGCAAGATAGGTTACAATAGGGGCACAGAGAGAGGGGGAGAGCCGTGAGCGAGGAGTTTGGCGGGAACATCATCTCCATAACTGACGAGGAGGGCAACAGCTACGAGCTGGAGCACCTGGACACCATAGAAATGGACGGGGCCTTCTACCTGGCGTTCCTCCCGGCGGACAGGAACCAGGGCGACGAGGACGAGCTGGAGATAGTCATCCTCAAGAGCGAGCACGGCGAGGACGGCGACGATTACCTGGTGGTGCCGGATGACGACGAGCTCCAGCGGGCCTACGACCAGTTCATGCGGGAGCTCTTCAGCGACGACGAGTGAGCCCTGGGCGTCACACCTGTTATTTCATTATCAACGAATAGAGACATAAGCTCCTGGCGGGGCGAGAGACGGGCCTGTTTAAACCCACATCTCTTATAAGGGATGCCACCCTCTGGTTTTGGTTCGCAGGCCTCCCGCCGGCCGTTTGCCGGTGGAAGTTGGAAGCGATAAAGAGATCAGGGAGCAACCCACCTGCATATCGTGTGCAGGTTATAAATGGGTCCGTCTCTGACCCCGCCGTTCAATTGCAATGCTTTCCATATCCTTATTACTTTGGCCCATTTCGGACCTTGCGGTCTGGGATGGGCCGCTTTTTTTGGCCTCTATCCCCAGAGGGGTGTGGGCCTTTTGCCCGCATTTTGGGCCAGCCTGCGGGCAAATTAGTACATTTTGCCCCGCTCATGGGAAAATGGCTCTCTTTTTTTCGTTTTCAGGGAATGTTAATAATTATTTCACTTGCAAGATTGAACATAATAAAGTATAATACGCAAGACAGATGTTGATACACTTTGTCCGATAAATGAAAAAGGGATGGTAACAATGAGCGATGTCATCTCCGCGAAGGCGGCAAGGCGTGCCGAGGAAATGAAGGCACAGCAGGAAAAGAAGAAATTGACGGTCAAGGTCTACGCCGTTGTGGCGGTGGTAGTACTGCTTATAGTGTTCGTGGCCGTTTTCGGGTCGAACCTATTTTACAACGGCACCGACGCCCTGGAGATAAACGGCGTCGGCTACAGCGTGGCTGATTTCAACTTCAACTACTTCAGCGCCTACAACAACTACTACCAGCAGCTCTACAGCATGTACGGCTCCATGGCCTCCTACCTCATGCCCTCCACCTCCACCTCCCTGAGGGACGCGCAGTACATGGAGGGTGAGTCCACCTGGGCTGACTACTTCACCGAGATGGCCATCCAGCGCATGACGGAGATAACCATGCTCTGCGACGCCGCGAAGAACGCCGGCTACACACTGAGCCAGGAGGATCTGGACGGGATAGAGGAGACCATCACCGGCCTCAAGACCCAGGCAACCAGCGGCGGTTTCACCAGCTTTCAGCAGTACCTCACCTATTGTTACGGCAAGGGCATGACGGAGAAGATATTCCGCAAGAACATGGAGATGGAGAGCCTTGCCAGCGCCTACTCCCAGAGTGTCAACGACAGCTACCAGTACACTGAGGAGGAGATCCGCGACCACTACGCCCAGCACAAGGACGACTACGACGTCATAGTCTACCGCAGCTACTTCGTCAGCGGCAACGCGGTAGAGGACGACGCGGACACCCCCGAGGACGAGACCGTCACCCTTGAGGACGCCATGGCCAAGGCCGAGGCGGACGCCCAGAAGGTATTTGACGCCGCCAGCAGCGACGGCGAGCAGGGGTACCTGGACGCTTTGAAGGAACTCAATTCCTCCAACGCCAACTTTGACCCGGACGCCTCCACCAAGTACCACGCCCAGGGCTCCAGCCTCAGCGCGGTGCTGAAGGACTGGCTCATCGACAGCGCCAGGAAACCCGGGGACTTCACCACCATCAAGACCGCCGACGACTCCAACACCCACGGCTACTATATCGTCTACTTCCTTGAGCGCAGCGACAACAGCTACGACGCCGTCAGCGGTTACTACGCCATAGTCGCCAAGGACACCACTCTCCAGGAGGGCAGTTTTGAGAACAGCGAGGCTTACGAGAGCTCCGTCCAGGAACTGGCGGAGTCCGGCGCCAAGGAGCTCCTCTCTAATTACGACAGCTCCGCCGAGGACACTCTGGCCTCCTTCACCTCGGCTGTCACCAAGAACGCCAGTTTCCTCTCCGACTACGGCCCCCTGAGCCAGGTCGGCCCCTACGACGTGCCGGAGTCCATCAAGGACTGGCTCTTTGACAGCTCCCGCAAGGAGGGCGACACCACCTATATCTACGACAAGGACAACGGTTGTTTCGTGGTGTACTACACGGGAGTTGACGGCGTCTACGCGGACCTCCTCAGTGAGACCATCATGAGGGGCGAGGCCTACAACGAGTGGGAGGACGCCCAGCTCGAGAACTACTCCGCCGACAGGGAGTGGGAGCTCAAACTCGCCACGAAGATCTCCGCCCTTGGCGGCTGAGTCAAGCTTTGACGTTAATTTCAAGATAGCTATCATTTCGGGGTGCGGCCTTATGGCGCGCACCCCGCATTTTGAATTTGGGGGCGAGAATTTTGACGCTCTTTGAGAGACTTGCGGACTACTCCCGCTCCGGCGCGCTTCCCATGCACATGCCCGGACACAAGCGCAACGTGGGGGCATTCCCCTGGCTTGCGGGCCTCGGCGGCGGCGTGGACATAACGGAGATCGAGGGCTTTGACAATCTAAACGACCCCCGGGGCGTATTCCTGGAGCTGGGCCGGAGGCTCGCGGCGCTCCGGGGCGCGGAGGAGAGCATACCCCTGGTGGGGGGCAGTACCCTGGGGATACTCTCCTCCGTCCGGGCCGTGCTGGGCCGGGGCGGCGGGCTCCTGATGGCCCGGGGCTCCCATATGTCCCTCTACCACGCCTCCGAGCTCTGCGGGGCGGAGGTGCGCTACCTCCTGCCGGACGTCCACCCGGTGCTGGGGTGCTGGGGGCCGGTGGAGCCGGGTGACGTGGAGGCGGCGCTCGCCTCCTGGCCGGAGGCGGGGCTTGTGGCGGTGACGAGCCCCACCTACGAGGGGGTGATATCGGACATCGCCGCGATAAGCGAGGTCTGCCACAGGCACGGCTTGCCGCTCCTTGTGGACGGGGCCCACGGCGCCCACCTGGGGTTCGAGGGTTTCCCGGAGTGCCCCACGCGCCTGGGGGCGGACATAGTGGTGGAGAGCCTGCACAAGACTCTCCCCAGCCTCACCGGGACGGCGGCGCTCCATATGCGGGGCGGGCTCGTGGATAGGGACGATGTGCGCCGGAACGTGAGGCTCCTCCAGACCTCCAGCCCCTCATATATACTCTCGGCGTCTATTGAGGGCTGTGTTGATTTTTTGGAGAGGGAGGGCAACACTGCCTCCCGGCGGTGGAGAGAGGCGCTGGACGCTTTCTACGGGGCCGTGAGGGACCTTGAGAGGCTGAAAGTACGGGAGGACTGGGGCTTTCCCCTGCATGACCCCTCGAAGATAGTCATATCCTGCGCCGGGACGGACCTTGAGGGCCATGCCTTTGCGGGACTTTTGCGGGAGCGCTGGGGCGTGGAGCTGGAGATGGCCTCCCCCCGCTACGCCCTCGCCATGACAGGCATGGGCGACACGGGGGAGTCCCTTGGAAGGCTCGCCTCGGCGCTCCGGGGCGCCGACGGCCTCGCCGGGTCCGCTCCTACAAAGGCTCTGCCGGGGAGAGTAAAGCTGCCGGAGAGGCGACTTCAAATCCCCGAGGCGCTAAAGTTTGAGGCGGAGCCCGTGCCAACGGCGGCGGCGGTAGGCCGGGTCTTAGGTGAGTACCTCTGGGAGTATCCGCCGGGGTCGCCCCTCATCGTGCCGGGCGAGACGGCGGATGAGGACATCATCGGGCACGTCCTGGGGGCGGCGGACATCAAAAGTGAGCGCGGAATGGCGCCGGAGTACATTTTTTGCCTCCGCGGATATTGACCGCGGGGGAAAAGAGGTGTACAATATGGTAACGAATATTGAGAAAGGGGGACATTTTGGAATGAAGAGGATCGAGACCATCGAGACCCGCGATCTTAAGGAGAGCGCAGTCAAGGGCGGCTGCGGCGAGTGCCAGACCTCCTGCCAGTCGGCTTGCAAGACCTCCTGCGGCGTTGCCAACCAGCTCTGCGAGCAGAAGAAGTGAGCTCTGATTATTCAAATTATGCAAAAAGGGACAATACCGCCGGCGACCCGGCGGTATTTTTCGGTGAAAAGATATGATACATCAGTATAAATTAAATGGGTACAACATAGTCCTTGACGTCTTCTCCGGCAGCGTCCACGCGGTGGACGATGTGGCCTACGACATGATAGCCATGTACGAGGACCACACCCCCCAGGAGATAGTCTACGCCATGCTGGAGAAGTACGGGGACCGGGAGGACGTCACCGAGGGGGAGCTCTGGGAGTGCCTGGAGGATATCCGGGGCCTCGAGAGGGCCGGGAAACTATTCACCCATGATACATATGAGAACATGGCCTTCGACTTCAAGCGCCGCTCCAACGAGGTGAAGGCCCTCTGCCTCCATGTTGCCCACACCTGCAACCTCAACTGCGAGTACTGTTTCGCGAGCCAGGGGAAGTATAACGGCGAGCGGGCCCTCATGAGTTTTGAGGTGGGCAAGCGGGCCCTCGACTTCCTCATAGAGAACTCAGGAAAACGGGTGAACTTGGAGGTGGACTTCTTCGGCGGGGAGCCGCTGATGAACTGGGATGTGGTGAAGGAGCTGGTGGCCTACGCCAGGTCCATCGAGGCGGAGCACAACAAGCACTTCCGTTTCACCCTCACGACAAACGGCGTGCTGGTGGACGACGACGTTATCGATTTCGCGAACCGGGAGATGTCCAACGTGGTCATGTCCATTGACGGCCGGAAGGAGGTCCACGACAGGTTCCGTGTTGACTACGCCGGTAGGGGAAGTTACGATAAGGTCGTGCCGAAATTTTTGGACTTCGCGAAGAAACGGGGCGAGAGGGACTACTACGTCCGCGGCACGTATACCCACCACAACGTGGACTTCGCCAGCGACATACTGCATCTGGCGGACCTGGGATTTACGAAACTCTCCATGGAGCCGGTGGTCTGCGCGCCCGACGACCCCTGCGCCCTCACGGAGGAGGACCTGCCCGTACTCTTTGAGCAGTACGAGATCCTGGCAAAGGAGATGTTGCGCCGGGAGCGGGAGGGCCGGCCCATAACATTCTACCACTACATGATAGACCTCACCCACGGGCCCTGTATATATAAGAGGATATCAGGCTGCGGCTCCGGCACGGAGTACATGGCCGTGACGCCCTGGGGGGACCTCTACCCCTGCCACCAGTTCGTGGGTGACGAGAGGTACCTCATGGGGAACGTCTGGGATGGCGTCACGAACACCGCCCTGCGGGACGACTTTAAGATGTGTAACGTCTACGCCCGGCCCGACTGCGCCGACTGCTGGGCCAAACTCTACTGCTCCGGCGGCTGCGCCGCCAACGCCTACCACGCCACGGGCTCCATCCGGGGCACCTACGAGTACGGCTGCAAGCTCTTCCGCAAGAGGATGGAGTGCGCCATCATGATGAAGGTGGCGGAGTTTAAGGACGCCCAGAGGGACGCTTGAATAGATAAGAAAAAAACTGACCAAAAAAGCAAAAAAGGTGTTGACAAAGGGGGAAGAAAGTAGTATAGTACAAAAGCTGCGTTGAGCGGCGGTGAGAACTTCCAAGTCTGGGATGAGTTTTTATACGAGTTCCGGAGAGCCGCGAAAAAGTTTAAAAAACTTAGAAAAAGGCTCTTGACAAACGGCTCCCAAAGTGATATAGTTTGAAACCGCCTGAGCAGTGAGTACCGAAACCTTGAGGGACTTGAAAAAAGAACGAAAAAAGTTCTTGACAAATCACGAGAGATGTGGTATTCTAAAGCTCCGCTGAGTCTGAGCGGGCTCCTCTCCTGGGAGAGAAGTTGAGTTCGGACGGCGGCGGGAAATGCACCTTGCGAATTAAACAATGTAAGCGATAAGCACCAAAAAAGAGAGGGCTTTTAGCTGCATGAAAGTGCAGCGAAGAATTCTTTTGAGAGCTATGACAGCTATCAAGAAATGATCAGGTTTTAACGGTGAAAGCCGTTGAGATACCATTTTATTGAGAGTTTGATCCTGGCTCAGGATGAACGCTGGCGGCGTGCCTAACACATGCAAGTCGAACGGGACTAAGCGGAAGGTAACGGAAGTTTAGTTTAGTGGCGGACGGGTGAGTAACGCGTGAGCAACCTGCCTCAGAGTGGGGGACAACAGTTGGAAACGACTGCTAATACCGCATAAAATTGCTTGAAGGCATCTTCGAGTGATCAAAGCTTAATGTGCTCTGAGATGGGCTCGCGTCTGATTAGGTAGTTGGTGAGGTAACGGCCCACCAAGCCTACGATCAGTAGCCGGACTGAGAGGTTGAACGGCCACATTGGGACTGAGATACGGCCCAGACTCCTACGGGAGGCAGC
>CANQYW010000010.1 GCA_947628185.1 uncultured Oscillospiraceae bacterium
CAGTTCCCGTTCTTAAAGCCCAACCACTACATAGTTGGCATGTTCCTCTCCGACATGGCCGCCTCCGACAACCTCACCCAGTATAGGGGTTATATTCAGATGAGGTGACGCGGCGCCGTCAAATTGGAGAAAATTTCGGCGCCCCAGCACATTTTATATTGCAACATGTCAAAAACTGTGATATATTAACCTGGGCGGAGGGGTTTCCGCTCCGCCGGTGGAATCAATCAATTTTTGAAAGGAGTCTCGTTATGCCCCCGAAAAAAATGATAATCGTCCAGAACCTTGTCTTCAACGTGCCTCTCGCCCTCATCATGAATCTCGTCTCCACCATCACCAACCCCAACGTGAAACTGGACTTCACCTTCATCCCCATGTTCCTCATCGGCTTTGTGCTGGTTGAGATACTGGGCTTTGTGATCCCCATCCAGAAGATCGCGGGCGCCGTGGGCGGCAAGATAGCCCCGGGCAAGAACCCCATGATGTTCCCCCAGTTTTTCCTGGTGGCGGCCGTCATAACTGTCATACTGACCGTCCTCATGACCGCCGGTATGACCTTCTTCGGCCTCCTCTTCGCAAAGCAGCTCAGCCAGTTCCCCATGGCCTATGTGATGGCCCTGCCCGTCATGCTCCTCACCGCATATGTGTGCGTGCTTGTCTTCATGCCGCTCTCCATGGTGGTGTCCGGCCTTGGCAAGTTCCTTGAGACCCATCAGGGCAAGTGAGAAATTCCTGAAAATCAATATAAATTGGAGGAAAATACTATGAAAATCTTAGGCGTATCCCTGGGAACAAAGAACGGAAATAACGATACCATGTGCCGTGTGGCCCTTGAGACCGCAAAGGAGATGGGCGCTGAGGTGGAGTTCATCCACCTGCTTGACTGGGATATCCGGTACTGCTCCGGCTGCGTGGCCTGCTCCCGCGGCCTCGTCATGGGCAAGGGCATGATCTGCTCCCAGAAGGACGACTTCTCCGCCTTCTATGAGAAGATAGTTGAGGCGGACGGCGTCATCATGGTGGACCCCATCTTCGAGTCCGGCGCCTCCGGCCTCTTCCACGTAATCACCGACCGCATGGGCCCCGGCCATGACACCGGCATGCTGCTGATGCTTGACGGCAAGCTCAAGGAGCAGGGCAAGCCCGGCCTCAATCCCCGTTACTTCCGTCAGAAGGCCATGTCCTTCGTGGCCATCGGCGGCTCCGACTGGGCCGTCCGCTGCGAGACCGACCACGCCATGTTCGCTCTGAGCCAGGGCTGGAAGATAGTCAACAACGACTACTTCTCCTGGTGCAAGGACGTCATCATGCAGGACGACAAGATCGAGCGCATGAAGGAGATCGGCCGGAACCTGGTGGAGGCCGCCCAGTACATAATCGACAACGACGTCCAGATCGCCGGTTCCGAGAACCTCTCCCTCTGGAAGGGCGCGGAGGGCGCCTGCCCCCACTGCCACGGCAACGCCTTCTATATCTTCCCGGGCACCACTCACGCGGTCTGCGAGTACTGCGGCATGGAGGGTCACCTCACCGTCGTGGACGGCAAGACGAAGTTCGAGTTCGACGAGTCCATCGTTCCCAACGGCCACCTGGAGCACGCCCATGACGTCCTCAGCGGCAAGTTCGCCCACGGCCAGGATATCTTCGAGAACGAGGGCCGCCTCATGGACCTCTACAAGGATCCCGAGTTCAAGGCCCGCAAGGCCCACTACACCGCCGTCTGCGAGCCCACCACTCCCCCCTCAAAGCAGAAGTGAGACTGAATAGCCATTAATAGTCAGATCGCCGGCAGGCCACCATTGGCCTGCCGGCAGTTTCAATTTATGCTGATTTCCTTCCAATGCGCCATTTCGACAGTATATACAATACTATAACGGCGGCCAGTTCAATAAGATATAGGTGAGAGATGGTCTGGTGCGCGAGATACAGCTCGTGCCCCGCGGCGTTAGTGTAGGGGACCTCGTAGGCCAGGATGGTGGGGACGCCGTTCTCCCAGCGGGTACTATAGCCGTAGACCTCGTAATTCCTGTGTATAAATTTGTACTCCGGGAGTTCCCGGCCCGTCTCGTCGGTGAGGTACTCCGTCAGGTACTCCTCTCTGGTCACCTCGTTGCCCTCCTCGTCCACGTAGGTATAGTCGTAGCTGCTGTCCGGGATGCCGTCCTCGTCCGTCTCCACGAGAGTTTTAAATTCCTCGAAGGTGTACTCCTTGCAGTACTTGTAGATATCGAAGTTGGCGTCATAAATACTGGCGCCGATGAGCGTGACCGCCCATAGGGCGAGGAGGAGGGCGGCTGTCAGCACCCTCAGGCGCCCGAGCCCCTTGGGGGGCTGGGGGATGAGACGCCCAGCGGCGGCCCGCTCCGATATCCAGCGGATGAGCGCGGCGAGAATGAACCCGGCGGCGGCACATCTTATGCCCTCACGAATCCAGGTGTCCGCCGTGAGACCCAGGTATGCGTCGTTGACCTCCATGAGCGGGAGACAGAAGGCCAGCGCCGTGAGGGCCGCGGTGTAGACCAGGGCCGCGAGCCGGAAGAGCGTGCCCCGGGGGGACAGCGTCCGCTCCGGCGGGAACTCCTCGCCGCTGAGAGATGAGAAGGACACCACCGCCGCGACGCTCTCGGTTATCACGGCGGCCAGGATGAGGAGGAGCCCCGCGAAGAACCCGATGTACGCCCGGAGGAACCCCAAATCACAGACAGCCGCCGCTATGAGCCCCAGCAGAATGAGTCCTGCGGACACGAGACTCACCACTTTAAACTTGAGTACCGAATGATTAATTATTCGCTCCAACTGTTTTTCGCCCCGGGGCGAGTTTTTCGCCTCGGAGCCCTCCAGCGCAGGGGCGGAGCGCTCCCCCCGGAGGAGCTCGTCGGCCGTGACGCCGAAGATCTCCGCGATCACCGGGATGAGGGTGAGGTCCGGGACGGTCTCGTCCCGCTCCCAGCGGCTCACGGATTTGTCGGTGACGTTTAGTCTCTCGGCCAGTTCCCTCTGGGTCATGCCGCTGGCCTTGCGAAGGGCGGCGATAAATTCGCCAATAGTATTTTTGCTCATGATGTTAGCCTCCTTTGGTTGATGGCCTAATTCTACCGAGACGTCAGTGAGAATTCCACCCCTGAGAGCGGGAATCGCTCTCGGAGACTGAGAATTTCCCCTGGCAGCCGGGAGACGCGGCCATTTTTGGCAGAAAAAGGCCCGCCGGGAGTGGCCGGCGGGCCGTATTTGCTGATTATATGCTCTTTAGTTCGCGTAGACAGTACTCGCAGATGTTCTTGCCGTGGTACTTGTGGACGCCTTTTGACTTGCCGCAGAAGATGCACGAGTCCTCGTGTTTCGCCAGGATGATGCGGTTCTCTTCGACGAAGATCTCAAGAGAATCCTTCTCGGCGATGTCGAGCGTGCGGCGCAGCTCAATCGGAATGACGATTCTACCTAATTCGTCAACCTTGCGGACGATGCCAGTGGATTTCACGACTTTTCCCTCCCCCTTATTTCCGAATGTGCTTGAGCATGCAAATATTGTAACACTTTGTATGAAATTGTCAATATCTATTGTGAAAATTTTTTCTCAGAATGAGAAAAAATTTTCACATCGCATAAATATTATTTTTCATGAGAGGTTATGTAAATGGGTATTTCGTGGATCTGGGGGCTTGTCATCGCGGCCAGCGTGCTCTACGGGGCGGCGACGGGGAGAATAGGGGAGGTGGGCTCCGCCGCCATGGAGGGGGCGGGCAGCGCCGTGACACTCATAGTTGGGATGCTGGGTGCCACGTCCCTCTGGTGCGGCCTCATGGAGGTCATGCGGGAGGCGGGGGTGCTCTCGGGGCTCACGCGCCTTCTGCGGCCGGTGCTGGGGAGGCTCTTCCCCTCCGCCGGGGAGGACCCGGAGACCCGGGAGGCGCTCTCCGCCAACATAGCGGCGAACCTTCTGGGGGTGGGGAATGCGGCCACCCCCGCCGGGATACGGGCCGTGACGCTCATGGATAGGGGCGGGGGCGAGGCCACGGACGAGATGTGCCGGCTCATCGTCATGAACACCGCCTCCATACAGCTCATCCCGGCCACCGTTGCGGCGGTGAGGGCCGCCAACGGCAGCGGCGAGCCCTTCGCCATACTCCCGGCGGTCTGGCCCACCTCCGCAGTATCCGTCACTGCGGGGCTTGCGGCGGCGGAGATAATGAGGCGCCTATGGAGGTGATGGGCGCGCTCTCCGCCGGAGTGGTGCCGGCGCTCATCGCCGCCGTGGTGCTACTGGGGCTCCTGGAGCGCCGGGACGTGTTCGCCGCTTTCACCCGTGGGGCGGGGGAGGGATTAAAGGTGGCGGCGAGGATAATGCCCAGCCTCGTGGGGATGCTCACGGCCATATACATGCTCCGTGCCTCGGGGCTCCTGGATGCCCTCACGTCCCTCCTGACCCCGGCGCTGCGAGTACTCAGGATACCCGAGGAGATGGCGCCGCTCATGCTCATCCGTCCCCTCAGCGGCAGCGGGGCCCTCGCCGTGGGGAGCGCCATAATCGAGACCTGGGGGCCGGACTCGCTCTTGGGGTACACCGCCGCCGTGATGCTGGGCTCCACGGAGACCACGTTTTACACCGTCTCCGTCTACTTCGGGGCCCTGGGGATACGGAGGACACGCTACGCCATACCCGCCGCGCTATGCGCGGATATGACGGGGTTCGCGGCGGCGGCCTTTTTTACCAGGCTCTTTTTTGCCTAATGCTTGCAAATCATGCCGAAAAGAAATATAATGGGAGGTAGTCTAAAATTCCCGGCATATATGTCTAAATAGATATGAAATAAACTTGTGGGAGGAAGAGATATGGCACTCACTCGTCTTGTTGCGGTACTGCTGGCGCTCATCATGTGCGTCAGCTCCTCGGGCGGCATATCCATCATGCCGGCGGAGCCGGGTACTGGGATCGTGGACGTGGACCCGGACTCCCCGGGACTCCTGACGCCGGCGGAGAGCGGATATTTCAATCGGGACGTGTGGCGCGCCGACGTGGACTTCTCTGAGCTCAGCTACATAAGCTACGACCTGGAGGACCTGAAGGACTACACGGACCCCATATACGAGATGGCGGAGAACGGCGCCTCCCAGGAGGAATTTGAGGACGCCTTCTTCGCGCTCTACGACGAGATATACTACATCTACACCCTCTACGAGATAATAGACGAGCGCAGTTACGCCGACGCCTCCGACACCGAGGCCGCCCAGGAGGCGGTGAAGGCGGCGGACACATATAGCCGCGCTTACGATGAGTACATGCTGGCGATGAGGGCCGTGGCCGAGAGCGAGAACTCCGCCCTCATCGAGGAGGTCTACGGCCAGGACTTCACGGAGTACTTCAAAACCTACGAGCCCAGCACCGACGAGGACCTGGAACTGGGCAGCCGGGAGAGCACCCTTGTTCAGCAGTACTACACCCTCATCGGGGAGCCCGAGGTGGACTTTGAGGCCGTGGGGGAGACGTTCCTGGAGCTCGTGGAGCTCCGGAACCGCCAGGCGAAACTTGCGGGGTTTGATAGCTACGCGGAGTTTGCATACTCGGGCGTCTACTCCAAGGACTACACGCCCCAGGACGCCGAGACCGTCTGGCAGGGCGCGAAGGAGTACTTCGCGCCGCTCTTGGCGGAGCTGGGGGAGAGCGCCGTGGAGATAGCGGATGAACTCTCCGCGCCGGGGACGCTGGACGCCTCGCCGGAGAGCGTCTTAGGGGCACTGGGCCGGGGCGTGAGCCAGATATCCCCGGAGCTCCGGGAGGCATATGACTACATGATGGAGCACGGCCTCTACGACATATCCATCGACAGCTCCAAGGTCAACACCGGCTACACGTCGCTCCTATACTACTTCAACGAGCCCTACATCTTTAACTGCGCCACCGGCACCTTCGTGGACTACACCGACACCTTCCACGAGTTCGGGCACTTCGCCAACTACTACTACACCACTGCGGACCTACTGTTCGGCATCCAGGACTACGACCTCTCGGAGCTACAGTCCCAGGGGATGGAGGTCCTCTTCACCTTCATGTACGACCAGTTCTTCGAGCCCGAGATAGCGGACGCCATGCGGGACTACACGCTCCTGGATCTCGCTTACAGCGTTCTGGAGGGGGCGCTCTACGATGAGTTCCTGCAGCGGGTGTACAGCGAGGAGAATTTGACGGTGGAGCGGGTCAACGAGATATACGCCGAGCTCTATGAGGAGTACGGCTACGTGCCCTACGAGGGGTACGAGACGGAGTGGATGTACGTGAGCCACAACTTCGAGGCGCCGTTTTACTACATAAGCTACGCCGTCTCGGCGCTGGCGGCGCTGGAGATAAACGAGCTGTGCCTTGAGGACTGGGATGAGGGCGTCGACCGCTACCTCACGGTGGAGGCCATGGACCCGGAGGTCTACTACTACTCCGAGGCCCTGGATGAGGCGGGATTCTCCGACATCTTCGATATCCGCTCCTACGAGTCCATAGCCGCCGCACTGGGCGAGGCCGTGGAGAATTAACTATACTTTTTTCATTACCTATGATATAATAGCCGCCATAACGGTTTTAGGAGAGATACAAATGGGATACGGTACAAAGTGCGTCCAGTCGGGGTACGTCCCGGGGGACGGGGAGCCCAGGCAGCTCCCGATAATCCAGAGCACCACATTCAAGTATGACACCAGCGAGCACATGGGCAGGCTCTTCGACCTGGAGGAGCAGGGGTACTTCTACTCCCGGCTCCAGAACCCCACGAACGACATAGTGGCCGCGAAGATCGCCACCCTCGAGGGGGGCACTGCCGCCATGCTCACGGCCTCCGGGCAGGCCGCCACCTTCTTCGCGGTGTTCAACGTGGCCGGTTCCGGCGACCACGTGATAAGCTCCTCCGCCATCTACGGCGGGAGTTACAACCTCTTTTCCGTCACCATGAAGAGGATGGGGATAGACTTCACCTTCGTCTCGCCGGACGCCACGGACGAGGAGCTTGACGCCGCCTTCCGGCCCAACACCAAGGCGGTGTTCGGGGAGACCATAGCGAATCCCTCCCTCACGGTGCTGGACATCGAGCGTTTCGCCGCGGCGGCCCACCGCCACGGGGTGCCCCTCATAATAGACAACACCTTCGCCACGCCCGTGAACTGCCGGCCCTTTGAGTGGGGCGCGGACATAGTGGTCCACTCCACCACGAAATATATGGACGGCCACGGCTCCACCGTGGGCGGGGCGGTGGTGGACGCTGGGCAGTTCGACTGGATGGCCCACAGGGACAAGTTCCCCGGCCTCACCACCCCGGACGAGAGCTATCACGGCGTCGTCTACGCCCAGAAGTTCGGCAAGGAGGGGGCCTTCATAACTAAGGCCACGGCGCAGCTCATGCGGGACTTCGGCTCCATCCAGGCCCCCCAGAACGCCTTTTTGCTAAACCTGGGCCTTGAGAGCCTGCATGTCCGTGTCCAGCGCCACTGCGAGAACGCCATGGCCGTGGCGGAGCACCTATCCCATCACCCGAAGATAGAGAAGGTGAACTATTGCGGCCTCCCCGGGGATAAATATCACGCCCTTGCGGAAAAATATCTACCCAACGGCTCCTGCGGCGTCGTGTCCTTTGAGGTCCGGGGCGGCAGGACCGCGGCCGAGAGATTTATGAGGGAGCTCAAAGTGGCGTTCATAGAGACCCACGTGGCCGACGCCCACACCTGCTGTCTGCACCCGGCCAGCACCACCCACAGACAGATGAGCGATGATGAGCTCCTGGCGGCGGGGGTGTCCCCGGGGCTCGTGCGGTACTCCTGCGGCCTTGAGGACGCGGAGGACCTGATAGCGGATCTGGACGCGGCACTCGGCAAGATTTGACCGGGAGGGAGGAGCATGCCCATTAAGATACCAAATGAACTGCCGGCGGCGCAGACGTTGCACGACGAGAACATATTCGTCATACCCGAGACCCGCGCCGTCACACAGGACATAAGGCCCCTGAGGATAGCGGTGCTCAACCTGATGCCCACGAAGATAGTCACGGAGACGCAGCTCTCCCGCCTCCTGGGCAATACGCCGCTGCAGGTGGAGCTGGAGCTCCTGCACACCCGCTCCCACAAGGCCACCCACACATCCCAGGAGCACATGATTGCCTTCTACAAGACCTTTGACGAGGTGAAGGATCAGAGGTACGACGGCCTCGTCATCACCGGCGCGCCGGTGGAGAAACTTAAATTCGAGGAGGTCAACTACTGGGAGGAGCTCTGTGAGATAATGGAGTGGAGCAAGACGAACGTCTACTCCACCTTCCACATCTGCTGGGGCGCCCAGGCGGGACTATATTACCACTACGGTATAGATAAGTACCCACTGGAGCGGAAACTCTTCGGCGTCTTCCCCCACCGGGTGGAATATAGAAAGAGCATACTCATGCGGGGATTTGACGACGTCTTCATGGCGCCCCACTCCCGCCACACCACCATAAGGCGCGAGGACGTGGAGAAGGTACCTGAGATAAAGATTTTGGCCTCCTCCGAGGAGGCGGGCGTCTACGCCATGTTCACCAAGGGGGGCCGGCAGATATTCATAACAGGCCACTCCGAGTATGACCCGGACACCCTCAAAAATGAGTACCTCCGGGATAAGTCCCAGGGACTGCCAATAGACGTGCCGAAGAACTACTTCCCGGGCGACGACCCCACGAAACCACCCATGGTCACCTGGCGGGCCCACGCGAACCTTCTATATTCAAACTGGATAAACCACTTCGTCTACCAGGGCACTCCCTATGACCTGGAGGAGATCGGCAGAGAGGGGCAGTCAAGATGAGCGTCATTGAGAAATTAAACAGCATCAGCCTCGGTGCTTTTTCCCTGATGGACCTCATGTACACCGTGCTGCTGGTCATTTTCTGCGTGCTGGCGCGGCGGGCCCTGGCGGGGATGTTCTCCCGGGCCCTCGATAAGAGCCGTCTCGACGGCAGTATAAAGGGCTTTTTGAAGGCGGCCACCAGCGCCGTGCTCTGGGTGATCGTCATACTGATAATCGCCGACAGGCTGGGCATCCCGATAACGAGCCTCGTGGCGCTGGTGAGCGTCGCTGGACTGGCGCTCTCCCTCTCGGTGCAGAATATCCTGACGAACCTCTTCTCCGGCATGACCATACTTGGCACGCGGCCCTTCGGGGCGGGGGACTACGTGGACATAGGCGGCACCGCCGGGACCGTCCTCAACGTGGGCCTATTTTACACCGTCCTGAGGACGCCCGACGGGCGGGACATACATATCCCCAACTCCACGGTGGCCGGCACGAAGGTGGATAACTACTCCGCCAACCCCACGAGGCGTATCGACCTGGAGGTGGGGGCCTCATATGACGACAGCACCGTCGCCGTAAAGAGGGCGCTTCTGGCGGCGATAGAGATGACCGAGGGCGTGGTGGAGGAGCCGGCGCCATTCATCTCCATAACGAGGTACGACGACAGCTCCATCATATACATCGTCCAGGTGTGGGTGAAGAGCTCCGGTTTCCTCGCCTCGAAATTCGCCCTCGTGGAGCACATAAGGGACGCCTTTGAGTCCGAGGGCGTCAGAATGACCTACAACCACATAAACGTCCACATGGTATGAGCATGTGGGGAAAAACTTGATGATGTTCTTGTCCCCGCCGCCCTCAAAAGAGGGCGGTGGGCCCATTTTTTTGCCTGCCTTTTGTGCATAAGTCTTAAAAGGGACTATGGTATTTTGAAAAAACCATAAATAATAACGAATTTTGTCGCCCTCACAGGATGGAAAACGGTGGACAAACACCGAACACTATGGTATAATTCTAAAGTAAATATAATCGCCGCAGCCATATCCCATGGAATTGCGGAAGATAAAGAATAATTTCGTTTGGAGGACACTATGGAGGAACGTCTTTTGACAAACGATCAGGCCTGGGAGTTCGCGGAGGGGACGTGGCTGCGGGCCTATGAGGTGATGGGCGCCCACAGGGCCGTCAAAAACGGCGAGGCGGGCTACACCTTCACGGTGTGGGCGCCGGGCGTGAAGTCCGTTCGAGTGATGGGTGTATTCTCCGGGTGGGATCCTGAGAAACACTTCATGGAGTGCACTGGGTCCAGCGGCGTCTGGAGCACCTTCATCCCCGGCGTACACGAGGGCGATACATACAAGTACGTCATCGAGACCGCCGAGGGGGAGCTCATATACAAGGCCGACCCCTACGCATTTTTCGCGCAGCGCCCGCCGGAGACGGCGTCCCGGGTCTTTGACCTCGACGGGATAAAGTGGACTGACAGCCGCTGGATGAACCAGCGCCGCAAGCAGAACCACCGGGAGCGCCCCCTTAATATCTATGAGGTACACTTAGGCTCCTGGAGACGCCATGAGGACGGCAGTATGTTGAGCTACAAGGAGCTCGCCGAGACCCTCGTCCCCTACGCCGTGGAGATGGGTTACACCCACATCGAGATAATGCCCATAATGGAGCACCCATTTGACGGCTCCTGGGGCTACCAGATAACCGGTTATTACGCCCCCACGTCCCGTTACGGCGACCCCCGGGACTTCGCGTCATTCGTGAACGCCGCCCACAAGGCGGGGCTCGGGGTGATCCTCGACTGGGCCCCGGCCCACTTCTGCCGGGACGCCCACGGCCTCGGGGAATTCACCGGTGAGAAACTATACGAGAGCGGTTCCCACCCCCAGTGGGGCACATATAAGTTCGACGTGGGCAGGGGAGAGGTGCGCAGTTTCCTCATCTCCAACGCCATGTTCTGGGTGGATAAGTACCACGCCGACGGCATAAGGGTGGACGGCGTCACCAGTATGCTCTATCTAAACTTCGGCATCGACGACCCGGAGCTCAAGAAGTTCAACGAGAACGGCACCGAGGAGGACTACCAGTCAATAGAGCTCGTGCGGTCCGTGAACCGCAGTATCGGCAAATACTACCCCGACGTCATGATGATGGCGGAGGAGAGCACCGCCTGGCCCCTTGTGACGTACCCGCCGGAGGACGGGGGACTGGGGTTCCACTTCAAGTGGGACATGGGCTGGATGCACGACACCCTGAATTACATGAAGACGGACTTCCCCTTCAGGCCCGGCAACCACAAGCTCCTGACCTTCTCCATGATGTACGCCTTTAACGAGAACTTCATCCTCGCCCTCTCCCATGACGAGGTGGTCCACGGCAAGGCGTCCCTCATTGGCCGTATGCCCGGCGACTACTGGCGCCAGTTCGCGGGGATGAGGGTGCTGAAACTCTACCAGATGACCCACCCCGGCGCGAAACTCGCCTTCATGGGCGGGGAGTTCGCCCAGTTCATCGAGTGGCGCTATTACGAGGGGCTGGAGTGGTTCCTGCTGGACTACGAGGCCCACAAGAAACACCTGGAGTACACAAAGGCCCTCAACGCCCTCTATAAGGCGGAGCCCGCCATGTGGCTCAAGGGTTTCTCCTGGGACGGCTTTGAGTGGCTGGACGCCGACAACGCCCAGCAGTCCAATATCGCCTTCATCCGCCACGGCAAGAGGCCCATCGACGACCTCATCGTGTTCATAAACTTCGTCCCGGAGACGAATGATGAATATAGGATAGGCGTCCCGGTGAAGGGCGTCTACAAGGAGATCTTCAACTCCGACAGCATAGAGTTCGGCGGCTCCGGCCGCGTGAACAGCGGCTATATCGCCAGCGACAAGATCCCCGCCCACGGGAAGAAACAGTCCGTCAGCGTTAAAATACCCCCCATCGGCGGCCTCATCCTCCGGCGCGTGGGACGCGCGGAGCTTGAGAAGAGGGGCGAACAAAATCTTTAAAAAACGTCCAAAGGGCGTTAATATTGGCAAATTCCCTAATTCTATTATATTAAGGAGTCTTTTATGTTCAAGGATAAGCGCGATTTCCTGAGGCAGCTCGAGGCCAGCGCCATGTCAAACTTCGGCAAGACCTTCAGAGAGTGCAAGCCCCAGGGCAAGTACTATGCCCTCGCGAGACTGATAGCCTCAAAGGCACAGAGCATACGGGCAATGGACAACTTTGAGACCAGGGAGGACAAGAAGCGCGTATACTACTTCTCCATGGAGTTCTTAATAGGCAAACTTCTGGAGAACTACATCATGAACTTCGGCATCAAGGACATCGTGGAGGAGGGCCTATCCGACTACGGCGTCACCATCGAGGACCTGGCGGAGGAGGAGCAGGATCCGGGCCTTGGCAACGGCGGCCTGGGGCGCCTCGCGGCGTGCTTTATCGACTCCCTGGCGAGCCTCGGCTATTACGGCAGCGGCATAGGCATCCGCTATAGGTACGGTCTCTTCCACCAGAGGATAAAGGACGGCTGCCAGGTGGAGGACCCGGATAACTGGCTGGAGGACGGCTACCCCTGGGAGGTTGAGAAACCCGAGGACGCGGTCTTAGTGCGTTACGGCGGCACCGTCATCCACCACTACAACGGCGACAAGATGAGCTTTGAGTGGATAGGCGGGGACGAGATCCTGGCCGTCCCCTACGACGTGCCCATCGTGGGCTACGGCGGCAAGACGGTGAATAACCTCCGGCTCTGGAGCGCCGAGCCCGCCCGCCCCAACTTCGATATGGACGCCTTCAACCGGGGCGACTACGCCGGGGCCATGAAGTTCCGCTCCGACGTGGAGGCCATCACCTGCATCCTCTACCCCAACGACAACGCGGACCCCGGCAAGGTGCTGAGACTCAAGCAGGAGTACATGTTCGTGGCCGCGGGCCTCAAGACGATCCTCCGCCGCTATAAGCGGGAGTACGGCCGCCACGCCTGGAACCGTTTCCCGGAGCATGTGGCCATCCACACAAACGACACCCACCCGGCCCTCTGCGCGCCGGAGCTATTGAGGCTCCTCATAGACGAGGAGGGTCTTGACTGGGATAACGCCTGGGACGTGACCCGCCGCAGCATATCCTACACGAACCACACCATCCTCCCCGAGGCCCTTGAGAAGTGGCCCATCGACATGTTCCAGTCCCTCCTCCCCAGGGTCTATGACTTCGTGGAGGAGATAGACCGCCGCTACCGTGAGTCATTCGCGAAACAGCGTGAGTACAACCAGGAGACGCTCATGAACACCGCCATCCTCTGGGGCGGCAAGGTGCGCATGGCGAACCTCTCCGTCATAGCCGGGCACGCGGTGAACGGCGTGGCCGCCCTCCACACCCAGATACTAAAGGAGGATGTCCTCAAATCCTTCTACGCCGTGATGCCGGAGAAATTTAATAATAAGACGAACGGCGTCACCCACCGCCGGTTCCTGGCCCAGGCGAACCCCAGCTATGCGGAGCTCATAACCTCCGCCATCGGCGATAAGTGGTACACCCAGCCCGACGAGCTCGAAAAGCTCCAGGCATTTGAAAATGACCCCGCCTTCCTTGAGGGCGCCGCCCGCAGCAAGAAACTAAATAAGGAGAAACTTGCCGGGTACATCAAGAACGCCACCGGCATAATCGTGGACACCAGCTCCATTTTCGACGTCCAGGTCAAGCGTTTCCACGCCTACAAGAGGCAGCTCTTGAACCTCTTCAAGATAATGGACCTCTACAATAGGCTCTGCGACGACCCCAACTTTGATATGACCCCCACCACCTTCATATTCGCCGGCAAGGCCGCCCAGGGGTACGAGTTTGCCAAGAACACCATAAGGCTCGTAAACTCCGTGGCGGACGTGGTGAACCAGGACACCCGTGTCCGGGGCAGGATAAGGGTCGTGTTCGTGCCCAACTTCTCCGTCTCCAACGGGCAGCTCATCTACCCCGCCGCGGACATAAGCGAGCAGATATCCACCGCCGGTTACGAGGCCAGCGGCACCGGGTGCATGAAGTTCATGATGAACGGCGCCATTACCCTGGGCACCCTGGACGGCGCCAATGTGGAGATAGTCGAGCGGGTGGGGCTTGAGAACGCCGAGATATTCGGCCTTCGGACTGAGGAGGTCCAGGCATTCAAGCGCCAGTGGAACTACTTCGCCCGGGGCGAGGTGGACGGCGACCCGCGCCTCAAGAGGGTGGTGAACCAACTGCTGGACGGCACCTTCGCGCGCCTCTCCGGCGGGTTCGACAGCGTGTACAGCAACCTCATGAACTCCAACGACGAGTACTTCGTCCTCAAGGACTTCCGCTCCTATGTGGAGGCCTGGCACAAGCTGGAGGCGCTCCACGGGGACAAGGCCGCCTGGGGCAGGATCTCCCTCCACAATACGGCCATGTCCGGGTTCTTCTCCAGCGACCGCACCATCAGGGAGTACGCCGAGGACGTCTGGCAGCTCAACTAAGTTTTTTAGGTCCCCAGCAGGAGACACCAAAATATTCTAAGGAGGGTTAGTGTTGTGATAAAATCCAAGAAACAATGTATAGCCATGCTGCTCGCGGGAGGGCAGGGCAGCAGGCTGGGCGCTCTCACAAAGCACGTTGCGAAACCGGCCGTTTCCTTCGGCGGCAAGTACCGCATCATAGATTTCGCCCTCTCGAACTGCGCGAATTCCCATATCGACACCGTCGGTGTCCTCACCCAGTATAGGCCCTATCTCCTCAACACCTACATCGGCACCGGTAGCTCCTGGGACCTGGACTCCCGGGACGGGGGCGTGGCCATCCTGCCCCCCTACGCCACCGAGACCGGCGGACAGTGGTACGCCGGCACGGCGGACGCCATCTACCAGAACCTCGACTACATCGACCTCTATGACCCCAACTTCGTGCTCATACTCTCCGGCGACCACCTCTACAGGATGGACTACCGGAAGATGCTCAGGGAGCACATCCGCAACAACGCGGACCTCACCGTCTCCGTCATGCGGGTGCCCTGGGAGGAGGCCCCGAGGCTGGGCATAATCACCGCCGGTGAGGACGGGCACATTGTTAAATTCACCGAGAAACCCAAGAATCCCGACTCGAACCTGGCGTCCATGGGCATATACATATTCAGCAAGAAGATACTAAAGGACGCCCTCATAGCGGACAGCCGCGACCCCGAGTCCGAGCACGACTTCGGCAAGAACATAATCCCCACGCTCCTCAATGAGGGCAAGCGCCTCTTCATCTACGAGTTCAAAGGGTTCTGGAAGGACGTGGGTACCATACCCAGTTTCCACGAGACCAGTATGGACCTCCTTGAGGCCAACCCCCAGTTCGACCTCATGAGCGAGGACTTCCCCATACTCACCCATGACGACACCCAGCCGCCCCATTTCGTGGGCGAGGACGGCTCCGTGGAGCGCAGTTTCGTGGGCAACGGCTCCAGGATATTCGGTGAGGTGGTACACTCCATCGTGAGTAACGGCTGCTACGTTGGCGCGGGCGCCAAGGTGGTGGACAGCGTCCTTCTGCCGAATGTCCGCGTGGAGGATGGGGCCGTGGTCACCAGGGCCATCGTGGGCGAGGACTCCACCATCAAGGCCGGCGCCGTCTTCGGCAGCGCCGATGAGAACGTGGAGATAGCTGTCGTCGGCGACGACGCCGTCGTAGAATAAGGAGGTGCTGAACAATGGATAGAGTTGTTGGGATCATAGCCGCGAACTTCGTGACGGACGAGATGGGCGAGCTCTCCTCAGAGCGCACCATAGCCTCCGTGCCCTTTGGCGGGAAGTACCGTCTGGTGGACTTCGCGCTCTCAAATTTGGTGAACTCCGGCATAAGCACCATCGGTTTAATAACGCCCTATAAATACCGCTCCATCATCGACCATGTGGGCGCCGGAAAGCCCTGGAACCTGGACCGCAAGAGCGGCGGTCTCTTCGTGCTCCCCGGGTCCGTCTTCGGCGTCAGGAGCTCCCACTCCCGGTTCCTCATAAGGGACCTTATACGCAACCAGGTGTTCCTTATGCGCTCCCCCGCGCCGTATGTTGTCATCACCGCGGCGAACGTAATAAGCCACATGGACTTCTACCCCATCATCAAGCAGCACATCGACACCGGCGCCGACATCACCCTGGTCCACCACACCTTTGACCGCCAGGACTCCATGCGCTACGGGCTCAAGATAGAGAACGGCCGCGTCGTGGGCCTCAAGACGGACATAAAGGAGGGGGACGAGGCGTTTGTGGATACCTTCGTCATAACGAGGGACCTGCTCCTCAAGATCCTTGAGTGGTACTCCGCCATCGACTACCTCGATTTCTTCGAGGCCATAGAGGGCGACTTCGACAAGATGGACGTCCGCGCCTACAAGTACGACGGGTACATAAGGGGCGTCCTCACCGCCGGCGAGTACTATAAGTTCAGCATGGAGCTCCTAAAGCCCGCCGTCTCCGAGGAGCTATTCAGCGCCGAGCGGGCCATCATCTCCAAGCCCCAGGAGTCCGCGCCCGCCAAGTACCTGGAGGGGGCGAAGGTTAAGAACTCCATGATAACCTCCGGCTGCCTCATAGAGGGCGAGGTGGAGCACTCCATCCTCTTCAGGGGCGTCAAGGTGGGCCGGGGGGCCGTGGTGAAGAACTGCATCGTCATGCAGCGCTGCACCATCGAGCCGGGCGCCCATGTGGAGAACGTGATCCTCGATAAGTCCAACGTCATCCGCGCCGGCACGGTCATCACCGGCTCCGGCGAGGAGACCTTCATAATGGAAAAGAACCTTTGATTTTCGGAGGGGATTTAAGTGATCAGAAGGAAACTAAGGGTGCTTTTCGCGGCCTTTGAGGCGGTGCCCTTCATGAAGACCGGCGGCCTCGGGGACGTGGGCGGATCCCTCCCCCAGGCGCTGAAGGCCGCGGGCTGTGAGTGCCGCGTGATGATACCCAAATTCATGACGATCCCTGAGGAGTACAAGTCCAAGATGACCCACGTCACGGACTTCTACGTGAGCCTGGGTTGGAGGAACGTCTACTGCGGCATCGAGAAGCTGGTCTACAAGGACGTCACCTACTACTTCGTGGACAACGAGTACTACTTCAACCGCGAGCGGCCCTACGGCTACTTTGACGACGGCGAGCGCGTGGCATTCTTCTCCAAGGCAATCACTGAGAGTCTCCAGTATCTGCCGGATTTCAAGTGCGACGTCCTGCACTGCAACGACTGGCACACGGCCCTGGCGCCGGTGTTCCTCAGGGAGTTCTACCAGGGGATACCCCTCTATGAGAACGTGAAGACCGTGCTCTCCGTCCACAACCTCAAGTTCCAGGGACAGATGAGCGACTATGTTCTGGGGGACGTGCTGGGTCTCTACGGCATACCCGCCGCCGCGAGCCAGCTCCGGTGCGACGAGCGGTCCATAAACTTCATGAAGGGCGGCCTCCTCTATAGCGACGTGCTGAGCACGGTGAGCCGCACATACGCCGAGGAGATAAAGACACCCTTCTTCGGGGAGCGCCTTGACTTCATCTTCCGGGACAGGCAGAGCGTCCTTCACGGCATAATGAACGGTATAGACACGAAACTCTGGGACCCCGCCACAGATCCCGCCATCCCCGAGCATTTTTCCGCGGAAGATAGGGATAATAAGAAGAAGTGCAAGGCGCTCTTACAGGAGGAGCTGGGTCTTGAGGTGGCCCCGGATCTGCCGCTCATCGTCATGATAGGCCGCCTCACGGAGCAGAAGGGCATGGACCTCGTTCAGCGGGTCCTGGGCGAGCTCCTGGAGCACCCGCTGGAGATATGCGTCTTAGGCACCGGCGACAGGCAGTACGAGGAGATGCTCTGGTACCACGCCAGCCAGTACCCGGGACGCCTGGCGGCATGTGTGCGGTTCGACGAGAGCCTGAGCCACAGGATGTACGCCGGGGCGGATATGCTCCTCATGCCATCCCTCTTTGAGCCCTGCGGACTCTCCCAGATGATAGCCATGCGCTACGGCACTCTGCCGGTGGTCCGGGAGACCGGCGGCCTCAAGGACAGCGTCACACCCTACAATAAGTACACCGGCGAGGGCACAGGGTTTAGTTTCGCGAACTATAACGCCCACGAGATGATGTTCACCATCCTCGACGCCGTGGAGCTCTACCGCGACCACCGCGACGTGTGGGAGGGACTTATGGACAACGCCATGGCGGCGGACTTCTCCTGGGACAGGGCGGCCAGGGAGTATCTCGATATGTACGAGGGAACCCACCCGGAGGTGACGCCCTACTTCAAGAAGAAGGATTGACGCCGGGACCCCAGCAAATTATTTTCGCGGCGCGGCGCCGCGCCGCGCCGGACATTCTGACTCACCAACACCCCCGTCAGATCCAATTTGGCGGGGGTGTCAGAAGTTGAGGACAATATTTCCGCCGCTCTTTGGCGGCGATTAAGGAAACAGGTGTTTATGAGAGCTTATCACAACTCACGGGACTTGAGATACAGGAGACCATTTGGCGCTGTTCCAGTGGGCAGCGCCGTTTCGCTGTCAATAGATGTGGCGGAGGCGGAGGTCTCGGACTGCGAGCTGCGCATCTGGGTGGACGGCAAGGGGGAGAGCAGGTACGCGATGGAGCGCCGGGACGGCGGCTTTAAGTGCGTATTCACCCCCACGACCCCCGCGATATACTGGTACACCTTCATCCTGCACTTCCCCGGCGGCGGCGAGTGCCGTTACGGCGCCAGGGCCGAGCAGCGCTGGGGGGAGGGCGCGTTGTACGGCTGGGAGCCGCCCTCCTATCAGCTGACGGTCTATGTGCCCAGGGCCGTGCCGGAGTGGTACAGGAACGGGATAGTCTATCAGATATTCCCGGACCGTTTCAACAGGGGAGAGGACTGGCGGGCCCTGGCCGAGGCGGAGGTCTCAAAGCCCAGGTGCGGCCCGAAGAAGCACATCGTGGAGGACTGGGGGCAGACGCCCTTTTACGACAAGGAGCCCAATGGCCGGATACGCAGCTGGGACTTCTACGGGGGTACGCTCTCCGGCATCGAGGAGAAACTTGACTTCCTCCGGGAGATGGGCGTCACCGTCCTCTATATTAACCCCATATTTACCGCCGCCAGCAACCACAGATATGACACCGGCGACTACAGGCACGTGGACCCAATGCTGGGCGGGGACGAGGCGTTCAAGAGCCTCGCCAAGGCCGCCCGGGAGCGGGGGATATCCATAATCCTCGACGGCGTATTCAACCACACCGGCTGCGACAGCCTGTATTTCAATAAGTACGGCAACTTCCCCACCCTCGGCGCTTACCAGAGCGTGAGCTCGCCGTACCGTGAGTGGTACCGCTTTAACGACTCCCCCGCAGGTTACGACTCCTGGTGGGGCGTGGACGACCTGCCGGCGCTGGAGGAGCACACCGACTCCTACAGGGAGTTCATATACGGCGGCGAGGACTCCGTGGTCCGGCACTGGATGCGGGCCGGGGCCAGGGGCTGGCGGCTGGACGTGGCGGACGAACTGCCCGACGACTTCATAGAGGGGATAAAGTCCGCCGTCACCGAGACTCTGGGCGATGAGGGACTGCTCCTCGGCGAGGTCTGGGAGGACGCCTCAAATAAGGTGAGTTACGGCGAGCTGCGGCGCTACTTCCAGGGCGGGGAGCTGGATGCCGTCATGAACTACCCCCTGGCTGACGCCCTGCAGGGCTTTATGCTGGGGCGCATATCCGCGCCTGAGTTTGCGGAGCGGGTCATGACCTTTAGGGAGAATTACCCGAGGGACGCCTTCTACTCCTCATTAAACCTCATGGGCAGTCACGACCGGCCCAGGATAATGACCGTCATGGGCGAGGCCCCGGACCCCTCCAAGATGACCGAGGAACAGCGCCGGGACTACAGGCTCGACCCGGGCAAGAGGAGCCTCGCCAAGAGCCGGCTCTGGATGGTGGACCTCGTGCAGATGACGATGCCCGGCGTCCCCTGCATCTACTACGGCGACGACGCGGGCCTGGAGGGATACGCCGACCCCTACAACCGGGGGACATACCCCTGGGGCAAGGAGGACAAGGACACCCAAGTCATGCTGAGAAACGCCATCGGCCTGAGGCGGATGTTCAGGGCCTTCACCGACGGCGAGATAACCCCCGTGAGTTTCGGGGACGACGTCTTCGGGTACTACAGGGACCTTGATGATGAGCACCTTTTGGTGCTGGTCAACAGGAGTCTCCGGGAGTCCCACACCGTCCGGCCCGAGGCCAGGGACGAGCGGTGCACGGAGCTCGTGGAGGGGGAGGCAATTAATGTCCGGGACGGCCGGGTGGAGGTACACCTCTGGCCCCTGGGGACGAAGGTCCTGCACTTCCACAAGGCCCAGCGATTGGGCGCAAAACTCCGCCGGGGGGCGGGGATACTCTGCCATGTGACGTCCATCCCCAACGGCGATAGACCCGGCGACATCGGCCAGTGCGCCAGGCGTTTCGTGGACTTTCTGGCCCAGTCCGGCCAGCGTTACTGGCAGGTCCTGCCGCTGAACCCCACCGACATCCACAACTCCCCCTACGCCGGGGCGTCGGCCTTCGCGGCCAACATAAAGCTCCTGCCGGAGAGTGAGAAGGAACTGCGCCGGGAGTTCGCCACGGCGGGTGAGGGCCCGGATTACCGGAAATTTGTGGAGAAGAATAAGAAGTGGCTGGAGCCCTACGCGCTCTTCGCCGCTATAAAGAAGAAACTCGGCGGTATAGCCTGCCCGGAGTGGCCCAGCGAGTACCGCCGCTACGACCCGGCGCTCCTCTCAGACCCGGAGCTCGCCCATGAGGCGGAATTCCAGAAGTTCTGCCAGTATAGGTTCGAGACGGAGTGGCAGTCCCTCAGAAGGTACGCCCACGAGCGGGGCGTCATGATAATCGGGGACCTCCCCATGTTCGTCTCCGACGACTCCAGCGACGTCTGGGCGGAGCCGGAACAGTTCCTGCTGACGCCCGACGGCCGGAAGACGGACGTGGCCGGTGTGCCGCCGGACTACTTCTCCGAGGAGGGCCAGCTCTGGAATAACCCCCTCTTTGACTGGAAACATCTCAAGGAAACGGGTTTCGACTGGTGGCTCCGCCGGCTCGAGAGGATGTTCGACCTTTACGACTTCACCCGGCTCGACCACTTCCGTGGGTTCGAGGCGTATTGGGCCATACCCGCCGGCGTCAGCGCGAAATACGGCCGCTGGCTGCCCTGCCCGGGGTACGAGCTCTTCAAGACCGCCTATGAGAAGTTCGGGCCCCTGCCGCTCCTGGCGGAGGACCTGGGAGAGATAACCCCGGCGGTGAACGCCCTACTCTCCCGGTGCGGGTTCTACGGCACCTCCACCATGGAGTTTGCGAGGCGCGACCCGGTGAGCTCCAAGTTTAGCCCCGAGCCCTGGAAGATATCATATAGCTCCACCCACGATAACCAGACGCTCCTGGGCTGGCTCGCCGCCGCCCACCCGGAGGTGGACCCCCTCGCCACGAGCCGGAGACTCAGGGACGACCTCATGGGGTGTGTCTCGGACGTGGTGATAGTGTCCCTTCAGGACGCCCTGGAGCTGGGGGACGAGGCGCGGATGAACGTCCCCGGCGTGGAGGACGGACAGTGGATGTGGCAGGCGCGGACTGAGGACTTCTCGGGCGCCCAGGAGCGCCTATTGGAACAGGTCAAAAAATTTGCAAGGAGTTGATAAAAATGGATAAATGGGAAAAATTCGGCAGTACAGTGCTGTACGCCCCGGAGACCGGACTCATAATGGAGTGGGGCGGCATGGACATGGGGGACCAGTACATCTTCTCCATGGAGAGGCCCATAGCGAAGGCCATGGTGGCAATGCGGGAGCTGGAGATGGGGGACATCGCGAACCCCGACGAGGACCGCATGGTGGGCCACTACTGGCTGCGCAACGCGGCTCTCGCGCCCACGGAGGAGCTGCGGGAGGAAATCAAGTCCTGCCTTGAGGCCGTCAAGAGTTTCGCGGCGGACGTCCACTCCGGCAAGGTGACGGGCGAGGGCGGCAAGCCCTTCAAGCACGTGCTGGTGGGGGGCATAGGCGGCAGCAGCTTGGGGCCGCTCTTCGTCTCCAAGGCCCTGGGCGCCAGGGGGGACAGGATGACGCTCCATTTCCTCGATAACACCGATCCCGCCGGTATGGACGCGGTCTTTGAGTCGGTGGAGCCGGAGCTCGACGAGACCCTCACCATAATCATATCAAAGAGCGGCGGCACCATCGAGACCCGCAACTGCATGGTGGAGGCCAAGAACTTCTATGAGAGCCACGGCCTCAGTTTCGCGAAACACTGCGTGACCGTCACCGGCGTGGACAGCAAGCTCGACAAAGTTGCGGTGGCGGAGGAGTGGCTCGCCAGGTTCCCAATGTGGGACTGGGTGGGGGGCCGCACGTCCGTCATGTCCGCGGTGGGCCTCCTGCCCCTGGCGCTCCAGGGGATAGATGTGGACTCGTTCCTGGCCGGCGCTGCGGCTATGGACGTTTTAAACCGCAAGCCCAACATATTTGAGAACCCCGGCGCCATGATGGCCCTCGCCTGGTACCGTTGCAGCGGCGGCAAGGGCGGCGTCACCCAGGTGGTGCTCCCCTACAAGGACTCCCTCGACCTCCTGGCGAAGTATTTGCAGCAGCTCGTCATGGAGTCCCTGGGCAAGGAACTGGACCTCCAGGGCAACAAAGTGAACCAGGGCCTGGCCGTCATGGGCAACAAGGGCACCAGCGACCAGCACTCCTACGTCCAGCAGCTTGTGGGCGGGCCGGACAACGTCTTCGTCACCTTCATCCAGGTCCTCAAGGACCGGGACGGGGACTCCGTGGAGGTGGGCGAGGGCAGCACCAGCGGCGACTACCTCAACGCCTTCATGCTGGGCACCAAGAAGAACCTGGAGGACCACGGCAAGCGCACTATGACCGTCACCGTCCCGGTGGTGGACGCCTACAACGTGGGCCAGATCATCGCCCTCTATGAGCGGGCCGTGGGACTCTACGCCCAGCTCATCAACATAAACGCCTATCACCAGCCGGCTGTGGAGTACGGCAAGAAGGCCGCCGGCGGGCTCATCGAGCTCAAAAACCGCGCCCTCGAACTGCTCCTCGCCTCCGACGCGCCCATGACCGCCCCGGAGATCGCGGAGAGACTCTCAGCCGACCCGGAGGACGTGTTCCGCCTGATGCTCCATCTCTGCTCCAACGACAAGCGCCTCACCGTAAACTACAATGACTACCTCCCCGACAGCACCTTCGGGAAGAGGTAAGAGAGCAAGTTAATATTAGCGCTGCAAGGCAAGCAAAAAGCGGCGGCGGTACCCAGAGAAGTGGGTACCGCCGCCGTGATCAATTTTGGGTAGAGCGGGGTATTATCTCCTGCCGCCGAAACTGCCGCCGGAGTGCCCTCCGCCTCCGCCGCCGCCGTGGAAACCTCCACCGCCGCCGCCTCGGAAACCGCCTCCGCCGGAGCGCCCGCCGAAACTGCCGCCGCTCCTGCCGGAACTGGGCCGGGACCTTGGCCGGGGCGCGCTGGAGGGCCTAAAGCCTCCTCCGCCCCCCATGGGACCGGGACCGCCGGGGCCCCAGGGACCTCCCGGAGGGGGAGGGGGACCGCGCCAGCGCCTATAGGGGCGGGCGGAGAACATGTACCAGGGCCTGTAGCGGGGTATGGGCACGCCCATGTAGGTGTAGTAGCTGACGTACCGCCGCCTGTCCGCCCTTATTATGACGTAGAGTATCGCGATGAAGACGATTATGACGAAGATATTCCTGAAGATGAACCCGAGGAGGATGCCGAAGATACTGACGCCCGCCGCCACTGGCGTGACGGAGGTCCCGGGGGAGCCCCCCGCGGAGCCGCCGAACTCGTCCTCGTACCAGTCGCCAATGGCGTCCGCCAGGTTCGTGACGGCCCTGTCGTACTTGCCCCGGTCGAAGTCGTCCCAGAAGTAGTCATCCAGGTACTCGTTTATGTCGTCCACGGTGAACCTGTTGGTGATGCCGGCGCCCACGGTCATGCCGCCCCGCCCCTCGTTGGGGGAGACAACTAAGAGCATACCGTTATTGGGGATGCCCCACTTGTTGTAAAGCTCCACCGCGTACTCGTCGGCGTACCTGTCACCGAAGTACTCGATGAACACGACGATGAACTGGGCGTCGTACTGGCTCTCGAGCTGGGCGTTCAGCTCCTCAATCTCCCGCACGGTGGAGGAGGAGAGGGAGCCGGTGTCGTCATTTACGTAGTCGTAACCCGGTCCCGCCGCGAGGGCAGGGACGGATACAGCCGCAATAAGCAGCAGTACCAGCAAAATGGAAAAGATTCTTTTCAAGGCGCTGTCACCCTCAATCAAAATATTCCGGGGGATCCACCCCCAGGAGGCGGCCTGTCAGGGAGGCGGGGAAACGGTCGTAGACGTCCCTTGTGAACTCCTCCACGGCCTCGTTGTACCCGCTGTGGGAGATGGCCCCCTCCGCGCCCTCAAAGATGTTTGCGTAGTAGTCGAGGTTGGAGCTGTCGTCGGAGGTGAGGTTTTGGGACATGAGCCCGGACTTTAGCGCCCCGAAGGCCCGCTGGAGCTCCCGGTTCATGACGCCTGTCTCGCTGATGGAGCCCTCAAAACTCATCATGGCCTCCCTTGCGGCCCGGAGCTCCCCGGTCTCCCGGGAGAGGTCCCCGTAATTGCCGCCGATGGTGATGAGCCCCAGGGCCCCACGGAGGGCGTCCTCCAGGTAGCTCTCGATGGAGCCGGAGGTCCCCACGCCCTCGGAGAACCGCGCCTCCACCTTATCCACCGCCCGGCCCAGGCTCAGGGCCGACCCCAGGGGCGTAAGGAGGATGATGACCGCCGCGAGCACCCCGGCGGCGGTCCGCCGGCTTTTCAATATGTCCATATCAGGAGTTTATCTCCAGGAGCTTCCGCTTGAGGTCGGACTCTATCTTGCCCAGCTCCGCCTCCGCCTGACGGCGTTTCGCGGCGCCCTCGGCCTGGATGGTGCGGACCTCCTCCAGGGTGTCGATGAGGGACTGGTTCGTGGCCTTCAACGTCTCTATATCCACCACGCCCCGCTCGGATTCCCTGGCTATCTCGATGGAGCCCTGTTTTAGTTTCTCCGCGTTGCGGCGCAGGAGCTCGTTCGTCATGTTGGTGACCTCGCGCTGGGCCTCCATGGCCTGCTGGGAGTGGTGCTGACCCAGGGCCAGGACCATCTGGCTCTTCCAGAGGGGGATGGTGTTCACAAGGGAGGTCTGTATCTTCTCCACCATGAGGGTGTCGTTATTCTGGATGAGGCGGATCTGGGGGGCCATCTGGACGGAGATCATACGGGTGAGCTCCAGGTCGTGGATCTTCTTCTCAAACCGGACTATCATGTTGGCGTAGTCGTTGGCGGCCTGGGCGTCCTCGGGGGCGCCGGTCTCCCGGGCCTTGCGCTGGAGCTCGGGCAGGATCTTCTCCCGGCACTCCTGTATCTTCTTCTTGCCCGCTAAGATGTACATGGTGAGCTCCTTGAAGTAGGCGAGGTTCAGCTCGTACATCTTATCAAGGGTGGCCACGTCTTTAAGGAGCGTTATCTGGTGTTTCTCCAGCATCTCGGCGATCTTGTCCACATTGGCCTCCGCCTTGTCGTACTGGGCCTTGAGGGTGGCTATCTGGCTCTCAGCCTTGCGCTTGAAACCGAAGATGCCGCGTTTTTCCTCCTCGCCGTAACTGAAACCCCGGAGCTGTACCACAAGGTCGGAGAGCATACCGCCCACCTCGCCCATGTCCTTGGTGCGGACGCTCTCCAGCGTCGTCCCGGAGAAATCCGCTATGTTCTTCTGGGAGGAGGCGCCGTATTGCAGTATGGCGTTGGTGTCGGTTATATCGATCTTGTGGGAGAACTCCTCCACCGCTCTCAGTTCCTCGGGGGTGAGCTGGCTCTCCTCGTGCTCCGTGGAGCTGACGGATGGGGCCTTGGGCTCCTCGGCGGCGGGTGCCGTCTGCGCTGCGGGGGTGGCGTTGAAGGTCAGGGTCGGGGTGTACTCGGTGTCAGACATAGCTATCTTCCTTTCTTGATGTTTGTGATATTTTATGTTATGTGTGAGGACCGCCGAAGTCGCTGCCGGTCAGACCCTCGCGCTTCATCATGGACTCCAGCACGGTTATGTCCGTCTCGATGTCCAGGGCTTCGTTGGCGAAGAGGGAGTCGTACTGTTTCTTGTATGCCGCGACTGTCGTGTCCAGGATGTCCTCTATCTTCTCAAGGGTCCCCGCCACGTTCTTCCCGTCAGCCCCGGTGAAAGCCATGCGGTCGTAGGCGTTCAGGAGTTTCATGGTGGTGGGTAGGTAGTAGCTGGCGAACCGCTTTATCTGGGGTATGTCGCTGGGGTCCTGACGGATGTCGTCAAAGATGAGTTTCGTGAGCCGGGAGAGCTCGTCGATCCTCTTCTGTACCTCGGCGTTCCTGATGGTGCCGCGCAGGCAGCGCAGCTCCGAGAGCGCCACCTCCCCCTCCCGGATGAGGGCGTCCGCCGCCGGGTCGCCGGTGGACTCGGGTTCCGGCTCCGGCTCCTCCACCTCCACCTCAACGCCCGGGAAGAGCTTGGAGAGGCCAAAATAGCTCAGTACCCCGAGGGCTATGAGGGGCAGGAAGTGCCACACCTTGTAAAGCGGGAAGATGAGGCAGTAGAGCGCCCAGACGAGGGCCGTGCCGTAGAGCGGTACCGCCGAGGGTTTCCGTATCTTTTTCACACTATTCCTCCCAACGCTTTTATTGGTTACATTGTATAATCTTGCGCCCCGTATGTCAAGATATTACTCGCGTGATTAATAATTCCAGCGGGGTTCACCGTTTGTACTCAAACTCGAGGCCGCAGACGCTGACGGTGTCTCCCTCCTCGACGCCCAGCTCCTCCAGCCTGTCAAAGAGGCCCCGCTCCCGGAGGACCTTGTCGAAGAACATCCTGGACTCGTAGTCGCCGAAGTTCGTGTTGCTGACCACACGCTCGACCCAGCCGCCGTCCACATACCAGACGCCATCCTCCCGGTTTATCTCGGGTTCGCCCTCCTCCTCGCGCTCCGGCTCCACGAACTCCGGCTCGTAGGTGAGTATGGGCGGCAGTTCCCGGAGGCGGCGGGCCGCGAACTTCACAAGCTCCCCGGTGCCCTCGTGGGCGGCGGCGGAGATGGGGAAGAAGACGTACCCCTTGTCCTCCACGTACTTTTTGAATGCCTCCACGCTCTCGGGGGCGGCGATGTCGCACTTGTTCCCGGCCACCAGCATGGGGCGGGCGGCGAGGGCGGGACTAAACTTCTCAAGTTCGCTGTTTATCGTGTCAAAATCCCGGCAGGGGTCCCGGCCCTCGAAACCGGAGACGTCCACCACATGTATTATGAGGCGGCAGCGGTCGATGTGCCGCAGGAAGTCGTGCCCCAGGCCCGCGCCCTGGCTCGCCCCCTCGATGATGCCGGGTATGTCCGCCAGGACAAAGGAGCTGCCCTCCCCGGCGTAGACCACCCCGAGATTGGGAAAGAGGGTGGTGAAATGGTAATTCGCGATCTTGGGCCTCGCCCGGGAGACGACGCTCAAAAGCGTGGATTTGCCCACGTTCGGGAACCCCACGAGCCCCACGTCCGCCAAGAGCTTGAGCTCCAATATTATCTCCCTGGAGACGCCGGGGAGGCCGGACTTCGCGAACCTCGGCGCCTGGCGGGTGGGCGTCGCGAAGTGGGAGTTGCCCCAGCCGCCCCGGCCACCCTTGGCCGCCACAAAGGACTCCGTGGCGGACATATCCGCCATGACGGCACCGCTCTCCGCGTCCCGCACCACGGTGCCCAGGGGCACTTTTATTATGAGGTCCTGGCCGTCCTTGCCTTTGCAGCGCTTGCCGGAGCCGTCCTCACCGTTCTGGGCGGCGTATTTGCGCCTGTAGCGGAAGTCCATGAGCGTGGACATGTTGGGGTCCGGGACCAAGATGACGCTGCCGCCGTCCCCACCGTCCCCGCCGTCGGGCCCGCCCGAGGCGATGTACTTCTCCCGGTGGAACGCCACAGCCCCGTTGCCGCCCCGGCCGGCGGCTATCTCTATTTTCGCCTTATCTACAAACATCGTGTCTCTCCGTTCAAATATCGTTTTACTTATCCAGAGGTTATTATACCATATTACGATGCTTTATGGTATAATATTTTTATTAACTCTTTGTTAGGTGGTGTGGGTATGGGCGGAAGATCGCGGCGCCCGGCGCTCTTATTCTCCCTTGGTGTGATGGCGTTTATGCTCATTTTGAACTGTCTCACGCCCCTGGTGGCGGACGACTACGTCTACACCGTGAGTTTCGCCACGAAGGAGCGGCTCACGAGCCTCTCCCAGATATTCCCCTCAATGTACGTCCACTCCCTGCGGATGAACGGGCGGGTCATAAGCCACGGCATCGGGCAGATTTTCATGCTCATGCCTGGGGCGGTGTACGACGCGGCGAACGCCGGTGTGTTCGCCCTGCTCATATATATCCTTGCGAGGGTGGCGGGGTACGGCGGCAAGTTCTCACTAAGGCTGGAGGCCGGTATATTCGCCGGGGTCTGGTGCTTTGTCCCCAACTTCGGCCAGGTGGCGCTGTGGCAGATAGGCTCGGTGAACTACCTCTGGGGCCTCACTGTGGGGATGCTGTTCCTCTGCCCATATATCTATAGATTTTTAAACGGCGGCGAGCTCATAAAAAATCCCTGGGGCCGGGCGGCCTTCACCCTGGCGGCGCTGCCGGCGGGGATGTACATCGAGGGGATGAGTTTCGTGGCGATATTTCTCGCGGCGTGCCTATTGATTCTCTCCCGGCTCATGGACAAACGGAGCCTCAGGACCTGGCTCCTGGCGCCACTGGCGCTGGCGGGGATGGGGTACTGCGCGCTGATGCTCATGCCGGCGGAGTCGGCGGCGAAGATGGGCTCCTTTGAGCTTATGGCGCTCATCCGGGGATTTTTGCGCTGCGGGGCCATGTTCGTAAAATATTTCACCCTCCCCTCCGTCCTCTACGTGGCGCTGTTTATCACCGACATACGCCGGGGGACGGAGAGGCGCCGTCTCGCGCTCTCGGCCGTCTTCGTCCTGGGGGCGCTGGCGGCGAACTTCATGCTGGCGGCGGCCAGTTACTACGAGGCCCGCTGCGCCTCCCCCACGGCGGTGCTCCTTGTGCTGGCGGACGCCGCACTCATGGCGGACGTGAGGCCGGGGAAGGACACCCTCCGCCGCGCCGCGGCAATAGTGCTGGCGGTGATATTCGCTGTCTGTCTCCCGGTGGGGGTCTGGGGCGTCGCCGAGAGTTACGCCCAGTTCCGGGACCGGGAGGAGGAGATATTTAAGGCCGTGGAGCGGGGGGAGACGGACCTCACGCTGCCCGTCGTCAAGCCCCGGAACGCCTACAGCGCCTTTTGGGGGTTACTTGACCTCAACACCGAGACCCGGGACACCTGGCCCAACCAGTGGATGGCGAAATTATACGGCGTGGGGAGCATATTGGGCCGGGATTAGTGGGCGCTGCCGCGCAAGGGGTTGAAAAGCGCGGCATTATATCGTATAATGTCCAAAGTATTCGGCTTTTTGGGCCGGAAGTCATGGGAAAACAATATGGACTATTGGTTTATTTCCGGAGGGACACAGTGAGCAAGAGGAAAAAGAGCGCGGCGGGGACCGTGGGAGTTATGATGGCGATAACAATGCTCGGCAAGGTGCTGGGGCTTTTTCGCGACCGGCTCCTGACCGTCAACTACGGCAGCTCCATGGCCGCCAACGCATTTCTCACCGCCAGCCGCATCCCGCGGGTATTTTTTGACACGGTCTTCGCCTCCGCCATATCCGCGTGCCTCATACCGGTCTTCGGGGAGGCGCTGCAAAAGAGGGGGAAGGGGGAGGCCCTGCGGTTCGCGGGGAACTTCATAACCGTCATGGCGCTGCTCTGCGCCCTCATGACCATACTCGGGACGATCTTCGCCGCCCCGCTCACGAATCTTTTCGCCGACGGCTACGACGCCGCCACGGCGGAGCTGTGCACGAAACTCACAAGGATCATGATGCCCACGGTCTTTTTTACCGGGATAGCCTTCTCCTTCGTGGGGATACTCCAGTCCTTCGATGAGTTCAATATCCCCGCGGCCATAAGCCTCGTCTCCAACGTGGCGGTGATACTCTACTACTACACCTTCAATAGCCGTTTCGGCATTGAGGGCCTCGCGGCGGCGTTCCTCGTGGCCTGGCTCCTCCAGGCGCTGGTGCAGGTACCCGCTTTAATAAAAAAGGGCTTTCGGTTCTACCCCTCCCTCTCCCTCAGAAGCGAGGGTATGCGGAAGGTCTGGCGGCTCCTCCTGCCGGTGATGGTGAGCACCTGGGTGCTGCCCATAAACCAGACCATAAACTCAAACTTCGGCTCCCGGCTATTTAACGGCGCCGGGGTCGCCGCGGTGGAGCTCTCTTATAACCTCTACACCGTCATAGCCGGGGTGTTCGTGCTCTCGGTGACGAACTACATCTTCCCCCGTCTCGCCCGGGAGAACGCCCAGGGGGACAGGCAGGTACTGCGGGGCACCCTCCGGGGGAGCCTCCACTCCACGCTCTTCGTGGTGGCGCCCATGACGGCGGGCCTCTCGCTGATGGCGGGGCCGCTCATAAACTTCATCTACGGCGGCGGGGAGTTCGACGCCTTCTCCGTCTCCATAACCTCCCGGGCGCTGGCCTACATGTCGCTGGGGATGATAGGCTACGCCGTGCAGGCGGTGCTCTCCCGGGCCTACTTCGCGGGCCAGAGCGGCGGGGTGCCCCTGGCGGCGGGGGCCGTCTCCATCGGCGTGAATCTGCTCCTCTGCGAACTTTTGACGAAACGTTTCGACGTGGCCGGTATAGCCGTGGCCTCCGCCGTGTCCTTCGCCGTGAACGCCCTGGTGCTGGCGCTGCCGTTAAAGGCGAGGGGCCTCGGGTTCTTCGATGGGGACTTTATAAAAGATATGATAAAACTCGTACTGGCGACAGTAGTCATGTCGGCGGCGGTGCTGGGGGTGCTCTCACTTTTGGAGGGCCGGGTCGGCAAGCTCATGACGCTCCTCATCCCCACGGCGGCGGGGGCGGCTGTATATTTTGCCGCCTCGGCGGCGCTGGGCGTCAGCGAGATGGGGGCCGTCCTCGGGACGGCGAAAAAACTACTGAGAAAGGCGGGTGGACGCGGTGCGTAAGATCCTGGAGGGGAGCCTCATATATAGATGGGTCACCCTGGCGGCGCTCTTCCTCGATAGGCAGTGGCAGAGGAGCCGCCTGGCGGACCTCTTGACGGCCCGGTCCCTGGCCCCCGCCGACGGGGGCGTCTCCGGCGCTGTGGCCGGGGGTGTACACTCGCTCCTCTCGACTATCTACGAAAAGCTCCGGCTTGAGAGACTATTTGCGGGCTCCATACTCACAAGGCCACTCCTCTGGTGCGTCCTCGCCGTGGCACTGACGCCGGTGATACCCACAATGGCGACCCTCCTCCTTGTCATGGTGAGCGCCGTCTCGGTGGCGCTGCGGTTTTGCCGCTCCAGGGACGCCCGGGTAATTTACTCCCCCGTAAATAAGTGGCTCTTCGCCTTCGGGTTCATCTACGCCGTGTGTACTGTCATATCACAGACGCCCTCCGGGAGCCTACAGCACGGACTACTCTATATTGCGCTCCTCTCCGTGGCCTTCCTACTGCCAAACGCCCTGGAGACCCGTGAGAACGCCCTGCGGCTCATCTGGCTCATGGTGACGGTGGGGGCGATAGTGTCCCTTGGCGGATTCTACCAGGCCATATTCAGGGTCTACGGCGCCGAGGCCTGGATAGACGCCCAGATGTTCGGCGGGGTGCTGCGGGTGTACTCCACCCTTGATAACCCCAACGTGCTCTCCGAGTACCTACTCCTCATTGTCCCCATGGGCGCGGCCCTGGCGCTGACGGCCCGGGGGAGGTGGGCGCGGCTGGGGGCGGCTATGGCCACGGCTGTCATGGTGCTGTGCCTCGTGCTCACATACTCAAGGGGCGGGTATCTGGGTTTTTTAGCGGCTGCCTTTATATTCCTTGTGCTCCTCGACAGGCGTTTCCTCCTCCTGGGGGTGCTGGCGCTGGCGCTCTCCCCGGCGTTCCTGCCGGACTCCATAGTGAACCGTTTCCTCAGCATAGGGGATCTTGAGGACACCTCCACGGCCTACAGGCTCTACATCTGGAAGGAGAGCGTATATATGCTGCGTGACTACTGGCTCACCGGCATTGGCACCGGCCTTGCGCCCTACGCCAAGCTCCACAAGATTTACGGCCGGTACACCCCGGACGCACAGCACGCCCACAGCCTCTATTTGCAGGTAACCTGCGAGTGCGGCGCGGTGGGGCTATTGGCTATGCTGGGGCTATTCCTCTCCTTTGTGCGGACGATGTCCGCCGCCATAAGGGGGAATGGGGAGCGGGAGACCCGCGTCATGCTCATAGCCATACTCTCCGGGGTGCTGGGGTTCCTCGTCCAGAGCCTCACGGACTACTCATTTTATAACTACAGGGTGACGCTCGTATTCTGGGCCGTCATGGGGCTGGGGATACTCCTGGCCCGCCCCCAGGGAGGGGAGTCAGATGGTTAAGGTACTAAATATAATAAGCGACACCAACATCGGCGGCGCTGGAAGGGTGCTCATAAACTACCTGAAATACTATGACGCCGCGAACTTTGACGTGTCAGTTGCGCTGCCCCGGGGGAGCGAGCTCACGGGGCGGCTCCGGGAGTTCGGCGTGCGGCTCTACGAGGTGGAGGGCATCGCGGACAAGTCCCTGGACCTCAAAGCGATAAGGACGCTCCGGGAGGTCATAGAGCGGGAAAACCCGGACATAGTCCACACCCACGGCGCACTCTCCGGGCGCATCGCCGGGCGGCAGTGCGGCAAGCGCGTCATATTCACCCGCCACTCCGCGTTCCCAGTGAAGGGGTACATGAGGCACGGGCCCCTGAGACTTCTAAATAAGATTGTAAACGAGCACTACGCCGACAGGATAATCGCTGTGTCCCCGGCGGCGGCGGAGAATCTGACGGACGCCGGTGTCTCGGCGGAGAAGATAGACATCGTGATGAACGGTGTGGACCCGGTGCGCCCACTGAGCGCCGCAGAGCGCTCCGCCATCCGGGAGGAGCTGGGCCTGGGGCCTCATGAGTTCACCGCCGGGATCGTGGCGCGGGTGGAGGAGTATAAGGGCCACTCGGACATACTCCGGGCGCTGCGGGGGGTCCTCGACTCCGGCAGGGACATGAAACTCCTCATCGCCGGCAGCGGCCCCTATGAGGATACGGTGCGGCGGGAGATATCGGAGCTGGGGCTAACGGACCACGCCATCATGATCGGGTTCGTCGAGGACGTGGCGAGAGTTTGGGGCGTCCTGGACGTGCAGTTAAACGCCTCCTGGGCGGAGGCCACGAGCCTTGCGCTCCTGGAGGGATTCAGCCTCGGCCTCCCAGCGGTGGCCAGCGACTACGGCGGCAACCCATACGTGGTGGAGGACGGCGTGAACGGGCTCATTTTTAAGACCCGGGACGTGGCGGGCCTCACGGAGAGGCTCATTAGGCTAATAGACGACCCGGACCTCAGGGAACGGCTTGGCGAGGGCGCAAGGCGCGTCTACGCTGAGCGATTCACCGGCCAGCGTTTCGCCCGGGAGGTAGAGCGGATATACACAAAGGCTTTGGAGGGATAGACATGGGAAAAGATAAGAGCCGGAGATGGGGAGACTATTTCAACCTATTCGACATCATTGTGATAATCCTGGCCCTGGCGGCGGCGATCTTCGTGGTGATGCAGGGTGAGCCGGAGCCGGCGGCGGAGGAACCCGCCGCGCCCGATGTACAGGAGCCCGCCGAGGGGACGGTCACACTTCACTACACCATGGAGGTGTCGGGCCTTGAGGACCACATGACAGGGGCCTTCAAGGTGGGCGACGAGCTCTACGACCGCGCCGGCAAGAGCATGGGCGTCATCGAGAGCGTGGAGGTGGAGCCCGCCACCTGGCTCGTGGTGGACTACGGGACCTCAAGTTACGTCCGGCGGGAGTCGCCGGGACAGTCCACGGTGAGACTTAGAATAGCGGCCCCGGCGGTGGACACGCCCCGCAACCTCTCGGTGGAGGGGACCGTCATAAGGGTGGGGCTCTCATATAACCTGAGACTGCCCCAGCTACTGTGCGCCGGGACTGTCACACACATGGAGAGAGGTGAGGACCAGTGAAAAAGAGGTTCATAGACGAGCGGGGCCGCATCCTCGGGAAAGTGAGCGTGGTGGACGCGCTCATGGCGCTGCTGCTCATAGCCGTCGGCGTGCTCATATTCGCAAGGTTCTCAAACTGGGGGACGGACACGGAGGACGTCCCCGGCGACGCGCCGGAGGGGTCCGTGCCGGTGACGTTCACGGTCAAAGTGTCCCAGGTGCGCCAGGGCACGGTGGACGCCCTGCGTGTGGGGGATAAAATATATAACCCCAACGACGGCTCGGAGCTTGGCGTGATAACGGACATGGAGGTCAAGGACGCCGTCGCCCGCGCCAGCGACAACCGGGGGCACGTGGTGGAGATGCCGGTGGAGGGCGCCTTTGACGTGTACCTCACGATAGACGGTAACGCCGAGAGGGAGTCTGACGGCCGCCTCACCATCGGGATACTTGAGATCGCGGTGCTGAGCTCCTCCGCCTTTGCCACGAAGTACGTCTCCACCACAGGCACCATCTACACGGTGGAGGTCTGACGTCATGAAGATACTGATAGCTACGATGTCCCTGGGGATAGGCGGCGCGGAGACCCACATAGTGGAGCTCTCGCGGGAACTTCTCCGGCGGGGGCACGAGGTGGTGGTTGCCTCCAACGGCGGCGTGTACGTAAAGGAGCTGGAGGAGGCGGGGGCCCGGCACTATGTCGTCCCCATGCACCGCCGTAGCCTCATGGACATGCGGAGGTCCCGGAAACTTTTAGGGGACATAATAGAGCGGGAGCGGCCTGACGTGGTCCACGCCCACGCCAGGATCCCCGCTTTCATATGCGGGAAACTCCGGAAGAAACTGAGATTCCCCTTCGTCACCACCGCCCACGGCGTATTTGAGGTGAACGGCCTCCTGCGGCGCATAACGAACTGGGGGGACAGGACCATCTCCGTCTCAAAGGACATAACGGAGTACTTAAAGGATAACTACGGGATACCAGAGTCCCAGATAATCCCCAGCGTCAACGGCATAGACCCGGAGCGTTTCGCCCCGGGGAGGTCCGCCGGTACACTCCGGGCGGAGCTGGGCATAGCGGAGGGGGCGGAGGTCCTGCTCCACGTGAGCCGCCTTGACGAGGCAAGTTCCAAGGCCGCCCGGGGGCTCATAGCCATCGCGCCCCAGCTCGCAAAACGCATACCGGGCGCCGTCATAGTTATCGCCGGCGGCGGGGACGTCTACGACGAGCTGAGGGAGCTTGCCGGGGAGACGAACCTGAAGCTGGGTTACAAGTGCGTCATTTTGACGGGCCCCCGGACGGACGTGCCGGAGCTCCTGGGGGCGGCGGACGCCTTCGCCGGGGTCTCCAGGGCCGCCCTGGAGGCCATGGCCGCGGGCCTGCCCACGGTCATATGCGGCAGTCAGGGCTACATGGGCGTCTTTGACGAGGACAAGCTGGAGACGGCGGTGGACTGCAACTTCTGCGGCCGGGGCTGCGGGGAGCTCAAAAACGAGAGGCTCCTTGACGACGTTACAACTGTGCTGACTCTGCCCCTTGACGAGCGGGAGAGGCTGGGGGAGGCGTCCCGGAGGGCGGTATTGGAGAATTACTCCGTCTCCCGTATGGCCGACGACGCCCTTAGAGCTTACGCCGAGGCCATGGACCTTGTACATATACTTGTTAGCGGCTATTACGGCTACGGCAACGCCGGGGACGAGGCGGTGCTGGCCTCCATATACGGCACCATCCGGGAGATATCCCCTGGGGCGGACGTGTCCGTCCTCTCAAACGCCCCCGAGAACACGGCGGCGGACTTCGGCTGCCGCGCCGTGCCCCGTTTCGCCCCGCTGGAGGTCCTGCGGGAGATACGGCGCTGCGACATACTTATATCCGGGGGCGGGAGCCTGATACAGGATAAGACCTCCACCAGGTCCCTCCTATATTACCTTGCGGTGATACGCCTCGCAAAGATCTTTAAAAAGCGGGTCATGATATTCGCAAACGGCATAGGGCCGGTGGACGGCGAGGGCAATAGACGCCGGGTGAAGAAGGCCGTGGACCTCGCGGACGCCGTGACGCTCCGGGACCCGGACTCCCTGGAGGAACTTCGGAATATGGGCGTCACGCGGCAGGACATAATAGTGACAGCCGACCCGGTCTTCACGCTGCCGCTGCCGAAGATCGGGGGCGTCAGGGAGATACTGACCTCCTGTGGCGTGCCTGAGGGGGCATATGTGGTGGTCTCGGTGCGCCCCTGGGACGTGGAGAACGGTTTTTACGAGTCCTTCGCCAGGATATGCGACGGCATAGCCCTGAAACACGACCTGAGGGTGGTGTTTATAGAGATGCAGCCGGCTCTCGATGAGAACATGAGCCGGGAGGTCATGTCCCTCATGGAGGCCCCGGCGTATCTAATCCCCGGGAAACACAGCTCCGCGGAGCTCATGGGCATAATAGGCGGGGCGAGCCTCGTCCTCTCTATGAGGCTCCACGCGCTGATATTCGCGGCCTGTATGGCCACGCCCGCCATGGGCTTTGTCTACGACCCCAAGGTACAAAGTTATTTGGAGCTCCTAAGTCAGCCCAGCGCCGGCTCCACGGGGAAACTTGACGTGAACGCCGTGCTGCGGGCGGCGGATATCATATTCCACCACAAGGAGGAGCTGGAGCTCCGCTTGGAGGACAGGCGGCAGGAGCTCTTGGAGCTGGCCTCCGGCAACGCCCGGGTGCTGGGTGAGCTCATAGGGAGCGTCACCAGAAAAAAATAGGGATCTACGAATTTTATATTCTTTTCATAAAGGAGATGTTTGAATGGAACTAACTAACGGGGCCGTGTGCCACGGGTTCAAGGTGCTCTACAGTCAAGAACTGCCGGAGCTCCGGGCAAAACTCATCAGGATGGAGTACGTGAAAAACGGCGCGGATCTGGTGTGGCTCCAGAGGCCCGACGACAACAAGACCTTCGCCATAGCGTTCAAGACCATCCCCCAGGACGACACCGGGGTATTCCACATCCTGGAGCACTCGGTCCTCTGCGGCTCCGAGAAGTACCCCGTGCGGGAGCCCTTCGTGGAGCTCCTAAAGAGCTCGCTGCAGACATTTCTCAACGCCATGACCTTCCCGGATAAGACCATGTACCCCCTCTCCTCCAGGAACGACAAGGACTTTCTAAACCTCATCGACGTCTACATGGACGCCGTGTTAAAGCCACTGAGCGTAGAGAGCCCCCTGGCCTTCCGGCAGGAGGGCTGGCACTATGAGCTGGAGTCCGAGGGCGGGGAGCTCAACGTGAACGGCGTCGTCTACAACGAGATGAAGGGCGCCTTCTCCGACCCGGACGAGGTTCTCTCCTACGAGCTGGGGCGGATGCTCTTCCCCGGCAACTGTTACGGCTGGTGTTCCGGCGGCCACCCGGAGCACATCCCGGAGCTGACGTATGAGCAGTATCTTGCCAGTCACCGCCGTTTCTATCACCCCTCCAACTCCAGGATATTCCTTGACGGCGAGATGGACATCGAGGCGGTATTGGAGAAACTGGACTCCTACCTTGCGGAGTACGAGGGCATAGACCCGGACGCCGAGATACCGATGGTTGAGCCCCACGACGCCGGTGAGCGGGAGACAAGTTACGAGATCGGCCCCGACGAGGACCCGGCGGACAAGGTGATAGTGGGCGAGGGCTGGGTCTACGGCACCTACGCCGACCAGGAGAAGACCATCGCCGCCTCCGTGCTGGCGGAGGCCCTCTGCGGGACCAACGAGTCCCCGGTGAAGAAGGCGCTCTTAGACCGGGGCCTCGCCCAGGACGTGAGCATAGCAAGTTACGACGGCATCCAGCAGAACTACATGCTCCTATATATCCGCAACACAAGCGGCGGGAAGGCCCGGGAGGCCGTGGAGGCCGCCCACGAGGAGCTGCGCCGCCAGATGGAGAGGGGCCTCGACCACAAGCGCCTCCACGCGATACTCAATCGGATGGAGTTCGCGAACCGCGAGAAGGACTTTGGCCGTATGCCCAGGGGACTCGTCTTCGCCATGGTCTCCATGGAGAGCTGGCTCTACGGCGGCGACCCGGCCCAGAACCTCTCCTATGACGCGGTCTTCAAGTCCCTCCGGGCGAAGATAGACGAGGGTTACTTTGAAAAGCTCATCGGCGAGATGATACTATCAAATCCCCACCACGCGAGAGTCATCTTGACCCCCTCCCGCACACTGGGGGAGGAGAAGGCGAGGGCCCTGCGCTCCGCGCTGGACGAGACCCTCTCCCGCTGGGACGGGGAGCAGAGGCGGCGCGTGATAGAGGAGTTCGCGGAGCTCCGCCGCCACCAGAGCCAGGGCGACACCCCGGAGGGGCTCGCCACGCTGCCCAAACTCTCACTCAGTGACATACCTGAGAAGGTCACCCCAACAAAGTCCGAGCGAGGGGAGCTTGAGGGCGTGCCGCTCCTCCACCAGGACATCGAGACCGGCGGGATAACGTACCTCGGCCTCTACTTTAAGGTGGAGGATCTGGAGGTCCGGGAGCTCAAGGCGCTGCCCTTGCTCGCGGGTCTCCTGGGACAGCTATCGGCCGGTGAACACACGGCCCTGGAGGTCACGGGGCTCATCCATGAGAAACTGGGCAGGTTCGAGGTGGCCCCCCAGTGTTTCCCCAGGGACGGCGGTTGCCTGCCGGTGATGGGCGTCTCAGTGGCGCTCCTGCCACAGCGGAAGGCCGAGGCTCTGGAGCTCCTGCGGGAGATACTCTACTCCACCCACTTTGACGACAGCGCCGCCATATATAATATCCTCCGGCAGTTTAGGATCGGCCTTGAGCAGGCCGTGGCCGCCAGCGGCAACGCCTACGCCGGTATGCGGGCCCGGGCCGGCCTCTCGCCCTACGGCGCGGTGACGGAGGCCATGAGCGGCGTCTCCCAGCTCAGGTTCCTCCAGAGTTCCGAGCGGGATTACGGCGACGGCGCGGAGCTCATATCCGCCCTCAAGTCCCTCGCGGGGCGCATATTCACCCGGGAGAGGGCGGTCCTCTCCATAACGGGCCCCATGGACGAGCCCTGGCTGCGGGATGTCCTGGCGCTGCTGCCCTCAGGCGCGCCGGGCACGCCCATTAAATACGCGGCGGCGGAGTTCCCGGCGGAGGGCATATCCATCGCGGCGGCGATAGGCTACGCCGCCCGCTGCGGGGCCCTCCGGGACGTGGGGGAGAGCTACAGGGGCCCGCTCCTCGTGGCCGCGAAGATACTCTCCCTTGACTACCTCTGGAACTCCGTCCGGGTGAAGGGCGGGGCCTACGGCGTCAACATGAGCGTCAGCATGGATGGGAACGTGAGTTTCACTTCCTACCGGGATCCCCACTGCTCCGACACGCTGGACATCTTCTCCGCCGCCGGAGCGGCCCTGCGGGCCTTCGCCGGGGAGGGCGAGGAGCCGGATAAGTATATAATCAGCACCATCGGCGGCCTCGAGCCCCTGACGACGCCCCGGCAGGATATGGCGCGGGCCGCGAATATGTATTTCATCGGCTACGGCGACGAGTTCCGCCAGAGGATCCGCCGGGAGGTCCTGCATACCACCCTTGAGGAGCTCGCCGCTGTTGCGGACTCCCTGGACGCCCTGAGCCGCACCTATAGGACGTGCGTCATAGGCGGCGGCCCGATTTTGGAGGACTGCGGCGGGAAGATAGACTCCGTGACGCCCCTGCAGCAGTAAATAACGCTAAAGCAAAAAACGCCCCCCGCGCCAAGTTCGGCGCGGGGGGCGAGTCATATCTGGGGCGTTCCTGGGTCAGTCGAAGATGTAGCTATAGTAGTCCTCGGTTATTATCTTCTTCGCGAACTGGATCTTGCCGGAGACCAGGCGCTTCGTGTTGCTGACGTAGTCGTCGTCCACGGTTACGCCGGGGTTGGGGGTGAACTCGCCGGTGGAGGCCTCATAGGTGCCGGCGGCTGTTATCCAGCTGTTGCCCTGGCCCTTGTTGTCGGCGAAGACCACCAGGGGCATGTTGCTGGAGTACTCGTTCACCACGTAGTTGGTGGCGAAGATGTCCCTGCCGGAGTAGAGGCGGGAGTCGTACTCAAGGCCGAAGAGGTTCGCCACGGTGGGGACGATGTCGCAGGAGTAGCAGGGGGTATCCACCACCTTCCGCTCCAGGGAGGCGGACCACATGAGGAGGGTGTTGTGGTAGCGGCTGGTGACACGCTCGGAGTCCTCGGGCTTGCCGAACAGGGCATTGAGCTCGTTGTAGTAGTCGTGGGTGCCGTCCTGGCTGTTGCCGGAGGCCAGGAAGTAGGGGTAGTGGTCGGCGGCCATGACGATGAGCGTGTCGTCCGCTATGCCCGCGGACTCCAGCTTGTGGACCAGCACCTCCAGCGCCCGGTCGAGGTCGATGTTGCTGGCGATGTACGCCTGGCAGGGCTCCGAGAGGTCGGGGTACTTGGCCTTCACAAGGTCGGCGTAGTCCGCCGCCCGGCGGTTCCTCTCAAATGTCCAACTGCCGTGGCCGGAGATGGTCATGTAGTAGGCGTGGAAGGGCTGGCCGGTCTCCAGGTACTTATTGATGTACTCGTCGCATGTCTTCTCGATCATCTCCTTGTCGGAGCGGGGCCAACTGTCGATCTCCAGGTCGAGCCCGCCGCCGCCCTCGCCCTTGTAGTCGTAACCGAAGGCGGGGAGGTACTCGTTGCGGCTGTAGAAGGTGTAGTCGCCGTTGTGCCAGGCGGGCACCTGGTAGCCCTCCTTCTTGAACATGTTGCCAAGGGTGGTGGGCATGGCGTTATCTATGGCTTGGCGGGCGGAGTCGGAACTGCCTATCCAGTTGGGTATGATGCCGGTGGTCACGGAGAACTCGCCGCCGCAGGTGGAGAGGGTCCAGTCGGGCTGGTAGAAGTTCGTGAAGACGAACCCCTCCTTCTGGGTTAGCCTGTAGAGGGTGGGGGTGAGCTCCGGGTCGATCGCGTAGGTGCAGAAGGACTCCGCGGTGAGGAGTATGAGGTTCTTGCCCTTGAAGAGCCCCGTGTACTCATTTTGCTGGGTGGGGGAGAGGGCCCCGAAGTACTCGTGCATACTGGCTATTGTGTCATTGGAGGCGTTCTCCGCCAGGGTGTCGAAGTCGATATCCAGGGTGTTGTAGCCGTACTCGATGGGTTTCGGCGGCTCCACGTCCCCGCCGTTCCCCTCCGGGTCCTGGGTGTTGGGGTCGCCGTTGCCCTCCGGGCCATCGTTCCCGGCGGGGTCGTCATTATTTGAGGGGGTGGAGCCCTTATTGGGGTCGTCACCGTTATTCTCGCTTGGGAGGTAATCGCTCAGATCCGCCTGGGGCTGGCCGAAGACGGCGTATTCAAACTCCAGCCTCATGCAGGTGAAGAGACCGAAGTTGGGCACGCCGTTATTCGTGGTGAAGTCATAGGTGTAGAGCCGTTTCGTGTCGCCGATGTTGGAGAACATGAACCCGAAGAGCTGAAATACCACCACCACCGTCAGCAAAAATCCCCGGGTCAGCCAGCTCTGTCCCCGCTCATAGACGATGGCGTACCGGAGCACATAGAAGAGCACCAGCGGTATGATGGAGAGGAGTATGAACGGTATCAGGTTTATGACCGCCGCGATGGTGTTATCTAAGAAGTTCCCCACAGCGTCCCCAGCTGTGCCGGCGGCCGCGGCGATGCCGTAGTACATGGAGAACATGCTCTTCACGCCCCGCTCAACGCACAGCACAACGAGGTACACGGCCATCAGTATGCCGCCCACCCACCGGGCGGCCTTCTTATTTGGTATCACGTCCACGATGAGGAAGATGAATAGCCCGCCCGCCAGGGAGAAGAGAATCACGCGCAGGAGCCCCATGGAGAAGAACGTCACGTCCTTGTCAAAGAGCCTGAGCAGTATCTCCTGGTAGAGGAGCGCTGTTGGAAAGAAGAGAATTGAGAGCAGCGGTGAGCCCGCGTACCTCCTCCGGCGGTAATGCCGCCTTGAATTGTTGCCGTTCATGGTGCCTCCTTAAAATAAACGAGATTGCTTATAAATCGGCCTCACGAGAAGTCGTACCCGTACTCCTCGGGGCGGTTTTCGTAGTCGTAGACCTCCTTGGCGTCAAAGAACCTCAGGTACCTCTGGCGCTGGTAACGGAGGGTGGTGCCGTCCGGGTGGAGCCTGTCGCAGATGACGGCGCTGATGTCGTTCTTTATAAAGACGAAGGACTCGATGCCCACGGAGGCGAAGACCCGGAAACCCAGGCTCTGGAGGTACTTAAATTCCTCGCCCGTCTTCTGCCAGTCGTCGCCGTCGGGCCGCCCGCCGTGGGGGTAGAATATGAGTTTCGTGGGGCCCACGATGTCGCCCACGTCGCTGAACCACCGGGTCATGTCCCGGCCTATGGCCTCCACGTCGTAACTGTCGCTGTCCAGCCTTATGTGGCCCCAGGTGTGACAGCCAAAGTACCAGCCGGTGGCCCGGAGCTGTTCGACTATCGGTTTCACCGCCTCGATCTCCTTGGCGCGGCGCTGCTCCATCTCCGGGGTCATGCCCGTGCTCTCGGTGTTCGTGCGGTAGCCGAATATCCCCTCGTACCCCGTGAGGGAGAGGCAGGCCTTGGCGCCGTTGAGGGAGAAGTCCGGGTGTTTCTTGACGAAGGTGTCGATGGCGGGGATGATATCGAGCTCTTGCGTCAGTACCTCCTTACCCTCAGGGTCGTGGCCGTAGGCCCAAATCTGCCCGTCCTCGCCCAGCACCAGTTTCTCCATGAAACCGTTGCCGATGTAGCTCTCGTAGTAGCAGGTGTCGTCAATGGAGATTATGAGCGGCTTGCGGCCCTTGGGGATCATGAGTGTATTTTGTTTCATACGGGTCTCGCCGTCGTCATTGGTGTACTCGGACCAGACGTCGTTCATGTTCACGAGGATATATCCGTTCTCATAGAGGCTGTCCATTATCTTATTAAATTCGCTGACGGTGCACATCCAGTCGTCAAAGCCCTTCTGCTGGTTATCGCCGTCAAAGGCCAGCTCCGGGTAGGCGATTATCTGGTGGAAGAACAGGTGCTCCACAGTGCCGTTGTAGGGCTCTAACTCGTCCTCCGGCCACTCGTAGGGGGTGTAGACGTACTTCTCCGGCGCCTGGGGCTCGGGGTCCGTGTCGGAGTTTGTGTCCTCCGGGTAGGGGTTGGGGTTCTTGTTCTCGTTCCCGGCCTCGTCCTTTGTGCCGGTGGGTTCCTCCGGGGCGGGGTAGTTATTTACGTTTATAAAAGCCAGCGCCAGCGACAGCAGCAGCGTCAGCGCGATGGTGCCGATGAGCAACCTCTGACGGGTCATGAAGAAGATACCTCCAATTAAGCTGATACGCGCCTATTATAATCCAAACCTCGACAAAAATAAACAGTCAACTCTATAAAAATTGTAAATTAAGTGTTATAATAATTGAATATTACTGAAGGGGGGCTTAATTGTGCTGCGACTTATCCTTGGGCGGGCCGGCAGCGGCAAGACCTCATACCTTTTGAGCGAGATAAAGAGCCGGGCGGAACGGGGCCTTGAGGGGAACATCCTCATAGTCCCGGAGCAGTACTCCCACGACTGCGAGAGGGCCCTCGCCGCCATGGGCGACGATATGTGCCTATACTGCGAGGTGCTGAGTTTCACGCGCCTCGCCACACGTGTGTTTGCCGAGACCGGGGGATTGGGGGAGAAGACCCTCGATAACGGCGGCAGAGTGCTGGCCATGGGCCTTGCGGCGATGAACGTGAGCTCCGCCCTGCGGGTCTACAACGTGGGGGGCCGGAGGCCGGACTTCCTGCCGAACCTCATAACCGCCTATGACGAGCTGCGGGCCGCCGGGGCGGCAACGGAGGACATAGCCCGGGCCGCCGAGTCCGCCGGGGGGGCCTTCGGGCGAAAGCTCCAGGACCTGACGCTCATCTTCGAGGCATACGACGCCGTAAAGGAGCGCAGCGGCGTGGACGCCCGGGACCGCCTCACGCGCCTTGCCGGGGACATTGGCCGCAGCCGGATAGCCCAGGGCGGGGCCATATTCATTGACGGTTTCACCGACTTCACGAACCAGGAGTTCGACGTCATATTGGAGCTCCTGCGCTGCGGCGCGGACATAACAGTGGCGCTCACCATGGGGAGCCTCGCGGACACGGAGCTCCTATTTAGGGCGAGCGTCACCACAGCGAGACGTCTCCTGGCCCGGGCCTCCGAGCTCCACATAAAGGCCGAGACGGTCTACAGGAGACGACATGAGGACGCCAAAGCGCCGGAGCTCTCGTACCTTGAGTCGGCGCTCTTTGACTACTCAGCGCCCCCCTTTGATGGGGAGTGCTCCGCCGTCACTGTCGTTGCGGCCTCGGACATACCCGAGGAGTGTTCCGCCGCCGCCGCGCGGGTATTAGAGCTCGTCCGGGGCGGGGCCAGGTTCAGGGACATAGCCGTCGTCTCCCCAAACTGGGGAAACTATGAGTCCATCTTGGAGGGCGTATTCCGCCGTTACGGCGTGCCAGTGTCCCAGACGGAGAAACGGGAGATACTGGAGCGGCCCGTGATGGCCCTCGTCACGGCGGCGCTTGACATAATATTAAATAACTGGGATTATGTTAATGTATTTAAGTACCTCAAGACGAACCTTGCGGGGATAGAGCCGGAGGAGCGGGACGAACTTGAAAACTACGTCCTCAAGTGGAACATCCGGGGCGAGGCGATGTGGTCGAGGGAGTGGACCATGCACCCCGGCGGCTACACGGAGGAGATGACGGAGCGGGAGAGCGGGGAGCTTGAGAGGATAAACGCCCTGAGGGCGCGGATATCCGCTCCAATACTGACCCTCTCCCGGAGGATGGCCCGGGGCGAGGCGGCCATTGAGAAGTTGCGGGCGCTCTACGGCTTTTTGGAGGAGATAGGGCTCTACGGCATCCTCGCCGGGAAACGCCGGGAGCTGGCCTCCCGTGGGATGGGTGAGCTGGCGGAGGAGTACCGGCAGCTCTGGGACATACTCATCGGGGCCATGCAGCAGTTTGCGGACATATGCGGCGAGACGCCCGTGGAGCGGGAGGAGTTTTTGCGGCTATTGAAACTCGTGCTCTCCCAGTATAAGGTGGGCGCCATACCCACGGCGTTAGATAGCGTCCGGGCGGGGGACATGACGAGGATCCGGGCCCGGGGGATAAAGCACCTAATCATCCTGGGGGCCACGGACTCAGCCCTCCCCCCCAGGGACCAGGGCGGCGGGATATTCACCGAGAGCGAGCGGCAGGAACTGCGGGACCTGGGCATTGAGGTGACGGACGGCAGAGAGGACGACACGGGCCGGGAGCTCTCGGCTGTCTACGCCTCCCTCACAGTCCCGGAGGAGAGCATAATGTTCTCATACCCCGCCGGGGAGCGGCGGTCCTATATAGTGACGCGAATAATGAAACTCCTCTCCATCGGGGAGCGCGCGCCCGGCGAGGAGATATACGCCGCCGCGCCGGGACCATGCTTTGAGCTGGCCGTCACCGGGGAGGGTCCCCTGGCCCAGGCCGCGAGGCGGTATTTTGAGGGCCGCGACGGAGATGGGGAGCGGCTGCGCTCCATCCTCGCGGCGGCGGACGTGCCCCGGGGGAGGCTCGCGGCCCTCACAAGTGAAAAACTCTACGGCAGGAAACCCCGCCTCTCGGCCTCCAGGATAGACATGTACTACTCCTGCCGGTTCGCGTACTTCCTCCGTTACGGCCTCCGCGCCGCCCCGAGGCGCGAGGCCGCCCTGGACGCCCCTGAGTCCGGCACCTTTATGCACTTCATCCTGGAGCGCTCGGTCCGGGAGATAGAGGCGAGGGGCGGTTTCGGGAACGTCCCGGAGGCGGAGGTCCGGGCGCTCACCCGGGACTTTGTGGAGGAGTACGCCCTGCGGCGCTTGGGGGGCATAGAGAATAAGCCCGGCAGGTTTAAGTACCTCTTTGGCCGCCTCGCGGAGGCGGCGGAGAAGGTGGTGCTCAACATGTGCGAGGAGCTGCGGGACTCGGACTTCCGCCCGCTGGACTTCGAGCTACGTTTCTCCCCCGATGGGGAACTCCCGCCGGTGGAGGTCCGGGACGGGGAAGCCGCCGCCTCCGTTATGGGCATCGTGGACAGGGTGGACGGCTATGTGAAGGACGGAAAGCTCTATCTCCGGGTGGTGGACTACAAGACAGGAAAGAAGGCCCTGAATCTGGGGGACATATGGTACGGCATCGGACTACAGATGCTCATCTACCTCTTCGCCCTGGAGCGGGAGGGGAGTGAGAGGTACGGGCGCAGCATCGTGCCGGCGGGCGTCCTCTACGCTCCAGCGAGGGACGAGATAGTCCGCAGCGACAGGGACTTAGAGGGGGAGGAGCTTGAGAAGGAGCGCCGGAAACTTCTAAAGTACAGCGGCCTCATCCTGGCGGACCCCGAGATAATCGAGGCCATGGATCACGGCCACCGGGGGAAACTCCCGGTGCAGGTCACGTCCTCCGGGGACATAAAGGGCAGCGCGGCGGACGCCGAGAGGCTTGGAAAGCTCGCAAGGACCGTGGACAGGCTCATAACCGAGATGGTCCGCAGCCTAAAGGACGGGTCCGTGGCGGCGAACCCATACTACCGGGGACTGCTGGACACCGCCTGCGCCCGGTGCAGGTACTTCGAGGCATGCAGATTCACAGACGGGCACTCCGGGGAGAGGTTCCGTAGACTCTCCAACCTCAAGGCGTCGGAATTTTGGGATCTGGTGGAGGAGGCGGCAAAATGAGCGAGATAAAACTGACACCCCAGCAGAGGCTGGTGGTGGAGAACACCGGCGGGGAGCTCTTAGTTTCCGCCGCCGCCGGCAGCGGCAAGACGCGGGTGCTGGTGGAGCGGCTCCTCCGCAAAATAGACGCCGGGGCGGACATAGACGAATTTCTCATAATAACGTACACCAACGCCGCGGCGGCGGAGCTCCGGGGGAAGATACTCGACGCCATATACGAGCGCATAGCCCGGGACCCCTTGAATCAGCGTCTGCGCCGGGAGGCGGCGTTGGCGGGTCGGGCGGAGATAGAGACCATCCACAGTTTCTGCGCCAAACTCATCCGGGAGAACTCCCAGAGTTTAGACCTGCCGCCGGATTTTCGCGTGGCGGACGAGCCCGAGAGCCGCGTACTGCGGGCAAACGCCCTCCAGGAGCTGTTGGAGGAGCAGTACGCCGCCGGGGACCCGGGGTTCCTGGCCCTGGCGGACACCATGGGGGCCGGGCGGGACGACTCCGCCCTGGAGGACGTAATATTGGAGACCCACGGGAAACTCATGAGCCACCTGGACCCGGAAAAGTGGGTGGAGGAGCGGCTAAGGGACCTCGCCCTCGAGGGCGTGACGGACGCCGCCGAGACGCCCTGGGGTCAGGTCATAATCGGCAGGGCCCGCCGCACCGCCGCCTTCTGGCGGGAGAGCATGGGGGAGCTCGTGGATATGGCCGCCTCCGACCCCGCCCTCAATAAGGGGTACGGCGCCAGCCTCACCGCCACCCGGGACTCCATCGCCGCCTTTGAGGCGGCCCTCGATGAGGGCTGGGACAGCGCGAGGGCCCACGCCAACATAGCCTTCCCCAAGGGGCGTATCTCGGGCTACGAGGACGTGAAGGCCCGGCGCACCCGCTGTAAGGCGGAGCTTGAGAAGGTGGCGAAACTATTCTGGGACAGCTCGGAGCGGGCCCTCCGGGACATGCGGGCCGTGGCGCCCGCGATGTCGGCGCTCCTCAAACTCGTCCTCGCCTTTGATAGGCGCTACGGGGCTGTGAAACGCCGCCGTGGCGTCATCGACTTCTCCGACCAGGAGCACATGGCCCTGAGACTCTTGGTGGACCAGGGGAGCGGCGAGCCCACCGGGACTGCCCGGGAGGTCTCCCGCAGGTTCCGGGAGATAATGGTGGATGAGTACCAGGACGTAAACGAGATCCAGGAGCGTATATTCTCCGCCATATCCCGGGAGGGGAGGAATATATTCACTGTCGGGGACGTGAAGCAGTCCATTTACCGTTTTAGGCTCGCGGACCCCACAATATTCTTAAGGAAATATAGAAGGTTCCCGGACGCCGAGAATGCCGAAGATGGGGAGCCCCGAAAGCTCATACTCTCCCGAAACTTCCGCTCGAGGGCGGGGATCCTTGAGGCCGTGAACTTCGTATTCAAAAACCTCATGTGCAGGGAGCTGGGGGAGATGGAGTACACCCCCAGGGAGTACCTGTACCCCGGGGCCGAATACCCCGACTCCCCTGAGCCGCCGGTGGAGCTCGACGTCCTTGACCTCTCCTCCGGCGACGAGGAGACCGAGGAGGGGAAGATGCTCTCGGAGGCCCGTTTCGCCGCCAGGCGCATTAAGGAGCTCGTGGGCAGTATGCGTGTCTCGGACGGGGCCGGGGGCACGAGGCTGCTTAAATATTCCGACGTGGCCGTGCTCTCCCGCTCGGTCCGGGGGATACTCCCGGACTGGCAGGCGGCCTTCGTCTTGGAGGGGGTGCCCCTGGCGGCGGACCAGCCCTCGGACTTCTTCGCCGAGCAGGAGATAACCCTCACAATGTCACTCCTCGCCATAATAGATAATCCGAGGCAGGACATACCGCTCATCTCCGTCCTCAGGAGCCCCATATTCGGTTTCACCTCCGAGGAGCTTGCAAATATCCGGCTCAGCGACAGGAAGGGGGACTTCTACAGCGCCCTCTGCGCCGCCGCCGGCGAGAACGAGAAGTGCGCGGCGTTTTTGGAGAAACTGCGGGGATTCAGACGCGCCGCCCCGGACATGACTGCCAATGAGCTCATGTGGCACATCGCCGCCGAGACGGACCTCATGGCCGTCGTCGGGGCCATGCCGGGGGGCGCGAGACGCCGGGAGAACCTCATGCTCCTCTTTGAGTACGCCGCGAAATTCGAGAGCGCGGGTTATAGGGGGCTATTTGGCTTCGTGAGCCACATGCGCCGGTTGCAGGAGCTGGGCAGTCTGCCGGAGGGCCCCAGCCGCAGCCAGGAGAACGCGGTGACGCTCATGAGCATCCACAAGTCAAAGGGGTTGGAGTTCCCGCTCGTTATATTGGCGGGACTTGTGAAGAGGTTCAACACGGAGGACGCGAGAAAGCGCCTCCTCATCCACCCGGACTTGGGCCCGGGACCTAAGTACACCGACGTGGAGCGGGGGATAGAGTACCCCACCCTCGCCCGCAGGGCCGTGGCGGAGAGGATAAGGGAGGAGTCCATGTCGGAGGAACTGAGGGTCCTGTACGTCGCCATGACCAGGGCCCGGGAGAAACTAATAATGCTCGCCACCTACCGGGACGCGGAGAAGGATCTCTCAAAACTCCAGGGGACGCCCCTGCCGGTGCCCCCCGGGGTGTCAACAGCCGTCTCCACAATGGCCGAGTGGATAATGATGGCGGCCCTGAGGCGTCCGGAGAGCGGCGCTATACGCTTTGGCGCACCCAATGTCCCCTGTGATACCGAGGGCCCCGCCTGGGACGTTCGCCGCGTGGAGGTGAGGCCGGGGGGAGAAGGGGCCGCCGAGAGTACATCCCACACCGGGCCCCGGGAGACGCAGGAGATCCCACCGGAGCTCGCCAAGGCGCTTGCGTTTAAATATCCATATATGGGGAGGGTGTCCATGCCCTCCAAGCTCACCGCCACGGAGCTCAAGGGCACATTTAAGACCCAGGAGGCGGCGGAGGAGGCGGAGCCCCTCCCGGGCCCCCGCGACGACCACCCGCCCTACGTCCCGGCCTTCATGGAGGGCCGCCGGGGGCTCACCCCGGCCCAGCGGGGCACCGCCGTACACACGGTGATGCAGTTTGCGGACTTTGAGAAGTGCCGCACCGCCGAGGGGGCGGCGGGGGAGATAGAGCGCCTTCGGGCCCTCGGCACGATAACCGGCGAGGAGGCCCGGGCCGTGCGCCCGGAGGTCATATCCCGGTTCTTTGCCGGCCCCACAGGGAGACTCATATTGGAGGCCCGGGACGTCCGCCGGGAGCTCAAATTTTCCCTCCTTGTGGACTCCGGCGAGATCCCGGGCTACGAGCCCGGGGAGCGGATACTCCTCCAGGGCGTGGTGGACTGCTGCGTCCAGGAGGATGGGGAGCTGACGGTCATCGACTTTAAGACGGACTACGTCACCCCCGAAACCGTGGCGGAGCGGGCCGCCTTCTACGCGGGGCAGGTGGAGACCTACGCCCTCGCCATGGAGCGGATACTCAAAATGCCGGTCCGCCGGAGGATACTCTCCTTCCTCACAGCCGGCGTGGACGTGGAGGTGTGAGCTCATGGGGAGAAAATCTCTGGGACTACTTTAAAAAACAGTTGACATAGCGCCCTAAACGTGATAGAATTCACTGTACGCGATTAAAGACGAAAGAGGTGAACGCAATGAAGGAAGGTATCCATCCTAAGTACGGACAGACCACGATCAGGTGCGCCTGCGGCGAGGTCATCGAGACCGGCAGTACGAGGAGTGACATTAAGGTCGAGATCTGCTCAAAGTGCCACCCCTTTTATACCGGCAAGCAGAAGCTGGTAGACACCAGCGGACGTGTCGATAAGTTCAACAAAAAGTTCGGACTTAAATAAGGATATCCCCGCGGCGTGTCTGCCGCAATCCCAAAACCTAAGAAAATCGGCCGCAACGGAAGTCGCTGCGGCCGGTTTTTTTATCTACTTAGCCATCCGAGGAGCGAGTCCTGGGAACGGCTCTCCATGACCGTCATGGCGGCGGAGAGCATCTGGGCGGCGTCGGCGCGGGTGACGGCTGCGGAGGAGACGCCGGCCTCCACGCCGCTTATGATGTCGCAGGAGGAGAGGTTGAGGCTCGCCTGGTACGCCCAGGCCGGGGCGGCGGGCTCCTGGATGTCCACTGAGACGTCCGTGATGCCCAGGGTGTTATTTAGCATGACTGCGGCCTCGGCGAAGGTTATGGAGTCGTTGGGGGAGAAGACCACACGCCCGTCGGAGAGGGCGCGGCCTGAGATTATGCTGTCCATGAGGGCCGTGGTGACGTATGGTTTCTGCCAATCGGGGATGAGGTTGTCGTCATAGAACCCGGTGCGGGTGATGCCGGAGAGCAGTTCCGTGCCACTCATCTTGAGGCACATCACCAGGAATTCGCCCCGGGTCACCGGTGTGGCGGGGCGGAAGAGGTACTCCCCGCCCACCTGTTCGCCAACGAAGACCCCGTTCTCCGCCAGGGCCGTGGCGGCGTATGCGGCGGGACTGTCGGACATGTCGGAGTAGGTGACAGTGGTGGACTGCTTTTTTATCTTCACGGTGACGGTGGCCGCGTTTGATTTGTTGCCGAGGCTGTCGGTGGCCGCGTAGGTGAAGGAGTCGGAGCCCTTCTTGCCCTGGGCGGGGGTGTAGGTGAACTGGTCGCCGTCGATCTCCACGGTCCCCTTCTTGGGCGGCCTTTCTATGGAGTAGGTGACGGCGTCGCCCTCCGGGTCGAGGCAGGAGAACCGGTCCGTCACAGGCACGGACCTATAGGTGGTGAGCTCTATGCTCTCCGCCACGGGGGCGGAGTTGAGGCTGGCGGATGGGGAGATATACCCCGTGGCGGCGGCGCCGGCGGGCGCGAGGGCGGCTGTCAGAGAAAAAAGAGCCGCGGCCGCGGCCAGGCGAATTTTGGATTTCTTCATGTTTTGACCTCCTTTTGCCATTAGTCTTGCTATGTGGGGTGGAAAATATACCGTTTTGCCCAGGTAATTTTGATGAGCAAAAAATTTAAAATAAATGTTGACAAATGAGGGGTACATTTAGTATAATAGCAACTGCCGTTACGGCCACGGGAGTATAGCTCAGCTGGTTAGAGCGCCTGCCTTACAAGCAGGAGGTCACAGGTTCGAGCCCTGTTACTCCCACCA
>CANQYW010000011.1 GCA_947628185.1 uncultured Oscillospiraceae bacterium
GCTTTCGTTTATGTTGGCGCTATTTCTATATTGTTGAAATAGCACTATCCTTCCCTATTTTTAAAACAAGCCCTAATTTAACGTACTGCAAGGAAAATGTTTCACCACACGATATTATATCCCAGTATGCACTAAAACGCAAGAGGATTTCGGGGGCCGTATGTACATATTGATGTAAAAACCGCGTCTGAAATTCGAGCTACCCCATGGACAAACGGCGCGTTATGGTATAAAATAGACGGCAGCGAAATAAATTATCCTGCGGGAGGAGTGGAGACTCGATGAAAAACGCGAAAAATGATATCTCTGTCAGGTGGCTGTACCTCGTCCTGGGCGTCGTCGCCCTGCTCTTTGGGGGCGTCATATACGCCTGGTCCATACTGAAAGCGCCCCTGGGGGACGCCTTCGGCTGGACGAACTCGGAGCTTGCTGTAAATTTCACGCTCACCATGTGTTTCTTCTGCCTGGGCGGCTTTGCCGGGGGCATGGTGAACAAGAAACTCGGCTCCCGGGTGACGCTCATCATCTCCGCCGCCGTCAGCGGCCTGGGGTTCGTGCTGGCCTCACGGCTCACAGGGGGACTCGCTATGCTCTACATAAGCTACGGCGTCCTGGCGGGGTTCGGCATAGGCATAGCATACAATGTGATAATAGGCACGGTGAGCGCCTGGTTCCCGGATAAGAAGGGCCTCTGCTCAGGGGCGCTCCTCATGGGTTTCGGGGCCTCGGCGCTAATCATAGGCAAGGCGGCCTCCGCCATAATAGATGGGCCCGGCTGGAGCACGGCGTACCTGGTCATCGGCCTCGCCCTGGCGGCGGTGCTTGTGGTGACTGCCCTCATACTCCGTCTCCCGGAGCCGGGCACGAAATTCCCGGAGCCCAAGAAGAAAGCATCCGGCGGCGGCGAGAACTTTGAGGCCCGGGACTACACCACCTCCCAGATGGTGCGCAGAGTCTCCTTCTGGCTGGCGTTTTTGTGCATTGTCTGCCTCTCCGCCGTGGGCAACACGGTCATATCCTTCGCCCGGGACCTCTCCCTCTCCATCGGGGCCAGCGCCTCCCTCGCCACGACCCTCGTGGGGGTGCTCTCCGTGTGCAACGGCCTGGGGCGAATAGCCACCGGGGCGCTCTTTGATAAGCTGGGCCGGAAGAAGACGATGATATTCGCGAATATCCTCACCATCTGCGCCGCCGGGGTGACGCTGGTGTCCGTCCTCGTCCACTCCCTGCCGTTAGGGGTCTTGGGGCTTTGCGCCACGGGATTCTCCTACGGCACCGGCCCCACCATCTCCTCGGCCTTCACCTCCGCCTTCTACGGCACGAAGTACTTCCCCCTCAACTTCTCCATCATGAACTTCAACCTCATGGGGGCGTCCTTCATGGCCACGGCCGCCTCCACGCTGCTGGAGTCCTCCGGCGCCTACATAGCCCCCTTCATACTCCTCCTCGCGCTGGCGGTGGTCTCGCTGGTGCTGGATCTGGCGATAAAGAAACCCTGAGGAATTTTTGGGAAAATAAACGCACAAAACATATAATATGCCCCGTCAGGGCGGCAGGCGCCGGACTGACGGGGCATTATTTTTTGGACAGGAGGCGAAAGCTTGTTATTTCATGAGGGATATATTCCTCAATATTGGCGCGATGGTGTTGGAGACGGTGCTCATGAGCTTAATGAAGATATCCAGGGCCACGCCGACTACGTCTTTGCGGGTGTCGCCGATGGTGTCGCCGGTGACGGCGGCCTTGTGGGCCGGGGAGCCCTTGCCGTGGCCGGCGATGTTCTCGCCCTCGATGTACTTCTTGGCGTTGTCAAAGGCGCCGCCGGAGTTGCCCATGAAGATGGCCCTGGGTATGGCAACTATCGTCGCCCCCACGAGGACGCCGCCCACGAACTGCACCCCGAAGAGCACCATGCCGATAACGGGTATGAGCAGCGCTATGACGGAGGGGAAGACCATCTTGCGTATGGCTTCCTCAGCCGCCAGGCGTATCATCTTATTGTAGTCGGGCCGGACTTTGCCCTCTAAGACGCCGGGGATGGACATCATCTTGTCGCCCTCGTCGGCCATTATTTTGGCGGAGTCGATGGTGTTGTCGGTGAGCATGGCGCTGAAGTACTCCACCAGCGCGCCGCCCAGTATGCCGCCGGCCACCACGAAGAAGGAGGCGAAGTTGAGCTGGAGCTCCGCGCCGATCTCAGTGTAGTTGCCCACGTACGCCACGATGAGGGACACGGTAGCGAAGGCGGCGGAGCCGATGGCGAAACCCTTGCCGATGGCGGCGGTGGTGTTGCCGACGGCGTCCAGCTTATCGGTTATCTTCCGGACGCCGGCGGGCAGGTGGCAGGACTCCGCGAGACCCCCCGCGTTATCCGCGATGGGGCCGAAGGCGTCGATGGACACCGTGGCGCCCACGAAGGCCAGCATCCCGAGGGCCGAGATGGCTATGCCGTAGGTGCCGCAGAGCTTGCCGGAGATGAGGAGCGCCAGGGCGATTATGAGCACCGGCAGGAGGCAGGAGCGGGAGCCGATGGCGTCGCCCTTCGTCACGACAAACGCCTCGCCCTCCTCGCATATCTCCGCGAGTTCCCTCGTGGGGCGGTGGTCGGTGCTGGTGTAATACTCCGTTATGACGCCGATGGCAACGCCGGAGATTATGCCCATGACGGCGGATATCCAGGGGGAGGCCCAGCCCAGGACGAAGTCGTCGTAGAGGTTCCCGCCGGAGGCGAGCTTGCCGAATATTAGATAGCTGGCGGCGCCCCCCAAGAGCACCGTGGCGCCGGCGGATATCCAGGTGGAGAGGTCGAGCTCCCGGGAGGGGTCGTCACTCATCTTCTTAAAGTTCGCGATGCCGAGCCCCAAGAGGCACCCTAAGAGCCCGCAGGCCGCCAGGACTATCGGGAAGGTCACGGTGGCGTTGAAGGTGGCGTCAGTTATGTGCTCCTTGGAGCCGTGGGTCTGGTAGAGCGTGACGGCTATCATGATGGAGGCGGAGAGCGTCGCCACAAAGCTCTCCAAGAGGTCGGAGCAGTTGCCAGCGATGTCGTTCACGTTGTCGCCGATGAAGTCGGCTATGGTGTTGGGGACGCGGCTGTCGTCCTCCGGGAGGTCGTGGCGTATCTTGCCTAAGATGTCGGAGGATATGTCGGCGGCCTTCGTGTAGTTGCCCCCGGCCACGCGGTTGAACATGGCGACGATGGAGCAGCCCAGGGAGTAGGTGGAGACGCGCATCACGGTGGGGTTGCAGCTCATGCCGCCAAGCTTTATGAGCCCGGTGCTGACGCTCGTGTGGTCCACCCCGGCCTGGACGATGAGGATGATGAGCAGCCCCAGCATACCGAAGGTCTGCACCGCAAGGCCGGAGATACTGCCCCCGCAGAGGGCCACTTTCACCGTCTCCCCGATGGAGAGGCTCTCCCGGGCCTTGTTGGCGGTCCTGACGTTGGCGTATGTGGCGCTCTTCATGCCCAGGACGCAGACGGCGCTGCTCATGGCCCCGCCCAAGAGGAAGGTGAGACCCGAGGTCTTCTCCACAAAGAGCGTGAACACCAGCGCCACCGCCACGAGGACGATGGTGATGCTCTTATACTCCGTCAGCATGAATGTGTTCGCGCCGGAGCGGATTATGCCCGCCATCTCCGCCATCTCCTGGGTGCCCTCGCCCATGCGGCGTATCTTCATGTAGTTGAAGAATACGTAGCATATGCCCAGGATGACGAGGCACAGCGCGATGTACCAGATTGTCATGTGTTTACCCCCTAATACTACTCTATTTGCGGCGGAGCCGCTTGTGACCATTATACAATATAGAGCCGGTCATATCAAGCTTTTTGTCCATTTTACCCGTCCTGGGACGGAGGGGGACTCGTAGAAACGGGCGGTGCGGTCCCGGTCCGTGTCGTTCCACTTATCAAACCCCAGGGGGGATATGTGGGGGCTGTACTGGCAGTCCACGAACTTCGCAAGGCCGTAGTCCCGCCAGGGGCGGGCGAGGTAGATGGAGCCCTCCCCGACGCCTGGGGAACAGGTGAAACGGCAGCGGCGGAAGAGGAAACCCTCCTCGTCCTCCATGGGGTGGGCCGGCGCCGCGGCGTACCCGGTGCCGCGGGCGTCGGAGAGGGAGCGGATCTCGCAGTTTTCAAATACCGCCTCGCCGCAGCCGAAGATGAAGTCCACCGTGCCCTCGATGAGGCAGTTCTCGAACCGCTGGCGGCAGCGGACGTCCCGGCGGAGGATGTCCGGGAGAAAACCGTCATATCGCTCAATGAGGTCCCTGGGGAGGGGACCCAAAAAGAGAGTGTCCTGGGTGGAGGAGAGGCGGCAGCGCTCCATCTTGAAGTCGTCGCCGTAGACCGTGAGGGCCACCTCCTGCCCCAGTTTCTCGGGGGAGAGGGCGTCATTTTCCACCGCGAGGTCCGTCATTGTCACCCCGTCCGCGCAGACTGCCAGGGTCCAGGTCCGAAAAGTGTTGTACTCCACACCCTTTTCGTCCAGTTTCTTGGCGTAGTCGCCCCACACTATCCGGGTCCTCTCCGCGCCGGCTCCGCGTATCGTGAGGCCCGGCACGGTGACCATGGACTTCACCCGGTACTCCCCGGGGGCCAGGATCAACTCCTCTCCGGGGGCGGCGGAGGAGAAGATCTCCCCCAAATCGTCACTATTTGTGATATTTTTCATGGGAAATACCTCCATTTTCGTATTATCTCCATTATATACCTAATTTGGGAACATGCACATATCGGTGATACAGAAAATCTGTTTTGTTCATAAAATTGACGGTTTCGTCTATATACATAAAATGCGCCATCATATATAATAAAAACCTAAGTAAATTGCATCATTCTGGTCATGTTGCACATACATGCCATCGTCAATTTGTATAAATCATCAAAGAGAGGGTCGAGCCCCTCATTTTTCACACCCCATACCGGGCGGCCGTTGCTGGAAATTCATGTGCTGGCGATTTTGACATGATTTTCGGATACATATTCTGGACGGCCCAAAAAGACATTACATATCTGATCAAGATGAGTTATGATGAACAGACAGCGCACCTTCAAGGAATATAAGATCATAGACCTGGGCCTCTGGGCCATCATCATGGCCATATTCGAGTTTCTGATAGTCATGGCCAGGAACTGGTGGTTCCCCACGGAGATATACACCGTCTCCCTGGAGGCGGCGGTGACGGCCATCGTCTTCATGCGGTGGGGGTTCTGGGGCGGCATACACGCCCTGGTGGGGGGATTTGTGTTCTGCACTTTCTCCCAGGGGAGCCGCGACCAATACATTATATATTGTTTAGGCGACCTTCTCTCAATGGTCGCGGTATTCATGCTCAGGGGACTGGGCAAGGAGCGGGTGAGGCAGGATGTGCGTCTCACATTGCTCTTCGCTTTCTTAGTACAGTTCCTGATGCAGGCGGGGAGAGCGCTTGTGGCGCTGGCCTTCGGCAACGCGCCCGGTGTGGTGTTTGGATTTTTCACCACGGACAGCCTCTCCTACGTATTTACTCTTGTGATCATCTGGATAGCGCGAAAGCTGGACGGTGTCTATGAGGATCAAAAACATTACCTTCTGCGTCTAAACGCGCCGGAGGAATAAAAAAGGAGGTAAAAAATGAAAGTTAGGGCAGCGGATTTTCTCGATTACGATCAGGAAAGAGGCGTATATAGAGAAAATCCGGAACAGCTCGTCCGCGACGATGTGGAGAAGCACTACTGGCTCCATGTGGTCCGTGCGATCATCAAGGACTGGCGTCTATATCTGATGCTCGTCCCGATGCTCCTGGTCTTCCTGTTTTGGCGGTACCTGCCGATGTACGAGCTCCTGGGCTGCTTCAAGGTGGACAACAGCGTCTTGTCTGTCTCCGATCAGATGTTTTCCGGCTTCTCGTATTTCAAACGTCTGCTCTTCGCGGGAGACTCCACTTCCACGGATTTCTGGAGGGCAATGCGCAACACCTTCATCACCAGCTTCTATGGACTGTGCTTCGGATTCCCGATGCCCATCATCTTGGCCCTGTTCTTCAACGAGGTCAAGTCCAACGGAGCGAGGAGTGTGTATCAGGTACTCACCTATCTCCCCAAGTTCATGTCCACAGTCGTTATGACCTCGCTGGTGGCGATGCTCGTGAAGCAGGGCGCTGTCACCACCAACATGGGTATCGTGAGCCAGGCTCTCGTTAAGCTGGGCGTCATACCCTACGAGGTAGGACAGGCGGGCCTCTTGAACAACCCCAAGTTCTTCAGGACGCTCTATCAGATCAGCGGCATCTGGGAGGGTGCCGGTTATGACAGCATCGTGTTCTTCGCGGCTATCATCGCCATCTCTCCCACCAGCTATGAGGCCGCTCAGATAGACGGCGCCAACAAGTGGGCCCAGATGAGGTACGTGGTGCTCCCCAGTATCCTCTCCACCATCGTCATCATGCTCATAACCCGCATAGGTTCGCTCCTGAACGTGGGCTATGAAAAGGTGATGCTGCTTTACAACACCAACACCTATGTGACGGCGGACGTGGTATCCACCTTCGCGAACCGCTACGGAATGAAAGGCGAGGCCCAAACGGGACTTGCCGCCGCGGCCGAGATGATGAACAACGTGATCGGAATGCTCCTCGTCATCGGCTCCAACACCATCGCCCGTAAGGCAACGAATACGTCGCTTTATTAAAAGGAGGGCGCCATGAAAAGAAAGCTTGAAATTACCGAGCTGATCTTCAAGATCATAAGCTACACCCTGCTTACCATCTTCGCTCTCGCCTGCCTCTATCCCTTCGTGTACGCCGTGTCGGCGTCTATCTCCGGCAGGTCCCAGGTGGAGTACAACGAGATCATCCTCCTCCCCAAGAATGTGCAGTTCGAGGCCTTCTCCATGATGTTCAAGAACAACATGTTCTGGACCTCCTACTCCAACACCCTGTTCATAACCCTCTACGGTACCCTCTGGGCTATGTTCACGGCGATCTTGGGCGGCTACGCCCTCTCCAAGAAGAGGCTGCTCTTCCGGAAGTTCTTCAACTTCTTCCTGGTCTTCACCATGTGGTTCTCCGCCGGTATCGTCCCCCAGTACCTGAACTACTTGGCCACCCGCAAGGTGTTCAACTCGATAGGTATCATGGACGATAAGTGGCTGGTGGTCATAGCGATGGGCATGGCGGCCATGAACATCATCCTGCTGCGTAACGCCTTCGAGGGCGTCCCCTCCGAAGTCGAGGAGGCGGCCATCGTGGACGGCGCCACAGAGATGCAGGTCCTCAGCACCGTGTACATACCCATGAGCAAATCCACCATCGCCACCGTGGCGCTGTTCTTCGCCATCTCCCGTTGGAACGGCTACTTCTGGGCACGCCAGATGATGTCCAACCCCAACGAGCACCCGCTGCAGGTCTTCATACGTCTCCAGTTGGAGAAGTACACCGACCCCGAGCAGGTGACAGGCTGGAACGAGGTTTTCGCCACCGACTCCGCCATCTACGCCCTCATCGTCTGCTCCATCGTCCCCATCCTCATAATCTACCCCTTCATCCAGAAGTACTTCGCCAAGGGCGTGAACGTGGGCGGCGTCAAGGAGTAAACACGGCGGTCCATTCACCGGAAGTCTTTAAGTCAAAATTCGGGGAGACCCGAACAAATAAAAATTTTAGGAGGATTAAATCTGTGAAAAAGATCCAGAAGTTGCTCGCCGTACTTTTGACGGTAGCGCTCATCGCGGCCCTGGCCGTGGGTTGCGGACCCAAGATCCCGACCGATAACAGCAACCCCAACAATGGCAACAACAACAATAACAACAACACCCCCAGCGACACGAACACCCCCAGCGACACGAACACCCCCAGCGACACCAACACCCCGGGCGACACCAATACCCCCAGCGACACCACCACTGAGACCGTCGCGGACCTCTACACCAAGGGTTCCGTGACCCTCCGCATGGCCACCGGCTACAACAAGATAAACACCGGTATCGCCTTCGACGCGGACACCATCTCCTCCAACGACGCCAAGGACGGCAACGCTGACGGCGCACTGACCCTCGCCAACGGCCAGACCTACCATAACGGCGACCTCAAGCCCACCTGGCAGACCATGCAGGAGCGCCTTGGGATCACCTTCGAGAACAAGTTCACCGGCGCCGGCTCCGCCTCCAAGGAGTGGGACTACTGGAAAGAGCAGCTCGGTGAGGTCGACATGGTGGCCGGCGGCGCCGCTACCCTGTCCGCCGCTGGTGTGGCCGGCGACCTCGTAAACATCGCCGACTACCTCGACAAGATGCCCAACTTCAAGGCCTACCTCGATGCCAACCCCATCGTCCGCATGTCCATCGTGGGCGACGTTGACACCGGCGCCATCTACTACAGCCCCTACTTCGACGGTTCCAACGATATCGAGCGTATGCCCCTTATGCGTGTGGACTGGGTCGAGAAGCTCCTGAACGGCGAGGGTGAGTTCACCGCCACCGCCAGCAGCAAGACCGCCACCCCCGCTTACACCCCCTTTATGCCCACCTCCGGCAAGATCGAGATCGACGTCGTCAAGGCTGACGGCTCCGGCGTCGAGAAGGTCACAAAGGATTACGACACCGCCGGCAACATCGTCCAGAAGATGAACGACGCCGGCAGCATGGACGGCGTGGCCGCTGTCAACATGCTCCGTACATACATCGACGAGGCCTATGGCGGATACTACGGCACCAACCGCGCCGACCTCTTCATCGGCCAGAACGCCGCTTGGGACGTGGATGAGCTGGTAGCTCTCCTCCGCTGCGTCGTCGCCAACCCCCAGACCCTCAACGGCACCGATCAGATCTTCGGCCTCTTCTCCCGTGAGGACAGCAACATGCAGCGCAAGGTTGATATGTTCCGTCTCGCCGGCACCCTCTTCGGTGTCCGCGGCCTTGAGTCCCGCAAGGATTACCTCTATGTAGGCACCGACGGCTCCCTCTATGACGCCCGCCAGATGCCCGAGACCTACGACGCCATGGCCAAGATGCACGACATGGCCACCGAGGGCCTCATCTCCAAGTCTTTCCTCGAGAACTCCGACGAGAAGACCGAGACCATGCTGGAGAACGACCTCGGCTTTATGCACTACGACTACAACCAGACCCAGACCCTCTACAACGAGACCAAGCTCGACAAGGCTGCCGGCGAGAAGTACATGGCCGTTATGGTCCCTGTGTCCCGCTGGTATGACGGCACCAGCGACGAGGGCGTCTACATGCGTTTCACCGAGTCCTGGCGTTCTGTTAAGACCGACGCCTGGGCCATCTCCAAGGCCGGCGTCAACGGCGACGACAACAAGCTCTACGCCGCCCTCGCCCTCATCGACTACGCCTACACCAAGGAGGGCCAGATACTCCTCTCCTACGGCCCCGATGAGTTCATCAAGCAGGATGCCAACGGCAACTTCGTGACCTTCAACTTCAACGGTGAGCAGTGGCCTGAGATCGCCGACGCCACCCGTGAGGAGCTCTGGGCCCTCGCCAACGGCAACTACACCAACTACGCCCGTTACTTCCTGGGCTCCACCCTCTCCTTCCTCAAGAGCCAGTCCTTCGAGTTCCAGTGCACCTCTGATGCCGGCCGCGAGGGCGCGGGCTACATCTCCAACGCCATCGGCCTTGGCACCATCAAGCACCCCGAGCTCGCCCTCACCGAGAACCCCTGGTACACCTCCGTCCTCACCACCCTGCCTCTTGACGAGGGCCAGACCAGCACCGTGAACAGCTTTGCGGAGCTGGGCAGCAAGGGCAAGTTCGGCACCTCTTCCGACACCGAGAACGTCCTCATCGACATCATCATCAACGGCTACACCGATTCCAACCTCTCCAGCGCCGATGCCGCTGCCGCCTACGTTGCGGATGCTTGGAACGGCAAGGCTTACCTCCAGATCCAGAACGACGCCTGGGCTTATGCCAAGGGCGAGTGAGATCTAAGTAGATCATAAGCACAGAACGACTCAAATCGCGCTAAAAAATTTAACGGATTTGCCGCTCAGTCCCGCCGGGGACACCCGGCGGGGCGGCCGGCAACTTCCCTAAGAGGAGGTTGTCATGTATAAAAAGCAACTAAAAGCTCAAAAGATAGTCTGCCTTGTTGCCCTCATTGTGACAGTCATTCTGTTCCTCTACGCCCTGGGGCTCTCCACGGACCTCTATGACGCCCTCTATCCCGCCATGAGGATAAGGGTGGAGGAGGACGCCAACTCCCCCGAGGGGTATACCATCACCGCCACGGAGCGTTCGGTCTCCGGCGCAATGGTCTACTACAATATCCAGGCGTTCAACAAGGTATTGGTAAACTACAGTATAGTTTACATCATCCTGGCGGCGCTGCTCTTTGTGACTAACACCAGCATCCGCAGGAAGTATTACATCAGCAACTATATCTCCATCGGTCTCTTCACTGTGGCGAGTTTCTACATCCCCATCTTTGCCCACAGCTACATAGAGATCTTCAAGGCCCAGTGGCTGAACGTGGACTTCGCGGCCCTAAAGGAGTTCTCCGAGACCTACAAGTCCACCTACACCGAGTCCACGCTCTGGTTTGACCTCCACTATGTGGTGTTCGCCCTCATGATAATCGCGGCGCTGCTGCTGGTGGCCTGCTGCGTGTGGAAGATCCTCCTCATGAAGGACGAGCGCAAGCTCGTTGAGGAAGGCAAAGGAAAGAAGGTGAAGGCATGAGCAAGGTCAGCACACCCGAGGATAAGCTTATCGCCCGCGACAGAATGAGGTTCGTCAAGAACTCCGCCTGCGCGAACCTGTGCTATCTCGGACTCCTCTTTGACGTCTTCTACTTCGTGCTCATCTACCGCCAGGACGTGGGGCAGTACTACTACAATATCCAGATAGGCGCCTCAGTAGTCTATAACCTTATATTCATGCTGGCGGTGTTTCTCGCCTCCGAGGCGGTCAAGAACTACAAGAAGAACTACTCCATGATCCTCATTGTGGCGGGCGTCATGCAGGTAGTGAGGGTGTTCGTCATCCCCACCGCCGCCCACGGCGCCACCACGCTGGTGAACGGTGTCGATACGCCCGTCATGGGCGACAGCACCTACACCCTGGCTCTTGTCTACCTCCTGGTCTCCGCCGCGGCGCTCATCTTCTCCGCCGTGCTCAACTACATCAGATGCACCGAGCTCGAGGCTCACCTCAAGACCCTCGAGAACAAGGCATAAGGGGGTGAAGTCATGGCTCAGTTGAATCTTCAGCATATCGATAAGATATACGACAATAAAGTTCAGGCGGTCTTTGACTTCAACCTCGACGTCAAGGACGGCGAGCTCATAGTCCTGGTAGGTCCCTCCGGCTGCGGAAAGTCCACCACCCTACGCATGGTGGCGGGCCTTGAGGATATCTCCAACGGCAAGCTCCTTCTGGACGGCCGTGACATCACCCAGACCCCCGCGAAGGACCGCGACATGGCCATGGTGTTCCAGAGCTACGCCCTCTACGGCCACATGACCATCTATGAGAACATGGCCTTCTCCATGACCCTCCGCAAGGAGGACCCCAACGTCATCCACAAGAAGGTCCTGGCCGCAGCCGAGATCCTCGGCCTCACGAGCCAGCTCAACAAGAAACCGGCCCAGCTCTCCGGCGGCCAGCGCCAGCGCGTGGCCATGGGCCGTTCCATCGTGCGTAACCCCAAGGTCTTCCTCTTTGACGAGCCCCTCTCGAACCTGGACGCCAAGCTCCGCGGAGCCACCAGGCGCGAGATACTGCTCCTCCACAAGAGGCTCCAGGCCACAATGCTCTACGTCACCCACGACCAGACCGAGGCACTGACGCTGGCCGACAGGATCGTCTGCATGTCCATGGGCCACGTCCAGCAGGTGGGCACGCCGCTTGAACTCTACGACTCCCCCAACAACGTCTTCGTGGCCAGTTTCATAGGTCTGCCGCCCATGAACTTCTACGACGTGAAGGTCTCCGGCAACGAACTCGTTGGCGAGGGCATAAAGCTCGCCCTCACCCCGGAGGAGAAGGCGACTCTCGCCGCCTATCAGGGCCGTGAGATCACCTTGGGCGTCCGCCCCGAGAACTTCACCGAGGGCCGGGACATCTCTGTGACCGTCACCAACAACGAGAACCTGGGTATGAACACCCTGGTCTACGGCCACGTGGGCAACACGGGCGTCAGAGTCACCGCCAAGCTCAAGGGCTGGAAGAACTACAAGGTGGGCGACACCGCCTCCTTCGCCGTGCTGAGAAAGCACTTCTTCGACAAGGAGACAACAAACGCGATAAGGGGGGATAAGTGATGGCAAACAACAAATCAACTACTAAGACCGCTCCCGCCAAGGCGAAGAAGGGGTTCGGTTACGTCTGCAAGGACGCGCTGCGTAAGTTCATCGTCAGCCTCAAGAGGCGCCCCCAGCGCATCCCCCTGGTGGTGTTTGTGATAGCCTTCATAATCTACTCCTTCCACCTCTCCGACGTCTCCGATACCACCGCCCAGCTCCAGGGGAGCAACATGGGCCTCGCCGGTTTCGCGGTGATGCTCCTCTCCATGCTCTCGCTGCTGTGCTTTAACAACGCCTTCCCCTACCGCAAGAAGGTGAATGTGCCGATGCTTGTTTTGTGCTTTGTGATGGTGGGCATAATAGTCTTTGCCGATGTCTACTACCTTGGCAGGATAGACGCCGCCCTCAATTCCTCCGGAAGCAACATCGACCTTGTTAAGAACAGTTTCATCATCTATGCTCAGTGGTACATCCAGCAGCACATCATCTGGCTCGCGGTTGGCACCGTGCTCACCGCCCTGTTGCCGGTGTACTCCAAGCTCCTCAGGAAGATCAACACTAACGTCGAGGTGGCCGGGAATGCCGAGATGGGCACTCTTGACCTCTCCGCCGACGCCTGAGGCATCCCATTTACAGCATAGGGAGGCCCACGTCCTGGGCCTCCCGCCATTGAGGACAGGATCGCTATGGCAAAAAAGAAAGGCAACGGGCATGAGGAGAAGGAGATACTCCAGCAGTCCGACTACTACAAGCTGAAGACCAAGGCCGTTGACGACCTTGTGACGGCTAATAAGGATAACTCGCCCAAGGTGAGCGAGGAGGAGCTCCGCAAGTACCGTTCGGGCTCGAAACTCAGGATCGCGGACTGGGTCAAGATGTGTTTCATCAAGTTCTGGTTCGTGGCGGCGGTGTGCTTTTTCTTCATGTGGGGACTCAGCGCCTACATGGCCGATATGCTCGACACGCTCTTTGTCACTGGCATCGCCTTAGGGGTCGTGACGGATATCCTCACGAACAACGCCCTCAGGTTCTTCGCCAAGACGCCCGGCGGCAACGACCGCTGGATGATGTTCCCCAAAAAGGGCTACTACAGTTTCCCCCTGAACATCCTCTATGCGTTTCTCGTGCTCTTCTGCGTGTTCCTGACCTACTCAGTTTTGAACCGCGCTCTCATCGAGCTGACCCACGCGCCGGCGGACAGCATCCCCCTGGGCGTGGAGCCGATATTGTTCGGATTATTTTATCTCGGTTTTGATCTGCTCCTGATCAAGATGAAACACCTGGCGCTTGAGATCTACCGCGACGCCCGGAAACCCTCCAGGTGACGGCAGTATATTTAAATCACGGGCGCCCGGGGTTTCGCGAACTGAACTCTTGGCACAAGCTTCGAATACATGTGTAAGGAGACAGAAAAGTATGTCATATCTGAGCCTCAAAAACATCAACAAAATTTACCCAAACGGCTATCACGCCGTCCACGACTTCAACCTGGACATCGAGAAGGGTGAGTTCATCGTTTTCGTGGGCCCCTCCGGCTGCGGAAAGTCCACCACCCTGCGCATGGTTGCGGGTCTTGAGGACATCTCCAACGGCGACTTCCTCATCAACGGCCAGCGGGCCAACGAGTGGGGTCCCCGCGAGCGCGAGATAGCCATGGTTTTCCAGAGCTACGCCCTCTATCCCCAGATGACCGTCTTTGACAACATCGCCTTCGGCCTCACGCTCCAGGGCGTTGACGAGGACGTCATAAAGGAGAAGGTGGAGCACACCGCCAAGATCCTGGGACTCACGGACTACCTTGACCGTTTCCCCAGGGCCCTCTCCGGCGGCCAGCGGCAGCGCGTGGCCATAGGCCGCGCCATCATCCGCAAGGTGGGCGTGTTCCTGATGGACGAGCCGCTCTCGAACCTGGACGCCAAGCAGCGCGTCACCATGCGTTCCGAGATAGCCCAGATCCACCGCTCCACCGGCGCCACCACCATCTACGTCACCCACGACCAGACCGAGGCCATGACCCTGGCCGACAGGATAGTCGTCATGAAGGACGGTTACGTCCAGCAGATAGGCACCCCCTATGACCTGTACATGGAGCCGGTGAACGTCTTCGTGGCCGGGTTCATCGGTGAGCCCCCCATGAACTTCATCCGGGGCAAGCTCAAGGGCGGCAAGGTGACATTCGGCAAGAACACCATGGACGTCACGGACCTCCTGGGCAAGGACGCCAAGAAGTACGAGGGCAAGGAGATCGTCTTCGGGTTCCGTCCCGAGGGCATCGTCCTGGGCTCCGCCGCCGGCGGATACCACGTCAAGGCCGCCGTGGAGCTCACCGAGATGCTGGGCGACAACACGAACGTCTACATAACGGCCGAGGACGACAAGGCCATACTCAAGGTGGACCCCCACGACGAGCCCGATGTGGACACCGAGATCGAGTTCACCATCCCCTACGAGAACGTGTACCTCTTCGACGGCGAGACCGAGAAGGTCATCAAGACCACCAAGGCCCACGCCGCGAAATGAGAATACCTTAACTAACAAGAAATATCGGGGTACGTCAACGTATCCCGATATTTTTTCGCTCTATTTTATATATCCTCCCGCATGAAGGAACTGTAGGAGAGGACGTCCGCCAGCTCCGTGAGGAACACCTCCAGGGGATCGGTGTCCGAGATGGCGGTGGAGTAGTCGTTGAAGGACAGGGGGTGCGGGGTGCTGGGGAGGAACACGAGCATTCGGGTGCCGGTGTTCGTCACCGAGGCCACCACGTTCCCGTCGTACATGGCGGCTATCCGCTGCACAACCGGGAGGCCCAGGCCAACGCCGGCCTCCGGGTCCTTGATGTCGTACCCCTGCTTAAAGCGGGTGAACATGGGGCGGGAGGCGCCGCCGCCGTCGGACACCTCTATCATGGAACCGTCGTGCCAGGGGTAGACGTTCAGCGTTATCTTGCCGCCGTGCTCGGAGAACTTTATGGAGTTGGAGACGAGATTCAGCACCATGCGCTCTATTAGCTGCTGGTCGCCGGTGAAGAGGCAGTCGGAGACCTGGGGGGAGCAGACGAGCTCTACTCCGGTGCCCGCCAGGAGGTAGTTTGCCGTGACGGCCACGTCCGTGAGGAGCGTCACGAGGTCCAGGAGCTGGTCGTTTCTGTGGATCTTGTCGCCGAAGAGGAGGCTGTAGTTGCTCACCACCCGGGAGAGGGAGTGGAGGGACTTGCTGACCCGCGCCAGGTTCTCGTCGGCGGCGTGGACCCGCAGTTTCTGGAGTTTCATCTTGATGACCGCGAGCCCGGCGGTGGAGACGCCCAGCTGCGTGTTGAGATGGGGACAGAGCGCCGAGAGGTCGCGGCTGGCGCTGTCCTCCGGGGGGAAACTCACCGTTATTATCCTGAGCGCCCCGAGAGTCACCGCCGCCGCGGGCAGGAACTCATTACCCCGGCGCACACTGCCGTAGACGATGTCCCCGGGGGTGTCCAGCAGCAGGGGGTCGAACCGGTCAAGAGCCTTGGCGTCCTGGAGCCGGCCGCCGAATAGATTTTCCGCCGAGGTGTTCGCGTATATGATTTTTCCGTTGCCGGCGGCGATGACCGCCTCGTCCAGCGTGTCAAAGAGCTTTGCGATCGAACTATTGAGTTTCATAGGCAGCACCCCATTATGTGTCTGAGAGTTAGCTTTCCACGGATTTGCCCGAAAAAACATGGAGGATCTGGCGAAATGCCATTATATTTGTAATATTATCAAATAATGGGGAGCATTTCAATGGTTTTTGAGATAATGAGGAAAAAAGAGAAGAATTCATAAAAAGGTCTTTATTTTTTCCTTGAGAGAGGTTATAATCATATTGTCAAAAGTGTGACAATCCACCGCAAATAAATTTTATTGGAGGTTTTCATTATGAGCATCAAAGTAGGTATCAACGGTTTTGGCCGTATCGGCCGTCTCGTATTCCGCGCGAGCCTTGATCACAAGGATGTTGAGATTGTGGGCATCAACGACCTCATCTCCCCCGATTACATGGCTTACATGCTGAAGTACGACACCATGCACGGTCGTTTTGAGGGAACCGTTGACTATACCGATCACTCCATCATCGTGAACGGCCATGAGATCGCAGTGTTCTCCGAGCGCAACCCCGCCGACCTGCCTTGGGCGAAAGTCGGCGCTGAGTACGTAGTGGAGTCCACCGGTCTCTTCCTCACCCAGGAGAAGGCCCAGGGCCACCTCACCGCAGGCGCGAAGAAAGTCATCATGTCCGCCCCCTCCAAGGACAGCACCCCCATGTTCGTCATGGGCGTCAACAACGACAAGTACACCAAGGACATGAACTTCGTCTCCAACGCCTCCTGCACCACCAACTGCCTCGCCCCCATCGCCAAGGTCCTGCATGACAACTTCGGCATCAAAGAGGGCCTCATGACCACCGTCCACTCCACCACCGCCACCCAGAAGACCGTTGACGGCGTCTCCTCCAAGGATTGGCGCGGCGGCCGTGCCGCTGCCGGCAACATCATCCCCTCCACCACCGGCGCCGCCAAGGCCGTGGGCAAGGTCATCCCCAGCCTCAACGGCAAGCTCACCGGCATCTCCATGCGCGTGCCCACCCTCGACGTCTCCGTGGTTGACCTGACCGCGAACCTCGAGAAGCCCGCCACCAAGGCCGACATCTGCGCCGCCATGAAGGCCGCCGCGGAGGGCGAGCTGAAGGGCGTCCTGGAGTACACTGAGGACGCTGTTGTCTCCAGCGACTTCATCCATGATCCCCACACCTCCATCTTCGACGCCAACGCCGGCGTGTACCTCACCGACACCTTCGTAAAGGTCGTCGCCTGGTACGATAACGAGTGGGGTTACAGCAACAAGGTCGTTGACCTCATCGAGTACATGTACTCTGTCGATCACGCGGAGTAAGACTGTCGGCAAAGGCCATTGAGCATCGTCTGCGTCTCCCCGCCCCTCCTGGGCGGGGAGATGCTTTTGCGTGCGTCATAAATGAAATGTTATCCTCACGATAGGGCGCGGGGATTATCTCGAAGGTATCCGAAGGGCGCTGCAAGACCGTGAAACGATATCCGAAAGCAGGATTATTTTATAGCGATTTAATTGGCAAACGGTCCCAGGAATTCATGAAATGAGAGAAAAGCGAAAATAATGATGGAAAACGCCGGGAACATCGGGGCGGGAATATCACAAAATCACTATAACGCCGATGAAACTGTTTCACCGGCGTTTTTTCATGCCCCTTTACAAAGCTAATGAATTATGTTATGCTTGTTTCGTGAAACTAAGCTGGCAAATCGTGGAGCCCGCGTTATGAGGTGTTTACAATGGCAGATACAAATTCACCTCCCACCATGAAGGACGTGGCGAGGGAGGCGGGGGTGGCTCTGGGGACCGTGTCCAAGGTCATAAACGGTATCCCCGTGGGTGAGAGTTACCGCGTCAGGGTGGAGGAGGCGGTGGCGAAACTCAACTACCGGGTGAACTCCTACGCCAAGGGTCTGAAGACCAACAAGACCTCCACCGTGGCGGTGATGGTGCCGAATCTGGTGAGTCCCTTCTTCGCGATGCTGGTGAACTCCATATACCGGGAGCTGTCGAATAGGAAACACAGGATGCTGCTCTTCGCCACGGACTTCGACCCCACCCAGGAGCAGGAGTATGTGATCCTGGCGGAGCAGCAGAAGGTGGACGGGATAATCTGTCTCTCCTACAACCCGGAGCTCAAGGTGGCGGAGAGCGTGCCGGTGGTGTCCATAGACAGGTACTTCGGCGGGCAGATACCCTGCGTCTCCTCGGACAATTTCGGCGGAGGCCGGATAGCCGTGGAAAAACTCTACGAGAACGGCTGCCGCAACCTGGCCTTCATGCGGATAGGCTCCAAGCTCACCAACGAGCCCAACAAGCGCAAGGAGGGGTTCATCTCCGCCTGCGAGATGAGGAACATCCCCTACACATTGAAGATAGTTGACGACGGCACGCCCTACTCCGCCTTCGAGGAGTTCCTGCAGGAGCACGTAAACGATGGACGCCTCGATTTTGACGGCATATTCTGCGTGACGGACTCCCTGGCCTGCCGGATAGCGGGGTACCTGCGGGGCATGGGTATCCGTGTGCCGGAGGACGTGCAGATAATCGGCTTTGACGGCGTGAGGCGTTTTGGGGATCAGGAGTACTTCTGCTCCACCATCGTGCAGCCGGTGGATGAGATGGCGAGAACCTGCGTCGAGGTCATACTGGAGCGGGATATGGGCCGCTCGCCCTCCCTTGTGTGCCTGCCGGTGGAGTACGCCTACGGCGGCACCACGAGGTCCTGACAGGAATTGGGCAATCCCTTGACTACCGGCCCTAATTGGGGTATCATTAGGGGGAGATGAGCCGCCGCAGGCGGATAAGGAGGAGTGGGCATGGAGCTCAAGGCGGAGAACGTTTTCACCGTGACTGAGGATGTCTTTAAAGAGGGTATGCGCCGCATAATTCGGGACGAGTACGGCCCCATGGCCACGAAGGCCCTGGCGTTCCTCGTGGTGGTCTGGGTGCTCATGACCGTCTTCACCTTCTACATGAACGGCAACATAGTGCTGGCGGTGATGGAGTTCGTCGTCATAGCTGCCATCGCCGCCTGGATGGAGCTGGCCGTGCCGCACCGCCGGGCCAAGAAGGGCTGGGAGGCCGCCAAGCGGCGCTCCGGCGAGGGCATGACCCGCCGGACGCTCTTCTATGAGGACAGGCTGGAGGTGGAGGCCGGCGCGGTGGACACGCTGGTGGTGAACTACGAGGACGTGAGAAAGACCCTCACCACCAAAAACCTGCTCATAATCATAAACCGCGACAAGGTGGGCGTCATGGTGGCGCTGGACGGCTTTAAGCTGGGCGACAAGGACACCGTCCTCAAGCTCATTAAGGACTGGACGACAACTGAGAACTGAAAAACGCGGGACGCCACTTTGAACAGGCGTCCCGCGAAGTTTTAACTATATCGAAATATCAATCGGTGAACATGGGGGTGGAGAGGTACCTGTCGCCGGTGTCCGGAAGCAGCGCCACGATGAGTTTCCCCCGGTTCTCCGCTCGTCTCGCCAGCTCCGCGGCGGCCCAGACGGCGGCGCCGGAGGTTATGCCCACGAGAACACCCTCCCGGCGGGCGAGGGCCCGGCCCACCTCAAAGGCGGCCTCGTCCTCCACGGGTATGACCTCGTCGTAGACGGAGGTGTTCAGCGTCTCCGGCACGAACCCGGCCCCTATGCCCTGGAGCATGTGTGGGCCCGACACGCCCTTCGTGAGCACCGGGGACCCGGCGGGCTCCACCGCCACAATTTGCACGGCGGGGTTTTTGCTTTTAAGGTACTCCCCGACGCCCGTTATCGTGCCGCCGGTGCCGGCCCCCGCCACGAAGATATCCACCTTGCCGTCTGTGTCCTCCCAGATCTCGGGGCCGGTGGTCCTGCGGTGGGCCTCGGGGTTCGCGGGGTTCGTGAACTGCCCCGGTATGAAACTGCCGGGGGCGGCCTCATGGAGCTCCTGGGCCTTCTCGATGGCCCCGGACATCCCCTTGGAGCCCTCGGTGAGGACGATCTTGGCGCCGTATGCCTTGAGGAGGTTGCGGCGCTCCACGCTCATGGTGTCGGGCATGGTGAGCACCACCTCGTAGCCCCGGCAGGCCGCCACGGCGGCGAGGCCGATGCCGGTGTTGCCGCTGGTGGGCTCGATTATGACACTCCCGGGCCGAATTAGGCCCTTAGCCTCCGCGTCGTCCAGCATATAGAGGGCCACCCGGTCCTTCACGCTCCCCGCGGGGTTCAGGTACTCAAGTTTCGCGTAGATGTCCGCGCCGAGCTTGTGGTCCGCTATGAAATTTGTGAGCCGCAGCAGCGGCGTGCCGCCGATGAGATCGGTTATGCTGTCGTATGTCTTCATGTTTTGAGCTCCTTATTGTGTCTAAGTAAAATATGGTATGATTTAAATTTGAGTAAATTACGAAATATTTATTGAAAGGTTCGGAATAAAGTGTATAATATAGTAGGAGGAGGGGAGATAAATGGAGGGACTCGAACAAATACCAGACGAGGAACTGATGTTTTTCAACAAATACCCGAGGCTCCTGCCGATATACATACGGCTCCGGGGGAAGATAACGGAGGAGTTCGGGGACGTGCGGATAAGGGTTTCTAAGACCCAGATATCCTTTTACAACAAGCACATCTTCGCTATGGCCTCGCTGCCGCTGCGCCGCCGCCGGGACTGGCCCAAGGAGTTCCTGATGGTCACCTTCGGCCTGGAGCACCCCAAGAGGTCGGACAGGATAGCTATGGCCGTTGAGGCGTACCCCAACCGCTGGACCCACCACGTCATCGTGGCGACGCCCAGGGACGTGGACGACGAGCTCATGGACTTCATAAGGGAGTCCTACTACTTCTCCCTGGGGAAGGACCAGTGAGAGAGTAACTTAGATATTAATAGAAACGCGGGAAAGGTGACGCAGAGCTTAGTTTTGCGCCATTTTTCCCGCTGCCTTATTATTTCTGCTCTATGAACTTCTTGACCTCCGCGGGGACGCCCGCCGCGAGGCAGTTGTCCGGGAGATCCCGGGTCACGACGCTCCCGGCGGCTATGACGCACCCGCTGCCGATGGTGACGCCCGGCAGGACGGTGACGTTCGCGCCGAACCAGCAGTTATCGCCGATGTGTATGGGCCGGGCCTGCTCCAGGCCCTTATTTCTGTCGGCGTAGTTCATGGGGTGGGTCGCTGTGTAAAAGCCGCAGAAGGGGCCGATGAAGACGTTCCGACCCAGGTAGATGCCGCCGCCGTCCATGAAGTAGCACCCGTGATTTACAAAGTCCCCCTCGCTGAACTGGGTGTAGGAGCCGTAATCAAAATACACCGGCGCGAGGACGGCGAGCCCGTCCGGGGGCTGGACGCCCAGGAGTTTCATGAGGGCCGAGAGCTGTTCCAGGCTCCCGGGTTTTGAGGTATTGAAGTCATGGCACAGGGACTCGGCGCAGAGCCGCTCCTCGATGAGTTCCGGGTCGAAGTTGGCGTCGTACCACTGGCCATTTTGCATTTTTTCTCTTTCAGACATGGTGGATCCTCCAAAAAGTTATGGTCCCGCGCCGGTGTTCCGACGGCGCGAGCAGTAAAAAGCCCATCCCCGGAGCTGACACCCAGCCAAAGGAGATGGGCGAGATCGTTATTTGAGGTCAGGGGTCGAGCTTTTTTAGCGTCTCAACGGTGAGGTTGTAGTCCCGCTCCAGGTCCGCGAAGAGCGCCTGGAGGTCGCTGGCGGCCCGAAGGTCCTCGTGCTCGGGGCGCAGGGGCTCGGTTATGGCCTCCACGGACCTCAGGAGTTTCTTAAATCCCAGGTTCGCGCAGACGCCTTTCATGGTGTGGGCGGCCCGGAAAGCCTCCGGCCAGTCCTCCTGGGCGAGGGTGCGCCGCAGGGTCTCAAAATTGGGGTCGTTTAAGAATTTCAGGGCGAATCTCTTGACCATTCGCTCCGGCAGGCGGCCGGTGACGTCGGCGTAGTCGCCGCCCATGGCGGTATAACATTCTTTGAGGGTCATGTTGTGCCTCCTTCGCTTATTTGTTAGTATGATGTAGTCCGCGGCGGGACAAAAAAGAGAGCTTATGCCATCTCCCCACATTGTAACACATGGCGGCGGTAAAAGCTACATGAAAATATAAAATTTCTGGCCCCTAAAGCTCCCTGAAGGGGATGAAGGGGCGGGGCACGTCGTCGGAGGGGATGAGGACCTTCTCCATCCAGATGACGTCCTCCCAGGCGCCCAGCTTGTAGGCGCACTTTGTGAACCGGCCGGCCTCGGCGAACCCCAGACTCCTGTGGAACTCCACGCTCCCGGCGTTTGAGAGGGTTATGCAGGCGCTGACGGAATAGACGTCCTGACGCTTCAGATAGCCCTCCAGCGCCTCGTAGAGCGCCCGGCCCACTCCCTCATGCCGGGCCTCGGCGCGGACGTACACGCTCTCCTTGGCGGCCCAGATGTATGCCGCCCGGTCGCCGAAGGCGGCGGCGTAGGCGTAGCCCAATATGACGCCCTCCCGCTCCGCCACGAGGAAGGGGTAGTCCGCGAGAGTGGACTCCACCCGCCGCCGGAACTCCCGGGCGTCCGGCGGGACGGTCTCGAAGGTCACGGCGGTGCGCGTCACATATGGGGCGTATATCTCAGCTATGGCCGGGGCGTCCTCCGCCGTGGCCAATCGTACGCAAAAGCCGTCCATCTCCAGCGTCCCCCTGAAAAAACGTACTGACAGCGTAATCTTACAACAAACCCTCGGAAAACAAAAGGGCAAAAGCGACTAAATTCGGAAAATTTATTGACTTGCATAGTCGAAATATATAAAATAGGGTGGAGAGGAAAGGAGGGAGAGCCGTGAAGACCGTGAAACTCCACTACGTGCTCATCTGTTACTGCCTTGTGCTGGTGGTGGCCGCGTCGCTGGTGGCGGGCTTTTTCCACTCGTTCTACTTCATACTCTCGGGCGTCGCGCTGGCGGCGTATTTCATCGTGAACATACTGACGCTCCGCTGTCCCTACTGCCGGTGCTTTGTGAACCTGGATAAACTCATCTACGCCTGGCGGCACAACTACCACTGTCCCCACTGCGGCCACGAGATAATAGTGGTGACGAAAATAGACGAATAAATTTTCAGCCCGTGGAGGATGGGTGAGCCCCATTCCCACGGGCGAATTTTATTCACGGACGTCCACCGGGTACTCCTCGGTGAAACACCCCTCGCAGAATCCGCAGGTGGCGTCGGGGGCGAGTTTCCTCAGGTTCTCAAGGGATAGGAACTCCAGGCTGTCCGCCCCCGCGAGCTCACAGATCTCCTCCGGCGTGTGGCGGCAGCTTATGAGTCGGGACTTATCTGGTATGTCGGTGCCGAAGTAACAGGGGGCTATGAAGGGCGGCGCCGTCACGCGCATGTGTACCTCCAGGGCCCCGGCCTCCCGGAGGAGCCCGATTATCTGGCGGCAGGTGGTGCCCCGGACGATGGAGTCGTCTATCATCACGACCCGCTTGCCCTCCACCTCGCTCCTGAGGGCGGAGAGCTTTATCCTCACCGCCTGTTCCCGGCTCGACTGGTCCGGGGTGATGAAGGTGCGCCCCACATAGCGGTTCTTCACAAAGCCCACGCTGTAGGGGATGCCGCTCTCCTGGGCGTAGCCCCGGGCGGCGTCGAGGCCGGAGTCCGGCACGCCGATGACCACATCCGCCGCCACCTTCGACTGCCGCGCCAGGAGCCGACCGGCGTTAACCCGGGCCTCGTGGACAGACTGGCCGCATATCACGGAGTCGGGCCGGGCGAAGTAGATATACTCAAATATGCACATGTGGCCCGAGCCCCGGCAGTTTGTACGGATGGAGCGGGCCTGGCCGTCGTGGACCACCACGATCTCGCCGGGGTCCAGCTCCCTCTCCACCGTGCCCCCCACGGCCACGATGGCGCAGGACTCGGAGGCGAACATTATGGCCTTGCCCTTCCGCCCCATGCAGAGGGGCCTAAAGCCCCAGGGGTCCCGGCAGGCGATGAGCTTTTGGGGGGACATGACGATGAGGGAGAAGGCCCCCCGGAGGTCCCTCGTGGCCCGCTGGACGGCCTCCTCAACGCTGGAGGACCAAATGCGGGCCTGGGCTATGGAGTAGGCTATGAGCTCGGAGTCGCTGGTGGTGTGGAATATGGCCCCCCGGTACTCAAACTCCCGCCGCAGGTCCTCCACCCCTACGAGGTTCCCGTTGTGTACCACCGCCAGGGTGCCCTTCACGTACTTTATGGTGAGGGGCTGGGCGTTCTCCCGCTCCCCCGCGCCGGTGGTGGCGTAGCGCACGTGGCCCACCGCCATCGTGCCGCCCAGGCGCTGGAGCGTCTCCCGGTCGAATACCTCGCTCACGAGCCCCACGTCCTTGTGGAAGGACTGCTCCCTGTCGTTTATGGCCGCGATGCCGCAGGCCTCCTGGCCCCGGTGCTGGAGGGCGTAGAGGCCGTAATAGGTGCTCTGGGCGCAGTTCCCCGCGGGGTCGTATATCCCAAAGACGCCGCACTCCTCGTGGAGCGCCCCCGGGAGTTCAAAAGGACTCAGTTCCATACCCTGTCCTCCGAAAAATGGGTAAAATAGTTAAAATAGGTAAACGGCGCCCAAATGGACGCCGTTGTCTATTACCTATTATACCCCCTGGGGGAGTGTTTTCAAGTGTCAAAATCGCACATATTTACTCATAAGTTGGGGGATGAGCTATCATAAATTGCCCCATGTCCCGTAGACGAGCTCCCCGGCCACGTATGTGGCACGGACGTTGAGCGCGCCGTCAAGGACAGTTATGTCCGCGTCGTACCCCGGCTCCAGGCGGCCCTTCGTCTTGAGCCCCAGGAGGGCGGCGGGGTTCTCCGTGAGGAGCGGGAGGGCCCTCTCAAGTCCCGCGCCGGTGAAACGCATTATGTTGCGAAGGGCCTCAATGGATGTGAGGGTGGAGCCCGCCCGGACGCCTGTGGAGGCCAAAAGCGCGTCGCCGTTCACCACCACCACGTCGTTTATCCCCAGCTTGTAGTTCCCATCCGGGAGGCCCGCGGCCTCGATGGAGTCCGTTATGGCCACAACTTTGTCCCAGCCCTTGCACGCGAGGAGCATACGCACCGTGCCCGGGTGGAGATGGCGGCCGTCGCATATGGCCTCGCAGTATATTGGCCGCTCCAGGACGGCCCCCATAATGGCGGGGCGGTGCTGGTGAAATAGGCCCATGGCGTTGAAGGTGTGGGTGCAGGAGGCGGCCCCGGCCTCGATGGCCGCTATGGCCGTCTCGTAGTCCGCACCGGAGTGGCCTATGGCCACGGGTATCTCCCGGGATATCTTGGGGATGGCGTCCAACACGCCCTCCACCTCCGGGGCCACGGTGATGTAGCGCACGTTACCGCCGGAGGCCTCCTGGTACTCCCTGTAGAGCTCGTAGTCACCGTGGCGCAGGAGCTCCAAGGGCATGGCCCCCTTGTACTCCGGGGAGAGGAAGGGCCCCTCCAGGTGGACGCCCAGGAGCGCCGCGCCGGTGACGGACCCCATGGCCCGCCGGGCGGTGTCCAATATCTTCAGCGTCGTCTCCCTGGTGTCCGTGAGGACACTGCAGAGCCAGCCGGTGACGCCGTTGGAGGCGAAGAACCGGGATATCCTGTCAAATCCCGCCTCGTCGGCGGAGTTCACGTCCACGCCGCTGCCGCCGTGGGTGTGGATGTCGATGAACCCCGGCACAGCCGTGCAGCCGCCGAGGTCGACAATCTGGGCCTCCGGGGAGAGGGGGTTACCCTCCGGCAGGATCTTGCCGTCCCGGACGTGTAACTCCCCCTCGCGGATGGCGCCGCCGGCGAAAATTTTGCAGTTTGTGAATTTTATATCGCCCATGTCACGCCTCGAAGGGCCTCGCGGCGGCCACAGAATTTGTCATAATGACGGCGTCCGGGTGGCCCTGTAGGAGCGTCACGGGGAACTCAGCCGTCACCTCGCCGTAGGCGGCGCGGCGCAGGACGCCCCTGTGCCAGTCCCGGAAGACCCCCAGCCGCACGCGCCGGGCGGAGAGTATCTGCTTTATGCCGATGGTTATGGCGAGACGCGGCATCGCCTCTATGGCGCCGCCCCTGTCGCCGATGGCGTTGGCGGTGCGGGTCTCGGGGGTGAGCTCAACTACCCGGGTGCCGAGGGCGGCGAACTCCTGGGCGGTCAAATCGCTCCGGGCCTCGTTAAAGGCGAGGTGCCCATTAATGCCTATCCCGCCGAAACATGCGTCCACGCCCCCCAGCTCCTCGATGAGCTTGTCCACATGGCCGGGGTCCGCGGGGTCGGGGAAGACCCGCTGCTCCTGGGGCATCACGAGCTCGGGGTCCAGCTTAGAATAGACATTCCGCTCCATGAATCCCCGGAAGGAGAGGCCGGAGGAGAGGGGGATATACGTACCGTCGTCATTTAGGTACTCGTCCATGTTTATGAACCAGCAGTTTTTGAGGCTCAGCCGCTCCCGGTTCACCAGCCGGACGAATATGGGGTACTGGCCCACCGGCCCCACGGGGCAGATGAAGACCGTCCCGCGGCCTGAGGCGTTGTTCTCCCGGATGAGGGAGACCATCTCCAGGGCCAGTTCATAGAACACCTCCCCGGAGTCGCCCATCTTGACTATCGGTATCTTCGCGCCGTTCCCCAGCTCCTGGGGGGTGAGGGAATAGTAGTCCATCATGAATCTTGCTCCCTTCACAAAAATTTTATTAATGCAAAAATTAAATTAATGCAAAAATTGAATTAATCGAATCTCAAAATGCCGAAATCCTGTTTCCTGTGGAAGTCCCGTGCGCCGCCGGTGATGGGGGACCAGCTCATGTAGTGGGGCGCGGCGGTGAGGTCGCCGCATTTATATACATTCGCCAGTACAGCGCCCTCAAAGGCGAAGTCCGGGAAGTAGAGCCGCAGGAGCCAGAGGGGGAGGGTGAGGCGAACGCCCCAGCCGCCGGGGACGGAGTAGGGGGCTATCTCGAGGGCGCCCGGGCGGGGCAGCTGGCGGACGCGGCGGGGCCGGGCCCCGCCGAAGGCCATGAGCATTGTGCCCAGGGGGTTGAGCTCGAAATTGAGGTACAGATCCCCCTCCGTGGGGCCAAAAAAGAACTCAAGGCAGCTGTCCTCACAGACCTCGCCCAGGGGCCCCCGGTGCTCCGCTCTAATATTCGGCTCCTGGGCCTCCATCTCAACGTACAGCCGCTCACCATCGTGAGCGGCGCGGAATTTGGCGGATATTGGGCACTCCGACAGCCAGCCCGTGTGGCTGAGGGACGCCCAGACCGCCCCGGAGGCGCCGCCGTGGGAGGCCGCAACCACTATATATTCCGGCTTTCCCATATGGGACCTCCTAAGGTTTGCAATAATATTCAAAATATTCTACCACAGATGAAAATTTTTGTCAATACGGTTTTTGGAATTTGTTGTCGTTTTGACGGGGAGAAATTCGTCTGCGGCGACAGTCATCCACTAAAAAAAGGGTTGATTTTTGTGCAAAATAGTGTTATAGTGTGCTGTAGGAATTTGGACGGAGGGCCATGGCCCTCCAGCTGTGTCCCAGGGGGACGCAGCGAATGGGTGTTGGCACCCAGGGACGGAAAGGGCTGGGCGGCGTGAGCGTAAAACAGTGGGCGGCGGCCCTGTCTTTATTTTGCTTTCTTTTTGGGATCGCTGGATGTACCCCGGAGGAGCCTACAGATGAGCGGGAACCGCTCCTGTACGTCAACGGGGAGGCGGTCTCGGAGGAGGAGATGGCCGTTCTGGATGGCGACACCGGCCGCGCGGTGCGCATGAAAGTTCTACAGCAGTGGGCGGAGGAACTGGGTTACATTGACGGGTTTTCCTGGGACTCGATGCTCGAGGCGCTGGCTCGTGAGAACGAGAGCCGCGCCGAGACAGCGGCCAGTGGCGGTGTGGTCTACGGACCGGTGGAGTACACATCACTGCAATACTACTACATATTGATGGGCGACCTTGAGCGTCTCATAAGGGACGAGCTCTCCGCCGCCGCCACGCAGGAGGATCTCCGGACGTTCTACGAGGAGCACCTTGAGGACTACAGGGAGATCGGTGAGATAACCGCAGTAGTTACCGTTAGCACTGAGAAGGGAGAGGTGATAAGGGAGGAGACGGTGACACTTAGCCCCGCAAACTATCGCGTGATGTCCGAGCGCGACGAGCGCCTGACCTACGAGCTCTCCATGCTCTGGGAGGGCCAGGAGGCAAACTGGACGGACGAGTACGGCCAGGTTTGGGAGCTCCGCTGCACGGGGCGCACGCCGGACACCTACGAGCCCTTTGAGGATATCTCCGGGGCCGTGGGTGAGCAGTACGCCGGTGAGCAGCTGGAGCTGGAGCTTGAGCGCCGGACGGATGAGAGCACCATTGAAGACTTGCGAATTATCGAAGGGGAGGAAATGAATTAACCTATGAAGAACACCAAGAAAATGTCCCTGAGGCTCCTCTGCGGGCTGCTGAGCTTACTGCTCTTCGTCAGCCCCCTGACGGGCGTGGTCTCCGCCGCCGAGGGCACAACTGCCCCGACGCATGTTGACCCGCTTGCGGACACCCTCATAAAGGACGGATTTAGCGATCCTACGAAGTGGGATATATTCAACGAAGGAACAACTAAGGTCGCTGACGGCAAGGCCACCATCAAGGGAGCCGGCCCAAACAACCGCCTTGGTTGGAATGAAGGCAAGCTTGAGGCCGACAAGTTCATGATATCTTTGGACGTGACGCCCAATATGGTGAACGAGAAAGGTCAACGCGCAGCTGACCTCAAGATAGTGTTCAAGGGCACAGACCAGTATGAGGGCGATCGCCTCCAGGTACGGTTCAGCTTTGACGAGTCCCTTGTGCTTGTGGAGCGCCGTGCAAATACCGGGGGTAATACCTGGGGAAATGAAGACTATCGTGAGAGCTTTGAATGGAATCAGGGGGAGACCATCGGCGTTGATGTCCTCGTTGATTCCTCTACCAGCACCGTCACTGTTTACCTTGACGGCGTAGAGGTAGCCAAGGCTGACCATGAGGACATCGGCACTATGGAACGGGGCTACTTCGCCATAACTGGGCAGTATCCCAACCAGGACTTCGTTCTTGAGAACCTTAACGTCACAAGCGCTGTAGTCGTTGAGGAGAAACCGGATGTCGGTGCTGATGGACATCTGACTCCTCTTGCTGAGACCGTCGTTGACGGAGTTCTCTTTAATGATACCTCTAAATGGACGCCTAAGGGTGCTGCGAAGGTGTCCGAGGATGGAAAGACCGTCACTATGAGTGAAGCTGGTCCCGATAACGGCATTGAGTACAACGAAGTCATAAAGGCGTCCGACTTCCTCATCTCCATGGACGTGACGCCGCTCATGGCCGCTGGTTCTGCGGCGGACTTCAAGGTGGACTTCTTCAAGACCGCCGCACCCGGCACCGCTGGTAACCACGCCCAGGTGCGTTTAAAGTTCCAGAACAATCTCACCAAGATAGGCGTCACCAGCGCCAACAACGCGGAGCCCAACGATCTCTCCGACGGGAACATTGATTTCCCCGAGGGCGTGACATGGACTACTGGCGAAAAGATTCCTCTTGATATCCGCGTGAACAGGGAGGCTGACACCATAGAGGTCTATATTGGCGGCACGAAGATAGCCAGCACCGCCAAGGGCGCTGATCTCGGCGTTTTCTCCCAGGGCTATTTCGGATTCTCCGCCCAGTATGGACAGCAGAACTTCAAGGTGGAGAACGTCAAGGTCACCGCTACTTCCGTGACTGCTACCCCCGAGGTAAACAAGACCGACCTCGCGATAGCGGTTCGCGACGCCAAGGCAAACCAGGGCACCGAGAACACCGGCGATGTCTACACCGCCGACTCTTGGGCCGCGTACGAAGAGGCCCTCAAAGAGGCAGAGGCAGAGCTTGCAAGAACCGACTCAACTAATGAGTCAGTCAAAGCTGCTCTTGATAAGCTCACCGCCGCTGTTGCTGGCCTCAAGGTCAGTGCCATCACCCATGCATTTGATCCTTTCAGCCGCGTGCTGGCGGATGACGACTTCAGCGACCCCAATATATCCAAGGGCAACTGGCATGACGGCACCAACGCCAACACCACCGTAACCTTCACCACTGACGGCATGACCGTCAAGGGCAGCGGCAAGAATAACTGGGTGGCCTGGTCCCTCAACACCATCAACGCCAGCAAGTTCCTCATCCAGTTCGACGTGACCCCCGGCGCGGGCAACAACAACGCCAACTTCAAGGCGGCCTTCAAGGCCCAGGGGCTCGACGGCGGCTCAGAGTGGCTCCAGCTGCGCGTGAGATCCAACTCCGGCCAGGAGCAGGCGCTCATTGAGCACACCACCAGCCACGACAGCAGCCAGGGCCAGCTCCACAAAGTGCTGGCGCAGACACAGGAGAAGGAGTTCTCCTACCTCACCGTCCCCGGCAGGACTGCCGCCATCGACATCCTTGTTGACGGCGACACCATCACCCTGTATGTGAACGGCAACAAGGACGCTGTCCTCACTGCTAAACATGATCTCGTTTCCAGCCTCGCCAACGGCTATGTGGCCTTCGAGGGCGAGTACCCCAACCAGGAGTTCACCGTCGATAACTTCAAGGTGAGCACCGACGAGACCCCCAGCGGCGAGAAGTACACCGTCAAGGTGGAGTCCTCCACCGACGGCAAGCGGCCGGACGCCACCGGCGGCACTGTCACCGCTGACAAGACCGAGGGCTACGACGGCGACCTCGTCACCCTCACCGTCACCCCCAAGCACGGCTACGTATTCGACCACTTCGAGTCCTACAAGGCCGACGGCACCTCCACCGACGGGCTCCTCACCATCACCAACAACCGTTTCGTGATCTCCGAGAAGACCGGCAGCGTGACCGTTGTCGCCTGCTTTAAGACCTACGTGCCGCCTCGTTTCGAGCTCTGGAACGACGACTTCGACTACGAGAAGACAAACGAGGAGGGCAAGCACACCGGCCATATCGACAACGGCTACACTGAATCTGGCGTCGAGATAGTCGATGGTCAGCTCAAGCTCACAGGTTCCGTTCTCCCCAAGCTCGATTACGAGCGCCTTGACGGCGAGAACTACCGCATGAGCTTTGACATCAAGAAGGGCAACACCGAGAAGGGCACCATCCAGCTGGGATTCAAGGGTGCCTCCGGCACTGACGCCTCCAAGCGTTACGCCCTCCGTCTCAATGGCACCACCGTAGACCTCATTTACTTTGAGAATGGGAATGGTGCCAAACAGATAGGTACTCCTGCAAATCTCGCGGCTCCCACCGCTGATGCCGTCTCCCACGTGGTCATCGAGGTGGTGGAGAACACCGTCACCCTCACCGTGGACGGCACCGTGGTTCTGACTGCCACTGTTGACGGCGATAACGCCAACTGGAAGGACCTCAAGAACGTCCCCTCCATCTACAACATGACGAACACCGCTCCTGTCCTCGTCGACAATCTCCTCGTTGAGATCATCCCCACCCAGGTGGAGATCGAGGTCAAGACCACCCTCAACGGCAAGGAGGATCCCGACCACGTGGCCGGTTACTCCCGCGCCAACGTCCTGCGCGGCGTCGCCGGTGACGTCGTCACCATAGCCAACACCGTGAAGGCCGGCTATGCCGTGAAGGGTTACACCGTCGCCGAGCCCTACGCCGAGACCGTGACGGTCGTGGACGGCAAGTTCACCATCCCCGCCAAGTCCACCGCGCCCATCGTGGTGACCGTGGATTACACCGAGGCGAAGGCCGAGGCCCGCGACTACTACATCGACTCCGTGGGCGGCAACGACGCCAACCCCGGCACCAAGGAGGCCCCCTGGAAGAGTTTCACCAACCTCCAGAGCGCCGTCGTGGCCCCGGGCAGCAACATCTACCTCAAGCGCGGCAGCACCTTTGACGGCCAGCAGCTCAAGTTCCTGGGCAGCGGCGGCACGAAGGACGCCCGCATAACCGTCACCGCCTACGGCGAGGGCAACCTCCCCAGGCTCAACGGCCAGGGCAAGGTCACGAACGTGGTGGAGCTCTTCAACCAGCCCTATGTGACAATCGAGTACCTTGAGATAACGAACCTGGATCCCGAGTTCAACTCCGAGTTCGGCCTCAACACCAGCAACAACAACTCCAAGACCCTCAGGGCCGTGAACGTCTTTGCCAAGGATTACGGCGTGGTCTCCGGTATCTACATCAGGAACCTCTACATCCATGACATCAACGGCACCCTGGGCAGCAAGTGGAACGGCGGTATATTCTTCGACGTCCAGGCTAACATGGGCGACGGCAAGGTCCTGGGCCTGCCCACCAAGTACGACGACGTCCGCATCGAGAACAACACCCTCATCCGCGTTGACCGCTCCGCCATCAAGCTCGTCAGCTCCTCCTGGTGCAACCAGTGGGAGGCCAACAGCCCCAACGTCCCCGTGGGCTGGTACCCCTCCACGAACGTGGTGGTACGCGGCAACTACATGGAGTACATCGGCGGTGACGGTATAACCGTCCGCGACACCGACGGCGCGCTGGTGGAGAACAACCTCAGCAAGGATGCCCGTTACCAGAACACCGGCTACAACGTGGGCATCTGGCCCTTCGAGGCGGCCAACACCGTCCTCCAGTACAACGAGTGCTACAACACCCACTCCGTCCAGGACGGCCAGGGCCTCGACTGCGACCACGCCTCCTCCTACTCCCTCATGCAGTACAACTACAGCCACAACAATGAGGGCGGTTTCATGCTGATAATGGCCGGCTATCCCAACACCGGCGTCACCGTCCGTTACAACGTGAGCCAGAACGACTACGACAAGACCTTTGAGTTCGCCCAGGGCGTCCCCAAGGGCACCATGATCTACAATAACACCCTCTACTCCGAGGAGGGCACCTCGAGAGGCATATTCTTCCTCTCCAACACCGGCGCCTCCGGCACCAAGGAGAACAACAATAACCTCTGCGACGCCTTCATCTTCAATAACCTCTTCTACTATCCCGAGGGCCAGAGCCTCCTGGGCGGCGACGACACTCACGTCGGCTACCTCAAGGAGCACCTCAAGCTCTACAACAACGGCTACGCCGGCGGCGTGCAGGCCACTGAGCTCGAGACTAAGGCTGTCACCGCCAACACCGGCGACAAGGTCCTCGTGGCCCCCGGCACCGCCCCCGAGAAGAGCGCCGGCGTCATCAGCGCCCGCAACGGCAAGTCCGGCCTCCTCAACGGCTACAAGCTGGCGAAGGGCTCCGTCATGATCGATAAGGGTATCACCGTCAAGGAGGCCCTTGAGCACTTCGGCCCGGAGGTCACCGTGAAGGATGGCCGCAGCCTCTCCCCGCGTGAGGTCTACGACCAGAACAAGGAGAACTCCGTGTCCCTGTCCGTGGCCATGGGCGAGAACTTCCCCAGAGTCACCGGCGCGCGCTATGACACCGACTTCTTCGGCGTCACCGTAACCGGTACCCCCGACATCGGCGCCGCCGAGTACGCCGACACCGCCGAGGCGGCCATCTACTCCCTGTCCTTCCCGGGCACCGAGGTGGAGACCGTCTGGAGCAACGAGGATCCCACCCTCACCATCCCCAAGACCGTTCCCGAGAGCGCGGGTTATGAGTTCAAGGGCTGGACTCTCGACGGCGAGACCGTCTATCAGCCCGGCGACAAGATCACCCTCCCCGTGGACGGCAACTACGCCCTGAGCCTCAGGGCCGTCTGGGCCAAGACAGCCGTCAAGACCTACACCCTCACCGTTGAGTACGTGGACGGCAACGGCAAGTCCATAGCCAAGACCTTCACCAAGACCTATGAGGAGGGCGAGACCTACAAGGTGACCCCGCCCGCCATCAAGGGTTACGACTACAAGGGCCTGGGCAAGGGCAGCGCGCCGCTCTCCGGCAAGATGACCGGCAACGTCAAAGTGGTGCTCGTCTACGCCGCCTCCAAGTCCGACGAATCCCCCAAGACCGGCGAAGACCTCCTGCCGCTCATGATCCCCGCAGTGTTCGGGTTCCTGGGCCTCGCCGGAGCGATAGTCCTCCGCAAAAAAGAAGATAGGTAAACTTTAAGAGCTAAACACATCGGAGGGGCGGGCAGTCCCGCCCGCCCCTCCACGAAAAATGAAAGGAAGGTAATCATATGCCGTTAGTACCGATGAAAGCGATCCTTGACGCCACCGAGAAGTATAATTACGCCCAGGGGGCGTTCAACGTGAACGCCGTGTGCCAGGCAAAAGCAGTCATAGAGATCCATGAGACCTTCCGTGCCGCGGCGATATTACAGGGCGCGGATCTGGCCAACGCCTTTATGGGCGGCCGGACGGACTTCGCCAACGGCACACTTGAGGACAAGAAGAAGGGCGCCCTCAATATAGCTAACGCCGTGAAGAAGTACGGCGAGAAGAGCCCCGTGCCCGTGGCGCTGCATCTCGACCACGGCAAGAATTTTGACTCCTGCGCCGCCGCCATCGCCGGGGGCTACACCTCCGTCATGATCGACGGTTCATCCCTGCCTTTTAATGAGAATGTAGAGCTCACCCGCGAGGTGGTGAAGTACGCCCACGAGAGGGGCGTCACCGTGGAGGGCGAGCTGGGAGTTCTGGCGGGCGTTGAGGACCACGTGTTCGCCGCCAACTCCACATATACGAACCCCATGGACGCGGTGGAGTTCTTCCGCAAGACCGGCGTTGACGCCCTGGCCATAAGCTACGGCACGAAACACGGCGCCAACAAGGGGAAGGACACGGTCATCCGCAAGGAGATCGCCATCGCCACCAAGGAGTGCATGATGCACGAGGGGATAGAGGGCACGCTCGTGAGCCACGGCTCCTCCACCGTCCCCCAGTACATAGTCAACGAGATAAACGCCCTGGGCGGCGACATACACGACGCCTACGGCATCAAGAAGGAACAGCTCAAGGAAGTGGCGCGCCTGGGCATCCGCAAGATAAATGTGGACACCGACATACGCCTCGCCGTCACCCGGAACCTCCGGGAGCTCTTCACCTACGAGCCCAAGTACCGGGAGAGCGCCTCCATCGGGCCCATCTACGAACTCTTAGTGAAGAATCCCTCCGCCTTTGACCCCAGAGTCTTCCTGCCGCCAGTCATGGACACCGTCATGTACGGCAACGTCCCCGACGAGGACGTGGCGCGGATAGTGGACTGCATCGAGCGGGGCGTCCGGGAGGTCGTGGGCACCCTGGTGGTGGAGTTCGACTGCGTTGGCAAAGCGCCGCTGGTGGAGCTCGTCACCCTCGACGAGATGGCCGAGCGCTACCGCAAAAAGGGAATATAAGGGGGAGGACCTATGGGATATAACATACTCATCGCCCAGGGCGGCGGCCCCACCGCCGTCATAAACTGCTCCCTCCAGGGGGCCGTGGAGGCCGCAAGGGCCTCCGGGAAAGTCGATAAGATATACGCCGCCCGGTTTGGGGCGGAGGGGATACTCAAGGGCGACCTCATCGACCTCACGGACGTCCCCGCCAGCACCATCGCGGCACTGAGCCACACCCCGGCCTCCGCCATCGGCTCCTGCCGGAGGAAACTTGGCGAGGCGGACTACCCCACCGTCCTTGAGACGCTGCGCAAATACGAGATAGGCGGGTTCTTCTATAACGGCGGTAACGACTCCATGGACACCTGCAACAAGGTGAGCGCTCTGGCCCAGCGGGAGGGCCTCGACATAAACGTCATAGGCATACCCAAGACCATGGACAATGACCTTGTGCTGACGGACCACTGTCCCGGTTTCGGCTCCGCCGCCCGGTACGCCGCCATATCCGCCAGCGAACTGGCGCTGGACGCCTCGGGCCTGCCGATACACGTTGTTGTGCTGGAGCTCATGGGCCGGGAGGCGGGCTGGGTCACAGCCGCCAGCGCCCTGGCCGCGAAACTCACCGACTGCCGCGTCCTCACATACCTCCCCGAGGTCCCCGTGGACGAGGAGAAGATGCTCCAGGACATCGAGCGGGAGTACGCCAAGGGCCTCGGCCTCATCGTCACGGTGAGCGAGGGCATCTGCGGGCTTGACGGCAAGCCCCTCGCCGACACCGGCATTGTTGACGGGTTCGGCCACACCGTCCCCGGCGGCACGGCGCAGCACGTCTCGGATAATATCATCAAGAAACTTGGCATAAAGTCAAGGGCCGAGAAACCGGGCCTCCTGGGCCGGGCCAGCATACCCTACGCCTCCCAAGTCGACAGGCGCGAGGCATACGAGGTGGGCGAGTACGCCGTGAACGCGGCGCTCCGGGGCGAGACCGGCAAGATGGTGGCCATAGAGGCCGTCCGGGAGCCGGAGTACGTGAGCTCCATGTCGCTGGTGCCCCTCGAGAAGGTCGCCAACGCGGAGAAGAAGTTCCCCGTGGAGTGGATAGTTGACACAAATAAGATCTCCGACAAGTTCTTCGATTACGCCCTGCCCCTCATGGGCGGGGGATTGCCGAGTTACGCGAAACTCAGATAACTGGAGGAGCGCATGAAACACATATACTTAAACCTAAAGCGTTTCGATACCCCGGTGGAGCTGGGCGGCGTCAACCGCCTGGCGCCGGTGGCGGAGTGGGGCCGGGCCGTTGTCACCGGCACCCAGGAGGCACTTCGGAAATATGACCCCGAGAAGGTGGAGTTCGTCCAGTACCTGCCGGAGGCGCATCTTTTGAGCGCCGTCGCGGCGAGGACCCCCGGCAGTCCCGTGAAACTGGGCTCCCAGGGCGTCTACCGCATGGACACTTCAGTCGGCGGGAACTTCGGCGCGTTTACAACGAATAGGACCGCCAACATCGTGAAGGCCATGGGGTGCGAGTCCACCCTCATCGGCCACTGCGAGGAGCGCAACGACAAGAAGGGCGTCCTACAGGAGGCGGGCGTCACGGACACTGCCGCCGTAAACAGGATATTGAATCAGGAGGTCCTCCGGGCCCAGGCCGCCGGCCTCACCGTCCTCTACTGCATCGGCGAGACCAGCGAGGAGCAGCCGGAGTGGGAGAAGGTGCTGGGCGAGCAGCTTGACATCGGTCTCCAGGGGGCGGATAAGTCCCGGGTGGTCATAGGTTACGAGCCCGTCTGGTCCATCGGCCCCGGCAAGACCCCGGCGGGGAGAGAGTACATTCAGAAGATCGCGAGATTCGTAAAGGACCGCTGCGGCTGTGACGTGGTTTACGGCGGCGGCCTCAAGGCGGACAACGCCGCGATGCTCGCCTCCATCCCGGAGATCGACGGCGGCCTCATCGCCCTCACACGTTTCACCGGCGAGATAGGATTTTACCCGGAGGAGTACCTTGAGATAATAGGGCTCTACCTGGGAGAATGAGGAGGGGACATGAAACATTTCGAGTTTGAGTACGGCCAGGGCACCATGGGCGCGGATCTGCCGGACAGCACCGACGTCTTCATCCCCGGCGAGACCGTGCCGGATCCGCCCTGCCTCCCCCAGGACTGGGACAGCCTCTATAACGCGACGCTCGAGAGCGTCCGCAACCCCATCGGCATGAAACCCCTTCGGGAGCTTGCCGCCCCGGGGAAGACGGTCGTCATAGTCATACCGGACATCGTAAAGGGCGGCTGCCAGCCCACGAGCCACCGGAAGGTATCCATCCGGGTGGTCCTCGACGAGCTCTACGCCGGGGGCGTGGAGAAAAAGGACATTCTGCTCCTCTTCTCCAACGGCCTGCACCCGAGAGCCACCGTCAGCGAGGCCCGGGAGATACTGGGGGATGAGCTCTTTAATGAGTTCTACTGGACCCACCAGATAACGAGCCACGACAGCGAGGACTATGACCACCTTGTGGACCTGGGTTGCACCGCCCGGGGCGACAGGGTCATAATGAATAAGTACGTCTACGACTGCGACATACCCATCCTCATCGGCCACACCCAGGGCAACCCCTACGGCGGCTACTCCGGCGGCTACAAGCACTGCGCCACGGGTATCACCCACTGGCGGAGCATAGCCACCCACCACGTCCCCGACGTGATGCACCGCCCGGACTTCACCCCCGTCTCCGGCAAGAGCCTCATGCGGACGAAGTTCGACGAGATCGGTATGCTCATGGAGGAGAAGATGGGCCACCCCTTCTTCTGCTGCGACGCGGTTCTCGACACCAAGAGCCGCCAGATCGCCATATTCTCCGGCTACGCCAAGGAGATGATGCCCGCCTCCTGGGAGGTCGCCGACAAACGCACATACGTCCACTGGGCGGAGAAGAAGTATGACGTCCTGGTCTTCGGCATGCCCCAGAGTTTCCACTACGGCAACGGCATGGGCACCAACCCCATTCAGATGATGCAGGCCCTCTCGGCGCAGGTCATCCGCCACAAGAGGATAATGAAGGAGAACTGCGTCATAATCTGCTCCTCCATCTGCAACGGCTACTTCCACGACGAGCGCTGGCCCTATCTCCGGGAGCTCTATGAGATGTTCCAGCACGACTACATGAACATCCTCCCCGACATGAATAGGTACGGCGAGTACTTCGCCACGAACCCCGAGTATATTAGGAAGTACCGTTTCTGCAACGCCTTCCACCCCTTCCACGGTTTCTCCATGATGAGCTGCGGCCATATAGCCGAGATGAACACCGCCGCCATCTACATCGTGGGTGCCCAGGAGCCGGGTATCGCGAGGGGAATGGGTCTCAAGACCCGGGCCACATTCGAGGAGGCTCTGGAGGACGCGAAACGGAAATTCGTGGGTCCCGACCCCAATATACTGGCGCTGCCCCGCACCTTCAAGACTGCCGCCGTCCACCTCTGCATGAAGGACCCGGCGCTTGACAGCGTTGACGAGCGCGGCAATACCCCGGGGGGCTGTGGGGGCTGCTGAGCGGACCCCCGGAGAGGGGGGCCGGAGGAACGATCAGCAATTCCCATTTGATATACCCAAATACTATGAAAGAGAGTGATGAAAAGTTGAAAGGAACTAAGAAGAAAATTACCATCAGCAACAAAGTATGGCTGCTCATCTCCTTCCTGGCCGCCATACTGGTCTGGTTCCTGCTCTCCCTCGGAGAGTCTACCGGACGTAGTTTCCCCTTCATCCAGCACACCTTCTTTGAGGCGATCCCTCTCATGGCTGTCGAGCGTAACGCCCTGTGGGGAGACTTCGCCAGCTCCATGATATGCGTCGCGGCGGGCTTTGCCCTGGGCTTTATCACCGCGGTGCCTGTCGCCTTCCTCATGGCCTGGTATGTGCCCGTGCGGAAGATAATCGAGCCCTGGATAAACTTCATCCGTAACATCCCCGCCCTCGCCTACGCGCCCCTTATAGTCATCATGGTGGGCGTCGGCAAGAAGCCCGCTATAATCCTCATCTGGATATGCACCTTCATGACCATGTGCATCACCATCTACGGCGGTATCCGGAACATAGATAACACCCTCGTCAAGGCGGCCAGGGTCCTGGGCGCCAACGATATGGACATCTTCTTCCGCATAACCCTCCCCGCCACCGTCCCCTTCATCATCACCGCCGTCCGCCTCGGCCTCGGCGCCGGCCTCACCACCCTTCTGGCCGCCGAGTCCACCGGCGCTCAAGCGGGTCTCGGCATGAGGATAAGGTCCCTCTCCGGGTCCTTTGAATCGGCCCCGATGCTCCTCTACATCATCATCCTCGGCATTATCGGTCTCGTGCTCAACAAAATCGTCGATATAGTAGAAAGGAGGCTCACCTCATGGCAGGAGAAGAGAGAAGATCAGTAAAGCTCCGCATTGATAACGTCAAGAAGGAGTACGTGGGAGAACACGGCACCACCATCGCCCTGAACGGCGTGACCCTGGACATAATGGAGAACGAGTTCATCTGCGTAGTCGGCCCCTCCGGCTGCGGCAAGTCCACGCTCCTGAATGTCCTGGCCGGCCTCCACGAGGCCACATCCGGCACCTGCTACCTGGACGGCGAGCCCATTCACGGCACGGACGTCAAGCGCGGCGTGGTGTTCCAGCAGTACGCCCTCTTCCCCTGGCAGACCGTCATCCAGAACGTAATGTTCGGGCCCATGATGAAGAGGCTCCCCAAGGAGGAGTGCCTTGCCATCGCCCGGAAGTACATCAAGATGGTGGGCCTGGAGGACTTCGAGAACTCCTTCCCCAAGGAGCTCTCCGGCGGCATGAAACAGCGCGTGGCCATCGCCCGCGCCTACGCCAACAACCCCGAAGTGCTCCTCATGGATGAGCCCTTCGGCGCGCTGGACGCCCAGACCAGGGCCCAGCTCCAGTCCGAGCTCCTAAAGACCTGGGAGGAGGAGAAGAAGACCTGTTTCTTCATCACCCACGACGTGGACGAGGCTATACTCTTAGCCCAGCGCGTGGTCATAATGTCCGCCCGCCCCGGCCGCATAAAGAGGATCGTCCCCATCGACATCCCCTATCCCCGTGACCAGGGCACCAAGTCCGAGCCCGAGTTCATGCGCCTCAAGGCGGAGATCTGGAACGAGGTCTATCAGGAGTACCTGGAAGTCCGCAAGTAAGCCCTATATATGTGCCTGACCGCGCAAGCGGAATACATAACAGGTAAAATGAAAATTGGAGGAAAGAAAATGAAAAAAATCATCGCAGTCATCCTCGTGGTGACAATGACCCTGGCCCTCTGCATCGGCCTCACCAGTTGCGGTGAGGAGTCCAGTGATGTGGACACCATCCGCGTCGGCTACATGGCCAACTACGCCTCCCTCTGGGCAGTCCTCACCGGTATCGAGAAGGGCTACTTCGCTGAGGAGAACCTGAAGGTCGAGCTCGTGGAGTTCGGTGACGGCGCCGCTGAGATCGCCGCCATGTCCAGCAACACCAGCGACCGCATCGACCTCGCCTACATCGGCAAGGGCGCCCACAGGCTCTGCATCATCGGCCAGGCCATCATCTTCGCCCCCAGCTCCGTCCACACCTCCGATAAGCTCGTCTGCGCCAAGGACTCCGGCATCCAGTCCGTGAACGACCTCAAGGGCAAGAAGATCGGCTACTCCGCCGGCTCCTCCTCTGAGACCACCATGAACGGCGCTCTGGCCGCCGCCGGCCTCACCCTTGACGATGTCCAGGCCTTCAACCTCGAGCCCGCCAACATCGTCCCCGCCATGGTCTCCGGCGATATCGACGTCGCCGTCACCTGGAACCCCTACAGCTCCAACTGCCTTGCCCAGTGCGAGGGCTCCTACGAGATAGAGTTCTCCGACGGCTCCACCAACATGTCCAGCTGGATCTGCCTGCCCAGCTATGCCGAGCAGAACCATGACCTCCTGGTCCGTTACACCCGCGCCCTCTACAAGGCCATGGACTACGGCTCCGATCCCGACCACGCCGACGAGGTCGCCGGTTGGTGCGCCAACCAGACCAAGACCTCCAAGGACTCCAACCTCACTCAGTGGGGCGACGCCCATTGGTTCAACAAGTCCGAGGTCAAGGCCGCTCTTGACGACGGCACCATGAAGACCTATTATGAGGGTGTTCAGAACGACATGCTGGCCGCCGGCAATATCACCGAGGCCGAGAAGAAGGATTCCTCCGAGTGGGTCCTCTACGACATCATGAACGAGGCCATGAAATAAGCCTCACCCCTCAAACAAAGCGTAAGAAAAGATCCGGAAGGGCCCTGCTCGTCAGGGCCCTTCCCTATGACACAAAATTCGTGATTAACACGGGAGGCACAGGCGTGAAAGTACTCACAAATGGACCACAGGATATCGTCTCGGCGTTCGCCGCCGAGGAGCTCAAGAGCTATCTTGAGCGGATGCTGCCCCAGGAGGGGCAAATATATATCGCCCTTGAGGCCGGGGACAGCTCCGGCCCGGGCGCGGTGGAGAGTTTTCGCGTGAGCCTCACGCCCACGGGCGGCAGTATCTCCGCCTCCGTGCCGAGGGCGCTGCTGACGGGCGTATATGACGCCCTCCGGCGGCTCGGGTGCCGTTTCCTGGCCCCAGGGCGGGAGAACGAGCTGGTGCCGGAGATAGAGCCGGGGGACCTCCAGCTCCACTACGAGCACACCGCGTCCTTCGCGCAGCGCGGCGTGTGCATCGAGGGGGCGGACTCCCGGGAGAACATCTTAAACTTCATTGATTGGCTGCCCAAGGCCGGTTTCAACAGCTTTTTCCTACAATTTAAGTCCCCGTACATATTCCTGGCCCGCTGGTACGAGCACCGGGGCAATCCCACGCTGCCGCCGGAGCCCTACACCAAGGGGGACGCGGTGGAGGACATGCTGGCGGCCCAGAGGGAGCTGCGCCGGCGGGGCATACTGCTCCACAAGGCCGGTCACGGCTGGACGGGGGAGGTGCTGGGGTTTGACGCCCTGACCTGGGATAAGTCCGCGCCCCTCGCGGAGGACCACAGGGCCCTCGCTGCGATGGTGGGGGGCGAGAGGGGACTCTTTATGGGCATCCCGGCGGACACGAACCTCTGCCTCTCAAATCCCGAGGCGGTGGACAAGTTCGCGAACCTCGTACTTGAGTACGCCAGGGAGAATTCGGACATGGACTACCTCCACATCTGGCTGGCCGACGAGTACAATAACGTCTGCGAGTGCCCGGAGTGCCGGAAGTCCACGCCCTCCGACCAGTACGTGGCGCTCCTCAACGAGATCGACAGGCGCCTCACCGCCGAGGGCCTCAGGACCCGGATAGCGTTCCTCCTCTACCAGGAGCTCCTCTGGCCGCCGGTGCGGGAGAGACTTATAAATCCCGACCGTTTCGTCCTGATGTTCGCCCCCATAAGCCGCTCATTTGCCGGTTCCTACGGCGAGCCCGGAGGGAGACCTCTCCCGGAGTACCGTCGGAACAAGATTCGCCTCCCGGTGGACCTGGGGGAGAACCTTGACTTCCTGCGGGGCTGGCAGAGGGTATTTGAGGGCGCGAGTTTCGTCTACGACTACCCCCTGGGCCGGGCACACTACGGGGACGTGAGCTACGTCCACATGGCCCGGGTGATAGGCGGGGACATCCTGAGGCTCCGTGACCTGGGCCTCGGCGGGTACATGAGTTGCCAGGAACTGAGGGCGGGACTACCCAACTTCCTCCCAAATTACGTCATGGGCAGGACGCTCCTTGATGAGTCGGCGGACACGGAGGCGGTCATTGAGGAGTACATCCGCGCCGCCTACGGCGAGGGCTGGGAGACCGCCAGGGACTACCTATTCGGCCTCTCGGACCTGGAGGCGGCGGACTACATAAACGGCAACGGCCCCCGGGTGGACCCCGCAATGGCCGCCCGCTTTGAGGCGATGCTGGACCTCACACGCCGCTATGAGGGGCGGATACGGGAGCTCTTCGCCGGGTCCCGGGGCGTCTCCCGGGGCTATTGGGAGAGACTTCAGTATTTAACGGAGTATGTCAAGCTATTCGCCGGGGCGCTATTGGCACTGGCCTCCGGCGACGCGCCGGAGAGCCGACGCCTCTACGGTGAGTTTGCGAAGTTTATCCGGGAGAATGAGCTAAACTTCCAACCCTGGCTCGACGTCTACAGGGTGCTGGAGGTCACAGGCAAGTATACGGGCCTTGAGTTCCCGGAGGAGTAAATAAAAAAGAGCAAAATAATACCTCGGGAGAGCATTAAAACTTCTCCCGAGGCATTTATTATGGAGTTACGATCAGCCGAAGACCTTGATGAGGAACCCGGCGGCTATAGCGGAGCCGATGACGCCGGCCACGTTGGGGCCCATGGCGTGCATGAGGAGGAAGTTGCCGGGGTTGGCTTTCTGGCCCTCCATCTGGCTGACGCGGGCCGCCATGGGGACGGCGGAGACGCCGGCGGAGCCGATGAGGGGGTTGATCTTCCCGCCGGAGAGCTTATACATGATCTTGCCCACGATAAGGCCGCCGACGGTGGAGAAACAGAAGGCCGTGAGGCCCAGGACGATTATCATGATGGTCCTGAGGGTGAGGAACCGGACGGCCACGGTGGTGGCGCCCACGCTTATGCCCAGGAACAGGGTGACGATGTTCATGAGGCCGTTCTGGGCGGTGTCGGAGAGCCTCTCGGTGACGCCCGTCTCACGCAGGAGGTTGCCGAACATCAGGGAGCCGATGAGCGGGGCGGTGGAGGGGACAAGGAGGATGACGAAAGCGGCCACAAGGATGGGGAACACTATCTTCTCGCTCTTTGAGACCTCGCGGGCCTGCTCCATCTTGACGGACCGCTCCTTCTCGGTGGTGAGCGCCCGCATGATGGGCGGCTGGATCATGGGTATGAGGGCCATGTAGCTGTAGGCGGCGATGGCGATGGGGCCGAGGAGCGCGGGGGCCAAGAGCGTCGTCGTGTATATCGCCGTGGGTCCGTCCGCGCCGCCGATTATACCGATGGACGCGGCCTCGTTACCGGTAAAGCCCAGGAGCACCGCTCCGAAGAAGGCGAAGAACACGCCGAACTGGGCCGCGGCGCCGAGAATAAAGCTCTTGGGGCTGGCGATGAGGGGACCGAAGTCCGTCATTGCGCCGACGCCCATGAAGATGAGGCAGGGATAGATGCCGGCCTTGACGCCGATGTAGAGGATGTCCAGGAGGCCGCCGTGGTGGATGATGTCGGTGAAACTAAGTTCCTCGATTATCTCAGGCTCCGCGGCGTCCGCGGGCAGGGAGGCCACGTAGTCCTCGTAGCTTATTACTTTGCTGTTCTCAGTGTCGTAGAGGATGGCGTCGTTGGCGGCGTCGTAGGGGCACTCGTAGACGTAGGCGTCCCACATGGGCATGTGGTAGAGCCCAGCGCCGGGGAGGTTCGTCAGGAGACACCCGAAGGCTATGCCCACCAGGAGCAGGGGCTCAAACTTTTTCTTTATGCCGAGGTAGAGTAGTACAAAGGCCACCAGGATCATTATGAGGTATTTCCATCCGCCGTCGGAGAAGAAACGGACGAACCCCGAGTCCATCAGCAGGCCCTTTAAGGTTCCTAATACGTCCATGTGTATCCTCCTTACGCGAGGACCACGAGGGGCGAGCCGGTCTCCACCGTGGCGCCTTTGCTCGTGACGACCTGGGCGACGGTGCCGTCGTGGGGGGCCATGATCTCGTTCTCCATCTTCATGGCCTCAAGGACGCAGAGGACGTCCCCGGCCTTGACCGCCTGACCGGCGGTGACGTTCACCTTGATTATAGTGCCGGGCATGGGGGCGTTCACGGCCTCGCCGGCGGCGGTGGCCACGGGGGCGGGGGCGGGAGCGGCAGGAGCGGGGGCGGCGGCAGCGGGAGCAGCCGGTGCGGCGGGTGCGGCGGGGGGAA
>CANQYW010000012.1 GCA_947628185.1 uncultured Oscillospiraceae bacterium
TCTCAAAGACGGGTATGCCGTTATCCCGGGCGTACTGGACCTCGGGGTTATCGTCCCTGGCGGCGGCTGTGCGGATGACGTACCCCGCCCCCAGCACGTTCTCGCTGCGGTGGCCGATGTAGATCTCTATCCCCATCCCCTTGAGCTCCAGGACGGAGGCACCCTCGTTGATGTCCGAGCCCGTTATGGGCACGCCGTTGGAGTGCAGGACCTTGGCGAGAGGCGACATGGACACGCCGCCTATGCCAATGAGGTGACAGCGTTTCCCTGAGTGGATGTAATTATCAAGTTCGGTAATTCTGTCCATAACTTCTCCGATAATGTTATTGATATTGACACACCCCGATATTATAATACTCTTTGAAGGATAATACAACCTTTTTTGGTACATTCCAGTCTATTTTTTCTCGATGGAGCATAAAAATGGCAAACGCACATCCAATGCCGGAACATATCATCCGCATACTCCGCGCCCTCTCTGAGGCGGGTTTTGCGGCCTACGCCGTGGGCGGGGCTGTGCGGGACACCCTCCTCGGCCGCGAAGTCCACGACTGGGACGTGACCACCTCCGCCCCGGCGGAGGTGACGATGGGTCTCTTCGAGCGGACAGCCGCCACGGGCATAAAGTACGGGACCGTCACCGTCCTCTCCCCCCAGGGCCCGGTGGAGGTGACCACATTCCGCCGGGACGGGCCCTACCTCAACGGCAGGAGCCCTGAGAGCGTGGAGTTTTTGGGCTCTCTCCGGGAGGACCTTGAGCGCCGGGACTTCACCGTGAACGCCATGGCCATGGACGCCCAGGGGCGCGTCACCGACCTATTCGGGGGCCGGGAGGACCTATCCCGCCGCCTCATCCGCGCCGTGGGGGACCCGGAGCGTCGGTTTGAGGAGGACGCGCTCCGCATGTTTCGCGCTCTCAGATTTTGCGCGGAACTTGATTTCACGCTGGACGCCCCCACCCTCGCGGCCATAAAGTCCCGGGCGCGCCTCGCCTCCAAACTCTCCCCGGAGCGGGTACGGGGCGAGCTCCAACGCACCCTCGACTCCCCGAGGCCCGAGACCGCGCTCCTCATGGTAGAATATGCGCTTATGAGTCAATTTATTTCAAATTCCGGCGAAAAATTTCCTCTCTCGGACCTCGCCCTCCTCCCCCCAGGGGACGTGCGGCTGGGGGTGATGGCTTTGAGGCTAAAAACTGCTGGATTTATCTCCAGCGCCGGGGAGTTTCTCGCCGCCCTTCGGTGTACATCCCGCCTTGTGCGGGATGTGAGCGAGGCGGAGGGGCTGGACCTCCAGTCCCTCGGTGTCCCCTGCGCCCTCGCCGCCCACTCCGTCCCCTCTGTCCTCATGGCCGCGGGGGCGGCGGGGAGATACGATGAGGCGGCGGAGGCCGCAAAGGAGCACAGGTACGTCTCTATCGCGGACCTTGAGCTCCGCGGGGCGGATCTCAAAAATATGGGGTTCAAAGGTCCCGGCATTGGCCGGGCGCTCTCCCGGCTATCCTCAATGGCCACGCGGGGGGAAGTGGAGAACACCAGGGGGGCCCTACTCCTTGCTGCCAGCGAATTTCCACTGGAATAAAGCGTCTCACACGCATTTTTTCCAAATACATGTATAAAATCTCTCCCGCCGGGAAAAGATACCACCGTAAGACAAGCGGGTGACCGCAAATTATGGAGGTAACTTGAATGCACGAGAAGAAGAGCTTTTCTCAGCGGGCAGACGAGTTCCTGAGCGGAAAGGGCTTTTACATAGTCCTTTTCGTGTGCATCGCCGTTATCGGGGTCTCGGCGTGGCTGCTGCTTTTCTCGCAGTACTCGCCCCTGCTCCCCGGCGATGAAGGGGACTATCTTGACGTATTTGGTGACAGCTCAGTGAACCAGCCGAAGGACGATGAGGCGAACAAGGGCACAAATAACGCCCCCGCGACCACGCCCCAGAAACCCGACACGACGCCCACCGAGCCCAAGAAGGACGACACCGGCAAGGAGAGCGGAGGCGCCTCCACCGGCGACAAGGACACCCTTGTCCTCCAGGACAAGCCCACGAAACCAAATGAGCCCACAGCCGACACGCCCCCGGAGCCCGAGGATGAGGGCCCCGGCGAGGACGGCGGGGACCGGGTCTCCGAGCCCGGGGACATCTCCTTCATCTGGCCCGTCACCGGGGCGGTCATAATGGAGTACTCCCCCGACGCCCTCATCTACAATAGGACTATGGCGGACTGGCGCACCCACGAGGGCATAGACCTGGGGGTCCAACTGGGCACCAAGGTCATGAGCGCCGCCAACGGCACCGTGAAGGAGGTCTATGAGGACGACTTCCTGGGCACAACTGTGGTCATCGACCACGGCGCGGGGGTAGTTATGAACTACTCAAACCTCGCCGCCGTACCAACGGTGGCGGCTGGGGACTCCGTGACGGCGGGGTCTGTCATTGGCTCCGTGGGCAATACTGCCCTCTATGAGGCCGGGGACACCCCGCATCTCCACCTCTCCATGACCATCGACGGCGAGACCGCCGACCCCGGCAAATATCTGCCCAAGCGATAACTCAAAAGCCAAAAACTGGGCTGTGAGGCGTACAAAACCTCACAGCCCAGTCACTTTATTTACTTATGTGCTTTGTGGTCAATCAGTTCCTGCGCCGGCGCTTGAGGACCATGGCGCTGATGGCTCCGGCCAGGATGATGCAGATGGAGAACACCACGATGGTGGGCATGTTGTCGTCCGTTGCCGGGGACTGGGGGGTATTGGCGGGCTCCTTCTCGCCGCAGACGTTGCACTTGCCGTCCACGTAGAAGTGCTTGCCGGTGGCGGGGATCTTCTCGGTCCTGGTGGCGCCGCAGACGGTGCAGGTGTAGGTGAAGACGCCCTCGTGTACGCAGTCAGGGGATGTGGTGACCTTGCCCTGGTCCCAGGTGTGGACGCCGGTGGCGGGGATGTCCTCTATTTCCTTGACGCCACACTCCGTGCAGACCCGGTACTTGACGCCGGTGTCAACGCATGTGGGCTCCTTCTCGACGGTGTAGTCGCTCCACTTGTGCTCGTGGCCACGGAACGGGTCGGTGGCGCCGCAGGTGGTGCATATGCCGTCGCCATTGTACTGGTGATGGCCGAAGGAACCCTCCTCGCGCTGTCCGCAGCGGGGGCAGGCCCTCCAGTGGTTGAGGTCGTCGTACTCCCACTGCCAGTCGTGCTCACGCTCACCGGCGGGGATCTCGGTGCCCTTGGTCAGGACGGCTCCGCAGCCCAGGCAGACAACGTCTCCGGTGTATCCGGGCTCGGTGGCGGTGGCGTCCTTGTAGCCCACAACGGTCTCGCCGCCGGCGTGGTTATTGGGGTCAAGCGCGCCGTAGACGGTGGCGCAGGTGGAGCAGATGGCCTGGGTGTAGCAGGTGGCGGTGCCGCCGGAGTGGGTCTCGGTCTCGCTCTTCACGGAGCAGCCGGGGTTCTGGCAGAGGTGATAGTGTCCCTCGGCGGCGCCAACGGGTATGCCGCCAAAGTCATGGGCCTTGGCCTCGACCACGGTATCCCTGCAGATATCGCAGAGCACCGGGGTGGAGCAGTCGCCGTCGTCAGCCTGGGGAACGTGGTCCTCGGTGGCGGTGTGGCCGCAGACGGTGCACTTGTGGGTGTGGCCGTCGGCGCCGGGAGCCCAAGAATCGAAGGTGTGGGTGGTGTAGGAACTCTCATCCCGCGCGCCGCACTTCGTGCACTCGTGCCAGTGGTGGGTGCCGTCGGACTTCCACTCATCGCCGAAGGTGTGAACGTGGTCGGCCTTGGGAAGCTCGTGTCCCTCCTCAACGACTTTGTCACAGCCGGTGCAATAGTAGTCGCCGGAGTAGCCGGCCTCGTCCTCGGTGGGGGCCTTGTAGTTCCTAAGCTCGGTGGGGTGATTACCGTGGTTCTCGGGGTCGAGCTCACCGTACTTGGCCTGGCAGTCCTGGCAGACGGCCTTGTCGGTACAGGTGGCGGTGCCGCCGGAGTGTTCCTTGGTCTCGGTGGCCTCGCAGCCATCGTTTATGCAGTGACGGCTGTGGGTTCCGTTGCCGTTGTCTTCCCAAGCGGACCAGTTGTGATCCTTCTGGCCCTCGTAGAACACGTATCCGCAGCCCTCCTGCTGGCAGTGTACGCCGGTGAGGCAGCTGCCGTCGTCAGTCACGGGCATATGGGGATAGCTCTCGGTGTGGGTGCAGGGGTTGCCGTCATGGTCTTTGTTCGTACAAGTGTGGAAATGTGCGCTCTCGTTCCACTCCCACTTCGTGTCATAGGTATGGGTCGTGCCGGACACGAACACAAGGCCGCATACTTCGCACTCAACGGGGGTCTCGCAGTTCTGATCGTCTTTGCCGCTGTGGGGCTGTGCCTCTTTCACCGTACAACCTTCGTTCTGGCAGGCGCGGTGGTGATTCGAGTAATCCGCCTCAGACGCTGTCCAAGGTGTGAAGTTATGTTCTGCCTTTGCGGGCGTTACTTCCTTACCGCAGACGGTGCAATAATCAGGAGTTGTGCAGTCTCCATCCTCTTTAACTTTATGCTCACCAGTCATGGGAATGGTCTCGGTCTTGGTCACGCCGCACTTGGTGCAAGTGTAGGTCTTTACACCATCCTCGCCGCAACTGGGCTCCTTAGTGACTTTGCCATTATCCCAGGTGTGATCACCGATGGCGTCTCTGTAGGACTCAGTCTTCTTCGCGCCGCAGACGGTGCAAGTGTACTCTTTCTGGCCGTCGTGTCCGCAGTTGGCAAGTTCGGTGACAATGCCGTCGTCCCACTCGTGAGCATCAGCGCCATTGGGATGGATATCACGACCGCACTTGACGCACTTGTTGTTCACATAGGTGTGGCCCTGGGCGGTGATGGTCTGAGCCTCGGCGATAGTCTGACCGCACTTGGAGCAGACCTTCGCGGTAATGTGACCGTCATGAATGCAAGTTGCATCAGTGACTACACCGCCAGTAACGTTCTCATGTGTGCAGACTGTAACAGCAGCAACTTCTTCGCCGCGCTCCTTCTCCCCCTCAATGAGAGTCGTGGGGGCGAAATCTGCGGAGAGCAGAGAGCCGTCGGAAACCTGATCATAAGTCAGCGTGAAAGTATTATCTTTTACTTCTATGGTGCTGTCGCTGAAGGTGATCTTATCGAGCTCGTACCCATCCTCGGGAACAACTGTGAATGTAATGCTGTCATTGGGCCCAAACTTCACCATGCCGTCAGCGCCAGCAGCAGTAACTTCAGCGCCGTCCTTCTTGTAGCTCAGATGGCCGTTGCCGTTGGAGGCGACAACCAGGGTGTGGGTCTCGTTCTCAGCCGCGGCGGCGGGGGTGTCAGTCTTCTTCTCCGCCACTATCTCGAAGGGTGAGAAGTTGTTGACCACGATTATGAGGCCGTATGGGGTGACGGTGATGGGTATCTCCTCGACCTTATAGATCTCGCCGGTGTGCTCATGGTTGGGATTATTGGGGTCGGGGCAGTGGGCCTCCTCGTCCCTCAAGAAGTGGTAGACCTTGAAGGTCACCTCGTCGAGGTCGGAGGCGTCAAAACCGGCGGGGAAACCCATGCAGAGGCGCAGGGACTGGCCCGGGTTCACTATGGTCTTGCCGCAGATACGAACGAAGTCTATTTCATAGAGGAGGGAGCTGATGATGTCCTCAACGTTCTGACCGTCCTTCTCAAGGGCCTCCTCGGCCTCCTCGCTTTTCGCGCGGCCCTCGCCGGTGGGGGTCACGGAGATGGCGAGACGCCCATTCATGCCGTAGGGGTCAAGGTGCATCTCTTCGGTGAGCTGCTGGAGGTTCTCGCGCTCGCCGTCGGTGCCCTCGAGGATCATCTTATCGAGGTCCAGGTCGCCCACGTTGTCAAGGAGCGAGGGCTGGCCCCAGAGGTTCCAGTCTATGCCCTGGGAGCGCCAGCAGGCGGGGCAGCCGCTGCTGTTCTGGAAACAGTAACCCCAAGTGCCGGGGATCTTGTTGGACTGGGTACCCACGAGGCCGTAGAGCGTGAAAATGTACATGACGCTGTCGTCGGCCCACATGGGGCTGGGGGTGAAGTTGAACTCTACACCGTAGATACGGCACTTGTCTATGCTGTGCTCGTGATCCTCTTCGCAATGATAAAGATAGGTAAGGTTTGTGATATCAGGTCTCTGGGCGAACTGGTGGAACCCGCCGGATTCCACGTGGTAGCCCCAGTTGTAGTTCATGCCCACGAAGTCCACATGGGGGGTCTGACTGAGCACCTTGGCAATGTCGCCGGCATCAGAGCCGGGGAACCGCGCAAGATCCTCCTCGGTGGGACGATAGAGGTCCTGGGTGAACTCCACGTGGCAGCGGTAGTTCTGGCCCACAGAGGCGCTGGAGGTGAGGGATGGATACACGTTGCAGACGTAGGGGGGGCCCTCGTAACCGCCGTTCTCATTATAGATGACGCCGGTCTCCGCCACGATGTCGGAGAAGTCGCCGTTATAGTAACCGCTGGCGAAGGGGTCGGTGGAGTCATAGAAGTCGGGGCGCCTTGTGGTGACGGCGTACTCCAGATACTCGCACTGGGAGAGTTTCATGACGAGATAGTCATCAGTGTCATAGAAATCAGTGCCGTGCTGGTACGCATAGCCGTGCTCCACATAGTACCACTCCTCTATGGCGTCCAGGGAGCCGTCCAGGTGGACGCTCTCCGCCTTGAAGAGGAAGTAGTAACCGGCCTCTTTAGCCTTGAAGAGCCCCATGTCCTTGTAGCTTATCCTGTACTCGGTGGCGACGGTGCCGCTGGTGGAACTGGGGACGGTCTCAACCTTGAGGTCGCCGCGGCTTATGTTGCGCTTAAAATAGGAGGTGTAGGTGATGGTGGGGTATGTAAACTCCTTGCTGCTGGTGGATACAAACCCGGAGGGCTGCCACTTGCCGTCAAGGGTGTCCTCGCCCACGAGGAAATACCTCTCGTGCTCCGCGCCGTCAACGCCGTTCTGGCTTACGACAACGTTGCCTTCCTTATCTAACTTTATGGGGTCGTCCCAGGTGGCATCGACGGCGTACCAGGCCTTATCCTCGGCGGCGGCGGCGATGCCGGCCTCGGCGTCGTCACTGGGGACGTCGAGGTACACGGCGTTCCACATATGGGCCTCGGGGTCGCCGGAGTTCTGGGTGCCGTGGATGAGCACGCAGGGGATATTAAGTTTCTGCATGCAGAGCTGGAAGGCGCGGGAGTAGCTCTCGCAGACGCCCTCATGGGTCACAAGGGCGTAGACCGTGCGGATATAGCCCTCGTTGCCGGGGGTGCACTCGTTCTCGAAACGGTAGCTGATGCTCTCCGTTATGCTCTTGTGGACGGAGCGGATCTTCCCGAGGGTCGAATTTTCAGACTGGGCCTTCTTGACTATCTCATTAACAGCATTATCAAGCGTGGCAGTCTTGGACTCTACGTCCTCTTTGTTCTGTATCCCCTTAACATAATAGTTAAGGCCGCGGCCGGTGCCGCAGTAGGCGTGAAGTTTGCCATCCGCCTCCGTCGTCACGCGGAAGGTGAGATAGGAGGAATCTATGTACCACGCCTCGGGGTGCTCCAGGTCGAAGGCGTCCTTGGCGGCGGCAAAATCGTTGAAGAGCGTGGTGTTGCCGCCAAGATAAGCTGTAATTGAATCTTGGGGAACGGCATCAGTGCCTTCGGCAAGATCAACATCGGACGTGCCGTCCTTCATCTTGCCGTCTTTGAACGCTTTTTCAATGGTGTTATAAATCTTCTTTGCCTGGTCATTGAGCTGGTCATAGAACCAGTGGTTTGCCGAGCTGCTCGTCACCTCGGCGGCATCGGCGTGGTCGTGGTCGTGCACCGGCGGGAGTACCACCAGCGAGGTGACCATCACCAGCGCCAGGAGGATGCACATAAAGCGTCTTTTCATAAAAATCTCCATTCTGCCGCCTCGTCTGAGCGGGGAAAAATAAGCCTCCATCAAGCGGCTGGATGGAGACTTAGTTACTTGCCCAGGCCGCGGGTGGCCCCGCGCCGCCGGACACTCAAAATATAACACGGATTGCTAATTATGTCAACAAAAAACTGCGCACAATGAATAGCCGGGAGACGGCGAATTATCCGTCCCCCGGTACTATGCTATTTATACTTCACCACATTCATGCCGAGATACTCAAAGGGCGCCTCGTAATCGTCATTTACGAAGTAGTCCACATGGAACATGGCGGAGTTGGTGGTGTCCTGCTCGTAGAACCACCACATGGTGTCGTTCACCGGCGTGGCGGAGGCGTCCCACATGAGCTCGGTGTACAGGAAGGTGGTGACGAGGGTGCTTATGCGGTCGAACCGCTCCTGTGTTGAAAAGTATTCCCAATCCTCCGGGTCCGCCGGGGGGTCAAGTGCGGCGGAATTCTCCGGGGCATCGCCTATGCCGTTCTTTGACAGGTACTCCCGCACCATGTCCTCCGTGCCGTAGGCGAACTGGGCCATCTCAAAGCCCAGCACGGCGTATGTGCCGGTGTAGACGTCCGCGTCCACGGTGAAGTGTCCGAAGAACTCGGGGTCGGCCACGTCCACGTACCACACCACCATGGAGTTCCCATCGGAGTCCACCAGCAGTTCCCGGGTGGCGGTGAGGGGCTGCCAGCTATTGTAGTCGTGCTCCACGCCGAATAGATTCCTGACCACCCGCATGACGCACTCTATTAGCTCCAACTCGGTGACCTCGTCGGGGGCGCTGTCAAGTTTCACGGAGGTGGTGAAGTCGGAGGACAGTATCTCCAGCTTTTGGAATGTGGTCAGCCCCTGACTTATAAGCGTGAGGCCGGCGGGGTCCATCTCCACGGACTCCGTGAGCTCGTCCCCGGCGGCGGAGAGCATTATCTGGGGCAGGAAGAAACTCAGGGCGCAGACGGCCAGGGCGAATATTATGAGAAGTACGCTTTTCTTCATTAGTTTCCCCCCAGTCCCCCACAGAGCTCCGCCGTGACGCTTGTGCCCTTGCCCTCGATACTCCTGAACACGAGCCGGCCGAAGTGGAGCCGGACGATCTCGGCGCAGAGCGCGAGGCCCAGTCCCGCGCCGCCCTGGGCCCGGGAGCGGGATTTGTCCACCCGGTAGAATGCCTCCGTTATCTTGGCGAGCTCCGCCTCAGGTATGCCCCGGCCCGTGTCCGCCACGGTGAGGGTGCAGCCGGTGGGCGTCATGTCCGCCACTATGAATATGAGCCCGCCGGAGTCCATGGCCTTGCGGGCGTTGTCGATGAGGTTTATTATGAGGGACTTAACAAGGTCCGGCTCCATGAGGCACACCCCGGGGGAGGTGCGGGACCTCAGATCTATGCCCTGTTTTTGGAGTATGGGCCGCATCACCCGCACGACGCCGGAGACGATGGTGGCCGGTGAGGCCGGCACGAGCTCCACGCTCTCCTTCTTTAAGACCAGGAGCTCTAAGAGCTTCAGCGACAGGCTCTCGAGCCGCCGCCCCTCGGTGAAAATGTAGTTCGCCGCCTCCTGCTGTTCCTCCGCCGTCAGGGACTGCCCCCGCAGCAGGTCCGCGTAGCCAATTATGGATGTCATGGGTGTCTTGAGCTCGTGGGCGAAACTGCCCATGAACTCAGTCTGCCGCCGGACGGAGTCCTGGAGCTCGCCGATGTTCTCCTCCAGCCGCTGGGCCATGGTGTTGAAGTCATGGGCGAGAGCCTCGATCTCGTCCCCGGAGTGTACCTCCGCCCGGCAGGAGAGATCCCCCTCCGCTAAGCGTTTCGTGGCCCGGGAGAGCACCCGCAGGGAGCGGGTCAGCACCCAGGCTATGAGCACCGAGCCCAGTGTCCCCAGGGCCAGGGACCCCAAGAGGAGCCAGCGGAAGATGGAGAGCTGGGAGTCCCGGAGCTCGTAGATGAATGTGATGTCGCTCACTATATATAGCGACATATCCCTGCCGTTAGCTAAGATGTACCCGGCGGTCATGACGAACCGCCGGTCCCCGGACCGGAAGGTGGTTATGAGGCATGTATTAGGTTTCGTCTCCACCTTCTTCGGCGAAACGCCGGTGGAGTAGAGGGCGCGGCCATCGGTCTCCAATGTCACGCCGTCCCAGAGGGCCCCGGCCTCCAATTTTTCCAGTATGCCCGTGAGGTCGCTGTAGTTCCCCGGGTCCCCGCCGTCGTTCACAAGTAAGAGCGCCGACTGGACCGTATTGTAGATCCTGAGGGCGCTGTCCCTCTCCCGCTCGATGTTCGCGTTGAAGGACACGGTTATGAGGAGGCCCCCGCATATGCCGCAGATGAGGGCAATGAGCGACACCACCCCCAGGCCGATCTTTACCCCCAGTTTCATGCTACTCCGTGGCCTCCAGCCGGTAGCCCACCTTGTGGACGGAGACGAGAAGTCCCTCCCACCCCACCTTCTTGCGGAGGCGCTGGATGTGCAGGTCCACCGTGCGGCTGCCCACGTTGTAGTCCCCGCCCCAGACCCGCTCGTAGATGGTCTCCCTGTATAGCGCAACGCCCGGGTTCTGGGCGAAGAGCAGCAGCAGGCCGTACTCCTTATTCGTGAGGGGGATGGTCTCCCCATCCCGGGAAACCCGCATGGAGCGGGTGTCAATTGAGAGGCCGCCTATCTCGATGACGCTCGCCAGCTTATTATAACGGCGGAGCACCACCTCCACCCGGGCCAGGAGCTCAACGACCTCAAAGGGTTTCACGATGTAGTCCTCCGCCCCGAGTTTCAGCCCCTTGACCCGGTCGTTCACGTCGTTCTTGGCGGTGAGAAATATGACGGGTATCTGCATGGGTCGGATGTAGTCCAGCAGCTCGAAACCGTCCGCCCCCGGGAGCATTATGTCCAGGAGCACCAGGTCGAAGACCTCCTTCTCTATGAGGTCCGCCGCCGCAAGGCCGTCATAGGCGCAGGTACAGCTGTACCCCGCCCTCGTGAGACTCATCCGCACCAGGTTCGCTATGGGTTTTTCGTCGTCAACTATGAGTATCCGTATCATAGGTCTACCGCCTCGAGAAAACTTTTGACTATTGGAATAGCGCGATTATACATCAGCGATGTATCAAAGTTGCATCATAAGATATATTTTCACCCCAAAAAAGGCCAGGATGAGCAGTACGTGGGCCAGGAACATGAGCGGCACCCCGCGCCTAAAGCGGCGGTGTTTCGTCTTGTGGCGGAAGAGTTTCATGGCCGCGAGGGCCCCCAGGGAACCCCCCAGCGCCGAGAGGCACAGGAGGGACTTCTCCGGGATGCGCCACATGCGCCGCTTGGAGAAGTCCTTATCCGCCCAGAATGTCAGGAATGTCACCACGTTTATGACTACAACGTAGGCTATCAATATCTTAGTTGCATCGTCCATTTCTCACCTCAGGCGTAGAGCCTCTTCACCGCCTCCCGGGCATGGGCCATCACGGCCTCCCGGTCCAGCGTGAGGTACTCGCCGTTTTCATATAGTATTTTTCCGTCCACCATCGTCATGCGGACGTCGCTGGCCTGGGCGCTGTATGTCACCAGCGCCAGGGGGTCGAGACAGGGGTACATGTGGGGGGCATCGAGGCTGAGAGCGGCGATATCCGCCCTCATACCCACCGCGAGCTTTCCCGTGTCGCCCCGTCCCTGGATCTTCGCGCCGCTGGCTGTGGCCATCGTGATGGCATCAGCCGGCGTGAGGACGGCGGGGTCCCGGGACACGCCGGAGTGGATAAGGCTCGCAAGGCTCAGCTCCTCCAGCATGTTTAAGTTGTTATTCGACGCGGCGCCGTCCGTGCCCAGACCCACGGTTATCCCCCGGCGCAGCATCTCCGGCACCGGCGCGAACCCGCTGCCAAGTTTTAGGTTGCTGGTGGGGTTGTGGACCGCCGCCACACCCAGCTCCGCCATGAGCTCCATGTCCTCCTCCGTAACCCACACCGCGTGGGCGGCGAAGGCGCGTGCGTCCAGGGCCCCCAGGTCGTAGAACCACCGAAGGGGCGTCTTGCCGAAAGTCTCCAGGCACTCCCTGTGCTCCCGCTCCGTCTCGGAGAGGTGTATGTGCAGATTCCCTCCCCTGCGGCGCACTATGTCCCCGTAGTAGCGGGTGACGGCCTCGGTGCAGGTGTACTGGGCGTGGATGCAGAAGTCCACCAGTATGCGCCCATCCGCCGCGCCGTTTAGGTCGTCGTAGAGCTCCAGGGACTCCCGGACCCGGAAGTTGTCCTCCGGCCGCTCGTTGGGGTCAAAACTCTGCACCGGGCGGCAGATATTGGCCTTCATGCCGGAGGCCGCCACCGCCGCCGCCGTCTCCCGGGGCTCCATGTACATGTCCGAGAAACTTGTGACGCCGGAGGCCAGCATCTCAAGTATAGCAAGCTCGCTTCCGGCCCGGATGTCCTGGGGGGTGAGACGGTCCTCAATGGGGAAGACCCGGTCAAAGAGCCACTCCTGCAGCGGCAGGGCGCTGCCCACGCCCCGCAGGAGCGTCATGGGCGTGTGGGTATGGGCGTTCACGAGCCCGGGGATAAGGAGCGTGCCGGTCATGTCCTTCTTAGCGTCGTACTCCCCGGCGGGCCGCTCGGGGCCTATATAGTCTATGGTATCGCCGTCTATCCCTAAGTATCCATTCTCAATATAGCGGAACCCGCCGCCCTCCGAGGCCAGGATATTGGCGTTCTCTAAAAGTGTCCTCATGCAGGCGCCCTCATATGCGGGATATGATGTGGGTGACGTACTTCGTGAAGGGCTCCTCTATGGCGGCGGCGGTGTCGATAACCTCCTGGGCGGTGAGGGGTTTCTCCAGCACCCCGGCGGCCATGTTTGTCATGACGGAGAGGGCCAAAAGCGGCAGGCCGCAGTGGGAGGCCGTCAGCGCCTCCGTCACGGTGGACATGCCAACGGCGTCGCCCCCCAGGGCGCGGATGGCCCTTATCTCCGCCGGGGTCTCGTACTGGGGGCCCGGGGAGAAGTAGTAGACGCCCTCGTGGACCGTGAGGGTGGACTCCTCGGCGCACTCCAGGGCTATACGGCGCAGCTCCGGTGTGTATGCGCGGGTCATGTCAAAGAACCTGGGGCCGAACTCCTCCACATTCGGGCCCCGCATGGGGCTGCCGCCCATGAGCTTTATGTGGTCCGAGATGACCATCACGTCCCCGGCCCTGTAGGCGGTGTTCACCGCCCCGGCGGCGTTGGTGAGTATGAGGGCCCGTATGCCCAGGAGTTTCAGCACCCTCACCGGGATGGAGAGCTCCTCGAAGTCGTACCCCTCATAGTAGTGGAACCGGCCGGACATGCAGACCACGCGCCTACCCGCCACGCTGCCGAAGATCATCTTCCCCGCGTGGCCGATGGCCGTGGAGGTGAGGAAGTTCGGGATGTCGCCGTAGGGGATGACCACCGGGTCCTCCACCCGCTCGCCGAAGTGCCCGAGACCGGAGCCCAGTATTATGCCGATCTCCGGCGGGCCGCCGCAGCGCTCCAATAGATAGTCCGCGCTCTTTTTAAAATGGTCGTAGGTGTATTTCAATTCATCAACTCCTTTGACGCTATTTTACAATCTCAGGGGCGGTATGTAAAGTGAAATTTCATCTTTACTCAGACGGGGTCTTTGTGTTACACTATCTTCAACTGAGATTGGAGGCGCGATATGAGCGAAATTCGTGACATCACCCTCGCCCCCTCCGGGGAGCGGAAGATAGCCTGGGCAAAGCGTTATATGCCGCTCCTGCGGGGCATCGAGGAGGAATTCATCCGGGAGAAACCCTTCAAGGGGGTCAAAATGACGGCCTCGCTCCACTTAGAGGCCAAGTCCGCCGTCCTGTGCCGGGTGCTGATGGAGGGCGGGGCGGAACTTAGGATCACCGGCTGCAACCCCCTCTCCACCCAGGACGACGTGACGGCGGCGCTGGTCTCCGGCGGCGCGGAGGTATACTCCGTCCACGGCTGCACCATGGAGGACTACGACCGCCACATGGCGATGGCCCTGGAGTTCGGGCCCAACATCATAATTGACGACGGCGGGGACCTGGTCTCCATGCTCCACCGGGACATGCCCCAGCTCCTGCCGGGTGTGCTGGGGGGCTGTGAGGAGACCACCACCGGGATAATAAGGCTCCACGCCATGGCCCGGGAGGGGGCTCTAAAGTTCCCCATGCTCACGGTGAACGACGCCCGCTGCAAGCACTTCTTCGATAACCGCTACGGCACCGGCCAGTCGGTGTGGGACGGTATAAACAGGGCCACGAACCTCGTCGTTGCCGGGAAGAACGTGGTGGTGGCCGGTTACGGCTGGTGCGGGCGGGGCATCGCCATGCGGGCAAAGGGCCTCGGGGCACGGGTGACCGTCACGGAGGTGGACCCGGTGAAGGCCCTGGAGGCCATGATGGACGGCTACGCCGTGAAGACCATGGACGAGGCCGCGCCGGAGGGCGACATATTCGTCACCGCCACGGGCTGCAGGGACGTCATCGTGGAGCGGCACTTCCTCAAGATGCGGGACGGGGCCATCCTATGTAACGGCGGCCACTTCAACGTGGAGGTGGACGTGGACTGGCTGGAGCGCAACGCATTAGATAAGTCCCAGGGCCGCACAGACGTCACCCGGGGTTACACCCTAAATAACGGCAAGACGCTATTCGTGCTGGCGGAGGGGCGGCTCGTGAACCTCGCCTCCGGCGACGGGCATCCGGTGGAGATCATGGACATGAGTTTCGCCATCCAGGCTCTGGCGGCGAAGTACCTCGCCCAGCACCGGGACTCCCTCCCCTGCCAGGTATTGGAGATACCCGACGAGATAGATTACGACGTGGCGCGCCGGAAACTCGCCTCCTGCGGCATGACCATCGACACCCTGACCGACGCCCAGAGGGCGTACCTGGAGTCCTGGGCGCTGTGATTAATTGGTAAATTTATCCTCGGCGACCCATTTCGACCTACAATGACCACCCCCTTGTGTTATTATGGCCCAAAAGCCACAAAACCTTGGGGGTGTTAATTTATGCTTTTGGACAAGCTGAAAAGATCCGCCGCGCGCCGGGGTACCCGGCGCAAGTCACTGAGGGTTACGCTCATCACCGACCCCTGGGCTGAGAGCGTTCCGGGGGACGACAGGCTCGACCCGGCCCTCGCCGCCAGTATTTCCGCTCACGGGATATTAAATCCTCTGCTGGTGCAAAAATCCGAGGGCGGTACATACGAGCTCATATGCGGCTCCCGGCGCCTCGCGGCGGCAAAATCTCTCGGCATGGGGACGGTGCCCTGCGCCGTCATACCGCCCGTCACCCGGGAGGAGGCGGAGGCCATACGCCTCGCGGAGAACCTCATGCGCCACGAGCCGGACTTTATAGAGGTGGGAAGGGCACTAAAAAGCCTCACGGCCCTGCCCGGCGTCACACTCCAGAAAGCCGCCGCCTACGCGGGGCTCACGGAGCAGGAGGCCACCAGCTCCCTCCGTGTGCTGGCCCTGCCGGAGAGGATACTCTACGCCATACGGGACTCCGGCCTCACAAAGCGCCACGCCCTGGCGCTCCTCCGGCTCTCCAACGACGAGATACGCGAGGCCGCCCTCTACGAGATGGCCTACCGGGACATGGGGCCCGAGGCGGCGGAGCGGTACGTGAACCGCCTGCTGCGGCTGCGTCCCCAGGACCTGGTGCCGGGCCAGAGGCCAATTTACGTTGTGAAGGACGTGCGCATGTTCCTAAACTCCGTCAGTCACGGCATGGACATGATGCGCGGCGGCGGCATAGACGCCGAGTGCATCCGGGAGGACGCGGACAACTGCATAAAGCTCACCATACGCATACCCCAGAAGAGGGTGGGATAAATGCTTGAAACTTTTCTCATACGTGATATAATGGGCGTGTAAGTTAAGGTACATGACGATCTCGAGGCGCGTATGGGAAAATCACAGGATCCGAATTCTAAATACTCAAAATCACAGCACTCAAGTGCTTTTGACGGCTACCTCTACTCCCTCCCCGAAGGGGAGAGGGCGGAGCTCGCCGTCTTTTTCCGTGTCCTTGACCAGCATCTACAGCTCGGCGGCAAGTGGAAGAGGGAGATAGTCCGGGATTTCGAGCGGGCGCTCCTCTGGTACAGCCGCTCCGGCGTGCCCCTGGGCGAGGCGCTGGAGCGTCTCGCCCCCGCGAAACTTGGCGGGTTCTACTCCCGCCCCGCGGACACCTGGTACCCCCTCGACAACGCTGCGAAGGTCTACCCGCTCTCCATGAGCCACAACCAGATGTCCGTATTTAGGCTCTCAGTCTACCTCGACTCCGACGTGGCCCCGGAGCTCCTTCAAATGGCGCTGACATTCACGGTGAAACGGTTCCCCTTCTTCGCCACATCAATAAAGAAGGGCGTATTCTGGCACTACATCGACTCCGCCAAGAGGCGTTTCCCCGTGGAGGCGGAGAGCACCGTCCCCTGCGCGGACATGAACGTCTCCGTCACCGGCGCGCCCTCCTTCCGGGTCATATACTATAAAAATAGGATAAGCGCGGAGTTTTTCCACATCCTCACCGACGGCACCGGCGGCATGGTGTTCCTCAAGAGCCTGACGGCGGAGTATCTGCGCCTCCGGGGCGTGAACGTGCCCTGCGGGAGGGGCGTTCTGGACATCGACGCCATCCCCGACGCCCGGGAGTCGGCGGACGACTTTGATAAGTACGTCTCCGGGAAGAAGTCCTCGGGCTTTGTGGACAAACCGGCGTTACAGATGGGTGGCCGCCTCTCAAAGATAAAGCCCTGCCAGATAATCCACTTCGACGTGGCGAGCTCAGCCCTCCGGGAGGCCGCCCGGGAGCGGGGCGTGACGGTGACTGCCCTCGTGACCTCCATGATGTTCATCGCCTCCAAGGCCGCCACTGACCGCCAGCACGGGGACATACACATCCAGGTGCCGGTGAACATGCGAAAGTACTTTGAGTCGAGGACGCTCCGCAACTTCTCCCTCTACGCCAACATACATCTGCCGCTGGAGAGGATAACGACGCTGGACGCCATAATCCCCGACGTGGCCGCGCAGCTCCGGGCCGGGTTCTCCGCCGAGGCCATGCAGGAGATGATGAACGGGGCGGTGAAACTTGTGAAGTCCGTGCGGCTCGTGCCGCTCTTCATAAAGTGCCCCGTGGCCCGGGTGGTCTACGGTTTCCTGGGGGACAGGGCCTTCACCACCACCCTCTCGAACCTGGGCGTGGTGGAACTGCCGGAGGAGATGCGGGGGCACATTGAGAAGATGGACTTCGTGCTGGGCACAATGGCTCTCGCCCGGGCCGCCTGCTCCATGGTGACGGTGGGCAACACGGCCACCCTCTCCATTGCGAAACTCACCACCGATCCCTCCTTCGAGGAGCGCATGTACACACTATTTTGCGACGTGGGCCTCAAACCCCGCGTCTCTGGGAGCGATATATATGGATTTTGAGGTAGTGTACCCGAAGGTCAAAAATAAGTCCATCTTCATGTCGTACTTCAGGTACGTCTGCGGCTGGCTCTTCCTGACCGCGGGCGTTGTCTGCCCGGTGGTGAATCTCGTGCTGGGCGGGCAAGCCTGGAGCGTCATCGTCCTCTGGAGCATGTACATCGTCTGGACCATCGTTTTGAAACAACCCCTGGTGGAGCGGAACCTCATAAGTCTCGGCGTCAGGGCCCTTGTGATGGTGGGCATACTCCTGGTGCTCATAGATAGGCTTATATTCCCCGGCTGGGCCGCCTTCGTGCTGCCCATCTTCATCTACGCCACCCTCATCGCCTTGGCGGTGGTGTTCTTCTCCAATATATCCGAGCAGCGCCACAACGTCATGCCCCTAATTACGGTGATCGTCCTCACGGTCATTGGCGCCGCCATCGCGCTGACGGTCTACTCCGAGACCCGCTGGCCCATGATAGTCCTGGAGTGCGTGGCCTCGGCGCTGCTCATCATAACCATCTTTATCCTTCGCATGAGGCTCCTGACGGAGCTCAGGAAACGTTTCCACATCGAGAAGTAGACCCACAAAAATAATCTATAGGAGGAATTACAATGCAGGAAGTATTGAAGGCCATCCGGGAGCGCTCCTCTACGAGGGGCTACACCCAGGAGAAACTGACAAAAGAGGAGCTGGACGCCGTCCTCACCGCGGGGCTCCAGGCGCCCACTGCCGCCAATAGGCAGGAGATCCACTTCACAGTCCTGGACGGTGGCGACCCCATCCTCGCGGAGATCGACGCCGCCCTCACCGGCGGCTCCGCCAAAAAGGAGCACAACTTCTACTACGAGGCCCCAACCGTCGTCATACTCAGCGGCAACGAGAGTTTCCGCTGGAGCGCCGTGGACGCCGGCATAGCCGTGGAGAACATGGCCCTTGCCGCCGAGGCCCTGGGCCTGGGCAGTCTCATAATCGGCTGCGTGAGGGACACCCTCACTGGCGAGAGGCGTCCCCACTTCGACGCCGCCCTCCGTCTCCCCGAGGGTTACGTCTTTGAGGTGGCCATAGCCCTGGGGCACAAGGCCGTCACCAAGGCACCCCACGAGTACAGCGCCGAGAAGAACGTGACCATCCTCTAAGCACTGCAGTGCCAAACCGGGCGGGCCGCCGCCCGCCCGGAAATTTTTCCGAAATCCTAAAGTTTTATCTTTACATTTTCAGAAAATGTGGTACAATAGTAAAGCTGTATTCCCCGAGTGCGCGGCGTGAAAAGTGAATATGTGGAAATACATGGGCCTGTAGCTCAGCTGGGAGAGCGTTCGGTTCGCATCCGAGAGGTCGAGGGTTCGAGTCCCTTTAGGTCCACCAAAAAATGGATGAATACGTTTTGTGTTCATCCATTTTGAGTATCAGCGGCATTTTTCTATCTCGAACAGAGTAACTTGTCCGGCGGGGACCGGCGAATACAGCTTTGCGTTTTTTGGGAAGGGGCGAACATTGTGCAAATTGAGTCCTTACGAATTTGTAATTATCGCGTTTTTAAAGATGTTCGCGTGGAAAACATCCCTCAAATGGCCGTATTTTTAGGTCAGAACGGCGCGGGCAAGACTACATTTTTTGACGTGTTCGGTTTCATGCACGATTGTCTGAACAGCAACGTCCGTTCGGCATTGGCGAAACGCGGCGGGTTCGACGAGGTCATATCCCGCGGACAGACCGGCGACTTGATATTTGAGGTCAAGTTCCGCCCCTCACCCGAGGAACCCATTATTACTTATGAGCTGACGATCGGCAAAAACGAGAGATCTCTCCCCATTGTGAAGAAAGAAGTCATGAGATTCCGCCGGGGCCAACATGGTGCCCCGTGGAAGATACTTGACTTTTCAAACGGCGAAGGTGTCGCCGCCGAGGGGGATCTACAGTCATACGAAGATGTACAGCGCGCGGCACGGACTTCTCAGAAGGTCTCGGCCCCCGATATTCTGGCGGTGAAGGGCCTGGGGCAATTTGAGAATTTCCCCGCGATATCCTCGTTGCGCCGACTGATCGAGGACTGGTACGTCTCCGATTTTCATATTGAGAGAGCGCGCACCCGTCAAGAGGCGTCGTACAGTGAAACTCTCTCCACAACGGGGGATAACCTCACGCAAGTCACAAAATACCTCTACGACAATCATAGGGACCGTTTTGATTCAGTATTGTCGGCTATGAGGGAACGGATCCCCGGCGTGGACAACGTGGAGGCAAAAGTAACCGAGGACGGCTATGTCGTTCTCAGATTCCAGGACAGCGTGTTTAAAAATCCATTTTCCTCAAAATTTGTCTCTGACGGCACGCTCAAAATGTTCACGTATCTGATTTTGCTGAGTGAGCCGAACCCCCACGCGCTCCTTTGCGTTGAGGAGCCGGAGAACCAGCTTTACCCAGAGCTGCTCGCCCAGCTCACCGAGGAGTTCAGGCGGTATTCCAATATCGGCGGGCAGGTGTTTATCTCCACCCATTCGCCCGATTTTTTGGACGCCGTCAGGCTCGAAGAACTGTACTGCCTCATAAAAATTGACGGCTACACCAAGATAATCAAAGCGACGGACATCCCGATAGTCGTCTCCCTGTACAAGGAGGGGGAGCTCTTGGGCTCTCTGTGGCGTCAGGGTATTCTTTTGCAGGAAGCGGCCAGGGCAGGTGTCTAAAATGGTGATATATACTATAAAAAAGAGGCGGTGACACGCGGTGGATATCGTGACCCTCAAAGCCCTCTGCAAGCCAGAGCGGATAGCGATAACGGAACACGCCCGTCTTCGGCTCTTTGAACGCGGGATCATGGTTTCGGATATTATAAGCTGTATAGCGTCAGGTGAGATCATTGAGCAGTATGAGGATGATAAACCTTTTCCCAGTTGCTTGATTCTTGGCGTTTCCGCACAGAATAAGCCTATCCACGTGGTTGTGAGCGAGGACGGTGAGTTTATCTATCTAATCACCGCCTATTTCCCGGACGAAAGTGTATGGAAATCTGATTACAGGACAAGAAAGGAGCGGTCACTATGAAATGTTCATCCTGCGGCGCAGCCGCTGAAAAGGGGTTCACTACCAGCGTCACGGACCTCGGGAAGTGTCTTATTATCGTCCGCAATGTTCCCTGCTACAAATGCACCCAATGCAACGAGGTCATCTACACCGCCGATGTAGTCCAGAAACTGGAGCAGATCATTGAAACGGCTAAAAAGCTGATGCAGCAGATCTCTATCATCGACTACTCCGAGGCGGCGTAACTGAGACTTCTCTTGCCCTTTTTCAAGACAGTTAACGGGAGTGCGGTTTTGCGCTCCCGTTTTTTGCGTCTCAAGACGTAGAACGCGCCCGGCGGGCGTTTCAGATTGTAGGCAACCCACGATTCAACATTTTTTCGGCTCATGTACACCGGAAAGCTACGTTTGATTTTGAGTTTTTTGACAAACTGAAACCACCCCATACTGACCTGGCAGTACAGAGCGGTTTCGTATAGGATAAAATGTTTTTCAGTTTTCCCCTTCCTGGGCGTCCTCGATGATGATGTCCAGCATCTCCCTTGGCGTCACCACGAATGATTTCGCGGGGAAGTGGCGCAGATTACCGGTGACGAGATAGGCGTCCTCTGACTTGCGCTCCTCCATGACAACCTCGTAGAACACCTTGTCATTGTCGTCAGGCAAATCCCATTCCAACGTCTCCGCGTCCACAAAAACGCCGTGCTCCTCAATGCCGGCGATAACGTCCTCAATGATTTCCGCTGTCAGGTGAAATTTCGGCCGTGCCAGGACATTGCGGTATTCCCTCACGATCTCCTCATTCAAAACCGGGACGATCACGCTCTCAAAGGCCAGCTCCAGCACACTTCCGGGGACAGATTGCGGGCGCAGCATGGCGGAGACAACGACGTTAGTGTCCAGAACGGCGTAATATTTCACCTTGTGCCCTCCGTGCGTGCGGCGTCGATTTCGGCGTTGATCTCGTTGAGCGTCATCTCCGCGCTCCCGCACGCCTCCGCTATCCGGCCAGCCTCCCTCATGGCCCGGAGACCGCGGTTCTCTCTCTTGTCCTCCAAAACCATGCTGAACGGGATACCGTTTTCCTCGATAAGTCTCGCCATGCAGATTCGCAGATATGTGGGGACGTCGATCCCCAGCCGCTCACAAATGTCCGCCGCCTTGATGCGGGCCGTCTCCTCCATGCGGAATTGTACAAGCGTGTTTGCCATACCGCTCCCTCCTTCCTTTTGTGAGTATAGTATAGCACATGTTGATTGCAGATGCAATCAACTGTTTTTGGATATAAAATATCTCCGGCAGCATCGGAGCGCTTGCAGGGGTTGTGCACACCTTGAATTTTGCTCCGCTGTATGATAAAATAAGTAATATAAGTTCGTAAAATCGTGATTTATCGCGTTGAAAACGTACAACAGGAGGAAAAACAATGCTGACGCCACTCAAGAGAGAGGAATTTGATAAGTACATAGATTTTATATACGCTCTCGCTCTGGATCCGGCCAAGTCCGGCTATCCCACCTATACGGACGGGATCAAGACCAAGGCGGATCTTGTGGAGCGGTCTCTGCGGGCCTTTGAGCGGGAGAACGAGGACATTCTGCTCTATGAGCGGGAGGGAAGGGTAGCCGGGTGGATACACTATTATTACCTGTCCGAGGACAAATATCTTGACACCTGCTCCTTCTGTATCGCGGAAGGGATGGGCGACGCTATAAGAGAATTCACCGCTTTTGCCCGTGAGCGCTTTCCCGGGAGCCAGCTCTATCTGGGTTTCCCCGGAGAGAACCCCCAAGTGGAAGAGGCGCTTAAGTCCGGCGGTTTCACCTGCATCGAGCGGGACTTCAATGACGTGTTCGACCTGGACCGTTACGAGTCCCGGCAGCCGGACCCGGATGTGGCGCCGGTGACAATGGAGAATTTTGACCTGTTCCGCGCTCTCCACGCCCAGCATGAGGAAATGTACTGGAACTCGGACAGGCTGCTGGCGGACATGGACGAATGGCGGCTGCTGCTGTATATGCCCCACGGTGTGCCGATGGGAGCCCTCCAAGCACGGAAGGACAGCGAGATGGGGGAGATATTCGGCATATTCTTCCCAGCCGGCTATGACGCCGGGGCGTACCGGGCGCTGGTGACGGCGGCACTGAACGGGGCAAAGGCTGACGGGGCCGGATCCATGGTGTTTTTTAATGACAGCGAGAGTCAGGCGGATGCTCTGGCCTTGGGTTTCAGGTGCGTGGGGGAGTACATGTGCTATCAAACGGCGCTGTGACCGGCGGAGGACAGTTGGAGCGATGTTGTATTGTTGTGTGGCTTGCAAGAACGGCAAAGCCCCTTTTTGCCCGTTGACAACGGCCCACGTGCCTTTGTCTGAAAGTATGAAAACTGCCAGTCCCAGGACGGGGCTGGCAGTTTTTTGAACGCTTACAGGAACTGTTTCATCACCTGATAAAGTTTCTCGATTTGGAACGGTTTCCCGAGGTGATAATTCATGCCCGCCTCGATGGCCGCTATCTTGTCCTCCTCGAAGGCGTTTGCCGTCATTGCGATGATGGGGATGTTCGCAAGGGCGGGGTCGCTGAGCTTTCTTATTTCTCTCGTGGCCTGGTAGCCGTCCATGACGGGCATCATGATGTCCATCAGCACGAGGTCAATGTCCCCGTTGCTGTTCTTCACGGCGTCAACAGCCTCCTGCCCGTTGACTGCCGTCTCCACGATGAATCCCGCCTCCTCCAATATGACGGCCGCGATCTCGCGGTTGAGCTCCACGTCATCAACAAGCAGCACTTTCTTGCCCGCGAACTCCTCGGGGATGGTCTCCTGCGCCTGCGGCTCCAAATCGCCGCTGTCCGTGGCCCTCTGCAAGACGCTGTAGAGCTCAGAGAGGAAAAGCGGTTTCGCGCAAAACGCCGTCACGCCCGCCTCCCGCGCCTCGGATTCAATATCCGTCCAGTCGTAGGCGGTCAGGATGATGATCGTGGCCGTCTGACCCACCTCCTGACGTATCCGCCGGACCACCTCGATGCCGTTTAGGTCCGGCATCAGCCAGTCGATGATATACACCTGGAACGGCTCGTTCTCCTGCATGGCGTACTTTGCGCGGTAGACCGCCTCCGCGCCGGAGGTCGTCCACTCCGGCCTCAGGCCGATGACACGCAGCATCTTCTCTACGCTGGTGCAGCTGTCCATGTTGTCGTCGGCGATCAGCGCGCGGAACCCCTCCAGGTTCTTTATGACTTTAACGCCCTGCTCTTTTCCGCTCACAGCGAATCTGAGCGACACGGTGACCTCCGTGCCCTCCCCCACCTTGCTCTTTACGTCGATGGCGCCGTTCATCATATCCACGATATTCTTCGTGATCGCCATTCCGAGCCCCGTCCCCTGGATCCCGCTGACGGTCGAATTCTCCTCCCGCGTGAAGGGCTCGAAGATTTTCTGGATGAAATCCTCCTGCATGCCGATGCCGGTGTCCCGCACCACAAATTGGTAGTCCGCGTACCCCTCCGGCGCGTTCGGTTTCTCCACGATGCGCAGCGCCACAGTCCCGCCCGGGCGCGTGAATTTCATGGAATTCGACATGATGTTTAAAAGCACCTGATTCAGACGAAGCTTGTCGCAGACGATATTCTCATGTTCCACGTCCACCGTGTCAATGTACAGGTTCAGGCGTTTCGCTTTGACATCGGACTGGAGGATATTTCTCAGGTCATGGGTGATAGTCGAGAGGGAGCACTCCCGCTCCTCTATTTTGACTTTGCCGCTCTCGATGCGGCTCATGTCGAGGACGTCGTTTATAAGGGAGAGAAGATGCTCGCTGGAGGTCATGATCTTGCCGAGATAACTCTTTACGGCCTCTTTCTCGTCGATATGCGTGGCGGCGAGGGTGGTGAACCCTATGATGGCGTTCATGGGCGTGCGTATATCGTGGGACATGTTGTTGAGGAAGGCGGTCTTCGCGTGGTTGGCGCGCTGTGATACGAGATACGCCTCCTCCGCCTCCTGCTTTGCCTGCTCAAGCTGTTTATTGAGCTCCTGAAGTTCCCTTCCCGCCTCAGTTTCCGCCTTCAAAAGGCTCCTCATGTGCATGGCCCTCGCCATACACAGCATGACGATTATTGTGGCGGCCAGGAAAAATACCGCTGTCAGGACGGCGGTCTGAAGCGCCGAATCGACGACCGCCACCGTCCCCCGAGCCACCTCCTGCGCTGGATTTATATACATGGCGATCCAGTCGTTATCCTGTATTTTACGCATGGCGTAAAAACAGTCCACGCCCCCTATCGTCACATGGGAGAGGACCAGCCCCTCCCTCTCCAGCGTCTCCAACTGTTCACCGAAATCAATGTCCTGCTCCTCACAGGCCTTCTCCATGACGTTGAAGACATTGTACCCCGGCACCAGATTCTTATATTTCGTCTCGTCCACGTAGAGTTTCGAGCCGTCGCTGCTGAGGATATAGGTGCTGTTGTTGCCGCTGTATGTAGGGCTGCGGAAATTGGCGCCGATGGTCTCCATGTCTATTAGGACCCCGGCAAAGTAGATGTCCTCCCCCGTGTCCGCCATCAGGATGGGGGCGTCCAGCTTGTAGATGAAGACCATATCGTTTTCCACGTTCATCGTGTTGTATTTTATGAAACTGATACGGTCCGTACACTCCACAAGGGGGTCGATGTCGCTGATTATCCCCCTGTCGCCGTCCGGCGCGTACATCCTCCCGTCCTCGTCGAACACGAAGGGGATCTCCGCGCTCTCCGCGTAATGCCCGGTGTTATTCTCCTTCTTTAGGAAGTCCGTCAACTCGACGGTGGTACGGGGACTGGCGTCGTCGAGGCGTCTCGTGACCTCCAGCGCCTCATTCCAGTACTGGGAGATCTTCCACTCGGTACTGTTGAATATCTGCGCGGCGATCTCGGAGAGCTGATTTATCCTCTCCGAGTACACCGTGTTGTTCAGAGACGAACTGAGCCCCCTGATGACGAAGACACCGCAGACCGATAAGATCACGACCACGACCGTGACGAACAGGAATAACCTCTGGTATTTTCGCCAGTCATGATCCTTTTTCTCCATATCACTCATCCCAAATCAGCAGTTTCTCGGACATCGGCGGATTACCCCTCCCGTCAAAGAAATCCTTGAAGGCCTTCAATCCCTGTACGCCGCCGTCCTGGATGTTTCCGGCTGTGCTGAGTTCCTCGTCCGCGCCGCACACCACAACGGTATACTCGGCGTCGTCCACCAGTTCTTTCCCGCCTTTTACGATGAGCTCATAGGGGAAGACGGCTTTCTTCCCGCCGGCCTCTATGGTATATCCCTTCTCGGCGTACTCCTTCACCTGGCTGCCGGTGAGAGTCAATGTCCTTATCGTGTTATTCCATCCCGTGGGGATCACGGAGACGATCCTCTCGTCCGTCAGTGGGAGGGGCATCATGTATCCGCTGATCCCGGCGCTATTTTGGATGGAGCAGTCGTCAATGGCCGCGTTCAGCGATATCATGGCGCAGTCGGCGCCCACGGCGTCGCCGAAGATCCTCCCCACGAGCTGCGCCGTCTCTCTCTGGTCGTACACCCTGTCCACCTCAGAGAAGACGGTCGCGCCGTTGGTGAGCCAATCCTGGCACAGGGCGTCCATGTGCTCCAGGACGTACTCCTTTGTGCAGCCGCCGTTCAGATAATTGAGCGCGTCCTCGCCGATCCTCGCGAGGATGCTCTCCCACCCGGTATACAATAGTGGCGCGGTGTGCCCGTTCCTCATCTCCTCAAGACAGGGCGCGTAGGGACTTGTGGGGTCGATCTCCCACTCGCGCAGCGAGGAGATATATGTGGTGCTGGCGTCGAAAAACGTGCTCTGTCCCTCTATGGTGGAGAGCACCTCCATGACGTGGAGCGCGTCCTCAAGTTTCTGCTCGTTCCCCTTCTCGGCCAGTTTCTTGCTGAGTCCGAAATTCTTTGACGGGAATGTGATATACATGTTCTTTGAGCCGTCCCGGGAGAGATAGGGCATGGGGGCGTAGACGTCGCCGGTGCCGTCCGCATTCTGGGTCCAGCGGTCTATCCCGCCGACGGTAAAGGCAGTGTTGCCCTCCATAAACACCTCAAAGGAGCGCTTTCCGCCAAGGGAATCCTTCCCCTGGAGGAGGCCAAGTTCGATCCACTCCTCCATGTAATCCATGGCCTCGCCAAAGCCCTGGGCCGCGGTGGCCTTCCCAGAGAGGAAATCTCTCTGCCACTGGACGCCGCCGACCGACGTGAGGTCGATGGTATCGGCGAGGTCGCAGATGTACTGGAACCCGTAACCCGCCGCGGAGCTGTCCGTTACGGCCAGGCGCACCCCCGCCTCTTCGATCTCGGGGGCCAGCGCTTTCAGCTCCTCAAAGCTCTCCGGCGCCTTCCACCCGTGCTTGTCAAAGAGGGTCTTATTGTAGGCGCACGAGAAGACGGAATACCTGGAGGGCAGCAGATAGATACCGCCGTCGATCTCCTGCTGGGCCAGGAGCGTCGGGTCATAGTTGTCCGTGAAGTCGTAGCTGGAGAGCTCCAGCAGATTCTCCCTCATCGCGTCGGGGTAGTTCGTCCAGGCGTATGTCGTGTTGTAGATATCCGGCATATCGCCGGTTATCAACTGGTCGCAGGTAAAGCGGGACCAGTTCTTACCGGTGTAGGGAATGACCTCGATTTGGATCTCGGGGTATTTTTCAGCCACAAGCTTTTTGAGCCGATTCACATCCGAGCTATATAGTATTGTCAGGGGTTCATGGGCGCCGTCAGAGCCTGGCTTCACATCGCCGCTTGAATCGCAGCCGCACAGTAAAATTGCGATAAGCGCCAAGGCCAGCGCGCACACTGTGTACTTCCTCGTTTTACTCCTCATTTTGTCTCCCCCTCGCAAACATGATGAGCCGGGTCCCGTGATTCGGCGAACAATATAATTACACCATATTTGCAAAAACTTGTCAAGATGGCGCGCATAAAGGCTTGCGGCTTTTTTAAAAGCTTTCGGGACCGAAGAGGGAGGCCACCTTCTCGCGCATGTCGGCGTACTTTAAGTAGACTATGTTGAACTCGCGCACCACCGTCTCCCCCGCTATCGTGAACTTCGCAAGTTCCGGGTCGGAGTCCGCCAGGATGTTGTACACGAAGGATATCCCGAACCCCCGCCGCACCAGGTCCATTATGAGGCGGAAACTCGATATACATATCTGCCGCCGAAACCGCTGCAGCGACTCGTTATAGCCGCTGAGGAGCCGCTCCAATATTGCCCTGGTGCCGGAGCCGGACTCCCGGTATATGACCGTCTCCCGCAGAAGTTCCTCTATCGTCACCTCCCGGCCGGCGAAGGGGTGGTCCCGGCGGCATATTCCCACGAAGGGCTCCCGCCGCAGGAGGATGTTCTCAAAGCTGTCCTTATCGAAAAAGCCCTCTATCACGGCAAAGTCCAGCTCGTTCTCCACGAGGGACTTTAGAAGGTGCTCGGTGTTGTCCACGATGAGCGTCAGGGCGTTCCGCCCGTCCTCCAGGAACCGGCAGACGTACTCCTCTAAAAAGTAGTCCCCGATGGTCTTCGTGGCGCCCACCCGGAGGACGCTCATCTCCTTGCCCTCCAGTTTCTCCCGCAGCGCCCCCTCCTGCTGCAGGGCCGCCCGGGCGTGGTGCTCGAGGATGAGACCGCCCTCGGTCTTTGTGAGCCTGTGGTTCTCGTAGGTGAAGAGCCTCCGGCCGTACAGCCGCTCCAGGTACTGTATCTGCTGCGTCACCGCCGGCTGAGAGAGATGGCATAGCTCCGCCGTCCGGCGGTAGCTCATGCAGTCGCAGAGCGTCAGGAACGTCTTTATCCTGTAGTCTATCATCTGTTCTCCTTTTTCATAAGCTGTGCTTATCATATAATAAAAACTTTTAAGTTGATTTTATCACATGCGGGCGCTATAATCAACATAAATAAATGCGGGACCAAATCCCGGATGGACAGGAAGGAGCACACACATGAACATTGTCGTAATCGGCGGGGTCGCCGCCGGCACCAAGACCGCCGCGAAACTTCTGCGGCAGGACCGGGGCGCGAAAGTCACCGTGTACACGAAGGGCAGTGACATATCCTACGCGGGGTGCGGTCTGCCCTACTATGTGGGCGGCAGCATTGAGAGCCGGGACGAGCTCATCGTCAACACCCCGGCGAAGTACACCGGCCTCACGGGCGTTGAAGTGCAGACTGGGATGGAGGCCGTGTCTCTTGACGCCGCGGCCAAGACCGTGCGGTTCGCGGACGGCCAGGAGATAAGCTACGATAAGCTGGTCATAGCCACGGGCGCGGAGCCCTTTGTGCCGGATGTCCCGGGGACGGACCTACCCGGGGTCTTCACCATGCGCACCCCTGACGACGCCATTGGACTGCGGGCGTACATAGATGAGCACGCCTGCCGCAGCGCCGTTGTGGTGGGGGGAAGTTTCATCGGCCTTGAGATCGCGGAGAACCTTATGGCGAAGGGTGTCAGCGTCACAGTAGTAGACATGGCCGCCCAGGTACTGCCGGGGCTCGTGGACCCGGAGATTGCCGACTACATACGCCGCCAGCTCCAGGCCCGGGGGATGCGCATCGTCACCGGCGCGGCCCTCACGGGCGTACTGGGCGGCGAGAGCGCCAGGGGCGTCAGCACCTCCGTGGGCTCCTTCCAGGGGGATCTTGTGGTTCTGGCAATAGGCATACGCCCCGCCACATCCTGGCTCCAGGGCTCCGGCGTGGAGCTAAACCGAGGGGCCGTGGTGGTGGACAGGTACCAGAGGACGAATCTGGCGGACGTCTACGCCGTGGGCGACTGCGCCCAGGTGTTCCACCGCGTGACGGGCGGCGGCCACTACTCCGCCATGGGCTCCACCGCCAACATAACCGGCAGGCTGCTGGCCATGAATTTGACCGGCACCGACTCCCCCTACGGGGGGTGCCTGGGCACGGGCGTCGTGAGACTCGCCTCCGACCTCAACGCCGGCCGCACGGGCCTCACGGAGCTCCAGGCCAAGGCCGCGGGCTACGAGGTCATAACGGACGTCTGCGTCACCGACGACAAGGCCCACTACTACCCCGGCTCCGGCGCGTTCATCACGAAACTGGTGGCGGACAAGGTGAGCCACCGGCTGTTGGGAATACAGGTGCTGGGCTCCGGGGCCGTTGACAAGATGGTGGACATAGCCGTCACCGGCATATCCGCCGGTCTCAAGGTGGAGGACTTTGACACCCTTGACTTCGCCTACGCCCCGCCCTTCTCCACCGCCATACACCCCTTCGTGCAGGCCTGTTACATACTTGAAAATAAGATGAACGGCTCCTACAAGAGCATGACACCCGCTGAGTACATCGCCACCAAGGCCGCCGGGTACAAGGTCATAGACGTGTGTCCCGAGCCCAAGATCCCGGGGGCGAAGTGGGTGGACCTCGCCAAAGTGACGGGGCCCATCGAGGGTCTTGAGCTCGATGACAAGCTCCTTTTGGTGTGCGTCCGGGGCAAGCGGGCATACTTCCTGCAAAATAGGCTCAAGTTCTACGGCTACACCAACACCCTGGCGCTGGAGGGCGGCCTCACGGTGAACGACGTAAAGGTGGACTTCACCGGCGCGGCCCTGCCCCCGGAGGAGATAAAGCGCGTCAAGGGCCTGGGGTGCCTCCAGGACAAGCGCTACCCGGACGTCTTCAACGTGCGCATCATAACCCGCAACGGGAAGATAACCTCCGAGGAGCAGCGGGTGATAGCGGAGGCCGCCGATAAGTACGGCTCCGGCGAGGTCACCATGACGACGCGCCTGACGCTCGAGATCCAGGGCGTGCCCTACGCCAACATCCAGCCGATCATCGACTACCTCAACCAGTACGGGCTCTCCACCGGCGGCACTGGGAGCCTTGTCCGGCCTGTGGTCTCCTGCAAGGGCACCACCTGCCAGTACGGCCTTGCGGACACCTTCGGCCTCAGCGAGAAACTCCACGAGCGGTTCTACGTGGGCTACCACAGCGTCACGCTACCCCACAAATTCAAGATATGCGTGGGCGGGTGCCCCAACAACTGCGTGAAACCGAGCCTCAACGACATCGGCATCATGGGCCAGAAGGTCCCCATGGTGAATCACGCCCTCTGCCGGGGCTGCGGCAAGTGCCAGGTGGCGGAGGCCTGCCCCGTGGGCGTGGCGAAACTCAAGGACGGCCGGATACACGTGGACGCGGGCGCCTGCAACAACTGCGGAAGGTGCGTCGGAAAGTGCCCCTTCGGGGCCTTCGACGAGTCCCAGACCGGTTTCAAGGTGTTCATCGGTGGCCGCTGGGGCAAGAGGATAACCCACGGCCAGCCCCTCACCAAGATATTCACCTCCGAGGAGGAGGTCATGGACGTGGTGGAGAGGGCCATCCTGCTCTTCCGGGACGAGGGCGTCACCGGCGAGCGCTTTGCCGACACCATAGATAGGCTCGGTTTCGACTACGTGAACGACAAGCTCATAAACGGCGGCATGGACAAGGACGCCATACTCGCGAAGACCGTGAAGGGCGGCGCCACCTGCTGACATCCAGCAAAACATAATAATACACTCTCGGGATCCTGCCGGACTGCGCCGGAGCAGTTAAAGGGCCTTAAAACGAGATCCCCCACAGTGCGAATTTTGCGTCTGCGGGGGTCTCTGCGCCCTTTTTTGCCCCGGCGCGGTCTTTATTTTACCTATTTTTACAAAAAGGAGCGGATGAAATGAAAAAGACGATCGTTGCCCTTGTGTGCCTCACGGCGATCCTCTCAGGTTGCGCCGCCGAGGGTACACCCAGCGGCGGGGGCGTCACCTTCACCGACGCCCTGGGGCGGAGCGTCACGGTGGAGCGGGAGCCGGAGCGGGTGGCCTCGCTTCTGGGTAGTTTCGCGGACGTGTGGGTCCTGGCCGGTGGGGACCTCTGCGCCGCCGCCGAGGACGCCTGGGAGGACTTCCGCCTGGAGCTCCCTGACGCCGTCAATTTAGGCGGGGCCCACTCTCCGAGCCTTGAACTGCTGCTCTCCTCGGACCCCGACTTCGTCATCGCCAGCGCCTCCACCGCCGGGGACGTGGAGATGCTGGATACCCTGGAGGCGGCCAAAATAACTGTGGCCTACTTTGACGTGGATAACTTTGAGGACTACTTGGAGATGCTAAAGATCTGCACGGACATAACTGGGCGCGAGGACCTATACGAGAAAAATGGCCTCGAGGTGAAGGCCCAAATAGAGTCCGTGAAGGCGCGGTACGCAGAACTCCAAATTCCCGAGGAGCAGCGGTCGGTGCTCCTCATCCGGGCCTCCGAGAGCTCCATAAAGGCCAAGGGCAGCCGGGGCACGATCCTCGGGGAGATGCTCGCCGACATGGGGTGCCTCAATATTGCGGACTCTGAGAGCTCCATCTTGGAGGATCTGAGCGTGGAGGCCGTCATCGCCGCGCGGCCCTACAGGGTGTTCGTTGTGACCATGGGCGACGACGCCGAGGCGGCGGCGGGTGTGGATGTCATGTTCCGGGAGGATCCCGCCTGGGGCTCCCTGGAGGCCGCGAGGGAGGGGCGGGTGTACATCATGGATAAGTCCCTATTTAACCTTAAACCCAACGACAGGTGGGGTGAGGCATATGAGAAACTCTACGACGCGCTCACGGAGGAATAAAGTTGCCCTCTACTTCGCCCTCTCGGCGCTGACGCTCCTCTCCGCCGTGACGGGCCTCCTATTGGGGGCGGCGGAGCTGAGTCTCGGTGACCTATTTGGGGCTCTCCGGGCCGGGATGGGCTCCAGGACGCCGGAGGCCCTTATCCTCTGGTACGCCAGGATGCCCCGGGTGCTGGGGAGCCTCCTCTCCGGGGCGGCACTGGCGGTCTCCGGGGCCGTCATACAGGGCGTGCTCTCAAACGGCCTCGCCTCCCCCAGCGTCATCGGGGTGAACGCCGGGGCGGGCCTCGCGGTGACGGCCTGCGCGGCGGCGGGAGTCATGGGCGGGTGGAGGCTCTCCCTCGCGGCCTTCGCCGGGGCTTTCGCGGCGGTGATGGCTGTGAGCCTCGGGGCGCGGCGTTTCGGGGCCTCCCGGGGGACGGTGATACTCATGGGCGTCGCCATGAACAGCCTCTTGGGGGCCTTCTCCGACGCCATAACCGTCCTCGCGCCGGAGGTCGCCGTCCAGCGCAACGGCTTTCGCATCGGGGACTTCTCCGCCGTCACCTACCCGAAACTCATCCCCGCAGCCGCCGTCATACTCCTCTCATTACTCATAATATCCACGCTGACAAATGAGCTGGAAGTTCTCTCCCTGGGGGAGGACGGCGCCCGGGCGCTGGGGCTCAACACCGGGGCCGTGCGGACGCTCCTCCTCATGCTGGCGGCGGCGCTGGCGGGGGCGGCGGTGAGTATGGCGGGGCTTCTCTCCTTCGTGGGCCTCATGGTGCCCCACGCCCTCCGGCTGCTCTCCGGCGGGGAGGCCCGGCGCCTCATACCCCTCTGCGCCCTGGCGGGGGCGGGGTTCGTCACCGCCTGCGACACGCTCTCCCGCGTCATCCTCGCCCCCTACGAGTTCCCAGTGGGGATAGTCATGGCGTTCCTGGGCGCGCCATTTTTCCTCTTCATACTAATACGCGGCAAGGGGGGTCACGGCCGTGCTTGAAGTCACAGGACTATACGGCGGCTACCCCGGAAAGATCGTTCTGCGGGACGTATACCTCACCGCCCGGGCCGGGGAGATAACGGCCCTCATGGGCCCCAACGGCTGCGGGAAGTCAACGCTCCTCAAGACCATCTGCGGGATACTGCCTGTCAAAGCCGGGCGCGTGACGCTGGGCAACACGGACCTCACCGCCCTACCCCGGAGGGAGCTCTCCCAGCGGGCGGCGTACCTCGCCCAGAGCCGGGAGACCCCGGAGCTCACCGTGGAGCGTCTGGTGCTCCACGGGCGGTTCCCATACCTCGGCTACCCCCGGCGGTATAGGCGGGAAGATCTTGAGGCGGCGCGGCGGGCTATGGGGGAGATGGGCGTCCTCGGCCTCGCCGCAACGCCCCTGGGCCAACTCTCCGGCGGGCAGCGGCAGAACGCCTACATCGCCATGGTCTTGGCCCAGGACACGGACCTCGTGCTCCTCGACGAGCCCACCACATACCTTGACGTCTCCTGCCAGCTCCAATTTCTGCGCCTCGCCCGGCGCCTTGCGGACTCCGGAAAACACGTGCTCCTGGCGATACACGACCTCTCCCACGCTCTGAAGGTTGCGGACTCGGCGGCGCTCATGCGCGATGGCGCCCTGGTCCTCCAGGGGACGCCGGAGGAGGTCTTTGCCTCCGGCGTCCTCGAGGATGTCTTCAACGTCAGGGTCATGCGGGTGGAGACCCCCGGCGGATGGTACTACTTTGCCGTGGAGCTTGAGGCTTGACGTGGACAAAGCGTCATGGTATAATAACCGCCGTTGAAGAACTTAATATCTACAGGGACTGCGGTTTGAAAGGTTGCATACTGAATAGATCAAACGGGGAAGTCGGTTTGAATCCGACGCAACTGCCATTACTGTAACTGACGTCCGATTACACCTCTGGGGCGTCTCAAGTCAGAATACCGGCCCGGTTCTTTATCGCCATCATTCCTGGGTATAGAGGAGTGCAGCGTTTGCCTTTGCCAAGGGGGGAACTGCGCTCTTTTGTGCCCTTTTTCGTTTTTGGCAGGGGTGGATCTGCTGCACATTTTTTGCGGTGACGCAAGGGATGTGCCTTTATTTTATCCCGGGGGCGGCGCTGAGAAAATACACATTTTTAAGGAGAAAAACAATGAAAAAAAGGATCCTACCCCTGCTGCTCTCGCTTATTTTGCTCGTCTCCATCCTCGCCGGGTGCTCCCGCCCCGCGGATGAGGGCTCCAAGGCCCCGGATGGGGAGAACAACGCTGAAATGAACTCCCCCCAGGAGGGGGAGAACAACGCGGACAACACCCAGCCCCCGGAGGGGACAGACGGCGGCGGCGAAAATCAATCCCCGGAGGAGAACTACGACGGCAAGCTCGTCTTTGACCACTCCATGGAGCTCTCCTACGCCAAGTGTTTCACCATTGACTACTATAAGGGCGGCTACAAGCTGGCAACTATCTCCGACGGCACAAAACTTCTCACTGTGCCGGAGGGCATGAGCGTCCCCGCCGATGTGCCGGAGGGCACCATAGTCCTCCAGGAGCCCCTGGGGCACATACTTGTGTCCTCCGCGCCGGTGGTGTCGCTAATTAGCGCCGTTGGGGCCTTAGACGCCGTGTCCCTCACCACGAACGACGTGGACACCTGGTACATAGACGAGGTGAAGGATGCCATAAACTCCGGCTCCCTCACCTATGTGGGCGAGTACGACGCGCCGGACTACGAGAAGATAACAGCCGACGGCACCCGCCTTGCCGTCTACTCCGCCATGCTCACCGAGGACGTGGAGGCGGAGCTCAAATCTCTCGGCGTCGGCGTCATGGTGGATAGGTCCTCCGACGAGGACCACCCCCTGGGGCGGGCCGAGTGGATAAAGTTCTACGGGGCGCTTCTCGGACGGGAGGAGGCCGCCCAGGAGGTATTCAGCGGCCAGGAGGCCATAATAAACGAGCTCTCCGAGGTCCCCAGCACCGGCAAGAGCGTGGCGGTATTCTACATAACCTCCAGCGGCTCCCTCTACGCCCGCAAGGCCGGCGACTACATGGCCAAGATGGTGGAGCTGGCCGGCGGCGTGTACGTGCCGGGTGACGTGGGCGTCGGTGAGTCCGGCACCTCCAAGATGGAGTACGAGGCCTTCTATGACGCCGCGAAGGACGCGGACTACATAATCTACGTCTGGTCCATGGGCGGCAAGCCCGAGACGCTTGAGGACTTCCTCGGCCGTGCGGACATCCTCTCGGAGTTCAAGGCCGTGAAGGAGGGGAACGTCTGGTGCACCACCCCCGACTTCTTCCAGATACAGGCCACCATCGGCAGCATGGTCAATGACATCCGCCTCATGCTGGAGGCCGACGGGACCGTGGACGCCCTGACATACTTAACCAAACTCAAGTGATGGGTCGCGGGGACGTTCTTCGCCGGGGCGCGGTATTCGTCTCTCTGGCAGTGCTCTTCCTGCTGGCGGTGGTATGGAACATAAATACCGGCAGCGTGGACATACCCGTCCGGGAGATATGGCGTATCATCTTCCTCCGGCGGGAGATAGAGAGCGGCGCGGTACCGGCGGACGCCGCGGCCTTCAATATTATATGGAAACTCCGTCTAAAACGGGTGCTCCTCTCGGCGGTGCTGGGGGGCGCCCTGGCGCTCTCGGGTTTCCTCCTGCAGACCTTCTTCCGCAACCCGATAGCGGGCCCCTTCGTGCTGGGGATATCCTCTGGGGCCAGGATGTTCCTGGCCCTGGTGACGATTGCCCTGGGCGCTTACATTCCCTCCCTTCCGGTGGCGGTGACTGTGGCGGCGGCGTTTTTGGGGTCCATGCTCTCAATGCTATTGGTGCTGGCCTTTAGCGGGCGGGTGAGGAACATGTCGATGCTCCTTGTCATCGGCATTATGATAAGCTACATCTGCTCCGCAGTGACGGACTTCCTCATTAATTTCGCAAAAGAAGCGGAGATAGTGAACCTCACCCACTGGTCCATGGGCAGTTTCTCCGGGGGGAGTTGGCGGGACGTGGGTGTCTCGGCCCTTGTGGTCCTCCCGGCGGCGCTGGGGGTATTTCTCCTCGCGAAACCCATCTCGGCCTACGCCCTGGGGGAGGGCTACGCCCAGAGCCTGGGGCTGGACGTGCGGCGGTTCCGGGTGGTGCTCATAATCCTCTCCAGCGTCCTCTCGGCGTGCGTCACGGCCTTCGCGGGGCCCATATCCTTCGTGGGGATCGCCGTGCCCCACATTTTGAGGGTCCTTTTAAAGTCCTCAAAGCCCATACTCATGATCCCCGCCTCGTTCCTCGGCGGGGCGGTCTTCTGCATGGTCTGCGACCTCATAGCCAGGACCGTCCTCTCCCCCACCGAGCTCTCCGTTGGGACGGTGACAAGCGCCCTGGGCGCGCCGGTGGTCATATGGCTCATGGTCTCCCGCCGGCGGGAGCAGTCGGAGTGAGGAGGTCTGAGATGTCAGAGGCGTACTTTGAAACGAATGGCCTCACCGTGGGCTACGGCGGGAGGCCCCTGATCCGGGACATTTCCCTCTCCCTCAAGCGGGGCGGGATAATGACGCTCATCGGCCCCAACGGCGCGGGGAAGTCCACCATACTCAAGACCGTCACCCGCCGCATACCCGCCATATCCGGCGACGTTCTACTCGGAGGCCAGTCCCTCCTTCGCATGCGTGGCCGGGACCTTGCGCGAAAGATGGCCGTTGTGCTGACGGACCGCCTGCGGCCCGAGCTCATGACGTGCTTTGACGTGGCCGCCGCCGGGCGCTACCCCTACACAGGGAGTTTCGGCCTCCTCTCCGCAAGGGACAAGAGCATAGTCCTCGACTCCCTCGCCCAGGTGAACGCCTCAAACCTCGCGGGGGCGGACTTTAACTCCGTGAGCGACGGCGAGCGCCAACTCGTCTTACTCGCTCGTGCCATAGCCCAGGAGCCGGAGATAATAGTCCTTGACGAGCCCACATCATACCTCGACATACGCCACAAGATAGAGCTCCTTGAGGTGCTGCGGGGGATGGCAAAGGCGCGGGGCGTCACAGTCCTCATGAGTCTCCACGAACTCGATATGGCCTCCAAGGTCTCAGACGTAATGGTCTGCGTGGGGGACGGGGCCGTGGCGGCCTCCGGCCCCCCGGAGGACGTCTTCTCAGATGAGCTGGTGCGGCGGCTCTACCACTTAGAGCGCGGCTCCTACAGCGTGGCCCTCGGCAGCGCGGAGCTCCCGAGGCCCGAGGGTCAGCCCCGGGTATTCGTCCTGGGGGGCGGGGGGCGCGGGATACCCCTCTACCGGGGCCTACAGAGGGCGGGCGTGCCCTTCAGCGCCGGGATACTCCCGGAGAATGACTTAGATCTCGCCGTGGCGGGGCCCCTCGCGGCGGAAGTCGTCACCTCGCCTCCCTTCGCCCCCGCGGGTCCCCGGGAGATGGAGGCCGCCCGGGCGCTCATATCCTCATCGAAGGCGGTGATCGACGCCGGGGCGCCGGCGGAACACTACCCCGCGAGGGACGAGCTACTAAAATACGCCCGGACCCTCGGGATACCCATTATCGAGAGTTTAGAGCACATCACGGAGGTGTTAAGATGAACGTCCCGAGAGTCATGATAGCCGGCACGAGAAGCGGCTGCGGCAAGACCACCGCCGTCTGCGCGTTGCTGGCGCTCATGCGGGAGCGGGGACTCCAGGTCTCGGCCCTCAAGTGCGGGCCCGACTACATTGACCCCATGTTCCACCGGGAGGTGCTGGGGGAGGACTCGGCGAACCTCGACCCATTCTTCTGTGATGGTGAGCTCCTGCGCTCCACCCTCGCACGCAGCGCCGGACGCGACGCCGCGGTCATTGAGGGCGTCATGGGCTACTACGACGGCACTGGCCCCGACGGGCTCCAGAATAGCTCCTGGACCGTGGCCCGGTCAACGGACACCCCAGTGGTACTCCTAATAGAGGGGCGGGGCGCCGCCGCATCGGCGCTGGCGATCTTGGAGGGGTTTCTTGGTTTCGTGCCGGAGAGCGGCATTATGGGCGTCATCATAAGCGGCGTCTCCCAGGGGAACTACAATAACATTGAGCGGCTGATGGCCCGGCGTCTCGGGGATAGGGTGCGTCCCCTCGGTTTCATCCCCCGCCTCCCGGAGGGGTGCGTCCTCCCCTCCCGGCACCTGGGCCTCACAGTGCCGGAGGAGCAAGGGGACCTCCCCGGGAAACTTGCGGGCATCACGGACATCTGCCGGGAGACGCTGGACATCGAGGGGCTCCTCTCCCTCGCCCGCAGCGCCCCGGAGCTCCGGGCCTCCGTCGTGCCTCCCCCGAAACTCCCGTCCGTCAAGGTGGCTGTGGCCCGGGACGCGGCCTTCTCCTTCATATATCCCGACACAATAAAGCTCTTTTGCGAGATGGGCGCGGAGATAGTCTACTTCTCTCCACTCGCCAACGACCCGGTGCCGGAGGGGGCGGCGGGGCTCTACCTCCCCGGTGGCTACCCGGAGCTCTGCGCCCCGGCGCTCATGTGGAATAGGCGCTCGGCGGAGAGCGTGTACTCCGCCGTCACCTCCGGGATGCCCACCATCGCCGAGTGCGGCGGGTTCCTGTACCTCGGCGAAATGCTCGAGGGCTGCCGGATGTGCGGCGTCCTCCCCATGGAGGGCTTTGACGCCGGGAACTCCGCCCACTTAGGGTATGTGACGCTCACAACGAGCTCCCCGGGACTATTCGGCGGGGCGGGGATCCGTCTGCCCGCCCACGAGTTCCACTACTGCGGCTGCACGGACCACGGCCATGATCTCACCGCCCTGAGGCCCGACGGCTCCAGCCGCCCCACGGGGTTCTATTCTGACACCCTCTACGCCGGGTTCCCCCACCTCTACCTCCCGGCGTGCGTCCCGGCGGCGGAGTCGTACCTCAGAAAATGCGCCGGGTTTCGTGAAAAACTCTCAATCGGAGGCGCGGCGGATGGCTGAGCTCATATTTCTGGACTCCTGCGCCCTCCTCTTAGGGTTCATAATTGACTTCTTCCTCGGCGACCCCCGCTCCCTCCCCCACCCGGTGGTGGGTATGGGGAAACTCATAACGCTCTGCGAGGACCATCTGCGGCGGGGGAACGGCGGCGACCTCAGGCGCGGCGTCCTCACGGCGGCGGCGGTGACATTTATCTCAACCGCCCTCCCAACCGCCATACTTTGTCTCCTCAGGCGTCTCGGGCCCTTGGTGTACACGGCGGCGGAGGCCATAATGTGCTGGCAGCTCCTGGCGGCCCGAGATCTCCTCCGGGAGAGCCGCCGGGTGGAGGACGCCCTAAATGACGGCGACATTGAGGCCGCCCGTGGGGCCGTCTCCATGATAGTGGGCCGGGACACAGCGAACCTTGACCCTGAGGCTGTCTGCCGCGCCGCCGTGGAGACGGTGGCGGAGAACACCTGTGACGGCGTGGTGGCGCCGCTCTTCTGGATGGGCCTTTTCGGCGCGCCGGGCGGGTTCTTCTACAAGGCCGTCAGCACCATGGACTCCATAATAGGCTACAAAAACGAGAGGTACCTCCTCTTTGGCCGGGCGGCGGCGAAGATGGACGACTTTATGAATTTCCTCCCGGCGCGGCTCTCGGCCATTCTCATGGTAGCCCTGTGCCCCCTCTTAGTGCTTGACGGCGCCGGGGCGTGGCGGATATTCCTTCGGGACCGCCTAAAGCACGAGAGCCCCAACTCCGCCCAGACGGAGTCCGTCTGCGCCGGGGCCCTGGGGGTGCGGCTGGCGGGGGACGCATACTACGGCGGCGTCCTCCACAGGAAGGAATTTATCGGCGACCCCGCAAGGCCCATTGAGCCCCGGGACATAACCCGCGCGGGGCGCCTCATGTACGTATCCTCCGCCGCCATGCTATTGGCGGTACTGATCCTCAGATGGGCGGTGATACTGTGTATTTAGCGAAAGACAACCCCCACGGCGGCGACATTTACGGAGAGCCGCCGAAAATCGACTTCTCCGCCAGCCTCAACCCCCTGGGTATGCCGCCGGAGGTGCGGCGGGCGCTATCTGAGTGCGCCGAAACTTGCGCCGCCTACCCGGACCCCTACTGTCGGGCCCTGCGGGAGGCCATCGGGCATTTTGAGGGCGTCCCCGCCGGAAACATCCTCTGCGGGGCCGGGGCCTCGGAGCTCATCTACCACTACGCCGCCGCCCTCACCGGGGAGGGCCCGGGGCTCATCCTGGCGCCGGCCTTCTCGGAGTACGCCCTGGCCCTGGAGCTCGCCGGGCGGGGGGCGGAGTACCGGGTCCTCACGCCGGAGGAGGGTTTTCACCTCGCCGGGGGCCTCGGGGACCTGGGGCGGTACTCGGCGGTGTTCCTCTGCTCCCCCAATAACCCCACGGGCCTTGCCCTGGAGCCGGAGGTCATATGGGAGACCGCCGGGAGCGGCGCGAATATACTCCTCGATCTCTCCTTTTTGGACCTCACCCTCTCACCGGGCCGCTACCGGGTGCCGGAGCTCACGGCCCGGTACCCCAACGTCACAGTTCTGCGCTCGCCGGGAAAGAGTTTCGCCGTGCCCGGCGTGCGGCTGGGGTACGCCATATCCTCGGACCGCGCCCTACTTGAGCGAATGTCGGAGCGGGGCCAGTGCTGGAATGTCTCCGTCCCCGCCGCCGCCGCAGGCGAGGCCGCCATGGGCTGCGGGGAGTGGCTGCGCCGCTCAGCGGTCATTATTGCGGAGGAGCGGGAGAGATTGACTCGTGAACTAAAAAATTTGGGCCTCACCGTCTACCCCGGCGAGGCAAATTTCCTGCTTATGTATTCCGCTGCGGACATCGTGACACCCCTAAAAAGATCCGGCCTCGCCCTCCGGGACTGCCGGAACTTCGTGGGGCTGGGGCCGGGGTATGTCCGGGCGGCGGTGCGCCGGAGGGAGGAGAACGACGCCCTCCTCCGGGCTTTAAGGGAGGTCATAGCATGAGTAGAGCGAGACCCATAATGGTCCAGGGCACCATGTCGAGCGCCGGAAAGAGCCTCATATGCGCCGCGCTCTGCCGGATATTCAGGGACGCGGGATACTCAGTCGCGCCATTTAAGTCCCAGAATATGGCCCTCAATTCCTACATAACCCATGAGGGGCTGGAGATGGGCCGCGCCCAGGTGGTGCAGGCCCAGGCCGCCGGGAAGGCCCCCTCCGTGCTCATGAACCCCATACTGCTAAAGCCCACGTCGGACGTGGGCTCCCAGGTCATTGTGAACGGCGAGGTCCGGGGGAACATGCGGGCCTCGGAGTATTTTAAGTATAAAAAATCCCTCATCCCGGATATAATTGCCGCCTACGATGCTCTCGCGGCGGCGAACGACATCATCGTCATAGAGGGCGCCGGAAGCCCGGCGGAGATAAACCTAAAGTCCGAGGACATAGTGAACATGGGCATGGCGAAGATGGCCTCCGCGCCGGTACTGCTGGTTGGGGACATAGACCGGGGCGGCGTCTTTGCCCAGCTCTACGGCACCCTGGCCCTCTTAGAGCCGGAGGAGCGGGCAATGGTGAAGGCCACGGTCATAAATAAGTTCCGTGGGGATGTGACCATCCTCACCCCGGGCCTCCGGGACCTTCAGCGTCTCGTGGGCGTCCCCTGCGCCGGGGTGGTGCCCTACACCCGGGTGGACATCGACGACGAGGACAGCCTCTCCGAGAGGCTCACCTCCGGCGAGAGGCGGGACATCGACATCGCCGTCATACTCCTCCCCAGGATCTCGAATTTCACCGACTTCTCCGTCTTCTCTCGGTTCTCCACCGTCTCCCTGAGGTATGTGCGGAGCGTCCGGGAGCTGGGGGAGCCCGACATGGTGATCATCCCCGGCACCAAGAGCACCATGGCGGACCTCCTGTGGATGCGGGAGAGGGGCATGGAGGCCCGGATAATACGCGCCGCCGGCGCGGGGGTGCCCGTCTTTGGCATATGCGGCGGGTTCCAGATGCTGGGGCGCAAACTCTCCGACCCGGAGGGGGCGGAGGGCGGCGGCGAGGTATCCGGCATGGGCCTTCTGCCCATCGACACCGTATTCTCCCCCCGCAAGACAAGGGCACAGCGCGAGGGGGTCTTTACCGGCCTCGAGGGCGTATTCTCCGGCCTCAATGGCCTTAAATTTTCCGGCTACGAGATACACATGGGCCGGAGCGGTAAGGAGGGGGACGTCCTCGGGCGCGGGAACGTCTACGGAAGCTACATCCACGGCCTCTTTGACGGCCCCGGCGCGGCGGAGGCCATGATCTCCGCGCTCTGCCGCCGGCGGGGAATGGAATTTACCCCCGGGGCGGTCTTCGACCCCATAGCCTACCGGGAGGGACAGTACGACAAGCTGGCGGACACCGTGCGCCGGGCGCTGGACATGGAACTTATTTACAGGATAATTGAGGAGGGCATATGATACACATCTACCACGGCGACGGCAAGGGCAAGACCACCGCCGCCTGCGGCCTTGCGCTGCGTATGGCGGGCCGGGGCGGGAGGGTCCTATTTACACAGTTTTTTAAGGACGGCTCCTCCGGCGAGATAGCGCCACTATCGTCCCTGCCCCTCATCGAGGTCCGCCGCCCCGACTGCCCCAGCGGAAGATTCAGAAATCTCTCTCCCACGGAGCGGGAGGAGGTCTGCCGGGGCCACCGGGAATTTCTCTCCCAGATATCCCGCCGCGCCGGGGAGTACGAGCTAATAGTCCTCGACGAGGCGATCTCCGCCTATAACTACGGCACCCTGGACCGGGACGGGTTCATGGAGCTCCTCGCCGCCTGGGGAGGGAGCCGGGAGATCGTCCTCACAGGCCGCTCCCCCGCGCCGGAGCTCCTGGAGGCTGCGGACTACATAACCGAGATGCGCAAAATAAAGCACCCCTTTGACTCCGGCACCCCCGCCCGCCGGGGGGTGGAATTCTGATGACAACGGCGTGCTTTGATCATGATAAGTCCTATTTCATTTTTTCGCCTATATAGTCGAAAAAATGAAATAGCCATTACCTAAATCTCCCTGTAGGCCAAATGGTCGGTGTCCACATCGTAGCCGCGGCCGGGGGCGGGCTGCCACTGGTAGCGGTTCCTCCCCTCGCCGGGGAAGAGGTGGTCCATCACCGCCGCGATTACGCCGCCGTGGGTCACGATGAGGGTGGGGCGGCCCTCCGCTATGACCCGCTCCAGCGCCTCGAGGACCCTTGCGCGCATAATTTCACCGCTCTCGCCGCCGGGGGCGGTGTTTTTTTCGTTGTCGCCGGTTATCCAGGCTATGTAGCTGGGGTCCCGCCGCAACTCCTCGTAGGAGCGCATCTCGAAGTCCCCGAAGTCCATCTCCCGGAAACCCGGCTCCCTCTTGTGTGGGACTGGGCCGTAGAGTGCAAAAAGCGTCTCCTCGCACCGCCTCGCGCCGCTGGTGAGGACCCTGAGCCCGTCGATGGGCATGACGTCGCCCTTTTTCCGTCGCTCCTCCAGCGCCAGCCTCCCCCCGGGGGAGAGGGGCAGGTCGGTACTGCCGCAGTAGAGATGGCGCTCATTGGCCTCCGTGAGGCCGTGGCGTATGAGCAGGAGCCTCATTTTAGCCTCTGGGCGAGGCCGCAGAACACCCGGGTGACGCTCTCCGCCTCCGTTGCGAGGAACGCCGAGAGCCTCCCCGCCGCCTCCCGCCAGGCCCGGTTCTCCTCCCCCAGGGGCACCACGCCGCAGGATATGTCCGTCATGATGATAACGCTCCGCTCCCACTCTCCCCTGTGGGCGCGGAGGGCCTCCACCGGGTCCGCGCCCTCCCGGACGCACAGGAGCGCGAACTCCTCAAGCCCCTCTATGCAGCGGCTCGTGAAGTCCGGGACGCTCTCTAAATTGCATGTGTAGATGTCCCCCGAGGCCAGGGAGAAGGCCCTCACGGCGTAGTCCCTCTTTCCCTGATACGCCCCGCCAATTATAAGATCCATCCGCACCTCCGAAAGTAAAAATTTATATTAGCGCGTACACCGCTATCCCGCAGGTCTCCGCGAATGTGAGGGCATAGCCCGCTATGTCCCCGGACATGCCCCCGAGGTTCCGAAACGCCTTCGCGAGGTGGTGCCCGTAGCCGAGGACCACCGCGAGTCCCGCAAGGCCCCTGAGCCCAAGGAGAGCGAACCCGGCGATGAGCTCCGCCGCCAGGAGGAGGGAGAGCGCCACAATGTACCCCCGACTCACACCCCGCCGGTACGCCCCCGCGTACTCGCTCTCGCCCATGGGCCGGAGTATAGTCACCGCCAGCGCCGAGGATGTCCTGGAGACCACCGGGATGAGCACCAGCGCCCCCCACCGGGCCCCGTCCCCCGCCGAGGCGAAGAGGGCGAACTGGGTGAGGATGAGGAGCACCGCCGCGAGGACCGCAAAGGAGCCCACGTTGGGGTCCTTCAATATTTTCCGCCGCTCGCCGGCGTCCCGCCAGGACTTCACGGCGTCCGTCACATCGAGGTAACCGTCCATGTGTATCCCGCCTGTCACAAGGAAGGGGTAGGCGCTAAGGACGAGCGCCGAAATTAGTTTTGGCGCGCCGGCAAGCTTGAGCCCCAGCTCCAGCGCCGCCCAGACCCCGCCGATGAGAAGTCCCACCGCCGGGAGGCATGCCGTCATGAGGGGCCGGGCCGCCTCGTCCCAATAATTTCCCGGCACCGGCACGCCCGTGATCCAGTAGTAGACCAGGCTGAAAAGGCATGTT
>CANQYW010000013.1 GCA_947628185.1 uncultured Oscillospiraceae bacterium
ATAAGCTCGATTCCTCGTTTCTGGCTTTCGTTTATGTTGGCGCTATTTCTATCTTGTTGAAATAGCACTATCCTTCCTTATTTTTAAAACAAGCCATAGTATAAGTCGGAAACAGTCACATTATATCACACCCCTCCCGGCTCCGCCAGTGTCGCAAGCATTTTTTCCGACAATATAATCTGAGGGCGGGAGCCGCAGCTCCCGCCCTTGATATATGGGTATTTAATTAATGTCTTATCTTTTTGCGTCTCGCGAGGTACGCTCCAACGCCCGCCGCCGCCACTATCAGGGCTGCCGCGAATATCGCCGCGACGTCCTGGGCGGTCTGGGGTGACTGGGGCAGGTCAGAGGGCTCCTTCTCGCCGCAGACCGTGCACTTGCCGTTCTCGAAGACGTGTTTCCCGGTGGCGGGGATGACCTCCGTCCGCTCCTCTCCGCAGACGGTGCACTTAAATGTCCTCACACCGTCCTCCGTGCATGTCGCCGGGGTGGTGACGGTGCCCTCGTCCCAGGTGTGGCCGCCGAGGGAGGGGATCACTTCCGTCCGCTCCTCGCCGCAGACCGTGCACTTAAATGTCCTCACGCCCTCCTCCGTGCATGTGGCCGGGGTGGTGACGGTGCCCTCGTCCCAGGTGTGGCCGCCGAGGGAGGGGATGGGCTCGGTCCTCGTGACGCCGCAGCCGGTGCAGGTGTAGAGCATGACACCCTCGGTGACGCACCCGGCGGGGGTGACTACCACGCCCTCGTCCCACATGTGTTCGCCGGTGGCGGGGATCTCCTCAAGAAGTTTCTCGCCGCAGATGGTACATGTGTACTCCTTCTCGCCTGGCATCTCGCCCCGGGCGGGGACGGTGACGACGCCCTCGTCCCAGGTGTGCTGGCCGGTGGCGGGGATGGTCTCGGTGCGCTCCTCGCCGCAGATGGTGCAGACGAAGTGCCTGGCGCCGGGCTCGGCGCAGGTGGGGTCCACATCGGGCCTATTCTCATCTGGCACCCAGTTGTGGTTCTCGGTGGGCGCCAGCTCCCTGGCGAAGTTGGCTCCGCACTCGTGGCAAGTGGCGACCTCCACGCCCACATCGCCGCAGGTGGGCTCACGGCGGCGCTCAAAGCCGCCGAAGGCGTGCTGGTGGCCGGAGTAGGGGTTGATGTCGCCGCAGTAGACGCAGACCTCCTGGACGGCACTGGTGTCCCCGTAGGCGCGGTAGCCGTTGGCGGTATTAACGTTTATGTAGGAGTGGGGGTTGTAGCTCCCGCTCTCCCGGTAGCCGCAGAGCTTACAGGCCTTCCAGCAGTAGTTCTCGTCGTACTCCGTCACGAACTCGTGCTCCCGCTCCCCGGTGGGGATGGAGCGGCCCTGGGCGATTGTGGCGCCGCAGCTAAGGCAGAATGCGTCGCCGGTGTAGCCGGTGATCTCTTCGGTGGGGTCGCGGTAGCCCAGAATGACCTCGCCGCCTATGTGGTTCTCGGGGTCCATCTCGCCGTAGACCGCGCCGCAGCCCTCGCAGATTGCGGGGCTCAGGCACGTGGCCACGCCGCCGGAGTGCTCCTCGGTCTCGCTGACCTGTGAGCAGTCCGGGTTCTGGCACACCCTGTGGTGTCCGCCCTCGGTGGTGATGCAGGGGCCGGTGAAATTGTGTCCCTCCCGGGCCGTGGTCACGGCGTAGCCGCAGACGGTGCAGAGGATGGATGTGGTGCAGTCGTGGTCGTCCTCGGCGGGGGTGTGGGCCTCGTGCTGGGTGTAGCCGCATGTCTTGCAGACCCGGTAGTGGTCCGCGGCGTCCCGCTGCCAGTCGCCGAAGTCATGTTCATCGTAGTCGGTCCGCGTGCGGCAGTTTACGCACTCGTGCCAGTGGTGGGTGCTGTCGCTGTGCCAGTCGGGGCCGATGGTGTGCTCATTTGTGAGTTTCGGTATGACCTGACCCTCAGAGAGAACTTTCTCACAGCCGAGGCAGTAGGTGTCGCCGGTGTAGCCCTCGGTGGTCTCGGTGGGTGCCTTGTAGTTCCTGACCTCCGTCTCGCCTGTGTGGTTCTCGGGGTCCTTCTCGCCGTAGTCCGAGTTGCAGACCGTGCAGTGGGCCGGGGCGGCGCAGGTGGCGGCGCCGTCGTGGACGCCCTCCTCGCCGATGACGGAGCAGTCCGGATTCTCGCACTCCCTATAGTGTACCCGCTCGTCGCCGTACTTCCAGGCGGACCAGTTGTGGCCCTCCTCGCCTTTCAGCAGTACAAAGTCACAGGTGACGCAGTAGGTGGCGGTGGTGCAGTCGTGGTCGCCATCATTTACGTATGTGTGGGCGTAGAGGACGCTCTTCTCGCAGCCCTCGTTTGAGCAATACTGATAGTGTCCGTCGCTGCCGGTATAGTGGAACTCACCCGCCGGGGCGTGGGCCTTGGCGCGGATGTACTCCATCTTGCAGACGTCGCAGTAAACAGGCGTGGAGCAGTCGCCGTCGTCGGTGCCGGTGTGGTCCTCCTCACGGCTCGATGTACAGCCGGGGTTCCGGCAGACGCTCCTGTGGGTCCTGTAGTTGTCCTCGACTTCCGTCCAGGGGCCGTAGTCGTGGCTCTCCTTCGCCGCCACGGTGACGAGGCCGCAGACGGAGCACTTCGTCTCCGTGAGGCAGTCGCCATCCTCCTGGGCGTCGTGGTGGCCGCTCTCAGTGGCGCCGCAGACGGTACAAGTCCTTGTGTGGGACGTCTCGTCGGTGGTCCATTCACCGAACTTGTGGCCCTCGGTGACGGTGTAGGAACAGCCGGTGTGCTGGCACTTGCCGGTGTGGGTGCCGTCGGCGTTCTGGACCCAGTTCATATTGTGGCTATCCTGTTTCTCCTCCATGACGTGGCCGCAGAGCTCACACTTCGTCTCGGTGAGGCAGGAGTCATCGGCGGAGGCGTTGTGGGTGCCGGTCTCCTCAAGGCCGCAGACGGAGCAGACGCGCTTGTGGGTGCTCCCGTCAACCGATTCCCAGTCGCCAAAGCTGTGCTCGTGGTTCGCGGTGTCCGTGACCGTGCAGCCCGGCGTCTGGCAAGCGCGGGTGCATTGGGTCTTATCCGCGTTGTATTCCCACTCGCCCCAGTTGTGCTCGCCGGTTGCCGTGACTAAGGGGTGATTACAGACCTCGCAGAATATCCCCTTGGTGCAATCGGCGTCGGAGGCTGTCTTGTGCCGTTCCTCATAAATGTGCACACTACAGCCATAATTCGTGCAGTCGTACCAATGTTTTTCACCGTCGGCCATATATACTCCTCGGGTATATGCGTGGCCGCTCTGTGCCCTGGTGAACACATAGTTGCAGTCAGGGCACACATTAGCCGTGAGGCAGTTTCCATCATCGGCCATGTGTGTCTCATCATGGTAAATCGTCTCGGACTTCTGACACACCGTGCATGTGTGGGTGTGACTCTCTAACTTCCCTTTCCATTCGCCCCAGGTGTGATCCACAAGTCCTTCTGTGTGACCACAGTTCTGGCATTTATACCAGTGCTGGGTGTAATCTGACATCAGGACAAGATCGTGTTTTTCCTTTACCTCTGTGTCATTAGCGTCCTCAATTCCGCAGTACTTGCATGTTTTCTTCGTAGTGCAGTCGTCGTCAGCATCTATGTATAAGTGGTCGCCCTGGGCCGGAATCTCGACTTGGGAGCCCGGCTTTATGGTGTCGCAGTTAATACAGTGGTATGACTGCTTTCCGGGCGACGTGCATGTGCTGGGCACATCTATGACATAGACATAGCGCCAGGCGTGGGAGTACGGAACCGGAGCTGTTTCTGATGCCGTGCAACCATCAGTTTTACAGTGGCGCACCTTTTCACCATTGGTTTGGGTCTTGCAGTCGGAGGCCTTAGTGCTCTCCCAGCCGCCCCAATTGTGGGACCAAGGTATCACTCTCTCGTAGCTATCATCACAGAGGACGCACTTGTACCTCGTCACGCCGTTCTTCTCCTCTGCGCAGTTGGGGGACTCTATCACTGTTCCGTTGAACGGATACATATGCCCCAGGGCGGAGAGGGCCACGGCGTCCTTCACGGCCCCGCAATCTTTACACTCATAATATGCGGAACCTATTGTGCCATTGTGATCCGCCGGTTTAACCACAAGTTTCCACTCGTGATCATAATCATTCCCAATGTCGGAACCTTCCGTCATCTGGGCAAAACCGCAACGGGAACAAACCTGTTTCGTCCCGGCGTGCCCGCAGGAATCTTTAACCGTCTCTTCCTTAAGATCATGTTTTAGAGGATTTTTCAGAGGCCGTGTCGCATAGGGGAATCTTGCGTTGCCGCAGTTCTTGCAGTAGTAGACAGTCTGTCCGTTGTACTTGCTCATAACGCAGTCAGCGTCCTTTGTGGTGAGTGAACAGGCTATCTCGTCATGGGCTTTGTAGACTGTAATTGTGAGGTTGGAGGTGTTGCCATTTACATCAGTCGCTGTGATTTCGAGATTGCCTACGGATGGGGTGAAAACATATTCTTTCTCACCTTCACCGAAGTTCTTCTCCTCCCCTCCAACCTTTACGCTCTTCAGACCATCTTTGTCTGAGACGGTCACCTTCACGTCGTCGGAGAGGCAGAACTTTGTGTAATCCTTTCCGCTCTTGAAGTTGTAGTTCTCCGGCATATAGCCGCCCTTGGGCGCCGCGCTGACCGTGATGTTCGGCCCCTTGCCGTCCGCGGCGGGCTCGGAATTGGGCTCCTGGGCAGGTTCAGCCACGGGCTCCGTCACAGGTACTGCATCGGATACTTCATCAGGTACTTCTTCGGGTACTTCCTCCGTCTCGGCGGCGTCGGTGATCTCAGCCGCCGGCTCGGCCTCGTCGTGTACGTGCTCGTGGGGCTCCTCCTCCACGGCGGCGGCCGGCATGGTGAGGCACGAGGCCACCATCACCAGGCACAGCAGCATAGAGATAGCGCGTCTTATGTTTTTCATGATGCGTCCCTCCATAATAGATTTGACTTCTGCGTGTATTCTACCAGAGAGGACGTATAATGTCAATCTGTTTTACTCCAAAAGACGCCACAAAAAGTTTTGGAAAATGCCCTTTTTTGCCAGTATTACATTATATTTTGTCTAATTAATTAGCTAATTCAGCCGCGGCCCCGGGCGCTGTCGAAATCGCTGACGACTGAGAGCATGTCCCCCGGCAGACGGGCCCTCATCTGGAGGACAAGCTCCTCCGGCACGCCGTACATGGCCTCCGCCACGCTCCCCGCGATGCACGTGAGGGTGTCGCAGTCGCCCCCCAGGGAGACGGCGGTGCGGATGACGTCCTCAAAGCTCTCCCCCTCCAAAAAGGCGGTGAGGGCCTCCGGCACAGTCTCCTGGCAGCTCTCCACGTGGCGGTAGGCGGGGCGTATCTCGTCGCATGTGCGGGAGAGGTCGTAGCCGAACTCCCGCTCCACATAGGCGCGGATCTCCGACTTCCCGGCGCCGGTGCGGGCGAGGAAGATAGCGGCGGCTGTGGCCTCCGCGCCCTTCAGCCCCTCCGGGTGGTTGTGGGTGACCTGGGCAGTCACGCGGGCCACGGCCCTCGTCCGCTCAATGGTGGGGTAGAGCCACCCCGCCGGGGAGACGCGCATGGCGGAGCCGTTGCCGTAACTCCCGTAGGGCTCCGGGTGGGATGAGCGCAGCCATCTGCCGAACCTGTAGCCGTAACCGGCCCTGGGGTAGCGGCGGCCCCAGCGGCGCATGGACTGGATGAGATTTTGCTCCATCTCCTCCTCCGGGGCGAGGCACAGCGCCTCCGCCACGGCGATGGTCATAACGGTGTCATCTGTGTAGGTGCAGCCCCTATCGAAGAAGGGGAAGTCCTTCGTCTTGCCGCCCCTGTCAAACTCGTAGGGCGAGCCTATGATGTCGCCAAGTATAGCTCCGTACATATCCTTTACCTCCTGTAAATTAATTTATGCTCATATTATGCCATATTTCCGCCGCTACGGGGTCGCCTCCGGGGCGACATATGTCCTGTCCCCATATTACACCGGGAGAAGGGCAATTTCAAGCTCGCGGGGTGATTCTCCTTGAAACCGTGGACTACCTGTGATATCCTTATCTCATCACAAACGAGAAAGCGGGGTCATCACATGAAAAAGGTACGTGTCGCCATAATCGGTCTCGGCAACAGGGGACTTCACGCTTACGCCGCCTGCGTGAAACTCTACCCGGAGAAGATGGAGATAGCCGCCGCGGCGGACATAAGCCCGGAGAGGCTGGAGCTGACCCGAAAGCTCTACGGCCTCCCGGAGAGCGCCTGTTACCCATCCGCGGAGGCGCTCTTGGAGCGGGGGAAAATAGCCGACGCGGCCTTCATCTGCACCCAGGACCGACAGCACTTCGCCCACGCCTCCCGGGCTCTGGAGCTGGGCTACGACCTCCTGCTGGAGAAACCCATCTCCCCGGAGGTGGAGGAGTGCCGCCGTCTCGTGGAGCTGGCGGAGAAACTTGGGCGGCGGGTCTCCGTCTGCCATGTACTGCGTTACACCCCTTTCTACGGGGAGCTCAAGCGGCTCATTGACGAGGGCGCCGTGGGGGACGTGGTGAACGTCCAGCACGTGGAGAACGTCATCTACTGGCACCAGGCCCACAGTTTCGTCCGGGGGAACTGGCGAAATAGCGGCGAGTCCAGCCCCATGATACTCCAAAAGTGCTGTCACGACACGGACCTCCTGGTGTGGCTCCTGGGCCGCCGGGCGGCGAAGGTCTCGAGTTTCGGCGGGCTCTATGAGTTTAGGCCAGAGCGGGCGCCAGAGGGGGCGGCCCTCAGGTGCGTTGACTGCCCCGTGCGGCGGGACTGCCCCTACGACGCGGAGAAAATATACCTCACGAACCCCGGCACGGGCCTCCTGCGCGGCAACACCGGCTGGCCGGTGGACGTGCTGGCCCCGGAGCCCGACGAGCCCAGCATCCGCCGGGCCATAGAGGAGGGCCCCTATGGCCGGTGCGTCTACCGCTGCGACAACGACGTCTGCGACCACCAGGTGGTGAACATAGAGCTCGAGGGGGGCGTCACGGCCCAGCTCACCATGTGCGCCTTCACGAAACGCGGCGGCCGGGACACCGTCCTCATGGGCACGAAGGGGCAGATAATAGCGAACCTCTCGGAGCAGATGATACACGTCCTCCCCTACTCCGGCGAAAATTACGACGTAGACGTCCGCAAACTCGCCCACGACCTCTCCGGTCACGCCGGCGGCGACACGCGGCTCGTGGAAGACTTCTTAGACATCGTCTCCGGCGCGCCGGAGAGTCCCCGCACCACCACCCTCGCCCAGTCCGCCGAGAGCCACTACATAGCCTTCGCGGCGGAGCTCTCCCGGCTCCAGGGCGGGAGGGCCGTGGACATGCGGGAGTTCCGGGAGTGAACATCCCCCCAGGAGGTATAAAATGGGCAAGGACATATTCATAAGCTACCGCCGGGAGGACGGCTACCTCTTTGCAAAGGCGCTGGAGTCCGAGCTCACGGGCCGGGGGTTCTCCGTCTTCTTCGACCGGGAGGACCTGCACACCGGGGACGTCTTCCCCGAAAAGCTCCGTTCTGCCGTCGAGGAGTGCCGCGACTTCATAGCCGTCTGCTCACCGGCGTATCTGGGGGTGAGCCGGCGCGGCGTCCGGCGCATCACGGACCCGGGGGACTGGGTACGGCAGGAGCTCTCCTCCGCGCTGACCCTTGGCTGCAGGGTACTGCCGGTGCTCACCGACCCCTCCGCTTTCCCGGGAAGGGACGAACTTCCGGGGAATATAGCGGCGCTGGCCGACGTAAACTACATAGAATATAGTCAGGACGTCACCATTGACGAGTTCGTCCCGAAACTCATCCCCCGCCTCTCCCCCGAGACCATTGAGAACAGCCGCCGGAACCTCCTCCTTGAGCGGGTGCGGGGGGTCTCGGACGAGGACACCCCAAATTACAATATCCTCGTGCAGCGGACGGCCATGAGCTGCACGGAGAAAGAGATCAACGAGAAGATCCTCCCCATACTCTCCTCCCAGGAGGAGGCGCGGGTGAGGTTCACGGCCTACTACACGGCCTACACCTTCTTCCGCCGTTTCCACTACCACGAGCGGGTGAAGGGCCTGGTGGAGGAGCACTGCAGGGAGTTTGAGGATTTCAAATTCAGCAACGTAATAATGTCCCAGTACTACCGGTTCCGCTTTGAGGACACCACCGGCGAGCGGGAGGACCTGGCCCGGGCCATTGAGTACGCCCGCCGGGGCGCGGAACTCATACCGGGCAACTCCGGGGTGCTACTCACATACGCGGAGCTCGTGGCCATCGCCCTGGAGTCCGGTTTCCGGGAGTACCGGCGTCAGCTCTCCCCCGCCGTCGAGGCCGTCCGCCGGGCCATGGAGATGAACAAGGGGTACGCCAAACAGTTTTGCATCTACGGCCGGCTCCTCTTCCACTGCGGAAGGGAGCGGGAGGCCATACTTGAAATCAAGAGGGCAATCGACTTGGAAAATAGTGAAAATAGAGACTCATTCATACGCATAACTCAGTATTACGACTATATAAATCAGATAAAGATAAGCTCCGCCTACTCAAGGGCCAAACGGTTGGGGGCGATGTCGCTGGCGCTGGGCGCGCTGGCCCTGGCGCTGTCACTTCTCGCGCTAATGGGGGTGGGACTATGAAGGTCAGATACGCGATAGTTGACTCCTGCCACCCCGGCTGGGGCGAGGACAGGATAATCCGTGGTCCCGGTCTCTGGGGTGTGGCGGACGGCGCGACACCCGTGGACCCCATCCCCTCCGGGGGGTTCCACTCCCAGGCGGAGAGGATGGTCGCGTCCTTCGCCGAGATGGTGGCGCGTCTCGAGGTGCCCATCGACTACCCCGCCGCCTGCGCTAAGTTCGTGAACGCGACAACGGACTCCCCCTGGCTCGCGGGCCTCGGGGAGGTGAACTCCCCCTCCTTCACCACGGCAGCTGTGACAGTGCGGGACGGTGAACTGGAGGTCTCCGTGCTGGGGGACTGCTCCGCGTACATCGAATTTGAGTACGAGGACTTGCGGCTCATCACCGACACCCGTGTGGAGGCATTCTCCGCAAAGACCCGCCGGGCCATGTTCAGCGCCTCCGGCGACCCCCAGGGGGAGGCGGAGGCTGTGCGACGGCAGAAGAGCCTCAACCGCCGAAACATGAATGTGCCCGGCGGCTACTGGACGGTGGCCTACCGGGGCAACTTTGAGGCGGAGTTCCTGCGGGCCCGGTTCCCCCTCTCCTCCCTTCACCGGGTGCTCCTCTGCTCTGACGGGTTCTCCCGGCTCTTTGATCTCACGCCGATAACGCCCTGGGACGTGCTCTCCGGCGGGATAGAGCTCCGGGATGCCGTAACTCTCCTGCGCTGGGCGGAGGACAGTGCCACCGGCGACGCCCGGCAGATAAAGCGCCACGACGACGCCGCCGCCATACTCTTATGGGCCTGACGCCCACACTAATTTTGGAGGTAAAATACTCATGAAGGTCATGAAAAAGGCCGGACGGCCCGTCATCGCCTACGAGCTGGGCACGGACTCCCCCCAGATAACGGAGCTCATAGCCCAGGGCAAGGTGCGCCGGCTGGACGGGGACACCTACGAGGTCTTCTCCCTGGAGGCCGTGAACGGCGGCGGCGAGATCGCCCGCGCCGGGGACTTCATAAAGCTCGACACCAGCGGCGCGCCCTACCCCGTGGGCCGGGACTTCTTCCTCGCGAACCACAAACACCTCTCCGGCAGCACATACGAGCAGATACCCCGGGAGCTCTCCGCCTGGACCACGAGCGAGCCCGTGACGCCGGAGATAGCGTTCCTCATGGAGCGCAAGGGGCTCGTCCTCGACCCCGCCGACCCCCGGCGCTACTTCACCGCGCCGCTCTGGGGGACGCTGGAGTCCGCCGCCAGCGACGCCGTCATAGTCCTCTATAGCGTCACCCGAAACATGGACGGGGAGATAACGGACATCTCCTTTAACTTCGTGGCCCGGAGGGAATTTGACGACACATATATAGTGCTATCCTGACCGGAAACTTGCGTTTTTTCACAGGGAAAGGGAAAAAAGTGTTGACTTCCGGGGTCCCCGATGGTAGAATAGATAAGCCGCTTTGAGCTGGCGCCTAAGAGGCACATCTGCCCGCCTGCGAGAGCGAGTCTCTACTTATTAAGAGGTGAAAAAGAATGACAGCAGTAATCGAGGCATGCGGCAAGCAGTACCGCGTCAACGTGGGGGACGAGCTCTACGTTGAGAAACTTGGCGCAGAGGACAACTCCACTTACACCTTTGACAAGGTCCTGGCCATGTACAATGACGACGGCACCACCGTCATTGGCCGTCCCCTGGTGGAGGGCGCCACTGTCACCGCAACCGTGGTGAAGAACGGCAAGTCCAAGAAGATAATCGTCTACAAGATGCGCCCCAAGAAGAACTACCGCCGCAAGCAGGGCCACAGGCAGCCCTACACCAAGGTGCGTATCGACGCCATCAACGCCTGACTTCCCGGCACAAAACCTGACTTAACTCTCTAAACTGGAGGTGTAAACAATATGGCACATAAAAAAGGAATGGGCTCCACCAAGAACGGCCGCGACTCCGAGTCCAAGCGGCTGGGCGTCAAGCGTGCGGACGGTCAGTACGTGCTGGCCGGCAACATTCTTGTCCGTCAGCGCGGCACCAAGATCCATCCCGGCGTAAACGTTGGCAAGGGCAAGGACGACACCCTCTTCGCGCTGGTGAGCGGCAAGGTCCACTTCGAGCACATCGACCGTCAGAACAAGCGTGTCTCTGTTTACGAGGAGCTTGCTCAATAACTACTGACTTAAAAAACGCTATCGCGGCCAAAACTGGCCGCGATAGTTTTTTATACCTTTTTACCCATCTGCGGCAAAAGCCGGGCCCAAAACGAGGCCCGGCTTTTGCGTTAAACTTTAATGATTGCGCTTTTTCCGGCCTGCCAGCAGTACCAGCAGTACCGCGCCGGAGGAGAGCATGAGGAAGAACCAGATGGAGAGAGTCTCGTCGCCGGTGGAGGGGATTTCGTCGTCCTTCCCCTCGTCGGGCTTGGCGGGCGCGGTGTCCTTCACCGTCACGGTGAGGACGGTCTCGACGCCGCCGTAACTCACCTTCACCTCGCGCTCACCGGGGACGCTGAAGTCATACTCCGCCGTCCAGCCCTCGGTTATCGTCTCCACGGTGCCGTTGTCGTAATAGAGCGTGAGCTCCATGCCGGCGCCGTCGAACTTATCACCCTTCGTGTACTCCGTGTTGTCCGGCAGTTTCGTGACTTCGATCCGGGTGAGGGACTTTGCCACAACCGTCACCGTCAGGGCCGCCTCGTGGCCCGCGTAGGAGACCTTCACGGCGCTGGGCCCGACCTTGTCAAAGGCGTAGACGACCTCCCAGCCGCCGGTTATGACCTCAGTCTGGCCGTTGTTGTAGTAGATGGTGACCTCCATCCCCTTCGGGTCAAACTCCGTGCCCTCCACGTACTCCATCTTGTCGGGGGCGCGGGTGACCGCGATGTGGTCGATGTCCTTGGCCCTCACCGTCACCTCGAACGTGGCGGTGAATCCACCGTATGTCACGGTGACAGTCTGCTTGCCGGGTTTCGTGTTGTCGAACCCGGAGATCATATCCTCCGTGAGGTCGATCTCCTCCGTTGTGCCGTTATCATAGCGGAGCGTGAGCTTGCCGCCCCGGACATCCAGCTCCTCCGAGGCCTCGAGGTACACAAGTTTCTCCGGCAGCGCCGTGAGCTCAATACCGGTGAGGGACTTCGGGACGACTTTCACCGTCAGTGTCGCGGTCTTACCCTCATATGTCACCGTGACGACTGCCTCGCCGGGGGCGGTGAAGTCGTACTCCACCTCCCAGCCCTCCGTGATGGTATCGGTAGTACCGTTATCATAGGTGAGCGTCAGCTCCATGCCGGTGCCGTCAAACTCCGTGCCCTCGATGTACTCCATCTTGTCGGGATCTTTGCTGATGGAGATTGAGACAAGGGACTTCGGGACGACTGTCACCGTCAATATTGTTGTCTTGCCGCCGTATGTCACCGTGACGACTGCCTCGCCGAGGGCGGTGAAGTCGTACTCTACCTCCCAGCCCTCCGTGATGGTCTCGGTGGTATCGTTGTCGTATGTGAGCGTCAGCTCCATGCCGGTGCCGTCGAACTCCGTGCCCTCGATGTACTCCATCTTGTCAGGATCCTTCGTGACAGCGATGGAGACGAGGGACTTGGCGACAACTGTCACCGTCAGTGTCGCGGCCTTGCCCTCATAGGTCACCGTGACGGTTTTATCGCCAGGTGTGCTAAAGTCATAATCGACCTTCCAACCAGTCTTTACTACCTCGTTGGTGCCGTTGTTGTAATAGAGCGTCAGCTCCATGCCGGTGCCGTCGAACTCCGTCCCCTCGATGTACTCCATCTTCGTGGGGTCCTTCGTGATCTCGATGGAGACAAGGGACTTCGGGACGACTGTCACCGTCAGAGTCGTTGTCTTGCCCTCATAGGTCACCGTGACGACTGCCTCGCCGGGGGCGGTGAAGTCGTAACTGACCTCCCAGCCCTCTGTGATGGTCTCGGTGGCGCCGTTATCGTATGTGAGCGTCAGCTCCATGCCGGCGTCCTCGAACTCCGTCCCCTCGATGTACTCCATCTTGTCGGGGTTCTTGCTGATAGTGATTGAGACAAGGGACTTCGGGACGACTGTCACCGTCAATGTCGCGGTCTTGCCGCCGTAGGTCACGGTAACGACTGCCTCACCGGGGGCGGTGAAGTCGTACTCTGCCTCCCAGCCCTCCGTGATGGTCTCGGTGGTGCCGTTATCATATGTGAGGGTCAGCTCCATGCCGGCGTCCTCGAACGCCGTGCCCTCGATGTACTCCATCTTGTCGGGGTTCTTGCTGATAGTGATTGAGACAAGGGACTTCGGGACGACTGTCACCGTCAATGTCGCGGTCTTGCCGCCGTAGGTCACGGTAACGACTGCCTCACCGGGGGCGGTGAAGTCGTACTCTGCCTCCCAGCCCTCCGTGATGGTCTCGGTGGTGCCGTTATCATATGTGAGGGTCAGCTCCATGCCGGCGTCCTCGAACGCCGTGCCCTCGATGTACTCCATCTTCTCGGGGTTCTTCGTAATCGCGATGGAGACAAGGGACTTCGCCACGACTGTCACCGTCAACGTTGTTGTCTTGCCGCCATAGGTCACGGTGACGACTGCCTCGCCGGGGGCGGTGAAGTCGTACTCCACCTCCCAGCCCTCTGCGATGGTCTCGGTTGTGCCGTTATCGTATGTGAGGGTCAGCTCCATGCCGGCGTCCTCGAACGCCGTACCCTCGATATACTCCATCTTGTCAGGGTCCTTCGTGATAGCGATGGAGACAAGGGACTTGGCGACGACTGTCACCGTCAGTGTCGTTGTCTTGCCCTCATAGGTGACTGTGACATCAGTCTTGCCGGGGGTGCTGAAATCGTACTTTACATCCCAACCCGTCTTTATTGTCTCGTTTGTGCCGTTGTTGTAATAGAGCGTCAGCTCCATGCCGGTGCCCTCGAACTTTGTGCCCTCGATGTACTCCATCTTCTCGGGGTTCTTCGTGATTGCGATGGAGATAAGGGACTTCGCGACGACATTCACCGTCAGAGTCGTTGTCTTGCCCTCATATGTCACCGTGACGACCTTCTTGCCGGGAGTGCTAAAGTCGTAACTGACCGTCCAGCCCGTCTTAACTACTTCGTTGGTGTCGTTGTTGTAATAGAGCGTCAGCTCCATGCCGGTGCTGTCGAACTCCGTCCCCTCGATGTACTCCATCTTGTCAGGGTTCTTGGTGACAACGATGGAGACAAGGGACTTCGCCACGACTGTCACCGTCAATGTCGCGGTCTTGCCGCCGTAGGTGACTGTGACGGGTTTCTGTCCGGGGGTGCTAAAGTCATAATTGACCGTCCAACCGCTGGTGACTTTCTCCGTGGTGCCGTTGTCATAGGTGAGCGTCAGCTCCATGCCGGTGTCCTCGAACTTTGTACCCTCGATGTACTCCATCTTGTCAGGATTCTTGGTGACGGCAATAGAGACAAGGGACTTCGCGACGACATTCACCGTCAATGTTTCGGTCTTGCCGCCGTAGGTCACGGTGACAGGTTTCTGTCCGGGGGTGCTAAAGTCGTAACTGACCGTCCAACCCGTCTTGACTACCTCAGTGGTATTGTTGTTGTAATAGAGGGTCAGCTCCATGCCGGCGTCCTCGAACTTCGTGCCCTCGATGTACTCAGTCTTCGTGGGTTGTTTGGTGATCTCGATACTCTCAACGCTCTTGGCCTTGACCGTCACCTGGAATGTGGCGGTGAGGTCATTATACGTCACCGTCACGGTCTTCGTGCCGGGGGTGGAGAAGTCAGAGGGGATAGAAACTTCATACTCCCCTTCTTTAAGCGTCTCTTTTGATCCGTCGCTGTAGACCGCCTGCACCTCAAGCCCGGTGGTGTCAAGGGTCTGGCCCTCGATGTACTCAGTCTTCGTGGGCTGCCTGCTAATCTCGATGGACTCCAGTTCCCGCGCCGCGGGTATCTGGGGCAGCGTCACCGTCTCCTGACGCGGGACCGGAGTGTGAGTCTTCGGATCACCATTTTCCACCTCAGTGACGGTGATATTCGTGGTCTGCTCCGTCTCCTGGGGCTCGTAGGTGAAGGTGAGCTGGGCCGAGGGGGTGATCTCGGCGGCGTCGGCGAAGGCGATGGTGACTGTCCCGGCCGTGGCGTCAACGTGGTAGGAATCGAACGTCATTCCCATGGTGCAGCTCTTGAAGGTCAGCACCTCCGGGTCGTACTTAACGGTCACCTTGCCGTTGGTGGTGTCCGCGCCCGTGAGGTCGTAGGTGACGGTCTTCGTCTCCTCGGCCACGTCGACGCTGGGGGTCACGGCGTAGGTGCGGACCGCCTCAGTTGTGGCCGCCGCGTTCATGTCGGGGTAGTCGGAGTAGTCGTACTGGTAGAGGACGCCCACCTGACGCACGTCGTCGTCAAACTCGCGGGTCATCACGAGGGAGTGGGTCGCGGGGTCGATGACCTGCACCTTGGCGGCGCCGTTGCCGACCTTGCTGACGAGCACGAGCAACTTTGAGTCGCTATCGTAGATCATGGAGGACGTGGCGTAGTTTTGCATCTGGCTCACGCCGGGGAGGCTGACGCCGTCCACGTGGCCCAAATGTTTGGTGTATGTGAGTTCTGTTTCGTAATAAGCATCCGGGATACTCGGGATACTGCTCTTTGATAAGCGGGGCGCCACATAGCAGTAGAGCTCGTAGAGGTCGCCGCCCTCGTTTATCACATAGTAGACGTCGGCCTCGTATTTTTTGCCTTCGTTTTCAGGATTTTTGTTTTCGGGCTTGTATTCACAAAGATCCTCGGTTTCCTCAACGCCCTTGTAGGCGATGCCGCCCATGGCGCCGACGTTAGCGTAGCCCGTGCTAAATGACACCGACACCGTCTCAAATCCACTTTGAGATCCGCCAAGTCTCGAGCCCAACAGAAGGGTTTCATTTTTTGACACAGTCAGATAACCAAATTGGGTGAAATTACCCATGGTCCTGCCCGGCGCGCCGTCGGCGTGTGCGTGCTGGGCGTCCACGGACGCCTCCAGGGACTCCCGCGTAAAATCTTTGGGGTTCACCCTGTAGGCCCAGGTGCCGCTAAAGAGGTAGAGGCAGTCCCCATCGTGGTTCAGCGTGCCTACGGTGTAGGCCCCGGCGGAGGCGAGGCGCTTGCGGTTGTTGGGCGTGGCCGTGTTGAAGTTCTCCCAGTAGTAGAGGCCGTTGCCCTCGCAGAAGACGGCGGTGACGTCGATACTCGGCGCGGCTTTCACGTTGACCTCGAACTCACTGCTGACGCTCTCGCCGTTCAATGTAAGCGTAGCGGTGACGGTTGCCGTGCCCTCATTGACAGCCGTGACGAGCCCGCTTGCGCTCACAGTTACTGCGTTGCTGCTTGACTGCCACTTCACATCCGAGGAGGTATATTCCACATTCCAGGGGACTACCACGGCGCTGAGCTGGGCCGTGTCCCCCACTACCATATCGCTCTTCGCGCCGATGATATTGATTTTGACGTCCGGGGTCTGTTCGCCGCCGACGATGTTCAGCGTCGGAATTGCGGGGATACTCACCAGTCCCCGTACTGCATTGAAGAGGAGTGATGCTTCGTTTATGGTACCTTGATTGGTTTTCTGTACGAGGCACGCCCCATGCTCTAAATTAATCGAGGTAATTTCGTAGAGATGGTTGCTGGTGTTCGGACTGTTGAGATCGGCGGCATAGGCGGCGTAAAGGTCACTGCGGGACGTAGTTTTCCAGCTCAGACTGATAAAGCGTGACTTGGAGAGGTTACTGAGATTTCCAGTTGTTTCCACAGCCGTGTCTACGTCATCTTTAATTTCCCAGGAGATGAGTACGCTATTCCCCTTCGACTCGTCGTAGTGGGTGGCGACGGCAGTTCCATAGTTGTTGACGGCGAGGCCGTAAAGCGCGGCGGGCTTTCCTTTCACCGTCACCTTCTGGACGGACTTCACGTCCCCGCTCATCGGGTCTATCCGCCAGAGCGTATCCGTACCGTCCGTGGCGTAGAGCATCTTATCCTTTGTGTTGAAGGCGAGGTCTCGCACAACTTCCATATCTGAGGGGAGGTCGCAGACAAGACGTTTCTCTGTCACGTTGTCAAGGGGTGCAACGTAGAGGCGGCCATCCTCAAAAGCCTGCCAGAGGTAATTGTCCGCCGCGTCCGCGCCGGCGAGAAGATCCGACGCGCCGGCGTTGGCGAAGACGAACCCATTGCCATATTTATTGTCCCTAAAGGAGAAACGGTCAGGCCGAACGGCGACCCAGTCGCCTCGGTTTGTCTCCGCGCTGCGGTCTGAGGATGAGCGGACGTTGGCGATGACCATTTGGCTGAGATCCCGTTTCGCTCCGTAGGTGAAACTGTACATGCTCCTGTTGCCGGCATAGTCGCCCACGACGACGTTGTAGGCCCCGCCGTTTTGGAGTTTGCTGGTGTCAAACTCCACAACGATATTTTTGGTCGACTCGTCATCCACAGGAATATATCTCTCTATCTCATAGGTGCCGCTGCCGCTGTAGAGGCCCACGAAGGCCACGTTCTGTCCGTCCTCCGCGGTGACTTGAAGTTTTGTGCTGTCGGTCGCTGACTTCTCGATCTTCGTGACCTCCGGCGCCGTGCTGTCGAGCGCAACAGTGGTGGTCATATAGGCGCCCTCGCCCAGCGCGCCTTTCTCAATAAGTTCTTTTATCCGAGTGCCGTTTATTGGGCGGCCCGGCGTGGCCTCGTAGTACTCCGGCAGGGCCACGACACCGAGCTCGATCTTGTCACCCTCTTTTACATCGGTGCCCGCAAGGAGCTTTTCCAGCGTGACGCGGACGGGCAGGCTGGTGGAGGCGCGGCTCCAGCCGCCAAGGCTCCTGGGACTCGGGAAAGCGCAGGTCTGGTGGATGTAGACGGCGTCCAGGCGCGCCACCTTGCGGTTGCCGTCGGCGTCCCTCGTCATGATGGCGAAACAGAACGCGCCGGCGGGGCGGATGAGGGTGACCGTGACGCTGCGTATGGTGTCCTCGAGGCTCAGGGCCAGGTTATCGAGGGACATGTGGATGTTATTGTCGTAGGGGTTGACGGTCTGCTTTAAGAGGTTCCCGGCCTCGTCCTGGTATGTCATGTAGTTCATGTCGTAGACGCCGCTGGGGCCCTGGGTGTAGGGGACGGTCTTATTTAAGCCGTTGAAACTCTCAATAAAGCTGTTGCGGTCGAACATGGAGGGGGCGGACCAGTTGCCGCAGAACCCGAGGATGGGGATGGTGTGGGTGACGTCCGGCTCCGCGCCGTCGAGGGCTATGGGGATAACCGAGGTGAAACCCTCGAGGTACGCCCCCTTGGGGTAGTCCTCTGAGAGATCTTCGGTGACGTGGATATGTACCTTCACGGTGACGCTGCTGTTGGCCGGGACATTGACGGCGGAGGTCTTGAGCCCCTTTAAGATGAGGTGGGCGTCGTAGGTGGTGATCTTCCCGTCGTTGTCGAGGTCTGCGGTCTTGGGGGTCACGTCGAAACCGTCCCCCTTATTTTCGCCGGAGATGTAGTCGAGAAGGGCCTGGGCGTCCGCAACGTCCGTCTTCTTGTCCCTATTTACGTCGGCGCTGCGCTCGGACTCAAAGTCCACCGGCTTGCCGTCGATGGTATAGGTCACCGCCCCCACGAGGGCGCGGGTCCTGTCAGCGAGGTATGTGACGCCGCCCTCAACAACGGTGTCCTCGGTGAAAAGGTCCGTCTTGAATACGTAATCCCTCGCGGTGTCGCTCACGTTGTGGAGGGTGAAGGTGTAGTCAAAGGTGTTGGCGCCGCTGGGGCAGTCCCCCACCTCCGCCTTCACACGGCCCCGGGTCTGGCCCGCGACCTCCAGGAACGATTTGGCCTCGGTGGCGCTCTTGGTGTTCAAAAGTCCGGCGCCCTGACGCAGCAGTGAGTAGTAGTTGCCGCTCGGGTCAGTCATGGGGTCCGCGGTGGACATGAGGAGCCCGCCGACGATCATGCCCTGGTTGAGGCTATTATTCATTTTACGCGCCCGGTCCATGATGGACTGGCCGTTGTTAAACTGCGCCGTGTTGACGTACTGGGCCACAACTGCCGCCGCGCCCGCCACGTCCGGCGAGGCCATGGAGGTGCCGGAGAGCTCGGTGTAACCGTCATTTGTGTTACCATTTACGGAGTTCACCTTTGTGCCGTAGGCGGTGATCTCCGGCTGGAGCATGAGGCTGCTGGGGATGCCGTAAGAACTGCTCTCATTCACAGTGGAGGGGACAGACGCGCCGTCCGCCCAGGCCACGCCCATGAGGTCCGCGTAGGAGGAGGGGGGCGTGCAGAGGGAGAGGTTCACGTCGTCGGAGTAGAGTTTCTTCGGACGGCCGTCTCTATTCTCGTCTATCCAGGAGCCGTCGTTGCCCACAGCGCCCATGATGAGGACGCCCTTGGCGGTGAGCATATCAAAGACTTCGCCGAAGACGCTGTCGGCGCAGGAAAAACCCACCTCGGCGACGCCCAGGGACAGGTTCAGCACGTCCGCGCCCAGGATGAGCGCGTCCTCCACCGCCATGGCGATGACGGCGTCAGTACAGAGGGAGTTCCCCATGACCTTGAGGTTCAATATCTGGGCGTCGGGGGCCGTGCCGGAGATGGCGCCGGCGTCCTCCGCCTTGACGTATGTGGTCTCCCCGCCCTCGCTCTCATGGGGTATGTAGGCGTTGGCCGCCGCGATGCCCGAGACGTGGGAGCCGTGGATGCCCGCGCTGCCGTTCTTCGTGAAGAGGCTGTAGTCGGAGTAGTTGTAGGCGAAGGGGATCTTGTCGTTTATGTAAAGTTCCTTCGGATCCGCGCCGTTAAGTCTAACGTGCAGTTTATCTGTGTTCTCGGCGGTGAGAACGTCTTGGAGCGTCATGAAATCGAGTGATTCCTTGTACGCTTTGAGCTCGTTATCGTCGATTTCGCCGTCCTCGTCGGTGTCCGGGGCGGACTGCCTGAGGGAGTAGTTGAGGGCGTCGGCGCTGAAGGACTGGTGCTCGTCGTTGACGCCGGAGTCGATTATGGCTATGCGGGAACCGGCGCCGGTATATTCGGTGGCCTCCTTCACGATCTCCTCAATGTCCTCATCGGTGGTCTGGACGCCCGTCAAAGGCTCATAGATCCGCTCCAGGACCACGTCCTTTACGCCCTCGATCTCCTTTATCTCCTCGATCTGGGAGTATTTCACCTCCGCGGAGATGAGGTTCGCCACCAGCGTCAGGTTCGTGACTACCTTGAGCTCACCGCCGCCCAGAACCTCCCGCTCGATCCTGTCCGTGACCTTCTCCTGCTCACGGCAGAGTCTATTCTGATAGGCCGAGGCCGCTTTGTTTGTCCCGATGGTGGCGATGGGGTAGCCCCTATCGAGGGCGGACTCGCCCTCCAGGATTATCGAGACGCGCACGATGTCCTCCGGCGCGTGCTCCGGGTCCTCCGGCTCCTCCTCCTCGAAGAGCTCCGGGAGGCGCGGGTCAATGGTGGGCTCTACCTTGGTGAACGCGATGCCGCCGTCGCCGTCCTCTTCCGGCGGCGCGGCGAAGGCGACCGTGGGGACGGTCCCAGCCAGCAGAACGACCGCCAGGAGGATCGACAAAATTGACCTCAGATGTTTCATAACTTTTCTCCTTATAATTTTTTATTTATTTATGGAGTAATGGGGTCACGCGCAAATTTTGGGTGTTCAGTCCTTGGCCCTGTCCCAGCGGGAGAGCTCGCTCCAGTTCTTGAGGTCGATGTGGAGCCGCGCCCTGTCGGAACGTTTGGCGCCGTAGGAGTACCCGACGGAGCGCATGTAGGCGTTCCACCTGTTGTGCTCCATCTTCTTCCGGCGGACGCAGTTCTCGCACTCGCAGAGCTGTGAGTGGCCGCCGTTGAGACAGGTGGTCTTTGCCGTCATATCCTTGGAGGTGGCCTTCAGCCTCTGGTGCATCTCCTTGGCTATGGAGGAGTGGCGGAAGTACTCGTACCGCTCGTAACTCGTCCTCTGCTTGAGCTCATCCTCCGGGGTCTTGAGGTAATAGGAGAAGTTATCCATGTCCTCCTGGCTGTAGCCGCCGTCCGCCTGCATCTCCTCATAGGCCCGCTTGTTCACCTCGGACCAGGAGATGTGATGGTGAAACGCCGACTGCTCCAAGTCGGAGTCGTAGATGTTGCCGTAAGAGAACTGCTCAGACACGCTCCCGATGAAGTTTATGTTGTAGGGCACGCCCTTATGATCCCGGAGGGCCGCCCTACCGGCCTTGCCGTTCACCTCGCCGGACTTCTTCTCGTTGTAGACCACCGAGAATATGGAGGGCCGCTCCTGCTCGGGCTTTATCTCCGTCCCAGCCACAACCTTGTTCACCCGGTCAAAGAGCGAGCGGAGGTAGACAGCCGTCTCGATGTTCTGGTCGTCGTCGCCCAGCGCCACGATGACGATGGATGTGCGCCGCAGGCGCTCCGCCTCCTCGCCGTCCCCTAAGAGCATGTTGGCGAAGGTGTCGAGCTCGAAGTCCACATTATCGAAACAGCGGATGTCATAATTCGCGTCGCCGTCAATATTTCTGGGGTTCTTCTCGATGAGCTCCGGGCACTGGCGGTGGAGCATGGCCTCCAGGGCGTTCCCCGGGCGGCCCGCCTCCATGTGGGATTTGTCGAAGAGGTTAAACTCCAACCGGCAGCCGTCCAGCTGGCAGTACCACACCAGGGTCTTTAAAAACTCCATGCCGTAGGAGCCCATACCGGCTATCATGACGGATATGACGCCGCTCTCGGCAAGTTTCATGATCTCCATCTCCGGCACGGTGTTCCAGACAAGGTTCTGCACCTCGTCCACCCGGCGGAGCTTGAAGGTCCCGTTGTCAAAATGGTCCTTCGCCGCCTTTGAGAGCAGCGATGGGTAGTCAAGGGAGTCGATGGTGTACCGGCTGCCGGTGCTGGTGGCGAAGACGAAGACCTTCACGTTCTCCTTCTTGCCGTAGGCGTCCAGCGTCTCCGTTATGCGTGCCGCCTGGCTCACGTTCTCGGTCTCGTCGTCACCTATTAGGAACATCTCCACGTCGCACTTCTTATTTTTGATGTTGAGGTGCGCCGCGTCCTTTTTTAGGCATATGGCGTTGAGGTTCCGGGCCTCCAGGAGGAGCTCGTACTCCTCCTCCTCGTTCTTCTCGAAGACGTCGGTGAAGACTATGACGGGCCGCTTGTCGCCGAACTTCTCAAGTATGCTCTTCGAGAGCGTCACGGACCGCTCGTTGAGGGCGGACATTATGTAAATCGGCCTATTCTGGCACAGGGTGAAACGCATCTCCGAGCGGAAATTCTGAAATAGGGAGAGGACGTTCCCGAAGGTCAGCACCGGGGCCGTGACGTACAGCGCCGCGCAGTAGAGGGAGAAGATCACTCTAAAGGGCACACTGCAGCCCGAGACCGCGTCGCGGATGATGTCGAACTCGCCGTCCAGTATGAAGACCCTCATGGAGTTGTGGACCGCGATGAGGAGGGGCCGCAGGATGGCCGCGCCGTCGCCGAAGTCGTAACTTAAATAGTATATCGGTATGAACACCAATAGCGTCGCCAGGAACACCCCGCCGGTGAACACCACCATGGAGGAGGTGACCCGCTCGGCCCGCTCCCTCTTTCTATAGCCCAGCGCGAAGATGAGGGTGGAGAGGAGCGCCGCGGCGGACAACACCAGGAATATCCATCCAGTTATCTCACTTTTTACCATATTCCCTCCTTGCCGTCACACGGCTCACTTCTCCTGCCCGCCGCAGGCCTTGGTGAATATAGCCGCTATCTCGTCGCCGGTGAGGTGGTTATTGCGCATTAGCTCCTCGACGATGGCGTCGATGGCGGGCCTGTTGGCGCTAATGAGCGCTATGGCGTTCTCCATCTCCTGGGCCAAGATCTTGTTTACGGCGTCCCGGACACGGCCCGTGAGTTCGCTGTTCCTGGCCGCCTGCTGGTCTATCACCGCGAGGCCGAACTCCTCGTCCATGCCGTAGGTGCAGATTATGCGCCGGGCCACGTTCGTGGCGTTCTCCAGATCCCCGCTGGCGCCGGTGGAGATGCCGTCCCGGTCGCCGTAGTAGACTATCTCGGAGGCCCGGCCGCCGAGGGACGTGCGGATCCTGGCCAAAAGCTCGTCCTTTGTATATAGGGCCTTGCCCTCGTTGTCGCCGTGCTGCATGTAGCCGCCGTGGTTGGCCCGGGCGACTATGGTGAGGTAGGAGGGCGTCTCCCCGCTCTTCCAGCAGAGGAACGCATGGCCGGCCTCGTGGCGGGCGGTGCGCTGGAGGAGGGATATGTCCCACTTCTTCTCCTCGCCGCTGACGAATGTCTCAAACGCCTCCTCAAAGATGGCGTCCGTCACCTTGAGGCCCCCGTCCCTTATGGCGGTGCGCAGCGAGAGCTCCATAATGGACGCGAGCTCCGCGAGACTCATGCCGGTGGAGCGGATAGCTATGTTCTCCACCTCGGCGTCGCTTATCTCAAACGCCTTGTTGCCCTGGAACCTGAGGCGCAGGTAACGCACCCGCTCCTCCCGCTTGGGGAGATCGATATAGACGCGCCTGTCGAACCGGCGCATGAGGGCCGGGTCCAGGCTCTTCTCCCCGCCGGGCTCCACGTCAAAGTTCGTGGCGGCCAGGACGAACACCGGTTTTGTGGAGTCGATGTTGAAGCCGTCCATCTCCGTGAGGAACGCCGTGAGGGTGGCGTCCACCCCCTCCGCCCTGTCGCCGCTGCGGCGGTCCCGGGCTATGGCGTCTATCTCGTCCACGAAGAGTATCGCCGGGGCGTACTTGCGGGCCGTGCGGAAGAGCTCGTGGACGTTCTCGGGCCCCTCGCCCACGTACTTCTTGAGGAACTGGTTCCCCTCCGCCGTTATGAAGGTGACGTCGGACTCCCTGGCCATGGCCTTTGCCAGCATAGTCTTGCCCGTGCCCGGAGGGCCGTAAAGCAGGACGCCCCTGGGGGCGCTGACGCCCGTGCCCCTAAAGCGCCTGGGGTTCTTTAGATATTCCACAAAGTACCTGAGCTCCTTTTTGGCGTCCTCCGCGCCGATCACCTCGTCAAAGGTGACGTCCGGCTTTGAGACGCTGCTCAGGATGTTCTTCTTGTCCTCCGCGTCAATGGCCACGGCCATCTCGAAGTCAAAGAGTTTTATCTCCGCCGTCCGGCCGTCGGGGGAGAGGCTCTGGGCGGTCTCGAAGGTGACGAGCTTATTGGATCTCGCGAGCTCCGCCATACTGCGCTGCTGGTGGATCATCTCCGCCACGGTGCGGATGCCCTCCGCGAAGGCGCCGCCGTCCTCCGTGAGCTCCATGACACCCCTGACGCCCTGGCGCAGGAAGGATATCTCCTCCTCGGCCTTCAGGCCCTTGCCGGGGTGCTGGAGTATGTAGATGGGTATCTCGGGGTAGCGCTCCCGCACGAACCAGAAGAAGTCCCTGGCGGCGGAGTCCACGTCCTCCACGTTGAGGTACTGCCGCTCCTCCGGGCAGCCGTAGCCTAAGTCGATGAGGATGAAACTCACATCCCGCTCCCGGAGGAGTTCGTTTGCGGTGTCGATGGTCTGGGCGCCGGTGAATGTCACGTCCCCGCAGAGCTCCCGGCAGTCGTTCACCGTCGCCTCGTCGGCGAACACCAGCACCTCCTGGCGCTCGCTGTCGGTGAAGAGGGCCATTATATCGGCGTCCGCCTTGGGCAATTCCACGCCCATGCGGATCTTCTCAATATTCTCAATACCGCCGGAGGAGTTGCCGGAGGCCATGAGCCTGAAGAGCTCAAAGAGCTCGCCGTCAAAGAACGTCTCCGCCCGGCTCTTGATGGTCCTGGCGTCGGCGGAGCCGCCCTCCGCGAAGAGGAGCGCCGTGTAGACCTGCTCGTCTATGTCCACGTCGATGCCGATCTCCCCCTCGAAGTTCTTGGCGTGGCGCAGGACCTCCTTCCGGGCTATGGCCCGGAGGTTGTGGGCCGTCATGTGGTTGAACATCACAACGTTGCCGGAGGCGAACCTGGAGCACAGCGCCGGCGGGAAGAAGGGCACGCCGGTGTCCTCGCGGATATCGTTCTGGAGGGCGTTCAGTATGACCTTCCGGGACACACCGGAGAAGTCCCCGGCGTCCGGGGTGTCGTAGAGCTGTTTGCCGGCGTTGGTGGTGAAGATGATTATGGCGTCGGTGAAGGAGACCTCTTTGTCGGTGTAGTTATCACGGAGCCTGCCGGCGTCCAGCATCTGGAGGAAGAGGTGTATGACGTTTATATGCGCCTTCTCTATCTCGTCGAATAGGAGCACGCACTTGCTGTTCTTCGCCACGAAACTTGTGACGTTCCCCTCCTTCGCGCCCTTGTAGACCCGGTCGGAACCGCAGAACTCGATGTTCGCCTCCTTGTCGGAGTACTCGCTCATGTCAAAGCGCATGAAGGGCAGCCCCAGGACGTTTGCCGCCGTCTCGGCGAGGAACGTCTTGCCCACGCCCGGAGGGCCGGCGAAGAGGAAGGTGGCCCGGGGCTTCACCCGGGACTTGTCCGTCATGGCCAGCAGCTCCGCCTGGAAGTACCCGGTGGTGAAGACGCTTATGGCGTTGTCCTGCCCGTATATGGTCTCCTTTAGGAGGTCGTGGGTGGACTTCACCTTCTCCGTGAGTTTGGCAACCGCCATTTTCGGGCTCTCGGCGGCGTCGTCAACATCGTCAAGGCCGTCCCAAATGACGTCGTCTTCCTCGTCAATAGTGTCGTCGTCAAGGCCGGTCTCGGCGGAGGCGGTGGTCTCCGTCCCGGTGCCGGACTTCTTCCCCCCGCTCACATAGTCCTCAAAGGAGGTGGAGAGCAGGCCCTCAAAAAGCGCCGCCATGTCGTCGTCGGAGTCGTCCCCCGAGTCCGCCTTCTGCCCCTTGGCGATGACCTTCTTTATGAAGTCGCTGGGGTCGGAGACTATGCTCTCCAAGAGCACCCCGGGGGTCAGCGCCTCCAGACCCCTCTCCTTGGCCCTCTCCCGGGCCTTGTAGATGTGCTGCTGCATGTATATCCCGTCGATGAAGTCCCCATTCCCGCCGGTGACCCGCTCCAGGATGAAGTTCTTTATGTCCGCGTAGTTCTCCCCGGCGGAGGGCAGCAGTTTCGTCAGCATCCCAGCCAGGGCCCCCTTCTCGCCCTCGCTTATGTCGTACTGGGTGGAATCCGACACGAAGTCGATGAGGGAGACTATATATCTCTCGGCGGTGAAAGCCACGTTCATACCGCCGATGGTCTTGGAGTGCTCTATAAGTTTCTCCAGAAGCCTGTCGTTTTTCATGTCAGCCATGTCTCTTCTCCTTTTTCCATGTATATTTGTCGGTGAAATCCGATGATATTCACAAAAATTATACTTCTACCAGGCCCGCTTGTCAAGGCGCAGCAATCGAAAGGTCAAAGAGGCGGAAGTGAGATATTTGACGCCCCATAAACACCGCAGCCGCCACCCTGGCGGATGACGGCCGTATGTATTCATTTTTGGTTGAACACGGTATCCAAAATCATTTGGCAATTATCATCGTCGCTATGCTCGCCCAGTAGTCTCATAATTAGGTCCAGTTTTTCCTGCACTTGAGAGTTTTGCTGTCTTAGCTGATTGTACTGATAGGAATACGACGGGAAGTGTCTGGAAAAAGCGTAATATTCGATCGCCCTATATGTATCGGAGGATGGGTCTATATACCCGTCGTTTTGTCTGTATTTTATTCTCGATACGCTGACAGACCTCAAATCATTCAGTTTCAGTACAGAGTCGTGCGTGAGAAACGGATAATCCGCACCTTTGAGCAGGAAGTAATTACTTTTGCCTTGCGGATTGTCTTTCGGGTGTATCGCGTTTACGTGTTCCGGGATTTGAGGATTAAAGGAGCAGATCGGTAGCACATATAAAAGCAGTTTTCCGGAAACTCCGATAACAAGCCCTCTGTGCTCGTAAGACATCTCAGGAACGTAGTTTTTGCCAAACTCAAATTGATATATCTCGCCCTTTAAAACTCGCCTATTCTGCTTAGCTCGTTTCCTGCTTGCGGCCCAAAATATATCGGACTCCGCGTATCTGTCTATTTTACCTTGGTTTTTGATAGTTAATGTCACGTCATTGAGGGCGCTTATTGATTTTATATACTTATCCATGTCTTATCCCCACAAGAAAAGGCCATAGACACCTCTATGGCCTGGACCGGGTACCATGCCGTACCCGGGCGGTCTCATCGACCTAAATTCCTTTCTCGATCGCGGCCTCATCGGCCAAAAGCAGTTACAAACCGCCTGGTATTATTATATATAAACGTAGGAGGATTGTCAATGGATTTTTACGGAAAGACGGCAACGCGCAGCACGGACACCGAAAGGTCAAAGAGGCGGAGTAGTCAGTCTAAAGTAAAACAAACCGCAAAAAATACATTATGCCGTCTCTGGCCGCCAGAAGGAGCGGACGCTCCGGACGAGCTCGTCCTCGTCCATGGACTGCACGCCCTCCACGAGCTTAATGCCCATGTCCCGGGCCCGCTGCCTCACGTACTCCGAGGCGTCGGTATTCCCCAGGGCCGTGGCCACAAGGACCTTCCGCGCGTACTTGCCCCCGAACCTCTCCGCCACGGTGCTCAGTTTATAGAGCTCGTTTATATCGACGCACCCGTTTTTGCAGGAGACGAACACCGGCAGGAAACCCCGCATCATCATGACGTCCACCTCGTTCTCGGTGTCGTGACTGCCGGGCTCTAAGTGGATCTCGCCGTCCCAGTCGATGAAAACGCCGCTGAGCACGTCGTTATATGTGTATGAGCCGTCCTTCTCCACGGCGTTGAGGGCGGCGGAGAATATCTTGAGCTCCAGTATCTCCCCCGCTTTCGTGAGGCACCGTTTCACCTGCTCGTCCTTGTAGGTTATGGTGAAGACGTCCTCATAGTCGTGGGCGTCGATGAGTCCCGCGTGGTAGAGGCGGTTTATGAGCCTCCGGCTGAATATGTACTTCGCGCCGATGGACTCCAGCGCGCCCACGAGATAGTCCTTGGGGGCCGTCGTGGTGAGGGTGTCGTCCGCCGGGTCCCGAAACTGCTCCGCCAGCATAAATACGCCCAGCTGTGTGTTCCAGAGCCGCACGTCCTGGCGGCATATATCCCACATGGTGTCCACGTCGTCAAGGAGATCCCCATCGAGATCCCATAGATGGGTGGTGTAGGGTATGAGGTCGTCGTAGACTATCTCCCCGCCGTAGATCCTTATGTTCTCCTCCAGCGTCAGCACCGGGAGCTCAGATTCAAGTATCGTCCTGCCGTCCAAATCGCAGTCCTGGACAGTGTTATTTTGTATGTTAAAGCGGTGCATCTGGATGTTCCTGTCCCTGTAGCGCTCAAAGACTATACCGGTGGCCACGAGAAACGCCTCGTCCCCGCCGGTGACGTCAAATACGCAGTCATCGTACGTCTCCACGATGGAGGACAGCACCTCCACCACCCCCGCCATGTCGCCCCGGTTCACCGACCGGGCTATGAACTCCACCTCCACGCCCCGTTCCCGGAGGATCCCGGCGTACCTCTCGGCGTGGGCCGTCAGCGTCTTTAGCTTGTCCCCCACCAGTATCACCCTGTCAGGGGGGTTCGTTATGCTGGCGCAGATATTCTCTATGAGCGCCCTGTCAAAATACTCTATGTATGTCATACTTATCTCCCCACAACGGCCTCCAGGTCTTGCGTATGTAAGTTCAGCGGGAAACCCCGGAGACCGGAGTTTCCCGCGAAAAGGCTTAAACTTAGCAGTTCTTTATGAAGTCATCAAGGCTCATGATGCCCTTGTCAAGCGCTAAGAACTTGTCGTTATACTCATCGACCGTGGCGCAGGAGCAGGATATCATGTACTGGAAGAGCCCGTCGCCGAAGTTGCTCTCCCTGTAGGAGGCGGTCATCCTGAAGGCTATGCGGCCGTCGGACATGTCGTAGTCAAAGCTGCCGTCCGCCAGTCCGAAAGTGGCAACGCAGGTGGCGATGGCGCCCTCCATGCGCTTGGCCTCGGACATCTTGAAGGACATGGGGGACATGAGCCTAACGAGCTGCCTTGCGGCGTCCACCATGATTATGAACTGCATGGGGATGTCCTCGCCGGTGACTCCGAAGTACGCCACCAGGTTCTCCTCGTCCTTGTTGTAGTGCCAGTTCCTGTTCTCAATGGCGGTGCAGAGTTTCTTGTAGATCTCCTGGGCCTTCGCGGCTTTCATCTCGTCTGTCATTTCTGCCATAGTATTATACCATTCCTTTCTTATTACTCTAAAAATTACTGCGTTGGTCTGTCACTCGGACAGGAACTTCTCCAGGGACATCAGGTCCTTCGCAAGCATGAGGAACTTGTCGTTGTAGGCGTCTATTGTCTGGCAGGAGCAGAAGAGCATGTAGCTGAAGGCGTCCCTGCCCATATCGTTCTCCAGGATGCTGTTGGTCATGCGGAAGAACATGTGGCCGGACTTCACGTCGTAGTCAAAGCTGCCATCCACGAGCCTGTCGTTGACGACGCTGACCGCCACCGCGAGATCCAGGCGCTTATCCGCGGGCACAACGAAGGGCAGGTGGGAGAGGAGCATAACGAGCTGCCTCTCGGCGTCCACCCTGATGGTGATCTTCATGGGGAGGTCGTCGCCCTGGGCTCCGCACTCGATCTTCAGGTTCTCGTCGTCCTTGCTGTAGTGCCAGTCGTGGCTGTCAAGGGTGCTGCACAGTGTCGCGTACGCGGCCTGCGCGTTTCTGAGTTTCTTCTCGTCTGCCATGTGATAAATCTCCTTTACACATAATTTTGCTGATGCGCAATTTTTGCGGTATTATCACCGCCGCAAGATTTTACCGGGCGGCGGTTTTTAACTTTTTAAGTCCCAGCTAATTTCACTTATCGAGCTCCAGGGACCCCTGCTCCAGCTCCGCGCCGTCGCCGCCGGATCGCTCAACCACCCTGTAGACCGCCCGGCCCCGGGCGCCGGCAGTTCCGAGACGTGTAAACTCGTCATAGATAAGCTGGAACGCTTTCAGCCTCTCAAGACAGCTCCCGCAGGAGCCTATGTGCCCGTTCACCTTGGAGGCCAGTTTAAGTGACGGGCCGTCAAGCCTGTCCATGGACACGAAGGCGATGAGCTCGTCATTAGTCAGATGTTCCATCGTCCATCATCCGTCCCTTCGCCGCGCTCTCACACATGGCACGATTCACAAGGCCGTTCATCCGATTTACCCAGTCGCTGATCGTAGCCTTACCACCTTTCCTCATAAAGAACTCCCTATATGGGATCTCATAGTATCTGCGGCCGCCCCCAAACTCCCGCATGAGCTGTTTTTTTATCTTCTCGTCCTCCTCCGGGGTTATGACGAGCCAGGGTATGTTCCCGGCGGCGGCGCGTATCATCTCGTACATCTCCCCCAGGGTCCTGCTCTCAAAGGACTCCAGGAGCATGGAATTTGACTTTATCTTCGTCACGTCCAGGTCCAGCATCATGATGGACTGGGCGAGCCAGGTTAGTATCTTGTAGACCTGGGACCTTGAATTTATGACGATGGAGAATGCCCGGGCGAGGGCCTCCACCCGCTCCTCGGTTATGTCCAGCGTCTCGTCCTTGGCGGGGACACGCTCCTCCTCTCCCTCATCAAAGCCCCGGACTTTCGCGTTCACGCGCCGGAGGGCATTCGCGAAGTCGCACTTTATGTTCCAGGCCAGCTTGAACATCCACCTCTTGAACCACTCCTGGTCCCGGTTGACGCCGCCCTCCACGCCCTCCCGCAGGAGGAAGGACGCCTTACAGGTCTTTATGAGCCGGAGCTGTATCTCCTGCATGATGTCGTCCTCCAGCATCCGGCCCCGGAGCTGGATGTCGTCGGAGCACCAGCGCCTCACCTGTCTCCTCAGGGTCTTCTCCGCGATGGCGCAGAGCATGTCGAAGGACGATCCGTCCCCGCAAAGCAGCTCATCGACCATGATGTCAAACTCTTCCGAAGTAAACATGCTCCGCCTCGCCCCACTCTCCCCTCGGACTAATACCAGTTTAGAGTACCATATTATAGGGCGATTGTCAATACACACAGTTAAAGTGCCGGCACTGCGGACATTATGGACCACATTGACAAATGGTTTCGGGTCCCCGGAGCGCTCCAGCGTCCTCCACCGGCCTCCACTGGGCTCCACACAATTATATAACGGGGCGCTGGGGAATTTTCGCACATCCCCGGCGGGAAATCATTTAGTTTTCGATGTGCACCTTCTGTCCCCAGGGTGGCTCCACGCCGCTATTGACGATTATCCACACCACCGGCACGCCCATGGCCGCGGACTCGTCGGGGAAATTGCAGTAGCCGTCGGTGAGGATAATGACGAGGCTGGGAAGTCTCTCCGCCATGTGCTGGCGCATGTACCTGAATATGGCGGCGAAGTTCGTCCCGCCGCCCCCCACGGGCTTCACGCGCCGAAGTTCCTCCACCGTCTCAAAGGGCACGGGGTCGGTGACGGCGGTGTCGAAGAAGGATATCTCCCCGCGCAGGGTGTCTATCTGCTCCACGGCGTCCTGCACCTCGCCGAATGCCTGGGCCAGGGCCTTATCGGATATGGAGCCGCTGGTGTCCACCAGGAACCAGAGGTTCTCCACCATCTCCCCCGAGATGTCCGCCTGGAAGGAGGGCATTATGACGTCCCCCTGGTAGCGCCTGTCGGGGGATAAGTAGGTAAAGTCGCTGGAGTCGTTTCTTATGTAGTCCTGCAGGAGCTGCCGCCAGTTCGTCTTCGGGGTGTGGGATATCTCCTTGAGGTAGCGTTTCAGCGCCCCGGGGACCCCCGAGCCCCAGTTGGAGCTCCGGGAGGCCTCCCGGATGTTCGCCTCCCACACGTCCGAGAGGCTCGGGTCCTTTATGCTGTCCCAGACGGCGTGGGAGTCCAGCGTCCCACTGAGCTCTATCCCCTCGGGACTGCCGCCGTCTTTGAGGAACATATAGTATATCTCCTCGGCGGTGTAGCGGTTCCCCTCGTTGCCGTCCGGCGCCCGGTGGAAGACCTGACAGCCGTCCACCGTGAACTCCTCCCGGCCATAAACTTCCAGTATGCAGGAGTTCACCACCGTGTCGCAGGCCACGTTATATAGGCGGTGGAGGAGCGTCCTGCCCCGGAGGCAGTGTTTCAGGACGCAGTGCATCACCTCGTGGAGCATGACGAACTTCAGCTCCTCGTCCGATATTCTCCACACGAACTCCGGGTCGAAAACTATGCTCTGCATGTCGGTGTAGGCCGTGCCGCACTTTGAGAGGCCGAAACGGAGCCTCAGCAGGAGCCGGCCGAAGAAGGGGAACTCCTCCAGTAGCTCCGCCCTGTTGCGGGTGAGCCGCGCTGATATGGCGGCGGCCGTGGCTCTATTCTCCATAACGCCGCCTCACAGATACCGCTTGTTGCGGGCTATCCAGATCTGGAAGGATGAGCACTTCATGAGTTTCAGTTTCAGCGTCTCCAGACAGTTGAGGTCCTTGAAGAAGGGGAAGGCGAAGTCCGGCGGGAAACGGCTGGCGTAGGCGCAGACGTTCTCCAGCTCCTGGCCGGATATCCTCTCCGCCCGCTCCCGCACAGCCGCCACGAGGCTGGAACTGAGGGCGTAGAGCGTGTCCTGCCGCTTGGGGTATATCCGGCACCTGCCGGCGATTATGTCCGCCACCGGGGGCATGTCGGAGTTATTTTTGCACCAGGCCTCGAACTCCACCGCCGTGTCCGTCCCCACGCAGCCGCTAATTAACTGGTGGAGCTCCGCCGGCTGGCGTTTCGTGACGCCCAGGAGCGTGCTCACAAATACCCAGCTCCGGGGCGTGGGGTAGGCGATGTCGCTGGACTCCGGCTCCAAGCAGAGCTTATCGTTATTAAAGGAGAGGTACCCCACCACCCGGCTGTCAACGCCGTTTTGCACCGCCCACTCCCGCCAGGACTCAAAGTCCGTGCGGATCTCAAAGTGCATGAGCCTGTTGCACAGCGCCTTCGGCATCTTGTAGGCCACACTCTGGTCCGTGGTCCTATTTCCGGCGGCTATGACTATGCAGTTCTCCGGCAGACGGTGCTCGCCCACGGTCCGGTCGAGGCATATCTGATACGCCGCCGCCTGCACCGACTGGGGCGCCGCGGAGAGCTCGTCGAGAAAGAGAAGGTTAATGGTGTCCCTCCCCTCGGGCATGTCGAATACCCTGGGCTTCAGCCAATTTGTGAACTGCCTGTTGGCGTCCGCCACCGGCACGCCCCTGAGGTCCACCGGGGAGTAGAGGAGGAGCCGCACGTCCGTGACGGCCACCTTCTTCCCGGTCCGGCGGCGCAGCCCCTCCGCAAGCTGCCTCACGCCCTCGGACTTGCCTATCCCCGCAGGTCCCCAGAGGAACGGCGTGGGCACCAGGCGGAAGGGCGTCCCCATCCTGTCGGCGCTCTGGTAGAGCTCTGCGAGCTCCCTCACCATCCCCGTCACCGTGACGGAGGGCAGATTCGTATTCTTGTTCTCCACACTCATGAGGCCTCACGGCTCCCTTCCGATAGTTTCTTGTCGATCTCCGCAAGCTGGGCGGTGAGGATATCTATCCTCTCCTCAAAGGGGTTGCCCCTCTCGATGTCGGCTTTCGCGTCCACCACCTGGTTCTCTATAAGCGCCCTCTGCCGCCCCAGGGCCTCCAGCCGGTCGCCGAACCCCTCCAGAAGCGCGTCTATCTTCTTCGCACACCCCAGGGGACGCTCGGTGTCCATCTCCAGGTAGTAACTGCCGCCCCCCTGGCGCCGCACCAGGACGTGGGGCCGGTCCGCCGCCATACCGGCGGGCAGGACTATGGTGAACCCCTGGTACTCGTCAAAGACCCGCTCCCGGGCCTCCATCACGTTGTCCCGCAGCGCCTCGATTAGCTCCTCACCGAACGCCTCCCTCTCCGAGAGGCGTACCCTCCCCCGGCTCCGGGCGTAGAAGGCCATGTCCGCCTGCACCGCGGCTATGGAGTCCTCCACCTTCTGCATACGCCAGGGGGCGTTCTCCAGCACCGTCCTGAGGCTAATTAGCTGTTTCTGCCGCTGACGGCTGGCTATCTTGGCCCGCTCCAAGAGGTTCGCCGTCTCCACCCTATTCTTGATGAGGGGGTTGCCAATGGCCAGGGCCTTCACCTCCGCGTAGGAGAGGACGGCGTCGGCTATGTCCTCCATCTCCCGGCCGGAGTAGGTGCCGGAGAGGAAACTACTTATGAACCTCTGCTTATTCTCCAGTAGCTGCCAACTGTAGGCGTCAAAACTCCCCTCAGTTATGTAGCGGTAGATGAAGACCTCGGGGCATGTGTTGCCGGGCCTTATTATCCGGCCCTCCCGCTGTACCATGTCCGCGGGACGCCAGGGCACCGAGAGGTGGTGCACGGCGATGAGCCGCTCCTGGACGTTCACGCCTATCCCCAATTTCGCGGTGGAGCCGATGACGACCCTCAGCATTCCCCTGTTCATGGCGAGGAAGAGTTTTGCCCTGGCGGCCTCGGAGACCGCGTCGTGGACGAAGGCTATCTCCTGCTCCCGGACCCCCGCGCTCACTAACCTGTCCTTCAAGCTGTTATACACGTTGAAGGCCGACTTGGGGGTCCCGATGTCGCAGAAGACTATCTGGCAGCACCCGGGGTAGCGGTGGTAAAGATCCATTATCTCCCTGGAGCAGACGCCCACCTTACTGCTGTAGACCCCCTCGCTCTCAAGGCCCACTAACCGCACGTCCAGGGCGCACTTGCGGCCGTCAGTGGTTATCTTGAGGAGGTTATCCTCCGTGCGGCCAACTATCCCCGCCCTTATCTTCTCCGTGCGTTTCGCGAGATCCCTTATATAGTCCGTCTGCGCCCGGCTCCTAGGCACCCGCACGTCGGTGTAGCCCCTGAAACGCGGCAGTTCCGAGTCGCCGGTGGCGCTGTGGTGGAAGTCGCAGACCGAGGAGAAGAGGCCCATGAGCTCCGTGAGGTTGTGGAAGGTGCTAAAACGGGTCATCTCCCGGAGACCGTTGGTGTCCACGTCTATCTCGAAGTTCGTCTCCCGCTCCCCGAAACAGTTTATCCACATGTCGAAGGAGTCTATTTCCCTGAATCTCAGCTCCTGGGGCTGGAGGTACGTCTGCATTACGAATAGATCCGCTAAGGAGTTCGTCAGGGGCGTGCCCGTGGCCATCACGAGGTGGCGGACGGAGTGGGCCTTCTCCAGCATCTCCACGCACTTCCGGCTGCCGGAGCCGTGCATCCCCACTATGTTCTCCGTCCGGGAGTAGAGGGGTATGTTCTTATAGTTGTGGGCCTCGTCCACCACCAGGGTGTCTATGCCCAAATCGTCAAATGTGGGCCAGGGGGTGTCCCGGGCCTCCACGGCGTAGTTGGCGAGTTTCCGGGAGAGGACCTTCTCCTCCCGCTTGAGCTGTCCCTGCTCCGCGGCGCACTCGGCGTTGGCTATGGCCTTTCTGAGGGCCCGGAGCTCCCTCTGCCACTTATCTATCCAGTAGTCCTTGGACATGACTATCATGTCAAAGGAGGAGTAGGCCATATATACGGCCACGTGGTCCTCGTCCCTCACCCGCTCTAAGACCCTCGCCCGGTCCTTCGGAGTGAAGTTCCGAGGGTAAATGACGAGGATATCGTCCTCCGGGTAGAGGTACCTGTGGGCGTCCACCGTGGCTTTCAGAACGGGGTTCGGCACCACCACCAGGTTCTTCCCCGAGAGGCCCATCCTCTTCAGCTCGTGGACGCTCGCTATTATCTCGTACGTCTTGCCGGTGCCCACGTCGTGGGAGAGGAGCACGTTCTGCCCGGAGAGGAGTATCCTGGCGATGGCGTTCCTCTGGTGGGGGTAGAGCGTCACCTCCGGATTCATGCCGGGGAAGGTGAGGAAGGAGCCGTCATAGGCGCTGCTGGCGTAGCCCACGAAGGCATCGTTATATAGTTCCTCCAACTGGCGTTTTCTTATGACGTCCTTATAGACCCACTTGCTGAACTCATCAATAATGGCCCGCTGTTTCTCCTGGGCCGCGAGGGTCGCGGACCTGTCCACCCGGCGCTCGCTGTCCGCCCGGTAACTGTAGCTGTAGTCGTATACACGCACCGTCTTGGCGTTCATGGTCTGCTCGATGATCTTTATCGCGGAGAGGTCCGCCGTGCCGTAGGTGAAGTTATTGTACACCGAGTCCTTGGCCTCCATGGGCGGGTCTATCTTCCAGACGGCCAGCTCCCGGTTGTAGCTGACGTAGGCGTATGTGCTCATGTGGAGGAGCTCCCTTATGAACTCCGAGTACATCTCCGCCGGCACCCACGTGGCCCCCAGGGAGACGTGTACGCTCTCCAGCACAAGCGTGGAGGGCAGGAGTTTTCTAAGCTCCTCCGCGTTGGGGGCGAAGTGGCCGGGGAACCGCTCCCGGGCCTTCTCCGCATCCTCGACCTTTTTGAGTATGTTCCCCCGGCAGTACTGGGCCCGCAGGAGCCACCCGGTGTAGGGGTCCCACTCCTCGCGGCCCTCGAAGACGGCGGGGTCCTGAAATATGGCGGAACCCTCCAGCTCACTTATGAGCTCCCCCGCCCTGATGCCGGACATCTCCTCCATGAGCCCGATGTCCACCCGCCCGCAGGTGTTGACGCACTCAATAAGCGCCTCTCCGGCGGAGTATGTCCCCCGCCGTCCGGCGGTATCCTCAAGGGAGTAGTCCGGGGCGTAGTCCAGCCCCAGCTCCGTGACGCTGAATATGTCCTCCTCGCCTTCCCCGCCGTAATAGCCCGTGTCCTCCGGCGGGACGCCGAACCTATCTATGTCATTCATGATATTCTCACTCCTCTCCGCCTCACTCGCCGTCCTGCACTAACGGGGGCTCGCCGCCCGCCATCACGTCCCACCCGTCGTCAGGGCGCTCTATGTAATAGATGTACAAGTTCTCCACCCTGTAGTTCGACCAGCCGCGGCTGTCTCTCTCCGTCGCCTGGCTCAAGTACTCCAAGATGTCGTCGGTGGTGTAATTATCCATGCTCTCCCTCATGGAGGCGGCGTACTGAAACATCTCCAGCCGTAGGCTCTCCTCGTCGAGCTGCCCCTCCACCTTGTTGAACATGTCCACCACAGCCCCCTGGTAGAGGTGCCGGACCTCGTGGAGGACCGTCTCCACCACGTCCCGCACGTCGTCCTCCATGAGGTGGTCCGCGTTCACCATGATGCCGCCGGTGGTGTAGTTATACTCCCCCAGCAGCTGCCGGCTCTCCATCTCCCCGGCCCGCACGGCGGTGGTGGAACAGCCGAGATCCACAAGGCACTCGTAGTCGCAGATGGCCTGGAGGTGATCAAGTCTCTCCTGGGCGGTGAGCCCCTCCCAGACGTCCCGTTTCAGACTGTTTAGTGCCGCGTTATACCGGTCCGTCAGCTCCTCGCCAACCTCATCGACCACCTTCGAGGGCTCGTAGGAGTAGCCCCTAAGGCCGAAGATGTTGACCGCCGCGAAACACACCAGGGCGCAGAGCATCGCCTGACCGTATATGCCCTTGAACGCCCGCCTGACCCTCCGGGACCTCCCGCGCCGTGCAAACATGGCGCGGCACAGCGTCAGCAGCCTCGGGGCAAGTGTCACCGCCACAAAGACGGCGACAATCCACCTGGCGGTGGAGTTCCCTATGGCGAGGCCCGCCGCGGTCACCAAGTTGAGCGGTATGAAGGCGTTTAGTACGAGGTCAAATAGAGTCCTGTCCTCCCGCCGGGAGAAAAAGATGACCACCGTGCCGGTGAGCTCTATGAGGAATAAGAGCTTTAAGAGGTCAGCCCGCAGCATCCCCGCAAAGAGGACCTGGGCCCAGGAGAAGTGGTGGGTCCTGACGTATATGTAGGTCATGATCACAGATATAATGACCGCCGCCGTCAGGCGCACCGGGGTGCGGAGGTCCATGCAGAAGGGCGTCAGGTACTTTGATCTCCCGCGCCTCTTTATGCCGAAGCCCTGCACGCCGCCCCGGTCGATGGCCGTCACCTCGTAGTGCTCGCCCTCCAGGGGGTACGCCTCCGGGTCGTCCTGGGAGGCGCTCAAGAGCATCTGGGCCGCCTCCTCCGCCCGTTTGCTGGGGTCGTCCATCTCCTGGTACGGGCCGCTCCAGATGCTCCAGCGCCACTGACGGCACACCGTCTCCCCGAACTCCTGGTCCACCGCCACGAGGAACCTCTCCCCCTCGAAATCGAAGGTACACAGGAGTTCCAGCTCGTCCTCAATGTCGGGCTTGAATGGTATGTTGATAAGTTTTCCGGCCATAGTACCGCGCTCCTCTCGATATCCCGCATATCCCTTACTCTGAGCTTAACACTTTCTCCCGCGGATTTTCGCAGAGGGGCGTCATTTTTTCCCTCAGTAGAATAAAACGGCGCACACCCCTTGCAGGTATGCGCCGCAACGTAATGGGCTGTCAAAAGCCCGGTATTCCCCGGTCCTTGGCCTCCCCTATCCGCTTTTCGTCCATCATCGCCACACAGCCCTCCGGGTCGGTCTTGCCGGTGAGGAGACTGTTTATGCACTCGCTGACGTCCACGTCGCTGTAGCCGTAGACCCTGGTGGAGGCGGTGGAGACCCGCTCCAGCGCCGCGATGGAGGGTTTCGCGTTCGTCACCATCTGGGACTCTATGTTCGTGTTCTGCCCCACAAAGGTGCTGACGGTGGATATCCCCTCAAAGGCCACGTTGTAGTTCTCGGGCGTGGCGCAGAACTTGAGGAAGTCAAGCGCCTCGTCCACCCTGTCGCCGTTTTTATTGACCATCATCATATTGAGGTTCCCGCCCTCGTATGTCCCCTTGTCCGCCGTGCCGAGGAATGCCGGCATCAGGGCGAAGTCCTCAACGGTGTACTCCCCGCCCTTGAAGTCCGTATAGAACCAGGTGTCCCATATGAAGGTCATGACAGCCTTGCCGGAGCTGAGCATGGGGCTTATCTGGTCCCAGCCGGTGTCCATGTAGTCGCCGCCGAACCAGCCCCGCGCCGCCGCCGAGTCTATCCACTCCGCCATACCAAGGACGGCGGGTATCTGGGCGTAGGTGGTCTCGTTGGCGTTTATCTTACTTAAAAGCTCCGGGTCGTCCGCGAACACCGGGTCCAGGGCGAACTGGAACATCCAGCAGCAACCGCTGGCGGGCCAGCAAATGGGGGTGTAGCCCGTCTGGGCCAGCACCTCGCAGAGGGTGTCAAACTCCGCCTGGGTGGCGGCGGGCTTGAGGCCAAGGGAGTCGAAGATCGTCTTGTTGTAGTAGCAGCCGGACACCGAGCTCTCCCAGTAGGGCAGCCCTAAGAGGTTCCCCTCCCCGTCGAGGCAGTAGTTCCTGGCGCTGTCGGTGAGCTCCCCGGCCCAGGGCTGGTCGTTGAGGTACAGAAAGTCCTCCGCCACGTCAAAGCGCGAGAGGTCCGCGTTATTGAAGTGCATGAGTATGTCCGGGCCCTCGCCGTTCTCGAACCGGCGGGCGGCCTCCACCTCAAACTCCGCGTCCTCGACGGATATGAGCTTTATCTTCCCGCCGGTGGAGGACTCGTAATGGCGGAATATCTCCTGCATGTAGCTCTTGTCGAGGTCGCTCTTCTTGCCCATTATGGTTATCGCTCCGCCGTCCCCGGAGTCCCCGCAGGCGCACAGCGCCAGCGCCAGGATGAGGGCCAGCACAAGGCAGAGCATCCTTCTTGTCTTCATGATATCCACCCCAAAACTCACATTTTATTACTCAACTTTGTTTCTTATCGTCACCCAGGAGTCTCCCGATGAGCTCCCGCACGGCCCCCATGTTGAGGGGCTTCGCCAGGTGCCCGTCCATGCCGGCGTTCAGGGCGTCGCGGACGTCCTCCGCGAAGGTGTTGGCCGTCATGGCAACGATGGGTATCGTCTTGGCCTCCGGATGGCCGGAGGCCCGGATCTGCCGGGTGGCGTCGTAGCCGTTCATGATGGGCATCTGCACGTCCATGAGGATCATGTCGTAGTAGCCGGGCTGGGACTTTAGGAACATGTCAACCGCCTCCCGGCCGTTCACAGCCAGCTCGCAGGAGGCGCCCTCCAGGTCCATCACCTCCAGAAGGATCTCGGCGTTGAGCTCGTTGTCCTCCGCCACTAAGAACCTCCGGCCCTCCATGACGCCGGCGTGGTGCTCGGGTCTCGTCTCCTTCGCCCCGCCGGAGCCGGTGAACAGCGGCTCCACCGTCTGCCAGAAACTCGTCACGAAGAAGGGTTTCGACATGAAGGCGTTTATGCCGGCGCTCCGCGCCTCCTCCTCGATCTCGCCGCAGTCATAGGAGGTCAGCGCCAGGATCGGCACGCCGTTCCCTATCTGCTCCCGGATGGCTCTCGCGGTCTCCGCGCCGCCCATGCCGGGCATCTTCCAGTCCAGCACTATGACGTCAAAGTCCCGGCCGCTCCCGTGGCGCTCCACGGCGGCCTCCACAGCCGCCTCGCCGCTGGTGGCGTAGGATACCTCCACGCCCTCGCCCTCCATGAGCTCGCGGATGTCGAGGCAGATCTCCTCCTCGTCGTCGGCCACAAGGATACTCGATACCCTCTGCCGGGCCGCGTACTCCGCCTCCCGGTGCTCCGGGAGGGCGAAGGTGAGCTCCACGGTGAAGGTGCTGCCCTTGCCCGGGGCGCTCTCCACACTTATTATGCCGCCCATCAGATCCACCAGGCTCTTGGTTATCGCCATACCCAGGCCCGTGCCTTGGATCTTGTTGGTGACGGAGCTTATCTCCCGGCTGAAGGGGGCGAATATCTCCTTCTGGAACTCCTCGCTCATACCGATGCCGTTATCCCGGACGGCGAACCGGAGTTTCGCGTACTGGGGCGCCGCCGGAGGCAGGTCCTGGATGCTGAACTCTATCTTCCCGCCAGCCGGTGTGTACTTCACGGCGTTGGAGAGCAGGTTAATTAGTATCTGGTTGAGGCGCAGTTTGTCGCCGATCATGACCTCCGGCGGCGCGCCCTGGACGGTTATCTTGAACTCCTGCTCCTTGGCCTTGGCCTGGGGCAGCAGGATTATGCTGAGCTCGTCGAGGATCTGCGGGAGGCTGAAGGTGTCAAGATTTAATGATGTCTTGCCGCTCTCTATCTTGCTCATGTCGAGGACGTCGTTAATGAGGCTCAGGAGGTGCTGGCTCGAGGCCTTTATCTTCCGCGTGTACTCACGCACCTTGTCCGGGTTTGCGGCGTCCTTGTCCATGAGCATGGAGAACCCAACGATGGCATTCATGGGGGTGCGGATGTCGTGGGACATATTGGAGAGGAAGTTGGACTTCGCCTCATTCGCGCTCTTGGCCGCCGATAGAGCCTCCTGGAGTTTCTGGTTCATCTGCCGCTCCAGGGTCCTGTCGGAGAGGACTATTATGTACTTCCCCACGCCCTCGATGGCCACGTGGTAGACGGTCATCCTGTACCACCGGCGCTCGCCGGTGTTCTGGTGCATATACTCGCACTCCCGGTAGATGTTCCCATTGAGGGGTATGGCCTCCAGCTGGGTCTTCGGGAACACCACGTCGTCATTCACGACGCACTTCTCCATGACCCTTATGCCCCGCCGGGCCTCATCCACCGGTATCCCGATGAGCCGCTCAAGGTTGGGGCTTATGTAGTCCACGTGCTGGTCCGAGGCGTTGAGCATTATGAAGATGTCGTCGATGCTGTTAGAGAGCACCTCGAACATCCGGTCCCGGGAGAGTATCTCCACACGGCTCCTGCGGGAGAGCCTGTAGCTGCGCAGTATGATGAGCGCCACCACCGTGAGCCCCACCAGGAGGAATATGACAACGAGCACATTTGTGGTGGTCCGCTGCACCGAGAGGAACCCGGCGCTCACCACGTTCTGGGGCACCACGCTGAGAAGCACGTAGTCCTGATACCCCACCGGCTGGTAGAGCACGCAGTTCGTGACGCCCGCTATCTCGCACCGGAGCACCCCGGACACGCCGTCCCGCCAGTCCTGGGTCATCTTGTCTATGGCCTCCGCGCCTATGTCCGAGGCCGCCTTCAGGTAGACGAGGTAGTTACTGAAGATGTTGCCCCCCGCCAAGGTGGAGAGCAGCACGTCGCCGTTGCTGTGTATGACAAAACACTTGGCTTTCCCGGAGAAGGCGTCCACATTGAGGGAACTGGCCAGATCCGCGTTGGTGAAACTTATGGCCAGCACCTCGTAATCAAACCCTCTGAATGTCCCCGGCTCCACCGGCACGGCGTAGACGGTTATATCCTGGCCCGTGTCCAGCGCCTCGCCCACCATCACCGGCTCCCGGCCGTACACAAGCTGTCCCAGGTCGTCGCCCAGGTCAGCGACGCCCGTCCTGCCGCCCAACGTCATGAAACTGCCGTCGTCCGTCAGGAAATAGAATTCCGTAAATCCCCAGTTCTCCTGCTCCTCCCTCAGATATTCCTCCACCTGGGCGTCCCGCCCCTCGCCGATGAGCCGAAGATAGTCGCCCCAATCCTCGAGGAGTTTCCAGTTTCTCTCTAAAAACGCGCCGAAAGCCCTGTTCACCTGCCCGTATATCTCGCTCAGATGCCCGGTGCTGTCCTCAAATATCCTATCGGAGATGTAATCAAAATATATATTCCCTATGATCAGGGTGGCCGCCGCCACGGCGCAAACCAATAAAAGCAGCAACAGCCGCTCCAGCCACTTCTTCATCCCTGAAAGTACTCCTTAGACCTCTTTTTTTGCCAATATCCAGTTAGACATTGTTATTCTATCACATGCGCCCCCATAAATCAATGATGTCCTTTCAAAAACCGAATGTCACAAGGTGACGAAGATTTTGACATAGGGTCTTTACAAACAGACCGCCCTGTGATATGATATAAATAAGAATCATTCCTGTTAGGAGGTCCCACCATGGCCATCGCCAGGCACAGCAAAAAGCGCGACGCCATGCTCGCCCTCCTGCGGGGCACTGACGTCCACCCCGGGGCCGACTGGGTGTTCCGGGAGCTCCGGCCCTCCTTCCCGGGGCTGAGCCTGGGCACGGTGTACAGGAATCTCCGCCAGCTCACCGAGGAGGGGTACATCCGCAGTATCGGCGTCATCGGCGGGCAGGAGCGGTTTGACGGCCGCGTCACCCCCCACGCCCACTTCGTGTGTGAGCGCTGCGGCCGGGTGCTGGACGTGGAGCTCCCGGAGGACTTCAAGGCGCCCCCGGCCGCCGGTATATACCGGGTGACGGGCGGCGAGGTGCGTCTCCGGGGCATCTGCTCTGAGTGCGGGGAGAAGTAGGATATGCGGGCGCGAGAGCGCTCTGTATATACAATTACATAAGTTATTATGATTATGGAGGTAATTCACATGAAGAAATGGGTATGCCCTGTCTGCGGTTACGTTTACGAGGGAGAGAATCCCCCCGAGTCCTGCCCCGTCTGCAAAGTTCCAGGTTCCAGGTTCACCGAGATGAAGGCCGACGCCAAGCTGGCGGCCGAGCACGTGTACGGTGTGTACGCCGATACCGTCAAGAATAACCCCGACGTCCCCGAGGAGGACAAGAAGTACATCTACGATCAGCTCCTGGCCAACTTCAACGGCGAGTGCAGCGAGGTCGGTATGTATCTGTGCATGGCGCGCATCGCCCACCGGGCAAAGCCGGAGCGAATGGCACCCGTCGACACGTATCGCAAGCGGAGAAAATAATTTGCCCAGCGGTGTAGCAGACCGCCGGGCAAGGAAAGGAGATGTAATGGATGACGATTCCTTCCAGCCCCATTGTACCAGTTTCGCCGGCCAAAGTCAAGGCCGACAATCCGCTCCAACGTCTCCGCCTTGAGCGGGGCATCCCGGTGAAG
>CANQYW010000014.1 GCA_947628185.1 uncultured Oscillospiraceae bacterium
GCAGGGATGGCGGGACTCGAACCCACGAATGCAGGAGTCAAAGTCCTGTGCCTTACCACTTGGCGACATCCCTAAATCGACATAAATCAGGCCGGTGGTCTTATTGACGCTGACGCCGCCAAGCTAAGTAAAACCGGCGGCGTCAGTGTGTGGGGTGGGTAAAGGGACTCGAACCCTCGACACCCGGAACCACAATCCGGTGCTCTAACCAACTGAGCTACACCCACCATATAGAAATCGGCGCTTAGAAATTGGCACGCCAAGAGGGACTCGAACCCCCGGCCTACTGCTTAGAAGGCAGTTGCTCTATCCTGCTGAGCTATTGGCGCGTGTCCTCCGTGTGTGCTGGAGCGGGTGATGGGAATCGAACCCACGTCCCCAGCTTGGAAGGCTGGTGCACTAGCCGTTGTGCTACACCCGCGTCTACCCATCCTCTCAACACGGCCTAAGAATATTAACATAATTTATCCTGTTTGTCAAATGTTTTTCTCAAAAAACATTGGCTTATTAAAAAACTTCCCGAAAATCATCGGAGCGACTAAATAAGGGGCGAAACTTTATGGCTTATATGAGACTGGGGGAGCTCCTTGTCTCCCAGGGACTCATAACAAATGAGGAGCTTGAGAGGGCCCTTGCGGACCAAGCTCTCTCACACCGGCGGCTCGGCCGGGAGCTGGTGGAGGCGGGGGCTCTGGGCGAGGGGGAGCTCATGGAGGCCCTGGCGGAGCAGCTGGGGATAGGCTGGATAGACTTAACGGTAACGTCCGTCCCGCCGGAGGCCGCGGCGGCGCTGCCCCGTGGGATAGCGGTGAGGCACTCTGTGGCGCCGGTCTCGGCGGGGGAGGGGGAACTCGCCCTCGCCATGGCGGACCCCCTCGACTTCACGGCGCTGGAGGAGGCCGCTGCCGCCTCGGGCCGGAGGGTAGTGCCCCTGGCAGCCGTCCCCGGGGCGGTGGAGAAACTAATATTTGAGCTCTACGGCGGCGAGGACGCGGCGCGGGCCAGGGACTGCGCCGGAGGAGGGGAGGAGTCGCCGGTGCCGTGGCTCGTGGACTCCATAATAGAGCGGGCTCTGGGCGAGGGGGCCAGCGACCTACATTTTGAGCCCCGGGCCGGGGGCCTCGTTGTGCGGATGCGCGTGGAGGGGGAGCTCCGGCACCTCATGACGCTGCCCACCGAGCTCCAGGGGCAGGTAATATCCCGCCTCAAGGTGATGGGCGGGATGGACACCGCCGAGCGCCGGGGCCCCCAGGACGGGAGGGGGGACATCCTCTTCCGGGGGCGGCGGGTGGACCTCAGATTCTCCACTCTGCCCACCATGTACGGCGAGAAGGCGGCGGTGCGGCTCTTGGACGCCGGGGCGCAACCCCTCACCGCCGGGGCCATCGGCCTTGCGGGGGAGGACCTCAGGAGGTTCCGGGCGCTTTTGCGTGGCGGCGGCGGGATGGTGCTCATCGTGGGGCCCACCGGCGCCGGGAAGTCCACCACCATGTACGCCATGCTCCGGGAGCTTAGTTCACCGGAGGTAAATATCGTGACGCTGGAGGACCCCGTAGAGTACGGCGTGGAGGGGGTGAACCAGTCCCAGGTGACGGGCCTTGCGGGGATGACATTCGCCGGGGGCCTGCGCTCCATACTCCGGCAGGACCCGGACGTCATAGCCCTGGGGGAGATCCGCGACGGCGACACCGCCGGTGTGGCCCTCAGGGCGGCAATAACCGGGAGGCTGGTGCTATCCACCATGCACACCGGGGATGCCCTCTCCGCCGTTGAGAGGCTCCGGGACCTGGGGGCGGAGCCGTACCTAATAGCGGAGGCCCTGCGGGGCGTCATAGCCCAGAGGCTGGCGCGGAGGATATGCCCCTACTGCCGGGAGAGCTACACACCGAGCCCGGAGGAGGCGGAGGCCCTGGGGATCCGCTGGACGCCGGAGCTCGTCTTTTACCGGGGCAGAGGGTGCCCGGAGTGCCGCCACAGCGGTCTTCGGGGGAGGACGGCCATATTTGAGATATTGACGGTTGACGGCGCCCTGCGGCGGGCCATATCTGAGAGCCGCCACCGGCAGGAGGCGGAGGGCGAGGCCGGCCGGGGCCGCCTCACGACGCTGCTCTCGGGGGCGAGAAATCTTGTCCTCGGGGGCGTAATAAGCGCCGGTGAGGCCGTGCGGGCCTTGGGGCTGGGGGAGAGCGTATTGAGGAGTGATGCAGATGGCGAAGTTTAGGTATGCCGCGAGGGGCGAGAAACTTGGACTTGTCCGGGGGTACCTGGAGGCCCCGGGGGAGTTTGAGGCGGCGGAGGAACTAAATCGCCGGGGCCTCGCGGCGGTGTCCCTTCGGCGCTGCCGGGGGATATTTGAGCCGAGGGGGCCGGCTTTTGTGGGGGACAGGGTCCTCGCCGCCGTGGCGGGCGGGTTCCCCATCCTGCTGGGGGCCGGCCTCACTCTGCCGGAGGCCACGGAGCTCATGGCTGGGGAGTCCGTGAGCGGGAGACTGGGAGGCGTCCTTGCGGGGTGCGCCGGGGATATGGCGGCGGGGGAGACGCTATCCGGGAGCCTCCGCCGCCGGTGCCGGGCGATGCCGGAGGTATTTATTGAGACGCTTAGCGCCGGGGAGGAGTCCGGGACGGTGGCGGAGGCGTTCTCCGCCCTCAAGGAGCACCACCAGCGGCGCTACAGGACTATGCGGCGGGTGCGGGCAGCCCTCTGGTACCCGGCGCTCATAGCTGTGCTGGCCTTCGCAGTGGTGGGGATAGTCCTCGCCGTGCTGGGGCCCACTATGGAGGAGCTCTACCGGGGGATGGGGGAGGAGCTGCCCTGGGCGACACTGGCCCTCATGGGCGTCTCCCGGGCGATCAAGGGGAGTCTCCCGGAGATGGCCGCCGGGCTGATACTGGCAATATTGGGGTTTGCGGCGGCGGAGAGGTGCGGCCGGAGCCGGAGGTATCTCTCGGCATTGAGGCTGAGACTCCCCGCGGTTGGCAGGATAGCGAGGTACCAGGCGGCGGCCATGACCGCCAACACCATATCCGTGATGATGGCCGCCGGGGCGCCCCTCGATAGGTGCCTTGCCGTGGCCGGGAGGGCCGTGGGGGCAAGGTGCGTGGGGGATGAGCTCACGGAGTCGGCGGGACTCTTGACGGCCGGGGGGAGCCTTGGGGAGGCCCTGGGCCGGAGCCGTTACTTGCCCCCGGCGCTGGGGGAGCTGGCGGCGCTGGGGGAGAAAACCGGCACATTGTCAGACACACTCCGGGCGGCGGGGGACTATTATAGTAGCGAGGCGGCATCATCGGCCCAGGACGCCCTCACCATGCTGGAGCCGGTCATCACGGTGGCCATGGGGCTCTTAGTGGCGTTCATCCTGGTGGCGATATACGTGCCGATGTTCTACATGTACCGGGGGATAGGCGCGTGACGCCGCCCATCTGCGGCCCGATGGGGCCGAATGGAGGCTTTTAAAATGAACGAGTACAGAACCAGACGCCCCGCCAGGAGCGGTTTCACCCTGGCGGAGCTGCTGGTGGTAATAGCGATAATCGCGATACTTGTGGCGATAGCGGTGCCGGTCTTCACCGGCTCACTGAGACAGGCCCAGCTCAGGACCAACAGGGCCAACATGCGCACGGTGAAGGCGGCGGGCGTCACATACATCCTGGAGAACTGGGCGGCGGAGCCGTCGCCCATGTCCGCCGGGGCGGTGACCGGCTGGGTGGTGACGGCCCGGGTGGACGCCGGAGGCGACATCCACGACCTCAAGGTACAGGTGAACACCGGGGGGCTGAAACTCTCCGGGATATCCAAGACCGAGCCCGCCGGTGGCGAGGGGGACGTCATGACGGAGGATGAGGACGTGTCCCTCATATCGCCGGAGTACTATGTGCAGGTCATACTCACGGATATGGACCTTGAGATGGGGTGAGTTTGGGGGCCCTGCGGCCCCAGATCATGGACCCGGGGAGGTGCGGATGGAGCGATGGGACCCGTTCCGGTGGGGGTCAGCCTCTATTTTTACGCCCTGGCGGCGATCACCGGGGCGTCGGTGGGGAGCTTTGTGAACTGCGCGGCGCTGAGATACGCCCGGGGGGAGAGCTTCGCCCGGGGTAGAAGCCGCTGTCCGCTCTGCGGGCGGCGCCTCGGGGCCTGGGAGCTCATACCTCTTGTGAGTTACATCGCCCTTCGGGGCCGGTGCCGCGCCTGCGGGGGGAGGATATCCCCCAGGTACCCCGTGACGGAGGCGGCCCTGGCGGCGGCATTCGTCTCGGCGGTGTGGCGCTACGGGATAAGCGCGAGGACGGCGGAGTGCTGGCTGCTTTTCTCCCTCCTGCTGGCGGCGGCGCTCATCGACCTCGACACCATGGAGATACCCGACGGGCTGGAGATAGCCGGGGCGGCGGTTTTCCTCGCCTTCCTCCCGGCCCACGCCGGGAGCGCCGCGAGGCTCATCCTGGGGGTACTCACAAGCGCGACGCTGGGGTTTTCACTCCTGGCGCTCACCCTCATAATGGACAGCGCTTTGGGGCGGGAGTCCCTTGGCGGCGGGGACATAAAGCTCATCGCGATGCTGGGGCTCTTCACCGGGCCCTGGGAGGGACTGATCCTCGTGATAAACTCCTGCGTCATAGGTATTTTGATGGCCATCGCCGGGAGGGTGGGGGACATGGAGTTCCCCTTCGCCCCCTCCGTGGCGCTGGGCGCGTGGGTGACGGTGATATTCGGCGAGCAATTCGTCGAGAGGTTCTTGTGCCTATTTAAGTAAAATTTTAAGGGGGCGCGGCGTGAGAGACGCGAGACTGGGCCTTGACATAGGCTCTACTAACCTTCACATGGCCCTTGTGGGCGGCGGCGGGCTCATTTTGGCCGCTACGGAGGCTCTGCCGGAGGACCGGGAGAGCGTGCCGGAGTTTATAAGGGAGTGCCTGCGGCGCCACGGGGTGAAAACCAAGTCCTGCGGACTTCTGTTTCCGCCGGGGGACGTCCTGCGGCGGAGGTTCCGCGCGCCCCGCATGAGCCGCCGGGAGGCGGCCTTCTATGTGCCCTTTGAGTTCCGGGACTTCACCGGGGGCGGGGAGGGGTATATTTATGACTACGCCGTCCTCGCCGAGGACGGGGATGGTATGGAAGTCCTGGGGGCGGCGGCGCGGCTTACGACGCTTGAGGGGTACTCAAAACTGCTCCGGCGCGCCGGACTGCGCCTCGCCTCCGCCGTCCCGGCGGAGATGGCCTACACGGGGCTCCTCCGGGCCGCGAGAGATGTGGGCCACGGACACTGCATCCTGGACCTGGGGGCAAATGGCGCCAGGATGTACTTCTTCGCGGGCCCGCGTTTTGAGCGCGGAAGGGTACTTGAGGGGCCGCCGGACCCACAGACATTGGCGGCGGAACTCCGGAGGGCCGTGAACTTCTGCAGGACCCAGGGGATGGACATCCGCCACATCCACCGCTGCGGCGGTGGTTGGACCGGGGAGCTCTCGGCGGAGATATCAGAGGCGCTGGGCATTGAGGTTCTGGGGGTCGAGGAACTTTTTCCCGGCGTGCCGGGGGAGCTCATGGAGGGGGCGTCCCTCGCAGCCGGGGCCGCCGGAGCGGCGTTATATTGAGGAGGAGCTATGGATTTTAGTAGATTTGCCCCGGCGGGGAAGGTAACGCTCAATTTGCGCCCTCGGGGCGCGGTTCTGCGGCGGGTGAGGGCCCTCGGGGCGCTGGCGCTGACGGTCATCATCCTCCTGCCGGTCCTCGCCCTCTGGGGCGCGGAGCTGCGGGGGGCCGAGGGGGAGCTCCGGGAGGCCCGGCGGGAGCTTGCGGATATAGAGAACGCCTGCCGGGATTTCGGCGCGGTCCGGGAGCGGTACTCCATGTACACCCTGGCGGGCTACGACACCTCCCTCCCAGGGGAGGGGCCGGTGCTCGACCTATTGGAACGGCAGGTGTTCCCCCGGTGCGCCCTGAGGCGTTTCCAGATGTCCGGCGGGGTGCTGCGCCTCACGGTGGGGGACGTGACGCTCGGGGACCTCTCCGCCCTCGTCGGGGCCCTTGAGGGGGAGACGATGGTGGAGGACGTGGCCGTTGACTCCGCCGGGGGCGGCGAGGCCGAACTCACCGTGACGCTCCGGGACGCCGGGGGGACGGACACATGGGAGTGACGCGGCGGGCGCTGAGCGGCGCTCTGGCCCTGGCAGCGCTCCTGGGGCTCTACCTCGTCGTGCTCCGCCGCCCGGTGAGGGGCACCCTTGAGGGGATACGGCAGGAGACGGCGGCGGTGGAGGGTGAGATCGAGAGCGCCCTGGCCGCCAGGGAGCGGTACGAGCTCATGGGGCGGGAGCTCCGGGGGCTCAGCGGAACTGAGGGCGGCGGCCCCATGCCGGAGTACGACAACCTCCCCGCCCTCGTGGCGGCGCTGGGGGAGGCGCTGGAGGGCACGGGGCCACGGCTCACATTTGACGACGTCATTTTCAGGGACGGCGCGGCAGTGCGGAGGATAAGGTTCAGTTTCAGCGCCGCAAGCTTTTCTGAGGCCCGGGAGGTGCTCGCAAGGCTCACCGGTACGGGCTTCAGGAGCCTACTGGAGGGGCTTTCCATAATTCCTGAGGAGGGGGACATTGAGAGCGGTGAGGTGCGTGTTTCAGGGACCATCACCTTCTACGAGACCTGCGGCGGAAGGGAGTGAGCGGGGGTTCACGCTGCTGGAGACTCTGGTGGCTGTGGCCATCGCGGCGGTGCTATTGGGGCTGGGGGCGGTGGACCTCCTCGCGGCGCGGCGGGAGCTACATCTCACGGCCCTCGATGAGAGCGCGAGGGACATATATATGGCCGCCCAGAGCGCCCTCACGGGGCTGAAGGTCCGGGGCCTCATAGGCGGGCTCGGCGGGGCGGCGGCGGACGCCGAGGGAGAGATACTGTATTTTGAGAGCGGCGGCCCGGAGGCCGAGGCCCTTCTGCCGCCGGGGTCCATCCTTGAGGATGGGCACTACATAGTTGAGTATATGCCGGGGCCGGGGACGGTCTACGCGGTTCTATACGCCGAGGACCGGGAGACCCTTGACGCCTGGGGCCTTGAATGTCCCACCGGGCGCCGGGAGCGCCTTGGAGCCGGAATTGAGGTGGGATTTTACGGCGGCAAGGAGGTACATTGGCCGGAGGTGAGCCCCATGCCGCGCCCCGGGATAGAGGTTGAGAACGGCGAGGAGCTGAAAGTCACCGTTTTCGGCGACTTCTCCTCCGTGGAGCCGTCGGGGGGCGTGCGGGTAAAACTCACCTTCGAGGGGGCGGAGAGCGGCGGCACCCGGGAGCTCGACGTGACGCGGGAGCTTAGCGGCGGCATGGAGCTTGAGTACACGGCGGTGCTTGACAGCCTCCGTGAGGGTGAGAACTTTTACTCCATCTTCGGCCCGGAGTTCACCCCCGGCGAGGACGTGACGGTGAGGGTCACGGCCTACACGGAGGACGGCTCGCGCCTCCCGACCTCGACGGCGGCGACGGTGAACAGCCTCTTTGCCTACAAAGATGAGGACGGGACGGCGTACATAGCCTGCGGGCGGCACCTACAGAATCTGAGCGCCCAGGTCTCCCACATAGGGGGGATACCCGGGGCGCGGCAGATATGCCCCATAGACTTTGCCGCCGGGGGCGGGGGAGAGCGGCCGGGCTGGGCGGAGGTCTACCCGGAGGGGAGCGGGTACATGGCCCTGCGGCCCATTGAGATAGAGTCCGGCGACTTCACATATGACGGCGGCGGGCTGGGGATAAGGAACATGCGTGAGGAGCCGGGGGCTGCGGGGGACTCTTCGGGACAGTCGTCTCCAGGGGCCGGGTGGAGCTTAAAAATATCGACATCATCGACCCCGCCATATTGGGGGCGGACATCTCCGGCGGGATAGTCGGCATGGCCACGGGGGAGGAGGGGGCGTCGCTCATAATTGAGAACTGCCACGTCTACCTCGAGCGCCGGGACGCCCCGGGGCTGGAGGCGTCCCTCATTGGCGGCGGGATATTGGGATTGTCCTCATACCTGCAGACGAGGATCCTGGGCTCCTCCGCCTCCGTGCCGGTGCGGGCGATAGACTATGTGGCCCACTCCGGGTCCTCTGGCTACCACGGCGTGGTGGGGGGCCTTGCGGGGATACTGGAGCGGGGCGAGATCTACGGCTCCTACGCCGCGGGGGAGCTCTCCGGCGTCATGGTGGGGGGCCTTGTGGGGGGCAACAACGTGGGCGGCGACGAGGGGACCGGGGATGTACATGTGGAGTGCTCCTACGCCGCCGGGACAGTCCTCTCCGCCTCCTCCACCGCCGCCGGGATCTGCGCCTCGGACATTACTCTCGGGGACGTCTACGCGGCTGTGCGGTACTCCGCGCCGTTCCCGCCGGAGGTCTACGGCGCGGCGCCGGGGGAGAGCGGCGGCGGGGCGCTATTTGTCACCGAGGAGGGGATGAGTTACGCCCCGGGCCAGGGCTCCGGCGTCACGGCGGCGGAGCTTGCGGGGTACTCCTTCTCATCAGGAAAACTCCGGGCCGGTACCGGGGAGGAGAACCCCACATACGCCGTCATGCCCTATAATTTATCGGCGGGGTGGCGGCCCCTGGGGCCGGAGTACCCCTACCCGATGCTCTGGCCCACCGGGGAGGGGCCCATGATACACCGGGGTGACTGGCTTGAGTGAGAAACTGAGGTCAAGGAGGGGCGCGTCCCTCCTGCTGGCGCTGGCGGTGTTCCTGGTCTGCGCCCTGGCGGGGACCGCTGCCCTGGGGGCGGCCTCCTCAGACGCTGGCCGCCTCACCCACGTGCCGGCGGAGGAGCAAGAGTATCTGACCGCGTCCTCCGCCATAGAACTCCTGCGGGGCGGGGAGCTCGTGGGGGCGTTCAGCGCCTCATTTTGCTACAGTGAGAGCTACAGGTGGTGGTGGTACGACGCCCCGGAGGGGCCGAGGCTCCACCGGGAGGCCCCGGTCCGGGAGCTCATTCCGGGGGACGAACCGCCGGCCCTCACCGGCGTCCTGGGGGAGGCGCTGACGGAGGATATCGCCGGGGCGGTTTACGGGGACCTCATGGAGAAACTCGGCCTCCCCGGAGAGGCGGCGCCGGAGGCCCAAATCTTTGAGTTCACCATCCGGCCGGAGCACGATATGGGTGAGGTCAGTGTCACACTGACGATGCGGGATGGTTACGCATTTTTGGCGGAGGCCCGGGGCGAGGGGGGACTCACGCTGACGGCACTTTTGGAGCCGGAGGCGGAATTTCGGGCGGAGTCCCGGACTGTCACCGGGGCCGTCACCGGGGAGGAGCTGGAGGCCATAAGGGCACTCCCGGAGTTCCCCGGGGTGGACTCCGCCGGGAGAGCACGGCGGGAGGTGAATTTTACCGTCACCATTAACTGGCGCATGGGGTCCGCCGCAAGCGAGGCGGGATAGAACAAAGCATTATGGAGGAACAATGGGGAGTATCGCGAATAGACTAAGGGGAAGCGCCGGGGAGACGATGGCGGAGGCCCTGGCGGCCATACTTATAGCGGCCCTGGCGTGCCTCTTGCTCACGGGTATGCTGCGGGGCGCGGCGGGGATAGATTCCTCCGTGAGGGCCCGGGAGGAGACGCGCCTCCGGGACGTCTCGAGAGCCCAGAGCGGTGATGGGCCCGGGGAGGCGGGAGAGGTGGAAATAGAGTGGGCGACCGATCCTAAGAGGGTCCGGGTAAATTACCACGGCGGCGGGGACGCCTGGAGCTATGATGCGGCGGGCGGCTGAGCGCCGGGGCTCAACCCTCGCGGAGATGCTGGCGGCGGCGCTAATCCTGGGGCTCCTGGCCGCCTGCGCCGCGGCGGCGGTGGAGGGGGCCTTCTTCAGCCGCCGGGGGATAGTGGAGACGGCGGACGCCCAGAGCCTGGGGGAGGACCTGATGGAGCTCGCGGCCTGGGAGCTGCGCCTGGGCGAGGACGTGAGACTCGGCGGCAATCAGGCGGAGCTCACCAGCGCAAATTTCGGCGCCGGCGTGCGCCTCACCCTCCGGGAGGGGCGAATGGTGTTCCTCCGGGGGGAGGAGGTCTACGAGGCCCTCGCGGCCCCGGCCTATGGAGATTTACAGGTGCTGGAGCTTAAATTCACCGGGGACGGGGAGCTCATCACCGTCGACCTCACTATCGGAACCCGGGATGGGGCGGAGCGCTGGCGCGGGGAGATGACAATTCGGCCGCTCAATAAAATGGAAAGGGACTGACAATTGCTGCCAGCCCCTTTTTGTGCGTTTTCGTCGATTTTTGCCGCTTGTTGTCACCTTGCTCTCAGCGACGCGGTGAGGTCCATAATGTACCCGCAAAGCGCCTCGAGACTCGTAAAGAGCGGGAGGCCACCGTCAGAGGGCATGTGGAACACGTTCACGATTCTGTTCTCCGCCTCCGCCTCCAGCATGTAGACTGGCGCCTCGGAATAGAAGTGGTCCCGGTAGATGTGCCGGAGCTCGTGGTCGAGACACCGCCGCCGCGCCTCCTCCGAGAGGTGCTGGCTCAGGTAGATGTCAAAACTGCCGTCAGGATTCGGCACAGTGACGCCCCGGACCCGCGCGGGGATGTCAACTATGCGAAGATACCAGTCCGGCGTCCACATCAGCCGCCGCCCTCCGTCCTACGCAGCGCCTCGATCACCGCCACGGCCCGCTCCACATCCTCCTTGGTGGCATCCCTGGCCAGGGAGAAGAGCATACGGCACTCCGAACGGTTGCGAAGCATGTCCAGGTACTCCTCCAGTTCGTCCTCGCCCTGGGTGCGGGACTCAGTCTGCCCCTTGAGGTACGCCAGTGTCACGCCGAAGTAGTCCGCTATGCGCTTGAGAGTCGAGTCCCGAGGGGTGTTGGCGCCGGTTTTCCAGGTGCTCAACGCCGCCTGGGATACGCCGGTCTCCTTGGAGACACGGTAGGGGGTTACACACTTTTCTTGGCAAAGTTGCACAAAAATTTCATACATAATTTGTTCACCCCTACAATACTTAGAAATACTTAAATTTACTCTTGCATTTTGAAGTAACCTGAAGTATAATGTGACCATACCAAAGTAATGCGAAGTAAATGTACTACAGTTTCGTCACTTATACAATGTAATTATAACATGCCGAGGAATTATTGTCAATCATGGAGAGGAAGTGGAAAAATGTCCAAGCGGTACACCGCGAAACGCATCCGTGAGGGGGTGCGCCAGTGCATAAGCTACTGCGAGAACACGGGCTATCCGCCGGCGGAGTACGTGCTGCACATGTATCTGGACATCCCGGAGGAGGAGCTATCGAAAATCGCCGCCGCCGGAGGTGAGATAGGGCGCGCGGCGGCGGAGTGGCAGGAGTTCAAGACCTTCTACTGGCTGCGCCACGGGAGGGAGGACTCAAAGCAGGCACAGTTTGCCATGTTCAACTTAAAAGAGCCCAGCAACGGCGGCTACGGGTCCTCGGGGGAGGGCCGGAGCGAGATCGTACTGCGGCTGGAGGGCGCCGGAGGCCCGGAGGCCTTTAAATGAGCGGGGAGGTCATATGGGACGCAGGGAAGGCGAATCCCAAGCAGAGGGAGTTTTTCATGTCCAGGACCGCATTCACCGCCTACGGCGGGGCCAAGGGCGGCGGCAAGACCTGGGCCGTGCGGACGAAGGCGGTGGGCGGGGCGATAGTGAACCCGGGGCTCCGGGTGCTCATCATGAGGCGCACGTACCCGGAGCTGGAGGAAAACCACATAAGGCCCATAATCCGCACTCTCCCCAAGGAGATAGCCGCCTACAACGCCACCTCCAGGAGGCTCACGTTCTTCAACGGCTCCACATTGAAGTTCGGCCACTGGGCCGGGGACAGGTCGGAGGAGGAGTACCAGGGGCAGGAGTTCGACTGGATATTCATTGACGAGGCCACCCAGTTCTCCGAGCGGACATTCAACTACTTAAAAGGGTGCCTCAGGGGCGTGAGTCCCTACGACAAGCGGATGTACCTCACCTGTAATCCCGGGGGCATAGGGCACAGGTGGGTGAAGAGGCTCTTTATAACCCGGGACTTCCGGGAGGGCCCGGGGGAGGGGGCGGAGGACCCAAAGGACTACAGTTTCATCCCCGCCACGGTGGAGGACAACGAGTACATGCTAAAGTACTCCCCCAGGTACCTGGAGATGCTCTCCCAGATGCCGGAGAACGTGCGCCGGGCCTACAGGTACGGCGACTGGGAGGCCCTGGGGGGCGGGTACTTCCCGGAGCTCAGAATGGACACCCATGTGGTGGCGCCCTTCAAGATACCAGGCTCGTGGCGGCGCTACAGGGCCATAGACTACGGCCTTGACATGCTGGCGGTCATATGGGTGGCGGTGGACAGCGGCGGGAGGAGCTGGGTCTACCGGGAGTGGACGCAGGAGGGGCTCATCGTCCGGGAGGCGGCGGAGGGTATACTCTCCCGCACGATGCCGGACGAGCATATCGAGGTCACCTTCGCGCCGCCGGACCTCTGGTCCCGGCAGAAGGACACAGGCAGGTCCATGGCGGAGATATTTAAGTCCTGCGGCGTGGCACTAATTCGGGCGGGGAACGACAGGGTGCAGGGGCACATGATGATAAAGGAGCTCCTATCTCCTGACAGCGACGGCAAACCCGGGATAGTATTCTTTAGCACCTGCCGGAGGCTCATAGAGGACATGCGGGAGATACAGGCGGACGAGACGAACCCCAACGACGCCGCCCGGGAGCCCCACGAGATAACACACACCGTGGACGCCCTGAGATATTACTGCGTCTCGAGGGTGGTCCCGGCGGAGGAGCCGGGGGAGGATATTGAGTACGACGAGTTCGGGGATTACATGAGGGGAGGTGAGGCGAGCCGGGAGTATTTAAACTACTAACTTCGCGGGCGGGCGGGATGGGGATCAAAAGAGAGGAGGTGAAAAGATGCAGGACGACGTTATAGAGAGCGGCGCGGAGGCCGGTTTTGCCGAAGGCTGGGAGGTCCCGGCGGAGGGCGCTATCCCGGCGGAGAGCGAGCCCCGGGAGGAGCCCGAGGAGTTCCCCGGGGAGACATCCGAGGAGGCGCCGGAGGGATCCCGGAGCGCCGGTCCCGAGGAGCGGGAGCAGGACTTCCGGCTCTTCCTTGAGATGTTCCCGGGCGTCGGCGCCCGGGACGTGCCCCGGGAGGTCTGGGAGCGTGTGCAGGAGGGCGAGAGCCTATGCTCCGCCTATCAGCGCTACAACACCGAGGCGCTACAAGAGGAGCTGATGTGGCTCCGGGAGAGGGCCGCCGCGCTGGAGCGGGAGCAGGCCAACAGACGCCGCTCCGCCGGTAGTCAACGGACCGCCGGCAGCGGACAGGGACGCAAGGACCCATTTGACCAGGGCTGGGACTCCATGTGAGCGGCAGGGGTCCCACAAGAGAAGACGAGATCTAATTTTGAGAAAGGAAGGATAAAATGCCGATCAATTTAGCAAAAAGAGCCTCAGACAAGGTGGTGGAGCGCTTTAAGCTGGCCTCCTGCACCGAGGGACTATTCACGGCGAAGTACAAGTGGACGGGCGTGGCCACGGTGCAGGTCTACTCGGTGGACACCCTGCCCCTCCACGACTACAACAAGGCGCTGACCACCGGCAGCAGGTTCGGGACCCTCACGGAGCTGGGGGACACCATGCAGGAGATGACCGTGGGTGACGACAAGGCCTTCAACGGCTCCATCGACAAGGGGTACAACACCTCCCAGCTCATGATAAAGGCGGCCTCCGGCGTGCTGCGCCGTCAGACCGACGAGGTGATAATCCCCTATGTGGACAAGTTCCGCCTCAATAAGCTCGCCGAGGGCGCGGGGCTCAACGCCTACAGCGTGAGCCTCACGAGAGAGAACGTCATAGAGACACTCATGACCGCGGGGGCAGAGATGAGCAACAACAAGGTGCCCAAGAGCGAGCGGGTGCTCTTCATCGGCGAGACCGAGGCCATCAAGGTGAAACTGGCGGACCAGGTGGTGGGCGTGGACAAGCTGGCGGAGGAGAGCGTTGTCAATGGCGTCGCCGGGACCATAGACGGTATGCAGGTGCGGGTGGTGCCGGACGACTACATGCCCGAGGGCGTGGTGTTCCTCATAGTCCGCCGGGGTGTAGCCGTGGCGCCCAAGAAGATAGAGGACTTCCGCGTCTTGGAGGAGCACCCCGACATCTCCGGCGCCGTGGTACAGGGCAGGTTCCTCCACGACTGCTTTGTCCTGAGTACCCTGAAGAGCGGCATATACGCGGCCCACTCCGGGGCCAAGGACTGAGCGCGGCGCTCGGGGGAGGTGAGGTAGGATGGCCAATATAAGCGCCAATTCCGGGGAGAGGCTCATATCCGTCACCCGCTGGCTGGGGCTCAATGAGTCCACCGAGGGGGAGGCGGCATTAAAGCCCGGCGAGGCGGCGGCCATGGGGAACTTCCGGGTGACGCCCGGCGGGGCCCTCAAAAAACGCCCCGGGAGTCTCGACGTGGCGGAGCTCTATAGGGAGTTTACGCCGGTGACGGACACGGGCACGCGCAGGTGCGTCATCACCGACTCTGGCCTTAACCGCCGCCGCCTCTTCCCCCGGGTGGAGGTCCGGGAGGACGGGGAGCTCAGCCTTGCGGGCAGCGGCGTCGAGGTGACGGACGAGGAGGCCATGGACTACCAGGGGTATTTCCTGGAGGCGGAGGGGAGAGTCTGGGCGCTCTCGGACATCGAGGTGCGGGAGGCCCCCGGTTCCGAGCCACTCCTCGGGGGCCGCGGCGCTCCGGGGGAGCTCACCCGGTTCGCCCTGGGCGCGGAGTACGAGCGGCCCGAGGGGCCATTCTTCGACGGCCCCAAGTACGTGGAGCTCTGGCCCGCAGCCGAGGTGGGGCCCGATGGTGTGGCCCTCCGGGGGGAGAGGTACCTGGCGGCCAGGGCCCGGGGCCGGGAGACGGGGTTCTGGAGCGTCAACGCCGGGGGATACTTCATGCGGGACGGCGTGCTCTGGCGATACTACGGCGCGAGGGCTGAGAGTTACGAGCCCCGGCGGCTCTATAATAAGTTCGCGTGCCGCATGAACGACTCCGGCAAATACTTCACCGCCGGTGAGTGGAAACTCCAGACCACATACCAGGACTCCTCAATATCCGGCTGGACGGGCTTTGATTTCGACCCCGCCACGGGTACCTTCTCCGTCACCGGGGAGGAGACGCCCCTCACCGCCGCCGGGGAGAGGTTTGTTGCCTACGGCGCCCGGTGCGTGAAGGAGGAGACGGTCCCCAGGGAGGACGGCGAGGGCCTATTCGTGCGGCAGTACGTCTCCGACGCCGAGGGACCATTTGAGGGGGAGGAGTTTAAGTACATCCCCGGCGGCAAGCTGGGCCGGGTGCTCGTGGCGGAGGGGAGCCGCCCCCAGGAGGAGGACGGGTTCGCATTCGTGGCGGAGGCCGTGGATTTCGTCGGGAACTCATACGTTGTGATGCGGCGGGCGGGGGAGTACTTCATGTACGCCCCGGACGCCTCCGACAAGACGGAGTACGGGAGGTACGTCTACGGCTGGTACGGCTATCCCCTGGAGGTCCGGCCCTCCCAGTACAGCTGGTACCTAAACCCGGTCATCCGGGAGCGGAGCACTGAGCGGGGCGGCCCCGTCATGGGACTCTGGTCCGGCGCTGTGGGCGGAAGGGACGTCATCTGCGCCGCCGCCAACGGCCGGCTCTGGGAGCTCGCGCGGGAGGGCGATAAGTGGCGCGTCACCGACGCCGGAGCCCTGGACACGGCCCGGGAGGCCAGGATTTTCGGGTTCGACGGGCGGGCCTACATAATGAACGGCTCGGAGTACCTTGTGTGGGACGGGGAGAGGTTGAGGCCCGTGGAGGGCTACAGGCCCCTCGTGGCGGTGGCCGTGGGGCCGCAGGGAAGCGGGACGCTATTAGAGAACGTAAACCGGCTGACGCCGGGCCGGAGGTGCCTTGTGAGTCCCGACGGGGAGTCCGCGGTCTACGCCCTCCCCGAGGGGGACGTGGCCAGCGTTGACTGGGTGCGGGACCTCACCACGGGGATGAAACTCCGGGACTGGACGGCGGACCTCGCGGCGGGGACGGTGACGTTCCCCCGCCCCCCGGCCGCCGGGGTGGACACCTTAGAGGTGGCCTGGAGCGCCAAGACGAGCCGGCGCGGGGAGGTGCTGGGTATGCGTTTCGCGGAGCTCTTTAACGGCTCCCAGGACACCCGGGTCTTCATCTACGGCGACGGCTCCAACCGGGCCCTCTACTCCGGGATAGACCACGAGGGCCGGGGCCGGGCGGACTACTTCCCGGATCTATACGAGCTCACGGTGGGGGACGCCAACACGCCCATCACCGCCATGATACGCCACTACGACAAGCTCTTGGCCTTCAAGCCCGACAGCGCCTGGAGCGTGGGCTATGACGCCATAACGCTGGAGGACGGGTCCGTGACGGCGGGGTTCTACATAGCCCCGGTCAATAGGTCCATAGGCTGCGCCGTCTTTGGCGGGGCGGAGCTCGCAGGAAACAGGCCCAGGACCATAGACGGCGAGAGCGTCATGGAGTGGCTGCCCACGGGGAGTTCCGGCCTGACCGGGGACCCCAGGAACGCCCAGCGCGTCAGCGGGAAGGTGGAGAGGACCCTCAGGAGTTTTGACCTTGGGCGGGTCCGGACGTTTTACGATAAGTTTAGCCACGAGTACTACGTCCTCTCCACGGACGGCAGGGCACTGGTGCAGGACCTGGAGACGGGGGCCTGGTACCTCTACACCGGCCTTGACGCCACGGCCCTAATAAACTATGGGGAGGAGCTATACTCCGGCACCAGTTACGGCGCGCTGCGCCGGTACTCCCAGGAGTACCTCACGGACAACGGCGAGGCCATCCCGGCCTTCTGGGAGTCCGGGGCCATGGACCTGGGGGTGGACATCAGGAGAAAGTACCTGGCCGACCTCTGGGTGGGGGTCGTGCCGGAGGGGCACGGGTATCTCAAGGTCAGGGCCAGTTCCCAGTGCGGCTGCCACGGGGCGGCGGCGGAATTTGACGGGGAGGGCATGCCGGGGGAGACGAGCCTCCGGCGGCTAAAACTCCGGGTGAGGCGGTTCACATTTTTAAAACTCCGCTTTGAGAATTCCCGGCCGGACACCACCGCCACGGTGGTATCCATGGAGCTGCGGGTCCGGGCCGGGGGATACATTAGATGAGAAGGAGGAAGAGATGGAGATAATATTTTTAGCGATGCTGCCGGCGGTCCTGGGGCTCGTGGCGGTGGAGATACTGGCGATAGTGAGGCTGCTGCCGGAGAGACGCCGGGATCCCGAGCCGCCCCGGCCCGGTGAGCGGACGGAGAGCGAGGAGCGCCGGGAGCGGGAGCTGGAGAGGGCCTTTCAGGAGGGGATGAACTCCATGATGGGCTACGACCTCGCGGCGGCGAGAAGGGCGGTGAGGGACGATGGACGCGAGGAGGAGTGACGCCCTGACGTTCAGTGAGGACATGGGACCGGAGGACAGGCTCCTCCGGGACAACTCCCCGGACCCGGAGACGGCCTGGGAGCTCCTGGAGAGGGGACGGCGGTTTAAGGAGGCGGTGAACCTATATGAGACGGTGAACACCAACGAGAACTTCTTCATCGGCAAACAGTGGGAGGGCGTGCGCTCCAACGGTCTGCCGACGCCGGTCTTCAACATCCTAAAACGCGACGTGCTCTTTGTGGTGTCCAACATAACAACGGACAATCTGAAGGTCCAGGCCACGGCGCTGGCAAGTTCGCCGGACACGGGGGTCCTTAAAGAGCCCGCCAGGATACTGAGCGAGGAGTTCGAGGCCATATTCACTCGGAACCACATAACGCGGCTCCTGAGGGAGTTTGCCCGGGACGCCGCCGTCCGGGGGGACGGGTGCATCTACACCTACTGGGACGCGGATGCCGAGAACGGCCAGGCGGTCCGTGGGGCCATCAGAAGTGAGCTGGTGCAGAATACCAGGGTACACTTTGGGAACCCCAACGTGCGGGACGTGCAATCCCAGCCCTACATAATCCTCGAGAGCCGGGAGTCCCTGAGGGAGCTGAGGAACCGGGCATTTGAAAATTCCGGCGGGGACTTCCTGGGGGACATCACGCCAGACGAGGACACGGCCATATCCGGCGCGGAGAGGCAGGTGGACGGCAAGGCCACGAAGCTCCTCCTCATGTGGAAGAAGGAGGGCACGGGGCGGGTCATGGCCTACGAGTGCACAAGGGGCGCCGAGATAAAGGGCGTCTGGGACATGGGCCTCAAGCTCTACCCCATCGTGTGGCTCAACTGGGACTACGTCCAGGACTCCTACCACGGGCAGGCCATGATAACCGGGCTCATACCGAACCAGATATTCATAAACAAGATGTGGGCCATGAGTATGCTCTCCCTCATGACCACCGCCTACCCCAAGATAATCTACGATAAGACCCGCATACCCCGGTGGACGAACCAGATAGGCCAGGCCATAGGCATAACCGGGGGAGACGTGGCCTCCGCCGCGAGGGCCATAGACCCCGCTGCCATATCTCCCCAGGTGGCCCAGTTCATAAGCGCCGCAATTGAGGAGACAAACAGCAACCTGGGGGCCACCAGCGTGGCCCTGGGCGACGCGAGGCCAGACAACACCTCCGCCATCATAGCCCTCCAGCGGGCCGCCGCCACACCCAGCGAGATAACGAAACAGAATCTCCGTGGGTGCGTGGAGGAGCTCTCCCGGATATACCTTGACTTCATCGGGGAGTTCTACGGCCGCCGGGTGGTGGACATGGAGCTGCCGGAGGAGGTAAAGCGGGCAATCGAGAGCGAGGGGGGCGAGGTCCCGGAGACGGCCCCCAGGGAGTTTAACTTCGACATCTTCCGCCGTATCCCCATGCAGCTCAAGCTGGACGTAGGGGCCAGCTCCTACTACTCCGAGATAGCCTCCATCCAGACTCTGGACAACCTCCTCGTCCAGGGGAAGATCGACATAGTCCAGTACCTGGAGAGGATACCCGACGGGTACATCCCGGATAGGCGGGGGCTCATAGCCGAGCTCCGGCGGGGAAAGGAGGCGGAGACGTGAGGATAGCCATAAAGCGGGGCGACGCCCTCATTTTGCCGGTGGTCATCCGCGCCCACGGACAGCGCTTGAGCATTGAGGACGTGGAGACGGCGGAGTTTTGCTTGGGCGATGTCCGCAAGCTCTACCCCGGTGAGGTGACATATGAGGAGTCGGAGGGGTGTTTCCGCCTGCCGCTGACACAGGAGGACACGCTGTCCCTCCCTGAGGGGGGCTGCGCGGTGCTGGACGTGAGAGTAAAATTTTCAGGCGGCGCCGTGGCGGGGGCCCAGGGGATGGCCGCCGTCCCGGTGGAAAATGCGTTGAGCGGGGAGGTGCTTTAGAATGTGCGATCACAATGATGAGTCCTGCGGGAAGTGCTGCGGGGGCTGCCCGCCCCTTGAGGTGGATCTTGGGGAGATGAGACTAATTCCCGGCCCCGTGGGGCCCAGGGGGCCCGGCATATCCGGCGCTCACCTGAACCCGGACTACACCCTGACGCTCACCTTTGAGGACGGGAGCAGTTACACGACGCCCCCCATCCGCGGCGAGCGGGGCGAGACGCCCCGCGTAGGCCCCAACGGCAACTGGTTCCTGGGGGATGTGGACACGGGGGTCCCCGCCTCGCGGCTCGTGGACAGCCACACAGGCCGGGAGCTGCGGTTCTGGTTCGGGACTCTGGGGGAGTACAACGCCCTCACCCGGGTGGAGCCGGACGTCTACTACAATATTTTGGAGGGAAAACCATGAGTCTAATTAAAGAAGGGTACTCGGTGTACCCACTGAGCCAGCGGAGGATACAGCTGGGCAGGGACATAATCTACGACAGGGACACCCGTGGGGAGGACTGGTTCATACTTGACCTCGCCCTCCCCGGCGGGAGGTTCGTCCCCAAAAACTCCGGGGGACTCATCACGGCCCGGGGGCTCATCTTCAAGTGCCAGTCCCGCCACGGGGGACTTGAGGGAACGGGGGTGGCTTGATGGCGGCGTATTTCACACTGACGCTGGACACCACCCCGCCGGTGGTGACTGTCACCGGCCCGGACGTGAGCTCCGTCTCGCTGGTGCCGGGGAAGGACGTCTGCGCCTTTTCCTTCACGGCAAATGAGGACTTCACGGCCTACGAGGTGCGGGTGACGCCAAGTTCCGACTCCGGCCACTCCGCGGGTACGGTCCTCGGCGTGAAGAACGGGTCCGTCAACATGTCCGGCGACGGTTTCTGGAGCGCCGGGGAGAGTGTCACATGCAAGATACATGCGGCGGACCTCCAGGCGGCCTCCGCCGGGGACGGGGCCAAGATCATAAAGGTGTTCGCCCAGGACGCCCTCGGGAACTGGAGCACCTGATGGCCGCGCCGGAGCTTAAATTCACCGTGACGGGCCGGGGGGTGTCCCTCGCCCCCGGGTTCGACGCGGTGGACGTCACCTTCAGCGCGGGGGCGCCCTACTTAAAGTTCGAGTGCCGGGCCACCAAGTTTGGCGAGGACTACGGCGTGGGTATCGGGACGCTGGTGGCGTCCTTCCCCGCCACCCCGGCGGGGGTGGAGAGGACGTTCAGCGTCGGCGCGCGCCACCTCATACATGGGGATGGTGAGTACAGGATAAGCCTCTTTATAGAGGGCGAGGACGGCGCCTGGAACGACGGCGTGGCCTTCATACCCGCCGCCTCCACGGGGCTCATCACCGCCGGAGGGGAGAAATATTACTGCACGAGGGAGAGAGGAGAATGAAAAATGGCTGATTACAACTCAAAATTCACAGGCCCCGAGATAGACGCGGCCATCGGGGCCGTGGCGGGCAAGGCGGAGAAGGCCGTGCCCGGGGCCGCCGGGAACGTGGCGCTATTGGACGCGGAGGGGAACCTCACGGACAGCGGCAAGGCGCTGACGCCGGAGGCCATCGGCGCGCTGGCCGCGGGTGCCGCCGCAGCGGCGGGGAAACTCGCCACGCCGCACTCAATAATAACTGACCTTGGGAGCTCCGAGGCCGCCTCCTTTGACGGCTCGGAGGACATAGAGCCGGGCGTCACGGGAATTCTGCCCGTGGCCCACGGTGGCACGGGGAGCGGGAGCATAGACGAGGTCCCGTCCCCCGGCAGCGGGAACCTTGTCACCAGCGGCGGGATACACACGGCGCTCTCGGAGAAACTCTCAAAGTCCGAGGCCCAGGGCGCGTACATGCCCATCGGCGGGGGACAGGTGAAGGGGACGCTCTCGGTGGGCGTCTCGGAGCCGGATATCGTGACCATCACCGGCAACGGTATATCGAAGGCCGGGGGCTCGCCCCTGACATTGGAGGACCTCAACATAAGCGGCGGGAAGATAACGGGGTTGGAGGAGCCCACGTCTGACACCGGCGCCGCCAACAAGGCCTACGTGGACGCCCACCGGGGCAACTGGTACGGCACCTCCACCACCTCCGCCGCCACCTCCGAGAAGACGGTGAAACTCACCGACGCCGCCGGTTTCCATCTCGCCGCCGGGGCGAAGGTGTCGGTGAGGTTCCAGTACGGCAACTCCGTGAAGGGCGCGAAACTCAACGTGGCCTCCACGGGCAGTATCACCATAAAGAGCCATGGGACCACGGACGTGGCGTCGGACTCCTGGCTCGCGGGGTCGGTGGTGGACTTCGTCTACGACGGCTCTTACTGGATACTCCAGGGGATAAACGGCGCGGTACCCGTGGAGCAGGGGGGAACGGGGCTCACATCGGAGCCCTCCATGCTGACGGACCTCGCCTCCACCGCCGCGAAGTCGCCCCTCTCGGCGAACCCGCGCCCCGGCGTCACGGGCGTCCTGCCGGCGGCCCACGGCGGCACCGGCAACGCCACGGGATACGTGCTCTCGGGTCAGAAATCCGGCGTCTCCCCCGGCGCCAGGGCCACGGCGGAGGGCGCGAACTGCTCCGCCGGTGGAGCAAATTCCCACGCGGAGGGCAATAACTGCGAGGCGAGGGGCCTTGACTCCCACGCCGAGGGCTCGGACAGCGTGGCCTCTGGGGAGTGTTCCCACGCCGAGGGGGAGTTCTGCACCGCCTCCGGCGCTATGGCCCACGCCGGTGGGTCCCAGTGTACCGTCTCTGGCCTACACTCCTTCTGCCACGGGGTGCACCTGACGGTGAGCAATCCTAACTCCACGGTCGTTGGCACCTACAACAGGGAGGGCCTGGAGCCCGGCGAGGAGTACTTCGTCGTGGGGGGCGGCTGGGCCAACGAGGACCTCGCCACGAACCAGCGCCGCAACCTCTTTAGGGTGGGGGACCAGGGAATATACGGGGCCTTCGCCTACAACAACACCGGCGCGGACTACGCGGAGTTCTTTGAGTGGAGCGACGGCAACCCCGAGGCCGAGGACCGGGTGGGCCTCATGGTGGCCCTTGAGGGGGAGAAGGTGCGCCCCGCCGGCCCTGGGGACGAGGCGGTGGGGATAACCTCCGCCACGCCCTCGGTGATCGGTGACTCCTACGCCGACCAGTGGCACGGGATGCTCCTCACGGACATCTTCGGAAGACCGATATTGGAGGAGATAGACGTGCCCGCCGTCATCGGCGCGGGGGGCGAGGAGCTGGCTCCGGCGACAAAACGCTGGGCCCCCAAGGTGAACCCGGACTACGACCCCCTGGAGCCCTACATAGCGCGGCACAAGCGGCCCGAGTGGACGGGCGTGGGCCTCATGGGGAAACTCGTGGTGACAGACGACGGGACATGCGTCCCGGGCGGTTTCTGCGGGCCCTCTGAGGGGGGCATAGCCACCTACAGCCCCGAGAGGACCCGGTTCCGGGTGCTCTCCCGGCTCGACGAGCTCCATGTGCGGGTGCTCGCCGTCTGAGGGGGCAAGGGACGTGGTGACAAATATAATAGTGGCGGTGCTGGGGCTCATCGGGACGCTCACGGGGGCGTACCTCGCGAACCGCAAATCCAGCGCCCTCATAGCCTACAGGCTCGAGCAGCTGGAGCGGAAACAGGACGCCCACAACAGCCTCATGGAGCGGACATATAAGCTGGAGGAGCAGAGCGCCCTCTATGAGGAGAGACTGCGCTCGGTGGACCACCGCATAGATAATTTAGAAAGGAGTCAACTAATTGACAGAGAAAGAAGTTAGGGAACATGTGGTTGACATAATGCGCGGCTGGATCGGGGGCCGGGAGGGCTCCGGCATCCACCACAGCATTATTGACGCCTACAACGAGATTAGGCCCCTGCCCAGGGGCTACAAGATGAGCTACTCCGATGAGTGGTGCGCCGCCACGGTGAGCGCCGCCGGGTTCCTTGCGGGGTACACTGACATCATGCCCGCGGAGTGCAGCTGCTCCAGGATGATAGCGCTCTATAAGGAGCGGGGAGGCTGGGAGGAGTCCGACGGCTACGTCCCCGCCCCCGGGGACCTCATCATGTACGACTGGGACGACGACGGTTCCGGTGAGGACACCGGCGCCCCGGAGCACGTGGGCATGGTGGAGAAGGTGGAGGGGGGCGTCATAACCGTAATCGAGGGCAACGCCTCCGACATGGTGAAGCGCCGCACGCTGGCGGTGAACGGGCGGTATATAAGGGGATTCTGCTGTCCCGACTTCGCCTCCCTCGCCGCCCCCGCACCTGCACCCGCCCCCGCGCCGGAGAGGTTCAACACCTACGGCGAGGTGGAGAGGTACGTGGGGTTCGCCGCGCCCACGGTCCGGAAACTCATAGACAGCGGTTTCCTTCGCGGCAACGGCGAGAAGGACGCGAACGGCGACCCCATAGACATGGATCTCACCCGGGACATGGTGAGGCTCCTTGTGATGCTCGACAGGGCCGGGGCCTTCGACGGGAACTGAGAGAAAAGCTTGCGGGGCGGCACTACCGCCCCGCGGAGGACAAACATTCACACTAAGGAGGAGAAAAAATGAAAAAAGAGGAAATACTGAGGAAACTCACCAGCCGCAAGCTCTGGGTGGCCCTGGCGGCCTTCGTCTCCGGGCTCATCCTGGCCTTCGGCGGCAGCGAGGGCGCGGCGGAGACGGTCTCCGGCGTCATACTCCAGGGGGCGGCGGTGCTGGGGTACCTCCTGGCGGAGGGCCTTGCCGACGCCGCAAATACCGAGGGGAGGCGGTGAGGTGATGGCCGCGAAAAATAGGAGACAGCGCTACGGCCTCACCGTGGAGCCCAGGACGCCGGCAGTTACCGATGGGGACCCCGGCACTCAGGCGGGGTACACACCAGCCCAGTTCAGGGGCTACGAGGCCCAGACGGGCGCTGTGGACGACCTCTACGACGCCGCAAAGGAGCTGAAACTCGTTGAGCTCAAGAAGGCATTTGAGGAGAACTCCGCGGACATCGACGCCCAGCGCCGGGGGATACCCGCGGTGTACCGGGCCCGGCGCAACAGCGCCGCCGCCAAGAGCGCCCTGGAGGGCAGGAATTTTAATGAGTACGCCGCCGCCACGGGCCTCAACTCCGGCGCCGGCGGACAGGCGGCCCTCGCCCGGTCGAACGCCCTGCGGGGCGAGCTGGGGGCCATAGACGCGGACGAGGACGCGGCGCGGCGGGACGTGGACGAGGCCGGCCTCAAGCTCCGCATACAGTACGAGAACGATCTGGCCGCAGCCGTGGCGAACGGGGAGTACGAGCGGGCGGCGGCGCTCCTCGATGAGTACAGGCGGGCGGAGGAGTCCCGGGTGGACACGGACAGGGCCCAGGCGGACGAGAATTACCGCGCCTACACCGCCCAGGAGGACAGGCTCCAGCGGCTGGCCGACGAGGACTACCGCCGCCGTGAGGCGGACTTTGACCGGGAGAGGTGGGAGGCGGAGCTGAAGAGCGACCGGGACAGCGCCGCATACTCCCAGGCCCTTAAACGGGCGGAGACGCTGGCGAAATACGGCGACTTCTCGGGCTACAGCGTCCTGGGGTACGACGACGCCACGATAAACGGTATGCGCCGGGCCTGGGCGGCCTCAAATCCGCTCCTCGCCTACAACGTGGGTGTCATATCCGCCAGCGAGTATTACGCCATGACCGGCAAGTATCCCACCGGGAGCACCGGGGGCTACAGAAGCTCGGGAAGTTCGGGGAGCTCCGGGAGCTCCTCAAAAAGCAGCTCCGGGGGAAAGCTCTCAAAGTACGAGGAGGAGTTTTTGAGCCGCCGCCGTCCCCAGCCCAAGATAAAGGACCAGGACCTGGCGGGGCTCCTCTCCTCCTTAGGTGGCTGATATGAGGAGCGTTGGAGACGTCTTTACCGCCGCCATGGCCCTCATGGGCGAGGACCCCTGCTGCGACTGCGGCGCCGATGCCGTCCAGGAGTACGCCGCCATGACGCCCGCCATCGTGGACACGCTGGTGGCGGAATATAGGATGATGGATGGCTCCTCCGGCGTACAGGCCCAGGTGCGGTGCATGCGCGAGGGGCTCGCAGGGATTGACGACACCTACGCCCTGGGGGTCATGCAGTACGGCCTGGCGGCGCACCTGCTGGTGGAGGAGAACCCCGGCGCCGCCAGTTTCTACTACCAGAGGTACGTGGAGCTCAGAAACATCTACTTCTCCCGCCGGGGCGGGGAGGACGGGGAGACCTGGGACCTCTACGGCGGGATAGAGCACGGTGAGATGGGCCGCTGGTGACGGCATAGACCGGGAAAGTTAAAATATCCGCCAATACATAGTAATTGGGCCCGGCGCGTCGAAACGCGCCGGGCCCGATTTTGAATATTTAGTTGGGGTCAATTACTTGTTGAGAGCCTGGTCCACGGCCACGGCCACAGCGACGGTTGCGCCGACCATGGGGTTGTTGCCCATGCCCAGGAACCCCATCATCTCCACGTGGGCGGGGACGGAGGAGGAGCCGGCGAACTGGGCGTCAGAGTGCATACGGCCCATGGTGTCGGTCATGCCGTAGCTGGCGGGGCCGGCGGCCATGTTGTCGGGGTGGAGGGTGCGGCCCGTGCCGCCGCCGGAGGCGACGGAGAAGTAGCGCTTGCCCTGCTCCACGCACTCCTTCTTGTAGGTGCCGGCCACGGGGTGCTGGAACCTGGTGGGGTTGGTGGAGTTGCCGGTGATGGAGACGTCCACGCCCTCGGAGTGCATGATGGCCACGCCCTCGCGGACGTCGTCAGCGCCGTAGCAGCGGACCTGGGCCCGCTCGCCCTTGGAGTAGGGGATCTCCCGGACGACCTTGAGCTCGCCGGTGTAGTAGTCAAACTGGGTCTGGACGTAGGTGAAACCGTTGATGCGGCTGATTATCTGGGCGGCGTCCTTGCCGAGACCGTTGAGGATGACGCGCAGGGGTTTCTTGCGGGCCTTGTTGGCGTTACGGGCTATGCCGATGGCGCCCTCGGCGGCGGCGAAGGACTCGTGTCCCGCCAGGAACGCGAAACACTCGGTGTCGTCCCGGAGGAGCATGGCGCCGAGGTTCCCGTGGCCCAGGCCGACCTTGCGGTCATCGGCCACGGAGCCCTTGATGCAGAAGGACTGCAGGCCGATGCCTATGGCCTCGGCGGCCTCGGCGGCGGTCTTGACGCCCTTCTTTATTGCGATGGCGGCGCCCACGGTGTAAGCCCAGCAGGCGTTCTCAAAGCATATGGGCTGGATGCCCCTGACGATGGAGTAGGCGTCCACGCCCTTCTCATCGCAGATGGCCTTCGCCTCCTCCAGGCCGGATATGCCATACTCGGCGAGGACGGCGTTGATGTTGTCGATCCTTCTCTCGTAGCTTTCAAAAAGTGCCATTGTTCCGTCCTCCTTCTTATTCGTGGCGCGGGTCGATGTACTTGGCGGCGTCCGCGAAACGGCCATAGGTGCCGGTGGCGGCCTTCATGGCCTCGTTGGCGTCCGTGCCCTTCTTTATGGCCTCCATCATCTTGCCGATATGTACGAACTCATAGCCGATTATCTGGTTCTCCTCGTCGAGAGCGAGACGGGTGATGTAGCCCTCGGTGAGCTCCAGGTAGCGGGGGCCCTTCGCCTTGGTGGCGAAGATGGTGCCCACCTGACCGCGAAGACCCTTGCCCAGGTCCTCGAGGGAGGCGCCGATGGCGAGACCGCCCTCGGAGAAAGCGGACTGGCTGCGGCCGTAGACTATCTGCAGGAAGAGCTCACGCATTGCGGTGTTGATGGCGTCGCACACAAGGTCGGTGTTCAGGGCCTCGAGGATGGTCTTGCCGATGAGGATCTCCCCGGCCATGGCGGCGGAGTGGGTCATACCGGTGCAGCCCAGGGTCTCCACCAGGGCCTCCTCGATGATGCCGTTCTTGATGTTGAGGGTGAGCTTGCAGGCGCCCTGCTGAGGTGCACACCAGCCCACACCGTGGGTGAATCCTGAAATGTCACTGATCTCCTTGGCCTGTACCCACTTGCCCTCCTCGGGGATGGGCGCGGGGCCGTGGTACGCGCCCTTGGCGACGGGGCACATCTTCTCGACTTCTGCTGAATAAATCATGATTGACTCCCTTCTTTATTGCTTATTTGGCCCATGGCCAGTTAGTTGACGGGAAACTAATGAAATTATAGCAGTAAGCAAATCGCATGTCAATAAATTAACTAATAGGGACGCGAGATTTTGTCAAAATCCTGCGTCCCTATAGGCTAAAATGACCGAAATTATATATTTAGTTTAGGGGAAATTTATGATTTACGCCGAATGAGTCTTAACCCTCGAATCTCACCGATATGTCCCCGGAGAGGGTCTTTGCCCGGATGTTATTGGGCCCGCTGAGGGCCCCGGCGGGGGCGTGGACGTCGCCGCTGGTGCTCCTCACCGAGAGGGTGTAGAGGTAGGGCGGGCCGGGGAAGGTGAGCTCTATATCCCCGCTGACGGCCTCGATGTGGGCCTCCCCGGAGGGGGCGGCGAGGTTGGCATCTATGTCCCCGCTGACAGTGACGAGGGAGAGGGAGCCCCGGGCGGAGACGCCCTCAAGATCTATATCTCCGCTGGCGGTCTTTACCCGGAGCCTTGCGGCGGCGGAGCCCTCGATGCCGATGTCCCCGCTGGCGGTGACGGCGGAGAGCTCCGGGCACTGGGCGCGGGATATTTCCACGTCGCCGCTGGCGGTGACGAGGGACGCCTTGCCGGTACACTCAAGGTCCCGAAGGTCAATGTCGCCGCCCACGGACCGCACGGAGAGCTCCTTGAGGGAGAGGGAGCTCAGACTCACGTCCCCGCCGGCCACGTTGACGCTGACCTCCGTCTCACCCGCCGGGACCGCCACCCGGAGACCCAGGCGATCGTCAAAGAGCCCGGAGAGGTTCGCCCGGGGTATGCTGAATTTATAGCCGAATATGTCAAAGGACATGGGCTCCTCCTCACGGGTGTTCCTGGAGCGGCGGAGGGTCAGGGTGGGGCCGGGGGTCAGCTCATAGTGCCAGGCGCTTGTGGCGGTGTAGTCGATGTGGATGAGGTGATCCGGGGAGAGGCAGACCTCCACGTCCCCGGAGGTGTCGTATATCTCGAGCCGCGTGACCCTCTCGGGGCTGAAGGTGAGGTGCACGGGGCCGGGGTCGGTGGTGCCGCCGGTGCTTTCATTGGTGTCGCCGGAGCTGAAGTTTCCCCGGTCCTCCCAGGTGCCGCGTATCTCGCCTATTATCTTCTCCACGTCCCCCATGTCCGCCACGGCCTCCTCCTCGGTCATGCCGTCCTCCATGCGGTCGTCTATGGCCTCGGAGTAGAACATCACAGTGCGCTGTATCTCCTCCGCAGAGGTGTTGAAACGGAGGCCCTGGCAGAGCCTATCCAGAAATTCGTTTTTACTCATTTTTCTTCCTCCCTAATAAAATCGTATGCGCGCATCACGTCCTCCCACTCGTTGAGGAAGTCCCGGATACGCTGATGTCCCAGATCGGTTATGCTGTAGTAGCGCCGGAGCCGCCCATTGTGCTCCCGGGAGCTGGCCGTGAGGGCCCCCGCCGCCTCCAGGCGCTTTAAAATGGGGTAGAGCGTGGACTCGCTCATCATTAAAACGGGCGATATGTCCTTTATTATCCGGTAGCCGTAGGACTCGCCCTTTGTCAGGACCTTGAGGACGCAGACGTCCAGTATCCCGCGCCGCAGTTGTGCGTCCATATTTTCACCTCCTGTTGCATTATATTATGCTACACATAGTATTACTTGTCAAGGGGTATTTGCGATTTTATCTCTATTTGATTTTTGCCCGCGTTGTGATATAATGGCTGGGAAGTTTTATGATTTGATTTACGCCGCCTGGCGGCGCGTTTTGGAGGGAAATATATGAACGAGATACTGAAACTCTTGGAGGAGGACGGGCGCTACACCCCCGCGGAGATCGCGGCCATGCTGGGCCGGGAGGAGGCGGAGGTCCGCGAGGTCATAAAAAAGTGCGAGGAGGAGCACATAATAAACGGCTACACCGCCATTGTGGACTGGGACAGGACCAGCGAGGAGTCGGTGACGGCCTTCATAGAGGTGAAGATCGTCCCCCAGCGGGACGACGGTTTCGACAGGATAGCCCGGAGGATATACCAGTACGAGGAGGTGGAGAGCCTATACCTCATGAGCGGCAGTTTTGACCTCTCGGTGATAGTCACGGGGCCCTCCTTGAGGGCGGTCTCCAGGTTCGTATCGGAGAAACTGGCGCCCATAGAGGGTGTGCGGTCCACCGCCACCCACTTCATAATGAAACGCTATAAAGATAAGCACAGGACGTTCCTTGTGGAGCCGGAGCAGGAGGAGAGGACGCTCTTCATATGATGGACTACGAAAAACTCATGTCCCGGCGGGTCCAGGGGCTGGCCCCCTCCGGCATCAGGAGATTCTTTGATATTCTCGACACCATGACCGACGCCATATCCCTGGGGATAGGGGAGCCGGACTTCGTGACCCCCTGGCACATCCGGGAGGCGGGAGTCTACTCCCTGGAGCAGGGGTTCACAAAATATACGGCAAACGCCGGTATGACCCGGCTGCGCCGGGAGATAGCCGCGTACTTAAACCGCCGTTTCGACCTCACCTACGACCCCCAGGGGGAGATATTCGTGACGGTGGGCGGCAGTGAGGCCATTGACCTCTGCATCCGCGCCATGCTCGATTTCGGGGACGAGGTGATCATACCGGCGCCCTCGTTTGTCTGTTACGGGCCCTTGGTGGAGATGGCGGGGGGCGTGCCGGTGTACGTGGAGACGAAGGCGGAAAATGAGTTCCGCCTGACGGCGAAAGAATTGCGTGAGGCGCTGACGCCCAGGACGAAACTCCTGGTCCTGCCCTTCCCCAATAACCCCACCGGGGCGATAATGGAGCGGGGGGATCTTGAGGCGATAGCGGAGGTCCTCCGTGGGACCGAGGTCACTGTGCTCTCGGACGAAATATACTCCGAGCTCACCTACGGACAGCGCCACGTCTCCCCGGCGAACATACCGGAGCTCTATGAGAGGACGCTACTCGTCAACGGGTTCTCCAAGTCCTACGCCATGACGGGCTGGCGGCTGGGGTACGTCTGCGGGCCCAGGGAGGTGCTGCGGCAGATGATAAAGATACACCAGTACGGCATAATGAGCGCCCCCACCACCAGCCAGTACGCCGCCATCGAGGCGCTGAAGGCCGGGGACGGGGACATTGAGCGGATGCGGGACTCCTACGATAGACGCCGGAGGATGCTCCTCAAGGGTTTCCGGGACCTGGGCCTTGAGTGTTTTGAGCCCAGGGGGGCATTCTACATGTTCCCATCCATAAAGTCGACGGGGCTCAGCTCCGAGGAGTTCTGCACCAGGTTCCTAAAGGAGGAGCGCATAGCCGTCATACCCGGCTCCGCCTTCGGCCCCGGCGGGGAGGGGTTCGCGCGGGTGTGCTACGCCTCATCAACGGAGAACATAGAGACGGCCCTGCAGCGGTTGGGCGGTTTCCTTGAGCGACTGCGGGGTGAGGAGTCATGAAATATCTCGAGCGGGCCTTCGCGAAACTTAATCTCACGCTGGACGTCCTGGGCCGCCGGGACGACGGCTACCACGAGATGCGCATGGTGATGCAGTCCGTGGACCTCTATGACGACGTGTCTCTTGAGCTGGAGCCCGGGCGGGGGATATGGGTCACGTCAAGCGACCCCGCGCTCCCGGATGGCCCGGGGAACCTCGCCTACCGGGCGGCGGAGGAGCTGCTGCGGGAGCTCCGGGAGGAGCGGCGCGTGGCGGTACACATTGTGAAACGCATACCAGAGAGGGCGGGCCTCGCCGGGGGCAGCAGCGACGCCGCCGCCGTCCTCCGGGGGCTCTACTCAACCCTCCGGCCTGAGGGGGACGGGGCGGAGGCGTATTCCGCGGCGCTGCGGGTGGGCTCCGACGTGGCCTTCTGCCTCTACGGGGGCACGGCTCTCGCCACGGGGCGGGGCGAGGTGCTGCGGCCCCTGCCGGATCTGCCGGAGTGCGGGATACTAATAGTTAAGCCGGAGTTCTCCGTCTCCACGCCGGAACTATTCGCAAGGCTCGACGGCGGTGAAATTGAGCGCCGCCCGGACACGGGCCGCGTCTTATCGGCGCTGGAGGCTGGGGACATAAGGGGCGTCGCCGGGGGACTCATGAATGTCTTTGAGGGCGTCCTCCCCCGTCAGTACCGGGAGCGGGTCGAGCGGGTGAAGAGGGAGCTCCTGGAGGCCGGGGCCCTGGGTGCGGCCATGACGGGCACGGGCTCCGCCGTATTTGGAATATTTGAGAGCTTTGAGCTGGCCGAGAACGCCGCGGGACACATTGAGGGTGATGTGTTCCCCGTGCGGCCACTCAGGCGGGTTTTTCCTGCGCGGCGCTGAAAAAAGTAACTAAATATAGGAATAGACCTACAGAAATCGGGTAATGATTTAATTACAAAAAATGGGCAACTTTTGAAAGCTGCCCATAAATCCCGAACTGCGAGGTCTATTTTTATGAAGTTAAAGATCTGGGAAAAAGCGATGATCGCGGCGGCGATAGCGGCTATTATTGCGGGGACGGGCCTTGGGCGGCGCTCCTCGGACTTCTCCGAGAAGTTCCTGCGTCTCCACGTGGTGGCAAACTCCGACACCGATGCCGACCAGGCCGTGAAACTAAAGGTCCGCGACGCGGTGCTGGAGACGATAGAGCCGAAACTTGAGGGTGTCCAGGACGCGGGTGAGGCGGCGGATGTGGCGGAGCGGGAGCTTGCGGCCATTGAGGACGCGGCGCTTGAGTGCCTCCGGGACGAGGGGTACACCTACAGCGTCTCCGCCACGGTGGCGGAGGAGGACTTCCCCACCACGGAGTACGACACCTTCTCACTCCCGGCGGGGCGCTACAGGGCCCTGCGGGTCACCATAGGCCGGGGCGAGGGGCACAACTGGTGGTGCGTGGTGTTCCCCAACATATGTTCTGCCCCTCCCTCCGAGGACGCCGCGGCGGCGGTGGGCCTCTCGGAGGAGGAACGGGGGATAATCACCCGGGACGGCCCGGGGTACGAGGTGCGCTTTAGGCTCTTAGAGCTCTGGGGGAAACTTTTGGCGGCCCTGGGGTGATCACCTCAGGAACATTGTGGGTTTCGGCCTCATCCTGATGCCGGAGACTATCCCCATGGCCACGTAGACCGTGACTATGGAGGAGCCGCCGTAGCTGAAGAAGGGGAGCGTGAGGCCGATGACCGGGCCCACGCCGATGCACATGCCCACGTTCTCTAATATCTGGAAGGCCAGCATGGCGGCCATGCCAATACATACGAGAGCCCCCAGACTGCTCTGGGATTTAAGGCCGATCCACACGCACCGCACGACTATGAGCATAAGTATCGTCACCACGGCCACGCACCCCACGAGGCCCAGCTCCTCACCCACAACGGAGAAGATGAAGTCCGAGCTCTGCAAGGGTATGCCGTGCTGTTGGGTGCTGGCGCCGTGAAAGAGTCCCTGGCCGAACACGCCGCCGCTGGCCACCGCCGCCCGGCTGAGATTCGTCTGCCACGTCACGCCCAGACCCGTGGGGTCCACCGCCGCCGGGTCCACTATCGCCAGGAGGCGGCTGCGGTAGTTGTCGTTTAGTAGGTAGTACCAGATGTAGGGCGCGGCCACCACCAGCGCCCCGGCGGCCCCCAGGATCCAGTAGTACTTGAGCCCCGCGGCGAAGAGCATCACGACGAAGATGAAGAGGTACACGAGGGCGGAGCCCGTGTCGCCAGTTATGACGATTATCGCGCCGAAGTGGGCGAGGAAGAATACCCCGAGGAGCAGCAGCGCCAGGGGGTTATTTAGGTTCTGGGACTCCTTAAACCGGGACATGAGGTGCGCTAAGGAGATGATGAAGGATAACTTCACAAATTCCGCCGGCTGTATGCCGATGCCCCAGAAACGTATCCAGGACCTGTTGCCGCCGGCGTTCCTCCCCAGCCACCTGAGGGAGACTATGAGCATGAGGCCGAGGATAGTTATGAGCCGCCACTTCTCCGCTATGATGTCCACGTCGATGACGGAGAACAGCACAAAGAGGAAGACACCTATTATTATCGCCCCGGTCTGGACTATTATCTGGCTCCTGGAGCCGGTGCCGTTGGTGGCGCTGGCTATGAGCAGGACCCCAAAGCCGGAGGCCGCCAGGCACATGAAGAGCAAGAGGGCGTCCGACCGCTTGAGGTAATTCCTTATCGCTGTAAAAAATCTTTTCACGGCAATCTCCGAGAAGTGAAGTATGGTAGTGATTTATACTTTATCACCTGCCGCCCCCAAAAGCAAGGGATTTGCGGCGTTTTAAAAAGTATTTGGGAAAAATGAGTTTTGCCTATTCCACCGCCGGGATTTTATGCTATAATATCTGCGGAAACAAGATAAAGTTCGGAGAACGATGTGATGATGGTAATTTGCACGAGCAGCGAGAGCGAGACCGCCGCCGCCGGGGAGACGTTGGCCCGCTCCCTGGGCCCCGGGGACGTGGTGGCCCTCTACGGTGACCTGGGGGCCGGCAAGACGGCCTTCGTCAGGGGGGTGGCCAGGGGCCTTGGCTTTTCGGGCCGGGTCTCCAGCCCCACATTCACCATAGTTAATGAGTACATAGCGCCTGTGCCCCTCTTTCACTTTGACATGTACCGCCTTGCCTCCTCAGAGGAGCTATTTGAGATCGGCTGGGAGGACTACTTGGAGCGGGGGGGCGTGTGCTGCGTGGAGTGGAGCGAGAACGTGGAGGACGCGCTGCCGCCGGGGACTATAAGGGTCTCCATAACGAAAACCGGCGAGACGAGCCGGGAGATAAAGATCGAGGGGGAGGGGAGAGCGTGAAGATACTTGCGATAGAGTCCTCAGCGAGGGCCGCCTCTGTGGCATTGGCTACAGACGGGCGCCTCACCGCGCAATACTACGAGGAGAGCGCCCTCACCCACTCAAGGACGCTCCTTAAAATGGCGGAGGATATGCTCGCGGGGCTCGAGATGACGGTGGCGGACGTGGACGCCATAGCCGTGGCCCGGGGGCCCGGGTCCTTCACCGGCGTGAGGATCGGCGTGGCCGCCGCCAAGGGCCTCGCCTGGGGCGCGGAGAAACCGGTCTGCGGCGTCTCCACCCTTGAGGCCATGGCCTGGCAGCTTGTACCAATGGAGGGGGCCGTCATAGCCTCCGCCATGGACGCCCGGCGCGGGCAGATATATAATGCCCTCTTTGAGTGCCGGGATGGGGAGATAGTGCGGCTCACCCCGGACAGGGCCATTTCGTTAGAGGAGCTGGTGGACTCCGGGAAAAATCTCGGAAGAGCGTATATTTTTGTTGGAGACGGCGGAAACATATGCTATAATAGGTTCCGGGAGGAGGGCCTCCCGGCGCTGCTGCCGCCGGCGTCCCTGCGCCTCCAGACGGCCTGGGGCGTGGCTCTCGCCGCGATGAAGCGCGAGCCCCAGCCCGCCTTTGACCTGGAGCCCAACTACCTGCGCCTCTCCCAGGCGGAGCGGGAGAGGCTGGAAAAACTCAAAAAAACAAATTAAAGATAACGGAGGACAAAGAAAATGGCAGAACTGCATGTACTTAACCACCCCCTTATCCACCACAAGCTGGCGGTGCTCAGAGACAAGAACACCGGCGTGAAGGAGTTCCGGGAGGTCGTGGGGGAGATCTCCACCCTCATGTGCTATGAGGCCACACGGGACATCCCCACCGTGGACGTGGAGGTCGAGACCCCCGTGGCGATGGCGAGGGTCAAGACTCTGGGGGACACAAAGGTGACGATAGTCCCGATCTTGAGGGCGGGCCTCGGCATGGTGGACCCCATGATAAAATTGCTGCCCTCCGCCAGGGTGGGCCACATCGGCCTCTTCCGTGACCCGGACACCCACGAGCCCATAAAGTATTACTGCAAGATGCCTGACGACATCTCCCAGAGCCGCGTCTTCATAGTTGACCCGATGCTGGCCACCGGCGGCTCGGCCTCCGCCGCCATCACCTTTATCAAGGAGTACGGCTGCAAGTCCATTACGCTCGTCAACATCATCGCGGCGCCGGAGGGGATAGCCGTCATTCGCCGCGACCACCCGGATGTCAACATTTACGCCGCCGCCGTGGACGAGAGGCTCAATGAGAACGCCTACATCGTGCCCGGACTCGGCGACGCCGGGGACAGGATCTTCGGCACCAAGTGACATTTGACTTTTCTCAGGGGAGTCGGACACGGGAGTCCGGCTCCCGCTGATTTGGGAGGAGAACGTATGGGTTACGTATCGGATATCCGCAAGTTTGTGGGCCAGCGGCCCATAATGGTCCCCTGCGCGTGCCTCGTCATAGGGGACGGGCGCGGGAACGTACTTCTGCAAAAACGCGCCGACGACGGCGATTGGGCTAACCACGGCGGGGCCATGGAGCCCGGCGAGACGCCTGAGGAGGCCATGCGCCGGGAGATCATGGAGGAGCTGGGGGTGACCCCGGTGGAGCCGAGACTCTTAGGGGTGTACTCCGGCCCGGAGTTCCGCCACACATACCCCAACGGGGACGTCTCGGACATCGTGGACATAGTCTACTACTGCGAGGAATTTCGCGGGGAACTGAGGCTCCAGGCCGAGGAGGTGGAGGACGTCCGCTGGTTCCCGCTGAAAGATCTCCCCGAGAGGCTCATGGAGCACAACCGCCGCCCTCTGCGGGACTATTTAAAGCTCATTGAGAGTTAAAAAACAGCAATATCGACGAAAAAAGCACTGGGAGACGTTCCCGGTGCTTTTTTGCGCCCAAAATGGGGTTTTGGTCAAGAAATTCTATTTTCCTCCACGCGCCGCTCCGGCAGGAGGCCGGACTGGTAGGCGGAGACGAGATCCTTCAGGTCCTCTATGAGGCCCCGCATCCTGTGGCCGTCGTCGGTGTCGGCCACCAGGAGCCGGTGGGGGGTGGTGTAGATGTACTCGCTGGAGGAGGCGATGTCGTCGTCCTCCTCTATGGCCTTGGCGGCGCTCTCAAAGGGCTGGTGGGTGCGCAGCGTGAGGCCCCGGGAGTTGTACACCAGGGTGTAGCCCGCGATGCCGGTCTTCTCGTGGTAGGCGCGGCAGAAACCGCCGTCGATGACGATGAGCTTGCCGCCGCCCTTCACCGGGCTCTCCCCCTCCACCGCCTTCACCGGCACGTGGCCGTTCACGATGTGGCAGTGCTCATCCCGGAGGCCGAACTCGGAGAGTATCTTCTCCGCCGTGCCGGGGAGCTGTATCTGGGTGTAGTAGGGGTCCTTTATCTCCCGGTGTGTCTCCGGGTCCTCTATGTACAGCCGCTCAAAGGTGGTCATGGCGCTCCGGCCATAGATGGGGCTCAGCCGCCCGCACCAGAGGTACCAGAGAAAGTCCTGCCCCGCCTCCCGCTGGGGGGAGCCCTCCGGCGCGAAGTAACCCTGGCGGGCGCGCCTGTCGCAGTAGTCAAAGAGCGCCTTGCCGGAGTACTCCCGCCCCTCGAAACTCTCTCGGGCGAAGTCACCCTCGGACGTCATGGGCACCGCCCCGTGGTATAGTAGGTTCCCGTTCGTCACCTTGTAGACCGAGCCCGCGGAGTAGAGGAACTGGACGTGCTTTTGCAAAAGTTTGCTCTCCCGGAAACTCCTGGCAAGGCCCCGGATGACCAGCTCCTCCTCATGGCTCAAGCGGTCCGGGTGCTCCGGGTCCACGGTGGGGAAGTCGGTGTCGAGGAGCTTATACTCCCGCCCGAGACATTGAACGGTGCCATTTTTGAAGTCTATCCTATTTATGTAGTCCCGGTCGGACATGTCAAAGTCCGGGTTACGGGCTATGACCTGGGCCTCAAGCTTTAGCATCATGACGGTGACGGCCTTGTGCATCTGGGCCGTGCGCCGGAGCAGGGACGGGTCGCTGTGGCGGCGGCTGTCCTCCTTCGGCCGCCAGCGCTCCACCGGGCTCTCCCGGTAGACTGTCTGGGCCAGGTGCTCAAGTTCCCGCAGGCTAATGCCGTAGCCGTGCTCTATGGTGTCGGTGTTATTGTAGGCGAGGGTGGTCTTTAGAACGGTGAGGCAGCATATGGGGCTCCCGGAGGCCGCGCCCATCCACACCACGTCGTGATTGCCCCACTGGATGTCCACGTCGTGGTGCTCCATGAGCCGCTCGAGGATCAAATCGGGCCTCGGGCCCCTGTCGAACAGGTCCCCCACGATGTGGAGTTTGTCCACGGCCAGACGCTTTATGAGCTCGCAGAGGCGGATTATGTAGGCGTCCGCCCTGCCGTAGGCTATGATGCTCTCGACGATGGTCTCGTAGTAGAGTTTCTTGTCGTGGTCCTCAAAGTGGGCGTGAAGGAGTTCGTCAAGCACGTAGCCGCAGCTCTCCGGCAGGAGGCTCCGGACGTGGCTCCTGGTGTGCTTTGAGGAGACGAACCGGCAGAGTGTTATGAGGCGCATCAGCGTTTCGTGGTACCAGCCCTCGAGGTCGCTCTGGGCGGCTCTCAGCACTGGCAGTTTGTCCTCCGGGTAGTAGACGAGGGTGGAGAGGTCCGCCCGCTCCCGGGCGGAGAGCTCGCCGGCGAAGATGGCGTCCACCTTCTCCCTTATGTAACCGGAGGCGTTATTCAAAATGTGAATAAATGCCTCGTTCTCCCCGTGCAGGTCCGACATGAAGTGCTCCGTCCCCTTGGGGAGGCGCAGGACGGCCTCTATGCGCACGATCTCGCTGGAGGCCGCCGCCACCGTGGGGAATTTCTCCGACAGGACGGAGAGATATCTTATGTTCCTCTGGTTCTCGCCCATGATGTGTCCCCCCCTTATGTTTCTTGTTTATACGCCGAGGACCCGCACGTCCCCGGCCTCGCCCATGAGATGGGCCTCCCGGCTGTGGCAGGAGAAGAGGATTATCTGCCGGGACTTGGCCATCTCCCGGAGGAGCTGGAGGGCCCGGAGGCACCGGGTGTCGTCAAAGTTCGCGAGGGCGTCGTCCAGGACTATGGGGCAGGGGTCGTCGCCTGAGAGCAGGAGTTCGCACATGGCAAGGCGCAGGGAGAGGTATACTTCATCCGCCGTGCCGTCCGAGAGGGCCAGGAGCGGCCGGGCCTCCGGGCTGGAGGACTCCTTGGCGGAGGCGTCAAAACCCTTGTCGAAGTATAGTTTCTCGTACCGGCCGTCCGTGAGGCGCGCCATTATCTCCGCGGCCATGCGGCCGAGCCCCGGGGAGAAACGGGTCTGGAGCTCCGTGTTGGCCTCCGCCAACGTGTCAGCCGCGAGGACCAGGGCGCTGTAGCGGCGCTCACACTGGGCTATCCTCTCCCGGAGGGACTCTATCTTGCCCTCGATGATTGCCGGGTCCCCCTGGGTGCGCTGCGCGCCGGTGGCGAGGTCATACTGCCGCGTGGCCTCCTGGAGCTGGGTCTGGGCCCGCTTTATGGCGGCCACGGTGTCCTCCCGGTTGCGCATGGGCGTGGGGAGGTAGGAGTCGTCCACCTCTATGGAGGGGTCATAGTCCGCCATGAGCGTCTCGTAGATGTTGCGGGCGGATATCATGTCAAATTCCGCGTGGGTGAGGAGGTCGATGTTGTGCTCCGTCTCCTTGAGGGCGGAGACCACCTCCTCGCCGGAGGACACCTCCGGCATGAATACGGCGAGTTTTTCCACCGCCAGGGCGCTGGCCTCCTGGGCGGCGGCGCCGGCGGACTCGTAGGCGGCCCGGGCGGAGTCCCGGGCGGCGCGTTTGACGGACTCCTCGTTCACAACGGCTGTGTAGGCCGTCAGCATGGAGGCAAGTTTCTCAATGGAGCTGACGCCGTAACTATCGAGAAGTTCCGCCAGCTCCTCCGCCGCGCCCCGGCGGCGCGGGGGTTTCATGAATAGTAGTACGAGCCCCGCCGCGCCGAGAACGAGGGATACGGCGATGCCGGGGAGGGAGAACTCGAGTAGCTCCGCCGCCCAAGGGACGACCCCGCCCAGGGCGGAGAGGAGCCCCGAGGTCACGATGAGGCCAAGGACCGCGAGCGTCAGTAGGACTATGGGGTAGACACGGGGTATCTTGCGCTCCTTTGTGTTTTTGGCCTGCTCCTCCAACTTGCGGCCACGGGCTATGTCCGCGTTCACGGCCTCCTCGGTCCTCGTGGAGAGGGGGGAGGAGGTGCGCTTATTTACGACGTCCGAGAGCTCCTTCTCCGCCTGCCAGAGCGTCCGCTCCGCCTCCGAGGCCACGGACTTCAGCGGCACCACCGCGGCGGCGGCCTCGCGGATCTCGTTTATGTCCTCACGGGTCATTTTGTGGCCGTTCTTCGTTATGGCGGCATCCAGCTCCGCCACACGGATCTGGGCGGCCTCGGCGGCTGTCCGGGCCTCCTCAAGCCGTTTCCTGGCGGCCCGCTGCTCGAGTTTCGCGTGGATCTCCAGGTCGTTCTCCATGTGCTCCACCTGTTTCTGGAGCCGGGTCATGTTGTTGCGGAGGTTCGCCACCTCCGAGGCGGAGGACTCTATCTCCTCCATGGCCGCCTCCGCCTGCCGGAGCTCCTGCTCGAGAGCGGGTATGACGCCGCTCTTATTGAAACGGAGTTTCCGCATGGCGGCGCGCAGGGCCGCGTCCGCCTCGGTGTAGGATATGCCCTCGCCGCTCTCGGTGACGAGGCCCGCTATCTTACGTTCAAGTTCCGCCGTCTGGCTCACCCGTATGTCGGGGCGGCGGATGAAGGCCGTCCGCTCAAAGACGGGCTTTGTGACGCCGGTGAGTGTCTCGCCCAGGTTCTCAGAGTTTAGCTCCTTTATGAAGTCCGCCGTGCCGGTGTAGACGGCGATGACGTTCTTCATGGGCGATGTGCCCCTGCCGGTGCGCTGGATGGTGATGTCCCGGCCGTTGTGACGCACCTCCATGGTGCCCACCATGGAGCCGCCGTCCCAGGGGCGGAAACGGGTCTTCGCCGAGAGGCGCCCCGCCTTGTCCCGCTCTGAGGTGTCGATGCCGTAGAGCATGGCGGAGATGAAACCGCACCAGGTGGACTTGCCGTACTCGTTGGGGGCGGATATGATGTTTAGCCCCTCCCCCAGCTCCAGGGTGGAGTTCTTGAGTTTCCCGAAGGAGGCCGTCATTTTACGTATCTTCAAGCTCCCCACTCCTCTCTGCCCTCCAGGGCCGAAACGCCGTACTTTGCCGCCTGTTCCACCCGGGCGCGCTCCTCGTCGCTCTCCGCCTCGTCGTAGAGGGCCCGGAGCCGCGTGAGGAAGAGGCCGGTCAGGGTGTCGTCCTCCATCCCGGCCCAGATGTCCCGCGCGGGGCGGGTCTCGTCCCTCACCGTGAGGTGGAAGAACCTGTCCCCCAGCGCATCGGATATGGCGGCGGCGTCAATATCGCCGGAGAAGGCCCCACGGAGGACGAGTCTTGCGATGTCCCGGCTGTTGCCGTCACCGATGGCCGCTCTCGCGGCGGCGAGGGCGTCGCTATATCCCGTGAGGTCCGCCTCAATTACCCTATACTCCCTGCCCCCCAGGGGGACGAAGTTTAGTTCCCCGGAGCCCTTGCCAATAGAGCCGGTTATGACGCCCTTGGGGCCCGTCTCGTCAAAACCCCGGCCCTCGGGACAGCCGGGGTAGGCGTAGAGCGTATCGCCGGCCCTCTTTATGCCGGAGAAACTGTGTACGTGTCCCAGCGCCAGGTAGTCAAGGCCGGAGCGGGCTATGTCCTCCTCACTGACGGCGTTATACTTCGAGGCGGCGGCCACGTCCCCGTGGAGCACCATGAGCTCGATAAAATCGGACTTCGCCACGGTGAAGTTCTTTAACAAGGGATCGCAGTATGTGGAGGAGAACCCCGCCCCCCAGACCCGGACGCCCAGGTCCGGGAGTTCCACTGGCCGCAGCTGGGGCGTCCTGAAGACGTGTACGTTCTCCGGCAGATCCATGAATGCGTAGGGGGAGCGGGAGGTGTAGTAGTCGTGGTTCCCGGGGGCTATGAATACGTGGCCGCTGATGCCCGAGAGCATCCTTGTGAGCTCCTCCGTGGTCTCCCAGTAGGAGGCGCCGGAGTCAAAGAGGTCCCCAGAGAGGAGCACCACCTGGGCCCCTGTGCTCTCTGCAAGATCCCTTATCTTCTCCAATAGCGCCCGCTGTTCCCGGCGGCGCTGGACGGCCTTCTCCTCCGGGAGAGCCCGGAAGGGGGAGTCCATGTGGAAATCCGCTGCGTGAAGTATTTTTACAACTGGCAAATTCGGCACCTCCTTGAGGCCGCATGTGAAGTCACATGAGCGGGGCGACTATTTTAAGGAGCGCCCCCAGTACCCGGACGTGGAGTTTTTCGCGTTTCACGTCCTCTGTCGTCACCTTCTGGCTGACCTCAAAGGTCGCCTCAAAGTCGGCCAGAATGTCCTCTATGGCAGGCGCCCCGCACAGGAGCGCCGCGCACTCAAAATGGTGGTAGAAACTGCGGTAATCAAAGTTCACCGTCCCCACCACGGCGCTCTTTGAGTCGGTGAGCACCACCTTGCTGTGGATGAACCCGGGGGTGTACTCGTAGATCTTGACGCCCGCCTCCAATAGATCCCTGTAGTGGCTCTTTGCCAGCCAGAAGGCGTAGGATTTGTCCGGG